>JBDIAW010000007.1:0-65821 GCA_039812585.1 Actinomycetota bacterium | reverse complement strand
TTGAGAACATACCCCCAAGCCTTCAAAACAGTAAGAGCTCTATACTTCTACGAAAAGAGTTTAGAATAACCCTCAATAACTCAGGCACGGAAAGGCAAGCCTGCCAGCAGCCCCTTCACCGCAGAGGCTCAGGCCGGTACTTAGCGCCACCACACATTGAACCAAGGGTCGTGGCTGAGGTTGACGAAGGCAGCCAGATGTTGAGGTTCGTTGGTCGGAGCGTCCACTCGGAAATTCGTTAGCGGTCCTTCCACGGCGGTCACATCACAGTCGAAAAAGGCAATCCCGCGCAGGTATTTCATCGACTTGGCACCAGGGGCTACCGAGTTCAGAAATTGAGGCTTGAATGAGGTGTTGTCCTTGTCATAAATTGTGCCGGTCTCTCCAATAACAAAGGGTTTACGCGGACCGAAAATCTCGTGCTGGCTTTTTGGGCAGGCACCGTTAGGGCACTGCCCAGGGGAGTAGTTGAATAATTCTCCAAAGGTGGCAGGACCGGCATGAATGGGCGTGGAATAGCACGAATTGTCGCCCACCTTGCACCAGTTGTAGGAATCCGAACCCACCCAGTCCACATAACGGTCCCCCGGGTAGGAGTCGATGATGCATTGGCGGTTATTTCCCTCATCGGGGTTGTACCAAAAACCCACGTTGCTCGCCCCATGTCGGGCGAAAATGTTCACCATCCGCTGCCAAGCCTGTTGAAAAGGCTGTCCGCAGGAGTTGGCCACCAGATCTTGTTTGAGATTAAATTCGCCCAAGGTGCGCAACATGATCCGGGTGGGGGCGAACTGCTTCCAATACTGCGCTGCTTTCACGTACAAGGCGTCGTAATCTCCCCGGTTAATCGCGGGAATATCGTAGGTGGGAGTCCAAGCGATCGTCAGAAACTCGTAGCCGTGGTCAATCAACCACTGCTCTTGACCTCGTGTGGCGGTGGGATCCTCAGCGTTTGTTTGAAACTGGAATGAGTCAAACATGCGCCCCATCGCCTTCTCTCGTGCCAGCAACCCCTGTTGGGCTTGTGCCCAGCTAGTCCCCTGGCCACCATAGCGATCCATCAACAGGGCGCCGGTGCCTCGTGGCACCACATTGTTCTTCCCCAACGGGCCGGTGAAATACGAGGCGGGGCAAGGCGTTCCGTCGCTGTTGGTGCACTGAGGCGTCGCTGGGGATGTACCGGGCTGGGTGGCGCCGGAAGGCGACCCGGCAGGAGTGGTGGTGCCGATGGTGGAGGAGGAGGCCAGGGCTGGCACCGACGGGGTGTGAGAAGGCAGCGCAACCTGCACATCTGCTGAGGCGGTGCTGGTGGTGCTCGCCACCGCAGTGGCATGACGCGTGGTGTTCCCTCTCCACACCAACGCCACCACCAGAGTGGTGATTAACACCAACCCTAAGGCGAGTACAACTGCCAGCAGCCGTTTGCGCGGCCGACGACGATCCGGCTCTGGATGATCTGACATGGAATAGAGCTCCTCACCGAGTAGACCTGAACTGCGAATCAGGCTCATCACTACCGCTCGAAGCGGCGCAGCCGCAGGCTGTTGGCGACCACACTGAGGCTACTGGCTGCCATAGCGGCACCTGCCACCATGGGGTTGAGCAAGCCCGCTGCGGCCAGAGGGATCGCGGCAACATTGTAGGCGAACGCCCAGGCCAGGTTGGACTTGATGATGCGAAGAGTTTGCCGTGACAGGCGGATCGCCTGTGCCGCTTTGCGCAGATCCGCCCCCATCAAGGTGATGTCGGCGGCCTCGATCGCCGCGTCGGTGCCGGTACCCATCGCTAAACCCAAATCTGCCTGCGCCAGCGCGGCTGCGTCGTTAACCCCATCACCCACCATCGCCACCACCGCGCCCTGGCGTTGCCACTGCTCCACGTGGCGGGCCTTATCCTGCGGCATAACTTCAGCCAGCACATGGTCGGGGTTGATGCCCACCTGACTGGCAATGTGCGCTGCCGTCCTCGGATGATCCCCGGTCAGTAGTCGAGGGATCAGGCCCAGTGTGCGCAACTGCTCCACCGCCTGTGCGCTGGTCGGTTTGAGTTGGTCGGCCACCGCCAGCAGCCCCCGTACTTGGCCGTCCCAACTCACCATCACCACCGTTTGGCCTTGGCTCTGCCCCTGATCGGCCGCCTGCCGAAGCTGCGCGGGCAGAGTGGCCGGCTCTAGGCGACCGATGCGGAGATGGTGGCCCTCCACGCTGCCTTGAGCGCCGAACCCAGGCTGAGCTTGGAAGTTGATAACCGGTGGCAGCGGTGCGTGTTGCTCTCGCGCAGCCTGGGCGATGGCCTGGGCAATGGGGTGCTCGCTGGCGTCCTCTACCGCCCCCGCCCAGCGCAGCAGAAGCTCCGGGTCCTGGCCAGGGGCGGGGATGACCTGCAGCAGTGCCATGTGGCCGGTGGTCAAGGTTCCGGTTTTGTCCAGCACTATGGTGTCCACACGGCGGGTGGATTCCAAGATCTGCGGACCTTTGATGAGGATGCCCAGCTGCGCCCCCCTGCCGGTGCCCACCAGCAGCGCGGTCGGGGTGGCCAGCCCCAACGCACACGGACAGGCGATGATCAGCACGGCCACGGCAGCCGCGAAAGCCTGGCTGGGGGAGTGATCGGTGACCAGCCAGGCCACCAGCGTCAACCCGGCAACGACCAACACCGAGGGCACGAACACTGCACTGATGCGGTCAGCTAGCCGTTGCACGGGCGCTTTGCCTGCCTGGGCCTGGGTGACCTGTGCTGCTATCCGCGCTAACTGGGTGTCGGCGCCCACGCGGGTGGCCTGCACCACCAGGCGCCCGGAGGTGTTCAGCGTGGCCCCGGTTACCTCATCGCCTGGCCCCACCTCCTGGGGCACCGACTCCCCGGTGAGCATCGAGTTGTCCACCGCGCTGGTGCCCTCCACCACCAACCCGTCGGTGGCAATGCTCTGACCGGGGCGCACGACGAACTGCTCCCCGACGCTCAGTTGCTCAATGGGTAGGAGGGTTTCGACACCATCACGCAACACTGCTGCCTGTTTGGCTCCCAGGCGCAGCAAGGCGTGCAGTGCAGAGGCGGCGTGACTCTGGCAGCGTTTCTCGGCGTAACGCCCAGCCAAGACGAACAGGGTGACCCCGGCGGCCACCTCCAGGTAGATAGTGTTGGCCGCCTGACCCGCTTCGGCGCTGAAACGGAACTCATGGTGCATGCCAGGCATCCCCGCGTGGCCAGCGAACAGCGCGTAAAGCGACCACCCAAAAGCGGCCAAGGTGCCCACGCTGATCAGGGTGTCCATAGTGGAGCTGCCGTGCCGGGCGTTGATCCACGCAGCGCGGTGAAACGGCCACGCCCCCCAGACCACCACGGGGGCGGCCAAGGTAAGGCTGGCCCACTGCCAGTGCGTGAACTGCCACGCCGGCACCATCGCCAGCACGATCACCGGCAGGGCCAAGGCGGCGCAGACCAGCAGGCGTTGCCGCAGTGCCGCCAACTCGGGGTCGGGTTGCTGCTGGGGGGTTTGCGAGGAGTCCGAGGCAGCTTCAGGCAGATGCGCACGGTAACCCGCTGCTGCCACGGCGTCGAGCAGTGTTTGCGTGGAAACCTGGTCCTCGGCCTGCACGTGGGCTTGATGCGTGGCGTAGTTGACGCTGGCGTGCACTCCCTCCAGACGGTTAAGCTTGCGCTCGATGCGCGCCGCGCAGGAGGCGCAGGTCATGCCGGAGATCGCCAACTGTAGGGGGCGAGTCTGACCGGAGGGCTGGCTCACGAGGTGGGCACCGCCGTGTAGCCGGCCTCCTGGACCGCCGCCAGGATCGCCGCCTCCGCCACCTCGGCGCAGGCCTGCACCTGCAGCACCCCGGTTTGAGAGCTCACCTGCACCTGACTGACCCCTGGCACGGCCTGAACCTCCTGGCGGATGGCGGCCTCACAATGCCCGCAGCTCATCCCGGTCACGGCGAAGCTTCGACTCTCCATGGATTCTCCTCAAGGGGCCCGGTGATCACCACGGACATCAAGGGTGGTGCGCGTTGGCCTCAACGGGTCGGTGAACGAGGTTATTCCGCTGCCTACATCTGTTCGGGGGACTCCAACCCCAGCAGGTCCAGGCCGGTGACCAGGACCCGTAGGGTCAGGGCGCTCAGATGCAGGCGGGACTGACGCACCTGCGGGTCGGCCTTGAGTACCGGGCACTGCTCGTAGAAGGCAGAGAAAGCCTGCGCCAGGCTGAACAAATACGTGCAGAGGCGGTGGGGCTCCAACAGGTCACCAACCTGGGTGACCACGGCGCCAAACTCCAGCAGTTGCAGCGCTAATTCGCGTTCGGTGGGCGTGCCGATTTCCACCGCTCCGACCGTCTGGTCGGGGTCCAACCCGGCGCTACGGAAAATGGAGCGCACCCGCGCCGCTGCGTACTGCAGGTAAGGACCGGTATTGCCCACCAGAGCGAGCATGCGCCCCAAGTCGAAGACGTACTCACTATCGTGTGCCACCGACAGATCCGCATACTTCACTGCCCCAATCCCCACCGCCGGGGCGATCTGGGCGCGCGTGGCTTCGTCCAAGTCAGGCCGAGCTTCGTCGATCATGGCTCGGGCGCTGGCCACCGCGTCTTCCAACAACGCCATGAGACGCAGAGGAGATCCACTGCGGGTGCGCAGAATCTTCCGATCGGAACCCAACACGTTGCCGATCTGCGCGTGGATGGCGGGGATCGACTCAGGCAACCACCCAGCGTTGCGGGCGGTTTGCCACACCATCGCCAGGTGCAACGCCTGTGGGGCGCCGATGACATAAAGCAGGCGGTCGGCATGCAGGGTGTTCACGCGGTATTTCACGGTGGCTAAATCTGTGGTGCCATACCCATAACCACCATCGGATTTGCGGATAATCAACGGAACGGGTTTACCCTCCCGACCGGTAAAACCATCCAGGAACACACAGAGCGCTCCTTCACTGATCGTGGCAATACCGGCGGATTCCAACTCTTGACAAATACCGGGCAGGGCATCGTTATAACGGGATTCACCCGCCAAGTCCCCATCGGTCAACGTGACCCCCAGACGGGAGTAAATCCGGTTAAAATACTGTTTGGAGCGGTCCACCAACCCTTGCCACAGCCGCAGAGTTTCCTCATCCCCGGCTTGCAGAGCCACCACCCGGGCGCGTGCTTGGGTCGCGAAATCATCATCGGCTTCAAACGCCGCCCGCGCGGCCTGATAAAACGCATTCGGGTCGGTTTCCAACAGCTGCGCCTGCTCGCTGTTTTCCCCTACGCGCAACAGGTATTCAATAAGCATCCCAAACGGAGTTCCCCAATCCCCAATATGGTTCTGCCGAATGACGTGGTGGCCTAAAAACTCCAAGGTGCGAGCCAGCGCGTCCCCCACCACCGTGGTGCGCAGGTGCCCCACATGCATCTCCTTGGCCACATTCGGCGCGGAGTAGTCGATGGGGATGCGTTGACCGGGCTGCAGGGGCACTCCCAAACGGGAGTCGCCAGCCATCGCCTCCACCTGCTCGGCGATCCAGCTCTCGCGCAGGGTGATGTTGATGAAGCCGGGGCCGCTGACGTTCACCTGGCTGGCGATCGCGTCCAGATCGAGGTGCTCCACGATCTGGGTAGCCACCTGGCGGGGAGGTTGCCCCACCCGCTTGGACAATGCCAACGCGGCGTTGACCTGCACGTCAGCGAACTGGCTGGGCCGCAGCACCGGGTCCTCGTCGAAGAACTGCGGCCCAAAGGCCGCAGCAATCGCGCGACGAATCAGAGGGTCAAGGACATCAGCAGGGGAGGACATGCCAGGTAAGGCTAGTCGCGCTGCTCGGGGTGAGCGCGGGGATCCCCGCACGCTCCAGCCGATCAGAGCATGAACCAGCCAAGACCAGCTCCGTTTGACGCCAGGCCTTTACCGGCAGCGCCAGAATTGCCAAGCAGGATGCTGAGCGGAGGTGACCTCCACACTGGGAGAGGGGTTTAGCCCGGTGACAGTCACATTGGGGGAGGGCGGTGGCTGCGCCGGGGCTGGGCTGCTGTCGGTGCTGGCGTTGCCGGTGAGCTTGGCTGGAGGACCGCTAGCTGGGGTACTGCCGGCCTTAGCACTGCTGGTCGGTTGGGTCAGTGTGGGTGATGAGGAACTGGGCGCCGGGGATGCAGAGGAAGTGCCGCTATGTCCCACAGGCGGAACGTGAGCTGTAATCTCCCGGTCCATGATGGCACCAAATTGCCCGTCACGATCGTGGTCAACCCCGTCAACAACAGTGAGGGAGGTATCAAAACCTTTGCTGGTGTAGTAGTCATACCCTGCCCGAACTCCATACTGACCATCGCCGGTATAGGAGGGGTCATCAGAGCCGACGTTCCAACTCATGTGGACCGTTTTCTTGAACGCATCCGAGGTTGAATCACTCATCTGCGGACGACCACCATAGGAAATCGCCACGATCACGCCATCGGTCATCGTGGCTTGCGCAGCCCCCGAGGGAACCCACCATTCCGTCGCTAGTTGGGCACCAGAGGAGTACCCGCCCATCGCCATACGGCTCTTATCGACAGCGTAGGTGTGCTGAAGAGAGAGCACCAACTCTTTCGCCCATTGGGCATAGCCCTCTGAGTCACCGTAATACCAACAAGATCCGTCACCATCATCACAATCTTTATTAGGTGAAAAGGGGGTCACGACAATCATGTTGTGGCGCTGAGCAACCGCGATGAGTCCATGAGAACCGGCTAGAGCATACGAGCTTGTGGGGTTCTTTAACCCGTATTCACCACTACCATCGGCATAAATCAGCATTCCAACGGATTTGCTGGTGTCCACGCCCGAGGCAAATACATGATAGGTAGAGGTATAACGGCTACCCGAAAAACTCATATTCATCTGGTCCGTTGCAGCTGCAGAGCGACTAGAGGGAACAGCAGCAAAGGCGCTATCACACCGGGAAAGCGTGAAGGCGGTCACTCCGATAGCGGCAATCACCACACACATCAAACAAATGATGAACACAGGGGAGGGTGAGCGGTGCTGGCGTGACGGTATTCTGCTCGGTGTCAAAGTGGGCATATGAAACGCTTCCTGTTTAATGCGCGGCAATGGAACCACAGTGACAGTGTAGATTTCCCCGTTGGTCTACGTCGTTGCCTTGACCAATGCTTGGAGCACTCATGAGCCATCAAGCCCCTGCCGACCCTGCCCCACCCCATTGCCCGACGGTCGAGCTTCCCCCGCTGGTTGCGGGGCAGCTGGACGACCTGCGATCGAGGGCATTGTTGGAGGCGGTGGAGCTGCTAGGGGTGCAGGGCGCTGAGGTCCGTCTGACCGACGCCACCCTCGACGGTTGTCGTCTGGTCGACCTGCACACTCCCACCCTGAGGCTGGAGGGGTCCAGCCTGCGCGACGTGGTGCTGCACCGCCCTGATGTGGCCCTGGTGCAGGCCTGGAGCACCCGGTGGCGCGACGTGCACCTGGACGCCGGGCGGCTGGGGGCGGTGGACGCCTACGAGTCGGATTGGGGCAGCGTGCGCCTCAGCGGCGTCAAGCTGACCTACCTCAACCTGCGAGGCAGCCAAGTGGCCGACCTGCTGTTGGAGCACTGCCGCCTGGACACCCTTGACCTCAACCAAGCTCAGGTTAGGCGGCTGTGCCTGATCGACTGTCAAGTGGACACCCTCGACGTGCGGGCGGCCACCCTCAGCGACGTGGACCTGCGCGGGGCGCACCTGAGCACCATCGAAGGCTTGCCTGACCTGCGGGGAGCCACTATCAGCAGCCTGCAACTCCAGCAGCTTGCGGGGCTGCTGGCCCACCATCTGGGGCTACGCGTCGAGGAGGTCTAGCTGGCGCCACCCTATGCCTACCCCCGCACCGGGCGGGGCCACCAGAAGTGGCGACCCAACAACTGAGCCAGGCTGGGCACCAACAGGGTGCGCACGATCAACGTGTCCAGCAGCACACCCAAGCAGATCACCACGCCGATTTGGGCCAAGGCGACCAGGGGGAGCACTCCCAACACCGCGAACACGGCAGCCAGCAGGACTCCGGCGCTGGTGATCACTGCTCCAGTGGCGGCCAAGGCCCGGATCATGGCAGGGCGACAGTCGTGGTTACGCATCTCTTGCAGGGCGCGCACGACCAAGAAGATGGTGTAGTCCACCCCCAGGGCCACCATGAACAGGAAGGCCAGCAGCGCGGTTTGCGCATCCAGGGCAGGAAAGCCCAAGACGTGGGTGAAAACCCACCACGAGGTGCCCAGGGCGGCTGCGTTGGTCAGCAGCACGCCACCAACCAGAAACAGCGGAGCCACCACACTACGAAGCAGCACCACCATGAGCACTAACACCGCCAGGGTAATCAGCGGCAGTAGCAGCCTGCGATCCCGAGAGGAAGCCTGATCGGTGTCCAGGGTTTGCGCCATGCTGCCCCCCACGTAGGTGGTGAAACCGGCCTGGCTGGCCTGAGCGTGCAAAGCGTCGCGCACCGCTCGCGTGGTCTGCAGGGCCGCGTCGCTGTCGGAGGCAGCCGCAGTGATCACCTGTACGGAGCTCCACCCGTCGGGCAAGGGGGCCATCGATGAGGAGTCGGTGGCGCTGGCCACTCCCGGTACGCTCGCGGCTCGCTGGGCGACCTGGGAGGCTGGGCCGGTGGTGGCCACGGTGAGGGGGTTGGCGTTACCGCCGGGGAAGGAGAGGGCAATCCTCTCAGCGGCAGCGATGGACTCCGGTTGGCGCAGGAACCGATCAGCCGGGTCCAGCCCACTGCGCACGGAGAATACTCCCGCGCTCATCGCCAGCAACACGCCCAGGCTCACCGCCACCACCAGGGCAGGACGCCGGGTGACCAGGCGAGCGACCCGCGCCCACACTCCCGTGGGCGCGTTGCTACGCTGCGCACTGATGCGGGGAACCATCGGCCAAAACACCCACCGACCGAACAGCACCAACACCGCCGGCAGCATCACCAGGGCAAACAGGACCGCGACAAGGATCCCCACCGCGCAGCCCACTCCTAAAGCCCGCAAGGTGGGCACTTGCGAAAGGGCCAACATGAGCACTGCCACGATGACGGTGCTAGCACTGAACAGCACGGCATGACTGGTTTGGCGCAGCGCTACACCCATGGCTTGGTAGCGATTCTCGCGCTGGCGCAGCAGCTCGCGGTAGCGGGAGATGAGCAGCAGGGCATAGTTGGTGCCCGCTCCAAACACCAGCACCGACAAAATGCCGGTGGTCGACTCGTCCCAGACCAGCCCGATCCCGTCCAGCACCCGAGTAGCCAAGACCGCTGCAGCCCGGTCGGCCAAGGCGACCACGCTGAGGGGAATCAGCCACAGCCACGGACTGCGATAAGTGATCAACAGCAGAAGGGTGACGACTAGGGCGGTCGCCACCAACAGTTTGAGATTGGCACCATCAAAGACGCTAGCCAGGTCCGCCTTCACTGCGGCAGGTCCGGTGACCTGCACGGTGACTCCAGCCGGGGCGTGCTGGCGCAGATCTTCGCGCAGAGTCGTGACCGTGGTAGCCAGAGCTGCGGTGTCGGTGGGGGGCAGGACCACGGTGGCCAGCGCGGCGCTGTTGTCACTGCTGGCCTGCAGCTCAGGGGTGGGGCCTGCGCCGATGGGCAGCACAGTCAGTCCTTGCTGGCCGGCGGCTTGACGCAGGCTTTGCTGCACCTGCATCAGTGTGTGCGGTTGCCAGGCAACGGCTGTGGAGTAGACCACGATTGCGGTGGTGGAGCCCGATCCCCCCGCCGGCGCTTGGGAGGCCAGCGTGGCGACCTGGGCCGAGTCCGACCCGGAGGGCAGGTTCGCGGCCGGGTCCCGGGTGGGAGCGGAGCTACCCCAGCCGGCCACCGCCAAGCCCACCACTAGCATCACCAGGGCAATGAACGCGGCACGGCGAGGGGTCAAGCGCAGGCGCTCTGGCCGCACGGATGGGGTGGGATCACTCACGGGTTCCTCCAGGAGTAGACAATGACGTGGGCATAGTAGCTTAGCATGTTAGTAATCTCGTTAGCTATATTGTGCACTCCTTGACCAAGCACGACTTCCGTCCTAAGGAAATGCCATGTCTGATCATGTCAAACCAGCCACTCCGGCTACTGACTTCCTCCAGCGTTGGGAGCACACCCCCTCCCTGAACGCCCTGCGTGAGCTGATCTCCGTGGCCGAACAGGTCCCCGCTGCTATCGCCCGTCGAGCTGGCCTCTCGGCCACGGAGATGGCCGCACTGCGGATGCTCATGCGCGCCACGTGTAGCCCGGGGGAGTTGGCCGCTAGCCTGGGCGTGACCACCGCCGCCTCCTCCGGCATCATCGACCGCCTCCAAGCCCGAGAGATGGTCAGCAGGCAACCCCATGAGCAGGACAAACGCCGCATGCATGTCGTGATCACCGACCAGGGACGGGAAGCGGTGCTGCGCCAATTGCTGCCCATGTACAGCGCGTTGCAAGAGTTGGACGCCTCCATCACCCCCAGCCAACGCGAGACGATTGCCGCCTACCTACAGGCATCTGCCGCAGCCATGCGAGCCTTGGTGTGAGGCAACACCACCCCGCGCGCAAAGCGATCCCTCCCGCCGACGAGGCTGACCTCCAGCGCAGCGAACGGTCTGACCAGCCTGGGGTCGTGCGGGTTCACACCTGGCAGGCAGCCCGTCAAGTGTTGCGGCAGCGCCAGCGCACCACCCAGGCCGGCTTTGCCGCCGAGGCCATTCCCCGCCGGTTTTTCCGCCACCACCCCATCCTGTTCTCCGACGGGCAGCTGCATGACCAGCAGCGCAGTGCGGTGGCGCGCTACTTTGCTCCGGCGGTGGTGGGCAGCCAGTACGGTCCCTTCATGACCGCGAGCGCGCAGCGCCTACTGACCCAGGCCCAGCAGCAGGGGGAGTGTCTGCTCGAGGAGGTGGCGTTGTGGTATGCCGTGGAGGTCAGCGCTGTGGTCGTGGGCTTAACACATGCTCCGGTGCGCCCTATGGCGCGGAGACTGGTGCGTTTGTTCAACCAACCTCCTTTTGATCCCAGCCGCCGTCAGGGTGGGCGCAGCTTGGCGCGTCAGGCCCAGGCCGCAGTGAACGCGCTGGTGCCACTGGCCCTTTTTTACCTGTGCGATGTGCGCCCAGCGGTTCGCAGCCGGCGTCGTCAGCCACGCTGCGATGTCATCAGCCACCTGATCAGCCAGGGCTACACCAACGCCGATTGTGCGGTGGAGTGCGTCACCTACGCCAGCGCCGGCATGGTGACCACCCGGGAGTTCATCAGCATGGCTGCCTGGCATCTGTTGAGCGATCCGCAGTTGTGCCAGCAGTATCAGCAGGCAGATCGCAGCGGCCAGCTGGCTATCCTGGCCGAAATCATTCGCTTGGAGCCGGTGGTGGGTCACCTTTACCGGCGGGTGGTGGGCAGCTTCCCCCTGAACTCCACCGCCGAAGTCCACCCAGGAGATTTGGTCGATGTGTGCGTGCGCCACACCAATACCGATCCTGCGGTGATGGGAGCCGACGCCCAACGGCTGCGCCCGGGGCGTCAGGTGCCGCCAGGAGTCGATCCCACTGGCCTGTCTTTCGGAGACGGGGCGCACAAATGCCCCGGGCAGTCACTAGCCATGCAGGAAACCCACACTCTGCTGACCGCCTTGCTAGCGTTAGAGCCCCGTCTGGTGACCCAACCCCAGGTGCATTGGGATGACCTGATCGCGGGGTATTGCGTACGCGGGATGCGTTTACGGTTTGGACACTAGAGGGGCGAGTCATGGATGAGCGCTATCACTACCTGGCGCTGATGGGCGCCTGCGTACTGGTGACGCTGCCCTTGGAGTTCGTCCTACGCGCGCGGGTGTATCGCCGCCCCCGCACGGTGGCGCGAGTCCTGCTCGTGGTCGTGGCGGTGTTTGCCCTGTGGGACGTGGTGGGGATCTGGCGTGACCACTGGTCCTACAGCCCTCGGTTCACCACCGGGATCCTCCTGGGGCCTTTACCCCTGGAGGAGTTAGTTTTCTTCGTGGTGATCCCTCTGTGTGCCCTGCTCACCTATGAGGCAGTGGGTCAGGTCCTCCACCTGGTCGCTAGGCGCCAAGCGCAACGGGAGCAGCACGATGCCTGAATACACCCTGCTGACTGTGCTCGCCGTGCTGTCGGTGGTGGGCCTGGAACTGCGGTGGTGGCGCACGGGCTTGTTTCGCCAAGCGCAGTACTGGATCAGTATGGCGATCATTGCGGGGTTCCAATGTGTGGTGGATGGATGGCTGACTAAGCTCAGCGCCCCCATCGTGCTCTACACCCCAGGCCACCATATGGGGTTACGGTGGCCCTGGGACATTCCCGTGGAGGACTTCGGGTTTGGGTGGGCTTTGGTGACCCTGACGGTGCTGCTGTGGATACGTCGTCAGCCTGACCCTGACCCCCGGGAGGACACCTGATGACTACCACTGGCCTGCCCGGACGGGACCGCCGGGCCGTGTTGCATCGGGCGCCACCGGGCCGCGCCCAGATTGAGAACCAGCAGTCGGTGATCGTTGTTGGAGGTGGGATCGCCGGGCTGGCTGCCGCCACGGGCCTGGCCGAGGCAGGCGTGCGGGTGAGCCTGCTGGAGGCCACCCCCCGCTTAGGAGGCCGGGTGGCCGCGTGGCCTCTGCCGGGGACAACGCGCACCATGAGTCGGGGTTTTCACGCTTTCTTCCGCCAGTACTACAACCTGCGCGCCCTACTTGCCCGCATTGACCCCACGCTGGGGTTTCTGCGCCCGATCGATGACTACCCACTGCAACGCCCCGACGGGATGCGCGATACCTTCACCAGTTTGGCACGCACCCCACCCTGGTCGATGCTGCACTTTGTCGCCCGCTCTCCCGCGTTTAGCCTGGCCGGGCTGGCGCGGGTGAATCTGCCTGCGGCGTTGGAACTGCTGCGAGTGCGTTTCCCCGACACCTACAGCAACTATGACGGGCAATCAGCGGAGCAATTTCTGCAGCGCCTCCACTTCCCCGCTGCAGCCAGGGACCTAGCCTTGGAGGTCTTTGCCCGCTCGTTTTTCGCCGACCCCACCGAGTTTGCCGCCGGGGAGTTGGTGGCGATGTTTCACACCTACTTCTTAGGCTCGGCGGAGGGTTTGCTGTTCGAGGTGCCCGAAGATGACTACGACACCACGCTGTGGGCTCCGCTGGGCAGTTACCTGGCCAGCAGGGGGGTGCAGATCCAGGTGGACTGCCCGGTGCATCACCTTGAACTCTCCACTACTGGTGCCTCGGTGCATACGCCCAGCGGCCAGCTCAGTGCAGATGCGGTGGTGTTGGCTACCGATCCGCGTCAAGCCCGCGCCCTCTGCGCTGCCTTGCCGGATGCGGGTTTGGCTCCCTGGCAGCGCGCGGTGGCCGCCACTCGCAACGCCCCACCGTTTGTTGTGGTGCGCTTGTGGTTAGACCGTCACGTGGAGCCTGGTCGTGCTGCGTTCCTGGGGACCGCCGGGTATGGGCCGCTGGATAATGTCTCGGTGCTGGAGCGCTTCGAGCGCGGCGCAGCCACCTGGAGCGCGAAGCACCGGGGCAGTGTGGTGGAGCTGCACGCCTACGCCTGCACGCAGGACAGCACTGCCGTGGTGGGGCAGCTGCTGGAGCAGCTGCATCGGGTCTATCCCGAGACCTGTTCGGCCCAGGTGGTGCATCAGGAGGTTCTCCTCCGGGATGACTGCACCCTCATCGACCCCAAGCCCTGGGCGGCTCGACCGGGAGTAAGCACTCCCGCGCCCCACTTGGTGGTGGCGGGGGACTGGGTGCGCTGCGACTACCCCGTTGCTCTGATGGAGCGTGCGGCCACGACCGGATTCTTGGCCGCCAACACCCTGCTGCAGCGCTGGAGCACCGCCGGCCACGACCTGTGGAGCGTGCCGATGCGTGGCCTGTTAGCGCGTCGCTAACGCGCGCAGGCTGACCCACGCCTTTTCCCGGCTGGGCACCCGAATGCGCCCAGCGAACACGTTGTAGTCGGCAGCTTCGATCCGATCGAGGATACGGCGATAGAGGGTTAAAGCCGTGCTCACACACCGACGCGATGACGCAGGCAGCAACGGCAAACCCAGCTGGGCCTGCGTGTACAGCTGCCGGTTGCGCTGGATCTGCTCGGCCATCAGGGCACGCCAGGCCGGGGTCACCTGACGAAGCCACGGGTCGGCTCCATGTCGGGCTAAGTCCTCCTGCGGGAGGTAGACCCGACCGCGATCCAAATCCTCGGCCACGTCGCGCAGAAAGTTGGTCAGCTGAAAGGCGTGGCCCAATGCTCGCGCAGGCTGCTTGGCTTGGGAGCTGAGGGGCTGCAGCACCGGCAGCATCATCTCCCCGATCACTGCAGCGGAGCCCTCCATGTAGTCATCGCGCAACTGCTGCCAGCTGCCCCAGGTGGTGTGGGTGAGATCGGCGGCCATCGCGTCAAAAAACCGTTCAAAACACTCGGGATCGATGCCTCGAGCCGTGATACTGGCGATGATGGCCGCCATCACCGGCTGGTCAGCCTGGCCCTGGTGCAGCGCGTGAAAAAAAGTGCGGCGAAAGTCTGCTAATCGCTGCGCTGAGTCAGCTGCATCAGGCCCGGTGGGCGGCTCATCCACCAGGTCATCGGCCAATCGACACAGCGCATACACCGCGTACACATCCCGACGTTGGGATGGGCTCAACAGGCGCGCCCCCCAGTAGTAGGTGGTGCCGTGCCTGCGGGTCAGCTGCGCGCACTGCCGGTACCCCTGAGCCAAAAGGGCGGTAGGTGTGCGGCTCATGCCAGCATCTCCTGCACCCGTTGGGCGGCCAGTTTGCCCGAAATCAACACCATGGGGATTCCCACTCCTGGGGTGGTTCCCGACCCAGCAAACACCACCCCCGGCAGGCGTCGGTCGATATTCTTGGGGCGGAATGGCCCTGTCTGGCCAAAGGTGTGCGCCAGGGAAAACGGAGTCCCTGCGGCCATGCCTTGCTGCTGCCAGTCCACCGGCGTGACCAGATGCTCGGTGAGGATTTGCGTGGGGTAGCCAAACTGCTCCATCCAGGCCAGGATGCGTTCACGCAGCCGAGGACCTTCCTGCTGCCACGCCACCTCCCGACCCACCTGCAGATTAGGCACCGGTTCGAGCACGTACAGGCTGTGATGCCCCGGCGGGGCCGCCTGGGGGTGGTTCAGGGAGGGGATGGCGACAAACCGCGACGGATCGGCCATCGGCACCCCCCGGTGCAGCAGATCATCGAATGCCTGCTCCCAGGCCGCCCCGAAGTGGATGTTGTGGTGACCCACCTGGTCGGGCAGAGGACCGGCTACTCCTAGATGCCACACCAATGCGCTGGGGGAGTAGGAGCCTGCACGCGCGACCCGGGGTGGGCGGGTGTGGGGCAGAAGCTGCTCATAAGCGGTGGGAAGATCGGCTGTGATGACCACCGCATCGGCGCGCAGGTGCTCCCCTCCAGCGAGGATGACCCGAGCCGGCTGGCCTGCACGGCGGGGGTTGATGTGCTCCACGCGGGTGGACCAGGCGAACTGCACGCCGGCCTGCCCAGCCGCAGCAGCCATGGCTTGAGGCACGGCATTCATCCCGCCCTCGGGAAACCACACCCCCTCAATGGAGTCCATGTAGGTGATCACCGCGTAAAGGGCCAGTGCTTGGGCTGGAGCCAACCCCGCATACATGGCCTGGAAGCTGAAGACCCGGTGTAACCGCTCGTCGGCAAAACGCTGCTGCACGGTCGATCCGAGCCGGGCGAACCCTCCCAGGCGCAGCAACCGAGCAGCGGCGGCGGGGGAGCGCAGCAATCCCAGCGGGGAGTTGAAACTCACGTCGATAAAGTGCGGCATTTCCAGTTCGTAGAGCTGTTTGAGCCAGGCGTGAAACTGGTCGAAAGCGCGCGCATCCTTTGCTCCGCACTGCGCGGCAATCTCGGCTCGCATCTTTTCATACCCGGGACGAATGAGCAGACGGGAGTCATCGGCGAAGAAGGCGTGGTAGGCCGGATCCAGCAGGCGCAAGGCCACAAACTCGCTGCTGCGCCGCCCCACCGCAGCAAACGCTTGTTCCAGCAGGTCCACCATGGTGAACACCACCGGGCCGGTGTCGAACCCGAAACCATCCTGCTCGCGCCACCCGCTACGCCCCCCAGGGATAGCCTCGCGCTCCACCACCATCACCTCATGCCCCGCTCCGGCCAGGTGCAGCGCAGCGGATAGCCCCGCCAAGCCCGCTCCGACCACGACCACCCTGCCTTTGCCTCCTCCAGGGTGCGCAGAGCCGGAGCGTCTCACGCGTCTCTCCAGGCGATGGCCTGGGCCGCTTGGCCCAGGCCAGCCACCGCGCTTGCTGGCAGAACACGCGGGTTTAGCGCATCAACAGCTGCCTCCACCTCGGCAGCGATCATTGCCTCCAACTGGGAGTCCACACCCGCCTCGTGCATGTTCTGGGCCAAAGCTGCTGCGTCCAAAGGACCAAACCCTGCAGTCCCCACCCGGGCCAGCAGGTGCGCTGGCCAGCCGCGCATCTGCTGCTGGGCCACGCTGAGCAGAACCGTCGCTTTAGCCTCCAGCAGATCCTCCCCGGCTGGTTTGCCAGTCACCACTGGATCTCCCCACACGCCGAGGTAGTCATCTCGCCAGGCAAACGCCCGGCCCACATGGGTGGCGTACTGCGTCAAAGCAGCCATCACTGCTGAGTTAGCCTGCGCCGCACAGGCCCCCAAATGCAACGGGCGGGTGATGGTGTAGTGGCCCGATTTGATGTCAGCCACCTGCTGGGCGTGCGCCTGCTCGCGTCGACCCGCCGCCGCAGCGGTCAGGTCCGCCCGCTGACCAGCAATGAGTTCAACCGAGAGGGCATACCACTGCTGGCGCATCGCCTCGGGCAGGTCTTGGGCCAAGCGGTCGGCGGTGGTGTGGGCCAGATCCCCCAGCAAAATGGCAAGGTTGCGGCCAAACACCGGCGCGTCCCCGCGAGCGTTGGCCTGCCGGTGCCACTGAGCGGCCTGAACATGGGCAGCCGGAAAACCTCGACGCATGCTGGATTCGTCCATCACGTCGTCGTGAATCAGCGCGAACAAGTGCAAGGTCTCCAATGCGGCAGCAGCGCGCACTGCGTGGTGATAACCGGGGGAGTCCGCCCGACCTCCCGCCGCAGCAAAACCCCAGAAGGTCATCATGACCCGCAGGCGTTTACCCTGCCCCACCAGCAGGTGTTCCAACCAGGCCGGCAGATCCTCGGGCAGAATGTCCAGCCGCAACTGCTTGGTATAACTGGCCCACTCCTGGATCAAGGCGCTAGTTTGCTGGGCAAGGAGGGCATCCACCTCAGCGGTGAACTCCTGCAGGCTTAAGACAGGCGGCTGTAGCGGGGGGTTCAGATCAGGCAAGGGGTGTTGGCCCAGCAGGGCGATTTGCTGGGCCGCCCAAGGGCTGTACACCTGCGGAGTGGCGGCCACGGCGGCAAGAACGTGGGGCCAGGGCACCCAGGCGCATTCAGCCACCTCATCGGGGTCAGGCATCAACGGTGGCTGGTGGTCTTTGAGCACCGCCGCATAAACAGGGCAGATCTCGTTTTCCACGATCCCATTGGAGTCAGTGGCGCGGTAGCGAAAATCGGGCAGCAGAGGGATCAAGCGGCCTATGCGCAGCCCCAACTCCTGCCGGATGCGCCGACGAATGGCGGCCTCCAGTTCCTCGCCGGGCTGGGGATGCCCGCAGCAGGAGTTAGTCCATACTCCAGGCCAGGTTTTCTTACTCAGGGCTCGTCGGGTGAGCAGCACCTCGCCGCGAGCATTGAATAGGTAGGTGGAGAAGGCCAGATGTAGCGGTGTGTGGGGGGAATGGATGCTGCTGCGCGGTGCCTGCCCGATCGGCTGCCCCACCTCGTTGAGCAGCACTACCTGATCACTCTCCTCAGCATCCCTCCTGGGGCTGACCGTCAGGGGAGAGTGCACTGAAGTGTCCACGGATCGTTTGTCCAATCTTTGTCCAAGGTTGTGGTCGACCCTAGCTGATCTGTTCAACCTTTGTCCAGGCTTTGCTACCCTGCCTGGAGTCGTTGGTGAAAGCGAGCCCCATGATCAGCCCTAGCTACACCGTCAAGCAGGTCAGTGCCCTGACCGGGGTGGCCCAAGCCACATTGCGTGCATGGGAGCGTCGCTACCACATCGTGGAACCTGCGCGTTCTGGCGGTAACTATCGTCTTTACGACCCCACCCAGGTGGCAGCCCTGCGCCACATGGCCGCATTGGTGGCCGCTGGAGTTCCCACCGCCCAGGCCGCGCAAGCCGTGCTGAACAGCTCAACCGACTCCACGGGGGAACTGCAGGCCGCTGGGCAGCACCCCCTGCCAAACCCGGACCTGGTAGCAACGGCGATGTCTCTGGACCCGGGCGTGTTGGCCCTGACCGTAGAGCAGGCCTTGGCCAGCGCTGCGTTTGAACACGTCGCGCAGAACTGGCTGCAACCGCAGTTACAACGCTTGGGCGCAGCGTGGGTAACCGGCCACCTCTCAGTGGCCGCCGAGCATTTCGCCAGCGCTGGTTTGATGCGCGCCCTGGGTGGGTTGTTCGATCAGGCGGGCGCCCAGGTGAGCCCTGGAGCACCGATGGTGTTGGTGGGCGCCCCACCGGGGGAGCGTCACGAGTTGGTGCTGTTCGCTTTTGCCACCTGCCTGCGCCGCCTCGGTGTCAACGTGGTGTACCTGGGGGCAGATGTCCCGGTCACCGAGTGGGTCCAGGCTGCGGGTCGCGCCCACCAGCCCCATGCACCCGTGACGGCTGCCGTCATCGGCGTGCCCACCGCCCGCACTGTCAAGCAGGCTCAACTGGTGGTCGACCACCTGAGCGCCCTACACCCTCCCGTTATGGTCTGGGCCGGAGGCTCCCACCGCACCGCTCTCACCGGGGTCCACCCCCTACCCGACCCGGTCTGCGAGGCCGCCGCCTACCTCCATCTGCACCTACGTGCCGGGGGGCTACCCTCAAGGCAGGCCCAGCTTTGACCCACCAAGGAGTAGCCCGTGGCGGACTATGCGCCCCCCTTCACCCACAGCAGCACCATCACCGCTCAGGTGGCCGAGATTGCCGAACTGGTAGGTGGTTTACGCGCGTTAGGCGAACGGGTCAACTCACCGCAGTTGCAGCGGGGCAACCGTATCCGCAGCATCCATGCCTCCCTAGCCATCGAAGCCAACTGCCTGACCGTGGAGCAGGTCAGTGCAGTCATCGAGGGCAAGCCAGTGTTGGGTCATCCCCGCGAGATCCTGGAGGTGACCAATGCGCTGGCTGCCTATGAGGCAATGCCACGTGGGATCCCGTCCGTGTGGAAGACCTGCTGACCGCTCATGGCCTACTCATGGCCGGGTTGGCCGAGCCTGCGGGCCATTTTCGCTGCGGTGGAGTAGGGGTCTTCCGTGACGATCAACTGATCCACATGGCTCCCCCTGCGGCGCGCGTACCCATCCTGGTGGGGGATCTGCTGGGATGGCTGAGCTCCACCGATGAACATCCCCTGGTCAGCAGCTGTCTGGTGCACTACGAACTTGAGTTCATTCACCCCTTCACCGACGGTAATGGCCGCCTGGGCCGCCTGTGGCAGTCGCTGATCCTGACCCGCTGGCAACCCCTGCTGGCCTACCTTCCCGTGGAGACCGTAATCCGCGACCGGCAACAGGACTACTACGCGGCCCTACGCACCAGCGACCATGAGGCCAACGCAGCCGCCTTCGTCACCTTCCTCTTACTGGCACTGACCACCGCGCTCCAGCAGGCTTTGGCTAGCGCTTAACCTGAACCAATCCATGGCGTGAGCACCGCACTGATCTCCTCCACCAAGAACTGACGAAGCGACAAGTTGGACTGCGACGAGTTGGTGATCTTCCGGCGACCTACGGTTCCGGGAGAGCGGGCGAAGCTGGGAGCAACTCATCGCTTGGGCGCGTGACATCGCTTATCTGTCGAATTGCGTGCAACGCTGTGTCCGTGGGCGAGCGCATTTCAGTTGGACCTGACGGACCGTGAGAGAGCCATCCTGTGTTCGGGCCTCGTGGAGTGGTCCGGCCCCGCAAGAGTGACCCAAGAACTTGCTGTGGCGATGGGTTTCAGCGATCAGGCTGACCTGTTCAGCAACGGCGACCGCCTTGTGGAAGCGCTCCAGCCCCTGTTGAGCAGGCGATATCTGGCTGCTCCGGTGCACGTCGGACCCCGGGCCCAGGGGCCATTCGCCTGTGTCCTGCGGAAACACCGCAATGCAAGGGGGGCGACCAGCTCTCGCACCTGTTTCTAGGCGCGGCAGTTGCTGAGCCCGGACGCCGCTTGCGTCTGAACCGTCACGCCCTAGGTTGGTGGCCATGGAGAAACTCAAAGTCGAGCTGAAGAACTGCCATGGCATCCGAGAACTGGATGCGACGTTCGACTTCGCGAGCGGGCGCGCCGTCGCGGTCTACGCTCCCAACGGCACGATGAAGACGTCGCTCGCCCACACGTTCAAGGATCTCGCCAGCGGCCAGGAGTCGTCCGACCGCATGTTCCCGACGAGGGATACTGAGCGGCGCATCACCGACGAGAAAGGCGACGAACTAGACCCGGACGACGTCGTGGTCGTGCTCTCCTACGACGAGGCATTGGGGCCTACCGAGTCCACATCGACTCTGCTGGTCAACGCAGCATTGCGACGGGAGTACGAAGGCCTCCAGGTCGACCTCGTCCAGGCGCGGGACGAGCTGGTCTCTGCGCTGCGCGAGCAGTCCGGCACGAAGCAGGACGTCATCGCCACCGTGTCAAGGGTCTTCACCCCAGAGGCCGACAAGTTCTTCGAAGCGTTAGCACGTGTTGAGTACGAGGTCGGCCAGCTCGATGACACCAGGTTCGCGGACCTGCCGTACGACGTCCTCTTCAACGACAAGGTCGACGCCGTCCTACGCACCCCAGGCGTCCAGGCAGAGCTGGCTGAGTATGTCAAGCGCCTCAACGAGCTCCTGGACGAGTCACCGTTCTTCAACCGGAGTTCGTTCACCTTCTACAACGCGACGAACGTCACGAAGAGTTTGGGCGACAACGGCTTCTTCTCCGCAAAGCACTCACTGCTCTTGCACGACCAGGACGGAGAAACAGTGCGGACAGTCACGAACGACGCCGACCTAAAGGCGCTGATCGCCGAGGAAAAGAAACGGATCACGAACGACGATGCCCTCCGCAAGAAGCTGGACGCGGTCGAGAGGGCTCTGCAGAAAAACGTCGACGCACGCAACTTCTTCAACTTCATCGCTAACCGAGAGGAGCTGTTACCTGAGCTCATGAACGTGGGCTCGTTCCAGCAGAAGGTCTGGAAGGCGTACCTGAAGACGCGCGAGGAGCTGTACCAGCGCGTCGTCACCTGCCTCAAGGGTACGGAGCAACGCAGGAAGGAGATCGAGAAACAGGCTGCTGAAGAGAGCACGCACTGGGAAAAGGTCATTCGGATCTTCAACGACCGCTTCTTCGTCCCGTTTCGCCTGAGTGCCGAGAACAAGCACAAGGTTGCGCTCGGCCAGGAGGCCATGCTCAAGCTGATCTTCAAGTTCGAGGAGGGTGGCGAGTCGAGGGGGGTGGAGAGGGATGACCTGCTGTCTGTCTTGAGCCAGGGCGAGAAGAAGGCCCTTTACATCCTCAACGTTCTCTTTGAGATGGAAACGCGCAAGGCTGTGGGCCGCGAGACCCTCTTCGTCATCGACGATCTTGCCGACTCGTTCGACTACAAGAACAAGTACGCCATTATTCAGTACCTCAAAGAGATGGCTGAGCACACTGACTTCAAGCTCGTGCTGCTCACGCACAACTTCGACTTCTTCCGAACGCTTCTCAGCCGCGGCGTCGTGGGCTATAACCGGTGCTTTATGGCTCAGAAGGGCGACTCCAAGGTTGTCCTTAACCAGGCTCAGCATGTCAACAACCCGTTCATACGCGGGTTCAAAGTGAACTTCTTCTCCGACGGCATGCAGCGCATCGCCTCGATTCCGTTCGTGCGGAACATCCTTGAGTACACGAAAGGCGAGGACGACCCCGACTACATCACGCTCACGTCGCTGTTGCACTGGAAGTCAAACTCGGACTCTATTACCCATGCCAACCTCGACCGAATCTTCAAGGACACCTTCCCCGAGCAGCAGCACAAGGCGTGGGCGCCGCAGGGTGATCGCGTGGTGGACCTTCTGATCGAGCAGGCCGACCTCGCCCTCACGGCGCCCGAGGGAGTGAACTTCGAGAACAAAATCGTGCTGTCGATCGCCACGAGGGTACTCGCGGAGAAGTACATGATCGACAAGTTGGCGGACCCGGTCTTCACAGGCGCCATTGTGGCGAACCAGACGCAAGCGCTGTTCCGGGCTTTCAAGAGCCGGGGAGCAGGAACGCCCGAGGCTGTGAACACGCTCGACACTGTGGTGCTGATGACGCCGGAGAACATCCATGTGAATTCGTTCATGTACGAGCCCATCATCGACATGTCCGACGCCGCACTGCGCGATCTCTACCGTCAGGTGAAGAACCTCTGAGCCGAGATGCGCTGCACGGCAAGCCTCGAGCGAGACCCCCCATAGTCCGTCGATGACTTTGACCAGCTGCGGCCGCCCACGTCGAGTGACGGGAGTAGTTGCATCTAGTTGTACTCCCGTTGGTTTCAACGCCGATAATGCACGTTATGTCAAGTAACACTGGTTCGTCACACTGCAACGGACACCAGCTGTGCCAGACCGACTGCTATGAGGACCCCGTGACACAGATGACAACGTGACCCCGGCACGCAAGTCGGGGTATCGGCTCACGACTCTTCCCGAGTCCACCGAAGCCACCACCGAGCGCGTCCTCATGATGCCGCCCGAACAACTCCTGGCCAGCAGCCCGATTCGTGGAACGAACCAGTGAGTCTTGGCGAGCCTCGCTCATCACTGCCGCAGACATCATGGGGTAGGACCTCGGTGGCACTAGCATGGGCTGGCATGGTGACCGCGATGGTGTTTATCAACGCACAAGTGGATTGCATTCCCGATGTGGCTCAAGCTATTGCTGACCTGGAGGGTGTCAGTGAGGTGTATTCGGTGACGGGGAATCTGGACCTGATTGCCTTGGTGCGGGTCGCCAGCCACGATCAGATCGCTGAGGTGGTGGCCGACCGTCTCAATAAGGTGCCTGGAGTAACCCGCACCGAAACGCACATCGCGTTTCGCACCTACTCCCCCCGGCTGCTGGAGGAGGGGTTCTCCCTGGGTAACCCAGTTGTTGCTCCTCCTGGCCTCCCACAGTAGACGGTGATGCACCAGCACCAAGGCCTGTCAAAGCCGCCGACCCCTTCTGCTCCTGTACTTCCTGCCGCACGCCCAACTGCATCAGGCTGGGGCGCTCATGTGGAGCAGTTCGTGCAGGCAGCCCGGCATCGGCTGCGGCTGCGCCGAATGCCTGCCCCTAAGCTAACCAGGGTGAATGCCCCTCAGCCCGGACGGGCCATTGTCATCATCAATCCCAGCAAATTTGATCATGGGTCGGTGGGGCAGGTTCAAGCAACGATTGCTGATGCGTGCCAGCGGTGGGGTTGGCAACCCCCGCAGTTTGTGGAGACCACGGCGGAAGATCCGGGCTGTGGCCAGACCCAGCAAGCGCTGCACCAGCAACCCGACCTGGTGATGGCCTGTGGAGGCGATGGCACGGTGCGCTGCGTGGCGCAGGAGTTGGCCGGTCGGGATGTGCCGTTGGGGCTGCTGCCTGCTGGTACGGGCAATCTGCTGGCTCGTAATCTTGGCCACCCCTTAGACGATCTGGCGGCGGCTGTGGAGGTGGCCCTCACTGGGGTGGATCGCACCATCGATGTGGGTTGGGTCAGCCTGAACGACCAGCCTGAGCAGGCGTTTCTGGTCATGACCGGTTTGGGGTATGACGCGGAGATCATGGCTCATGCCCCAGCCAAGCTCAAGGCGCGTATGGGCCCGGTGGCGTATGTGGTCTCTGGTGCGCGCCGTTTGCGGGGGCATCGGGTGCGCCTGGAGTTGCGCATCGAGCAACGGCTGGTGCACAACGGGCGGGTCCGTAGCGTGCTCATCGGCAACTGCGGCAAAATCCAGGCGGGGATCTCCCTCATGCCTAACGCTGCAGTCGATGATGGCGCGCTGGACGCGCTGATCCTCTCCCCTCGCTCGGTGGTGGGTTGGATGGGGGTGATGGTGCAGTTGATCACCCACCGTCGTCGTGGTCACCGCAATGTTGACCACTACCAGGGGCAGGTGTTATCGGCCACTCTGGCTCACCCCAAACTGGCTCAGATCGACGGTGACCCGGTGGGGGTGGCTTCCACCCTGTCAGCCCGAGTGCAGCCCGGGGCGCTACGAGTGCGGGTGCCAGCAGCCGACTCCCTGGAGTGACTTACGGATAAGGTTAGGCTAACCTAAGTTAGCTACTCGCGGCCCCGCCAAGGAGATCCACCGTGTTGCTCAGTAACGCCCTCATCGGCTTGCGTGAAGGTTTGGAAGCTGCCCTGGTCGTGGTCATTCTGGTGGCCTTCCTGGTCAAAACAGGCCGGCGGGAAGCGTTACGGTGGGTGGCTGCCGGGGTGCTCGCCGCAGTAACTCTGTCGGTGGCGCTGGGTGCGCTGCTCACCTACGGCACCTCCACACTGAGCTTTCGCGCCCAAGAGCTGATAGGAGGCGTGGCCTCCCTGGTTGCGGTGGCGTTTGTTACCGGCATGGTGCTGTGGATGCGCACCGCCGCCGCTACCCTGACCGGGCAGCTCAAAGGCCGGTTGAGCCGCGCACTGGGGGCAGGCTCGACGCGAAAAACCGCCTTGGCAGTGGCCCTCGTGGCCTTCCTGGCAGTAGGCCGCGAGGGCCTGGAGACGGCGATTTTCTTCTACGCCACCGTGCAAGCTGCACAGGTCGGCTCGATGTGGCCACTGCTGGGCTGGGCGGTGGGGCTGGGTAGTGCAGTGGTGCTCGGCGTGCTGATCTACCAGGGGGCAATCCGCATCAACCTGCACCTGTTTTTCCGCGTCACCGGGGTGGCGTTGATCCTGGTCGCAGCCGGGATTCTGGCCTACGGCATCCACGACCTGCAGGAGGCCGGAGTGCTGCCGGGGCAAAACAGCCTGGCCTTCGACATCAGCCACATGATCGACCCATCGACCTGGTATGCGGTGCTCGCCAAGGGGATGTTCAACCTCACCCCGACCGCTACCTGGCTTCAGGCCATCGCCTGGCTGGCCTACCTCACCGTGGTGTTGCCTGCGTTCCTACGACCAGTCCGTACCCCCGCCAGCCCGCCGGTGGGGGTCACCGACCCCACCGCAATGCCGCAGCTGATCTCCAGCGCCCGCTAACTGACCCTGACCTAGATCGAAAGGAAACCCGCTATGCACCAGTTTCATCGCGTCCTGCCCACCCTCGCCGCCGCTAGTGCAGTGTTGACTTTGAGCGCCTGCAGCAGCACCTCAACCTCAGCCTCCACCGAGAAGGTCACCGTCACCGTCACCTCCACCGACAACGCTTGTCAACTCTCGCGCACCAGCGTGGCGAAGGGGAAAGTGGAGTTCACGGTGACCAACTCCGGCAGCAAGCTCACCGAGTTGTACCTGCTGGGCGAGGGTGATCGGGTCATCAGCGAGGTGGAGGACATCTCCCCCGGCCTGTCGCGCACCATGACCGTGGAGCTCACCCAACCGGGTACCTACACCGCCCAATGCAAGCCCGGTATGGCTGGAGACGGCCTGCGCACCCCTTTGACTGTCACCTGACCGGGGGTAGCCCACTTGGGCTTTAGCCAGTTTTCACACCTCACCATGAGTACATCTCTACTCTTGACAAGAGAGCGCTGACGCGTTGTGGGACTGGAGGGCATAAGGAGTCGCCGAGAATGAGTCCATTACCCAAACCGGCAACAAGACCCTGGCGTACGCGAGCAGTAGTTACCTGCGTCATCCTGGGTATAGCCACACTGATCGCTGGTCTGCTGACAGCAAGCCAGGATGATCGCTCCACGGTGACCTCGACCCGCACCGACATCGTGACGGACCAGACACCCTCCCCCACTGCGCCCTCTGCCCCCCCCCCCCTGCCCACACCCCCCCCCCCCACCGCCACGACCTCGTGGAGCCCCCCCTCACAGCACTGGTTCGATCAGCCAGGTCGCATCGCCCTCCACATCCCGAGTCCCCTCATCGACTGGAACTCCCACTTGGCCTCTGAGCGTGAGCAGCGATCAACGTTATCTGGCTGACAACTCCGGAAAACCGTTCTTTATGGTGGCCGACACTGGGTGGAACATATTCAGCGGTTACACCATCCCCGCTGTCAAGCAGTACATGCAGATTCGTCAACGCCAGGGCTATAACACCATCATGGCGTCGTTCTCATTTCACAGCTACACGCAAGACACTGTGCGCGGTCAACCTTTCCTGAACGGTACGTTAACTTCTCCTGATCCTTCCTGGTGGCAAGGAGCCGATGAGCTCGTGCGATATGCCCAATCACAAGGCATCACATTGATGCTGAACCCGTTGTGGGCAGCTAATAATGGGGGGTGGGGCGATGGGGGATCGACTCGCTCGCCTTGTGACGATGAGTTGGCCGCCTACGGCCGCTTCCTGGGGCAGCGGTACAAAAACTCGAGCAACGTCATCTGGTTCCTGGGAGGAGATGACGACAATGCGAAGTTCATCGCCCAAGCTGACATCTTGGGGCCGGCGATTCGCAGCGCTCACCCCGCCGCAATCATCACTTACCACAACTAAAGCAGCGCACCCCAGATGCAGTCACGTTCATGGCACAGTTTCTATTCCTTCCAATTCAGCGCTGAAAGCTCTCCCTGGCCTTACGGCTACGTGTCCAACCAACGAGCCTGGTCCCCCGCCAAACCCGTGTTTCACATGGAGCCGCACTACGACCAGGAACCCTGCTGCGGCTCCGGGTGGGACTTCGGAGTCCGCCGCAACAGACGCACCGGCTGGTGGGCTGCCCTCGCTGAAGCCATGGGAGTGGCCTACGGTGGATCGGTCTTGAACTGGGACACACAGCCTGGTTCCGCAGGCCAGATGGCAGTTAAAGAACTCGATCGCCAAGGTGCACGTGACACAGCCATGGTGGGCATCGTGATGCAGCGCTACCCCATCGCGTCGCTGGCGCCTGACACCGACGGCTCGATCCTGACCGGTGAGCGAGGCAGCAACGATACCTACGCCACCGCAGCCCGTTCGTCAGACGGATCGTTGATCATGGCGTACACCCCGGTTCAGCGCAATCTCACTATTAACCTCGGTAAGCTCTCCGGGCCCGGTAAAGCTCAGTGGATCAACCCTTCCACCGGGAAAAACGTAGGCACGGCAGAGCCAGTGACCTACTCTGGCACCCGCAGCTTCACCAACCCCCTCAGCGAGGATGCCCTCCTGGTGATCACGGCTGCTTAGATCGCGCACCACCATGGTCTACGAGGCAGAAAGCTGCTGTTCTCAGGCTGGCAGAGGCAACGCCAGCCAGTTCATGATCTGTGCCTGAGGGGGGAAAGGTGTGGCAAAGCAGGCCTGACTGAGTGCAGAGGTGCGCTGTGCTGGATTGACCCACACAGCGAGGTGGGGTGAGCCGAGGTGAGGATGAGCCAATTCCAGATGCCCTACCCCCAAACAGTGCGTGGCCGGCGACGCGCCGCACCAGCCCTACCCTGGATGCGCTCGCCTGGGCTGATTGGGGCCCTCATCGTGCTCATGGTGGTTGGACTGGTCGGGGTGCTGGCCTGGCATCCGTGGACGGCGGGAGAACAGACTGGGCTGGAGCGTCAAGGATTGCAGGAGGGGCCCACTGTAGGAATCCCTGACCCGCAGGGGCCACAACAGATCCCTGCGCAAGCCACCCGCTGGGATGACCCCGCAACGTGGGGTGGGCAGGTGCCCTTAGCCGGGCAGGATGTGACGATCCCCGCAGGACGTGACGTGGTTGTGATCGCCAGCCCTGCTCCCATCGGAGTCCTGACTATTAACGGCTCGCTGACCTTTGGCGATGCTGACCTCACCCTCCAAGCGCGGGCCATTATGGTGCACGGTGCGTTGCAGGTGGGCTCGCAGCAGCAACCCTTCACCAAACGGGCCCGCATCGTTTTAACCGGCAAAAAGTCCAACGAAGACCTCATGGAGATGGGCACCAAGGTGATTGGGGTGATGGGGGGTCGACTGGATTTGCATGGACGCACCCTGCCCACGTGGACCAAACTGGGCGCCACCCTCAAAGCCGGCTCGCGGAGTCTGACGCTGGCCAAACCCATGCCGTGGGCGGTGGGAGATCGCATCGCGGTGGCCTCCACCGACTTCAACCCCACCTTCAGCGAGGTGTTCACCATCACCTCGGTTCAAGGCTCCACGATCGGGCTGAACTCTCCCACGGAGTTTGCGCATTGGGGCCGGGTGCAGACCGTCGCGGGGCAAAGCGTCGACCAGCGTGCCGAGGTCGCGTTGCTTAGTCACAACGTCACCGTGGAAGGCGAGCAGGCCACCAGCTCAGGAGGATTCGGCGGGCAGATCATGGTGATGGCCGGCAGTCAGGCTCGTATCGCTGGTGTCGAGCTGACGCGCATGGGGCAGAAAAGCGCGTTGCGCCGCTACCCGATTCACTTCCACTTGGTGGGCGATGGCAGCCAGATGTACGTGAAAAACTCCAGCATTCACCATACATTTAACCGCTGCATCACCATCCACGGTATTCAGAATCTCACCGTCAGCGGCAACACCTGCTATGACCACATCGGGCATGGGATTTTCTTTGAAGATGGCTCTGAAACCGGGGTACGCCTCAGCGACAACCTGAGCTTTCGGACCCGTAAACCTCCTGCTGGGCAAGGGATTTTGCTCAGCGATGAGCAATCCCCCGCCTCTTTTTGGATCACCAATCCCAACAATGCCATCACCGGCAATGTGGCCGCTGGCTCCGATGGAATGGGCTTTTGGCTCGCTCCGCCCAAACATGTCACTGGGCTGTCAGCCAAGCTGTCCTCCTACACCAGCCTGCGCCCGGCGACCACCGCGCTGGGGACCTTTCGCAACAACACCGCCCACTCCAACGACCGCGACGGAGTCAACGTCAACCCTGCTCCGGAGCAGGAACGTGACGGCGTGGAGGCTAACTTCTCCCCCCGCAAAACCCCTACCTCAGAGAAGTCAGCCCCCGTGGTAGCGGTGTTCGAAGGCATCACCGCCTACAAAAACCGTGACCACGGAGTGTGGTTGCGCGGTTCCCACCAACAGGTGCACGCTGCGGTGCTGGCGGATAACGCCATTGGGGCTACGTTCGCCAACGACCACACCAGTCTGCGCGAGAGCTTGGTTGTGGGCGAAACCGCCAACACGGGCACCGCGCAGGGATGGGAGAAGCGCGGGGCGGCTGGCAGAGCGCTGCCCCGCCCGTGGCAGCCTGAGTTCCCCATCCGGGGGTTTGAGTTCTACGACGGTGATGTGGGCACCATCGCCACCACATTTGCCCAGTTCACGCCCAATGCAGTGCGTCAAGCCAGCGGGCTGGGGCTCAAGCTGGATAACGGCTATCCCACCAGTGCCGACAACTTCGCCACCAGTGCGCGGTTTGTCGATGCCCTACCTTTTTACGCCGCACCCGCCTCCCCCACCGACGATGAGGGCAAACCGACCCTGTATGACTCCCAACGCTCGGCGTTGTTCCACGACACTGACGGTTCAGTCACCGGCAGCGCAGGCAGTGTGGTCATGGCACGAGATGGGTTCAACGCAGGCTCGCGATGCACGGTGCGCCCGGAGTGGAACGCGGCGATTTGCCCTGCTGCCTCCTACATCGGCCTCTCGGTGGAGGTACCCAACGAGCAGGCGGCGCTGCGGCCATTGACCATCAGCCGTGAGGGTGCCAGCATCACCCTCGACGGCCCTGAGCCGGACTCCACCACCGCCTACACCACAGCCGTTTCCGGGCAGCGTTACACGGTGGCCTTCGCCACAGCGGCACCCCCGGCTCAGTCGGCCTACGTTATGCGGGCCCCCACCGGGGGCTGGGTGGAGGTGGAGGTCCCCATGCCCACCAAGCCGCAGGTCAGCCTCTACGGATGCGACATTGCCGCCAAAGACCAGTGGTGCTACGGCGGAGCTGTCAGCAGCACCGCCGAACTAGCTCGCTCGGGCAAATCCTGCGCCTGGTGGGACTCCTCGGCAGGCTTGCTCTACCTGCGTCTGGTGGCTCCCAAGGACGGGGAGTATGTGCAGCTGCAGGTGCGCCGCTAAAGCAGCGGTCGGGCGGTTGCTAGTCTTCGGCGCGTGCGTGCAGGCTGGGGCGAATCAGGGTGGAGCACAGGCTTAGACCAGGTGGCTGCACTGCCTTTGCCATGGCAGCGGCTTCGCGGCGCCTGCGTGGTGATCACCGGAGCCAGCGGCACGGTGGGTGGGATGCTGGTGGCAGCCCTTGATGCAGCTCAGCGAGCCCATGATCTGGACCTGCGCCTGGTGGGCACCTACCGTCACCGCCCAGGCCTACCCGAGCATCTCCCCCCTCTGGGAGACACGCCCCTGCAGTGGGTGCGCTGGGACCTGCAGCAGCAAGCTCCCCCTGAGCTGAGCCAGGCGGTGCCAGGCGCCGACGGGGTGTGGGTGTTCCACTGCGCCGCAACCACCTCCTCCTCGACGATGGCCAGCCAACCGCTGCAGGTCTTCGAGGGGATCCTCACCGGCACCTCCCAGGTGTTGGGCTGGGCGCAGCAGCAACACGCCACGCGAGTGGTCTACCTCTCCTCGGTGGAGGTCTACGGCCTGCGCTCGGCACACCCACGTGTGGCCGACGAGGAAGCGTATCTGGGGGAGATTGACCCGGTAGACCCACGCAGTTGCTACCCGCTGGGCAAACGCGCCGCCGAGCACCTGTGCACGTTGTATGCGACTCAGCATGGGCTGAACTGCGTGGTGGCTCGCCTGGGGCAAGTGGTAGGGATGGGGACCTCCGCGCTTGATCCGCGCGCTCCTGCCGCCTTCACCCGACAAGTGCTCCTGGGTCAGGATGTGATACTGCGCAGCACCGGAACCGCAATGGGGAACTACTGCGACAGCTTGGATGCCCTGGCCGGCCTGCTCCAGGTAGGGCTGGTGGGTCACAGTCCTACCGCCTATACCGTGGTTAACCCCGCCAGCAGTATGCAAGTGGCCCAGTTGGCGCAGCTGATCTGCGACCGCTTCGGGGGTGGCCGTTGCCAAGTGAGGATTGATGTGCGTGACCGGCGCATAACGGGCTTCGCCGCCCCCACGGCCAACCGTCTGAGCGCGGATCGCCTGAGGCACCTGGGGTGGCACCCTCGCACCCAGTTAGCCGATAGCCTGAGCCAGATGGTGCAGTACTGGCACGCCAGTGGGCAAATCTGCCCGGCTGCGCCGATAGTCCGTTTGGACCAGGCCCCCGCCGTTATCAGTTGATCACCTTTCCGTTACCCTACGGGTGATTCTGGGTGATTTGCCAGCATGCAGATCACCCCCTGCAGAGGGGACACGCCATTAATTACGTGGTGATATTTGCCGGAGGTGTGGGGGTGCGCATGAACTCGCGCGCCACACCGAAGCAGTTTTTGCGCATTCACGGGAAAACCATTTTGCAGCACACCATTGAACATTTTGACACTCATCCAGAGATCAATGGGATAGTCGTGGTGTGCGTGGCGGGATGGATTGATCGTGCTAAAAAAGATGCCGCTCACCACAAATGTGACAAAGTAATCGATATTGTTCCAGGTGGGGCGACCAGTCAGGAGTCCATCTACCAAGGGCTGAAGGCGCTTGAATTAGCAGGTGTGCCCGATGACGGCATCGTATTGATTCATGATGGGGTACGCCCTTTAGTGACCGCAGAGGCAATTTCTGCCAACATCGAATCAGTGAAAAACAAAGGGAACGCAATTACGGTTGCCCCAGAGTGGGAAACAGTAGCCAGAGTTCACGACAATGGTCGCATTGATGACGTCTTAGAACGCTCTCAAACACATATCGCGAAAGCCCCACAAAGTTTTCGTTTTCGGGATATTTTCCGCGCCCATGAATATGCCCGCAGGGATCGCAGGTGTGATTTTGTGGATTCGGCAAGCCTGATGCAAGCCTATGGCCATACCATGCACGCCGTTCTGTGTTCGCCGGACAATATCAAAGTGACGACCGCCACCGACTTTTACATGGTGAGGGCGATCTTAGACGCCCGCGAAACTGAACAGATTTTCGGGTGAGGTGCAGCGAACCATGACAACCACCCTGAATAACCTCAGTCATACCCCAGGGCAGTTAACTGCTGAACAACGCTATGTTCTGCAACAATTTGGGTCCATCGTGACCGACCCTCACCTTCCAGTGGCCATTTATGGGTTAAGTGCAAGCACTGAAATCATTGTGCACCATTACCCGCATTATCACATTGTGGGATTGTTGGATGCCGCACGAGAAGGTGAGCGGGTTTACGGGTATCCGGTGTTGAGTATGGATGAAGCAGTGGCTTCTGGAGTACAAACTATCGTTATTGTGGCCCGTAATAGCAATGTGCGTATTATTTTCCGTCGCATAGAACAATCCTGTCGCCAGGCTGGCATTGCCGTTTATGATTTGCAAGGACGCGATCTGACTCGGCTGGCAGAAAAAAACACCTACCTCGATCCCTACCCATCTGTGAGTTCCGATGAGGTGAAAGCTCAGATCGCACAGGCGGATTCTATTAGTTTTGACATTTTCGACACCTTGATGACCCGGCGGGTTTTGCAACCTGCACACATTTTTGATCTGGTTGCCGTACAGGCCTCAGCTCGTGGGTATGACTGTGACCGTTTCGCGCAGCAACGCAGTGGTGCAGAAGGTGAACTGAACCGCGAGATCGGCAGCCCTACCCTTGAAGATATTTACCAACGTTTACATCGCAACACCGGCTGGCCCCAATGGTTATGTCAGGAGTTGCAAGCGCTGGAATTATCCTGTGAAACTCAAGCCCTGATCCCCCGTCGAGCCGTGGTGGACCTCTATGACTATGCCCTGAGCCTAGGTAAGCCCGTCACCTTGATTTCTGATATGTACCACTCCAGCGCCACGATCACCGGATGGTTGCAGCGTTGTGGGGTGCGTGGGCCACACACCCTGCTGGTGTCTGGCGACTACGGCGTCTCGAAATGCAATGGCTTATTTGACGTGTATCTGGAAGGTAAAAACCCTTCGACCTGTGTGCACATTGGAGACAACCCCGACGCCGACGATGCAGCTGCCACCCAGCGGGGAATGTCCAGTGTGCTCATTGCCTCCCCTTATGCCCTGTTGGACTGCTCGGCCCTCGATGAACTCCTGGAGCTCGCTACGACCCCCCACACCCAGCTTCAGGTGGGAATGTTCGCCTCGCACGTCTTCAATGATCCGTTTATCTTCCATGACACCCAAGGACGTCTTCGTCTCGAGCATGACAGCGATATCGGGACCATCTTTACTGCACCGATTGTCACCACCTTTGTTCACTGGCTGCTCGAGCGCACACAAGGTCAATGTGAGCGATTGTATGTAGCAGCACGTGACGGCTTTATTCTTCAACGGCTCATTACTGATTTTATCCAGGGCTATCAGCATCGTCATCGAGGTGAGCATCACTATCCCCAACCGGTCTATCTACTCACTTCACGAGCCTGCGGGGTTTTTGCTTCGTTGGTCAACCCACAGCGCTTGGAGTATGCCGTCTCGTTTCCCTTCCAAGGCAGTGCGGAGCACCTGCTTGCCCAACGTTTCCACCTGGATCCGCAGGAGATCTCCCCCCGAGAGGCAGGGGAAGAATGGGTCGATTATGTGCAGCGCCACTGGCCGGCCATCCAAGCCCGCGCGCAAGAAGCAGAAAAGAATTACCGTACCTATCTGGAAGATCTTGGACTGACCAAGGAAGACACGATTGCCTTCTGTGACTTCGTCTCGGCAGGTACCTCTCAATTGGCGTTGGAGGATGTGTTGGGTCGATCGATCCAGGGGTTCTTTTTCGTCCGCTTAGCCTCCGACTTTCCTCCCAAAAAAGGCTTAGCTGTCCAGTCACTTTTCACTAGCGGTAACCACTATGTGTCCACGTCACACCTGTTGGACAACTACATGTTCGTCGAAAATGTGCTGTCGTCTGATCAACCGACGTTGGTGGGATTTTCTTCAGGTGGCGAGCCAGTGTTTGGCCCTGAAACGAGAACACCTGATCAAATTGCCAGTCTGCGGGACATCCACGATGCGATCACCGATTATGCACGCACTTTTCACGAATTACTGGGCTACACCCCGTGGCACAATCCTGATCCGAGCGTGGCCGATCGGCTGCTGAAATTTCTTCACCGCGACTACACCGTGGTCACTAACCCACACATCCTGGCGGACAAAAAACTCTATGACGAGTTTTGTGGTCGAGATTTCTCCTGGCTGGAATGCACCGGTTTGGAATGTCCAGCCGCCCCAGCAGAGGAAGCCATGCCATGAGGATCTGTTTCATGCCCTATAAAGCAAGCTTGTGGGACTGCATGCACACGGTTTGGCAGGCGGCGATCAACGACCCAGAGTGCGAGGTGAAGGTCATTCCCATCCCTTACAGCGAAATCGTTGAAGGTGTTCCGGTCGCCGTCCACGATGAATCCGACCAGTTTCCGGCTGAGGTGATGGTGGAGTCCCACGAAACCTTCGATGTGCACAGTTTTGGTCCCGACATCATCTATCTGCACAACGTCTTTGACATTTTCAACGTGGTGACCCGGATCCCCCAACGGTTTTTTGCCTCCACGTTGAAAAATACCGGGGCCAGCATTGTCTACCTGCCTTATTACCTTTCCGGGGGGGCGTTGACCGAATCCCACGGCAGTCTGCCCAGTTATGACAACGTGGATTGGATCATCACGCAAACGCCGCAGATGGCTCACCATTTCAGCCCGCGCTACCGTGACAAACTCCTGCCCTGGGGCAGCGCCAAAACCGACCTGGTCGTGCGTGCAACCAGCACCAACAGCACTGTGCCTTTGCAGACACCGGACTGGGTGAGTCACCTACGGGGACGTACCGCCGTGTTTCTCAACACCGGAATCGCCACAGTATTGGCGGCGGGTTCGGCCTACTTCACGCGCCTGAAACAGGTCATCGCGGCGGTGGAGCAACGCCGCGACATCGTGCTGATCTGGAGGCCTCACCCTCTGCTGGAGGCCACGCTGACCTCCCAGGCCCCCTTGGTGCGAGTGGCCTATAACGCTTTGCGCAAAACGGCGACCAGCAGCCAGGCGGTGCTCATCGATACCACCACTGATCTCAGCGCCGCCCTGCATTGGTGCTCGGCCTACCTGGGAGAGCCGACCTCCTCGGCGGCGCATTACTTTGGGGCGGCAGGTAAGCCGGTGCTGTTGCTGGCTGCTCCTGACCCTCAGGCCCACCAGCAACCGCCAAGCTCCACCTGCTATGACCAGGCGTGGATGACGGACCTGGTTCAGGATCCTGATGAGCCAACCACCGCGTGGTTTGCCCATGCCCGGCTGGACACCCTGTGTCGGCTGGATCTGGCTACAGGTGAGTTCACCCCCGTAGCCAGCCTGGGTCAACCCAGGCAGTTGTTGCGCGCCCACAATGCTGTGTCCTGGAGCCGCGAACACGACGAGCTGCTGGTGACTCCTTACTTCTCCCGGGTGATGTGCCGCTACCAGCCCTCCAGTGGGTGGATGCAGCGCAACGAGGTTCCCGGGGCAACGCCGCAGTCCTTCGTGCGCTCGGTGCGCTGGAGGGACACCCTGGTGCTGGTACCAGGCCTGCACCCAGGCTTGGTCCTGGTCGACCTGAGCACCGGAGCTCAGCAGGTGTGGGATGACTGGCTGGAGGATAACCCCGCCCCGCACGGCAACGAGCTGATCTTCCACGCCATGAACGGGGTGCAGCTGGAGGGGGATCTGCTGTATATGGCCAGCACCCGCACCAACGCGCTATTCATCTTCGATCTGGCCACCCACACGGTGACCCGCCACGAGGTGGGCCAGCCCGGCGAGGCGTTTTGGGATCTGCTCGTTCTGGACCGCACGGTGTGGTTGGCACCCGCGCAGGGCAGCACCATCCTGGCCTACGATCTGGACACTGGCCAGACGCGCCGCTTCAGTGACTACCCCGCCGGCTTCACTCCCGGGGTGATCCCTTTTGTCAACGTGGTGGCCTGGCAGGGGCAGGTGTTGGCCTTGCCTCGTGACGCCAACGCTGCGGTGCGGATCGACCCTCACGCCTCTACACCACGGATTGAGCTGGCCGATGTGGGCCCACTGCCCTACCAGGACGCTGCGCAGCGCAGTACCCCCGAGCATGACTGGGTCAGTAACGCCCTGTTCGCCACCTGCTTGGCTGATGGCACGGTGGTCACGCAATGGGCCTATGACCTGTCGCTGTCGATAGGCAGTCCTGACGGCAGTTGGAGGCTGGTCTCCACTCGCTGTGCCGACCCCGATGCCTGGCAACGCACGCAGGAGCACGGCTGCTTTGGCAGTTACAGTGCCAACCTGCCCTGGGCCTGCCAACAAGATGGAGGTGAGGTCAGCCTCGATGACCTGTTGGACCACCTCACCAACGGACAGCACGATGAAGCAGGGCAACGGCAGGCCTTTGCGGCGGTGATGGGGCCGCTGGATGGGCGGGTGGGGCAACGCATCCACGACGGTCTGGTGCGCACCGTGCGGGAGCAGAACAGCCTGGCTTGCACGCCCACCCGGAGCCAGTCATGAGCCTGAATCTGCACCCAGCCCCACCCAGCCTGGCCTGCGACCCGGCACCGTTGGGCCTGCCAGTGCAGCGCCCGGTGCCCACTACGGCACAGGCCGAGGCGGTAGCTGACCGGTTGGCCGATGAGCACTCTCGCACCATCCTGGCTGCCCGACTCCAGATGAACCACACCCACGACCCGATGTGCATGATGGATCTGGTCGATCAAGGTCTGGTCCAGTTGAAGGAGCCCTTTAGCTGGCAGCGTTTGCTCGATCAACTCGCCGCTCTGGCGCCTTCCTGCCAGCTGGTGATCTATGGGGCTGGGGGGGAGGGGGATGCGCTGCGCTGGATTGTGCAGTCACAGTTGGGTGTGCAGGTGCATAGTTTCTGCGACCGCAACAGCGCACTGAGCGCCACCAAGGATCTGCCCGTGGAGCATCCTCTGGAGGTCGTTGCCGCCTACCATCAAGGCCGCCCGGTGCGCTTCCTGTTGGGCTCGGAGATGTATGCCGACCAGATGCGCACACTGCTGCTAGCCCACGGGGTCAGCCCGGAGCACATTCTGGGCGGCAGCGCGGATCTGTCGGTGCAATACCTGGAACCAGGCTTGGTGCACCTGCGCGCCGATGAGGTGGTGGTGGATGCCGGGGCGTTGGAGCTGGAGACCACCCAAGCCTTTGCTGAGGTCATGCAACGCCACTACGGCCCTGAGCACCGAGGGCAGTTTTACGCCTTCGAGCCCGATCCGGCCAACCTCGCCCGCGCCCACCAGCTGGTCCAGGCGGGGCGGCGCCCGGCGTGCACGCTGGTACCCCTGGGGTTGTGGAGCCACCAAACCCGGTTGGGCTTTCTTGCTACCAGCAACGGCAGCTCGACCATCGCCGCCCAAGCCGCAGACAGTATTGAGGTGACCGACCTGGACTCCTGGCTGCAGGGCCGGGCGGTCAGCTTCATCAAGATGGACATTGAGGGCGCAGAGTACGAAGCGCTGTGGGGGGCGCGTTCGACCATCACCACTCACCGTCCCAGCTTGGCGATCTCGGTTTACCACCGCCCGGAGGACGTGGTGATCATCCCGGAACTCATCACCTCGCTGGTCCCCGATTACACGCTCTACCTGCGCCACTACAGCATCTACCCTGCGGAGACGGTTCTCTATGCCCTGGCCCACCCCCACTGACACCCCCAGGCTGCCGGAGATCTCACCACAGCAGGACAGTGCACACCCCTGGGCGGACTTGGAGCACCTGGCCCGATCCCCCCTGGAGCACCACGTGGCCCGGGCAGTGATCGAGCACGCCCAGCGATTGGGTGGGCCGCCGGAGGACCCCCGCCCCCGGTTGAGTTCGATGACGCAGGTGGGCCAGCTCATTCTCGGGCCGCTGCTGGGCGTTTTCACCGTGTGGTTGGCCCAGCAGATGATGCTGCGCCAACCTCACCTGGTTCTTTTCGCCGCTCGCGATGGCCTGCTGCTGCGCCAGCTCTATGAGTCGTTGCGCCACTTGCCCGGCGGGCACAATCTGCCAGCCTCGCGCTATTTACGCATCTCCCGAAGCCTCATCAGCAAGGCCAGCCTGCGCAGCGACCAGGATCTAGCTGCCCTGTGCCACTCCCCCTTTGCCGGCACGGTGGATGACCTGCTGGCCGAGCGCCTGCCCGCTGGCCTTGCGGGGGTGTCCACCAGCAGCCCAGATGCCCCGCGCACGGCGTTGGATGCGGCTGGAGCTCAGCTGGCCCTGCAGCGCGCCTTTGCGCATCGCGATCAGATTTTGCAGGACGCCGCAGGCTTGCGTCAGCATTACAGTGCCTACCTGCACCGCTTGGGGGTGCGCGAGGGCGGCACGTTCGCCTTTTTCGATCTGGTCTCGATGGGCACGTGCCAGGCCGGCTTGGAGCAATTGGTCACAGCCGACTGGCAGGGCTTCTACCTGGGCTTTTACCGGGGGATGCCCGACTGGCACGGGCAGGTGAGTGCGCTGCTGACTCGCGGCGTGCACCCAGGGGAGCATCCCAGCTGGTTGCTGGGCCGCTACCACCTGTTAGAGACGATGGTGACCTCCACCGAAGCGTCGGTGTCCACCATGAACTGCGCGGGAGCGTTCCTCAGCTTTGCCGAGCATCGCTGCAGTGCCCACCTGGCTTGCCTGGAGCAGCTGCACGCTGCCGTGCGCGATACGTGGGCCTCGATGGTGGCCGAGCTGAGCAGCCTCATCTCCCCCGCCGCGCTGGCCGGTGGGGCCAAAGCTGTCTACCCGGAGTTTGCCGACCGCCTGTGGCGCCACATCAGCAGCACCTACTCCCGCCTGGAGTTATCCTTCCTCGACGGGCTGCATCTGCGCGACGACCTGGGCCGGGGCATGATTGCCCTGCGGGTGCCCACATGAGCAGTGCGGGCAGGCCGCAGCCAGAGCAGGTCATTCTGCGTGCCTTGCAGCAGCACGCTCCAAGCCTGGACCCCCACCGATTCACCGAGGTGATCACCGCTGATGGCCGCTGGGAGGTCTTTCGGGCGCTGAGCCCCCTGCGTGATGCCGTGGTGGCGTGGTATCCGCTGCCTCCATCAGCATCAGTGTTGGAGATCAACCCTAACTACGGGGAGCTGACTGAGGCGTTGCTGCGCCGATCGGGGCAGCAGGCCCGCACGCAGGTCAGTGTGGTAGCGCTGGGCAGCCCGCGTGAGGATTTTTTGACCGCGCGCCTGCCGGCCCAGGCTGTGCCCGCCGGCAGCAGCCTGACTCTGGTCAGCCCCACCGATCTGCCTGCGTTGTTGCCTGCTCACCACCAGGGCCAGTGGGATCTGGTGGTGCTTGATGGCTGGCCGTGGTTTGTTGACACTGGCGAACGCCGCGATCACGCTACCGTGCAATTGCTGGCGCGCATCGCCGAGAGTTTGCCCCCGCACGGGGTGTTGCTGTGGGCGTTGCCGAATCGGTTTGCGTTGTCGGGTTGGTGTGGCCTGCCCGAACCTGGCAGTGGCGATGCTGCCTTCGAGGGGATGCAGCACTACGCGGGAGCTCATCCCCAGCGCAGCTTGGCCCAGGTTCAGCAACTGTGCCACCAGGCCGGATTGGCCCAGGTCCGTGTCCACCAACCTCTGCCCGATCACCATGTGCCTCAGCTGATCCTCACCGATAGTTACCAGCCGCAGCCGGAGGTGTTCTCCCGGTTGTCCACCTACTCCCCCACGCGGCAGGGCCAGGTCGCGGAGCCCGCTCACCTGTGGGCAGCTTTACGCGAGAATGGGGTGCAGCAGTTCTTCTCCCAGGGGTTTGTGGTGCTGGCCGGTCAGCAGATCCCTGCCGAAAGCCCTACCTGCGCGGTGATCTCCAGCGACCGGGAGGTGGGGCATGCGCTGATCACCACCATGCACCACGACCACACGGTGCGTAAGCGTGCTTTGTGGTCAGCGGGCCATCCGGCGATCGAGGCGCTGGTCAGCCATACAGCCACGTTGCGCCAGCGTGGCTTGACCGTTTTGGATCACCAGCTGGAGCCCGGGCCTGCCGTTCGCTTACCTCACGTGGAGGGTCCCACTCTGGCCGGCCACCTGGCCGCGATCCCCGCGTTTGCTGACGTTGGCCGGCAGCTCATCTGCATTTTCGACGGTTTGGCCGAGCAGATCATGCGCAGCAGCCCGCCCCTGGGCTGCTCCGTTGATCCCCATCCGGCGGGAGTCCAGGGGCAACCGCAGCTGGCAGCGTGGAACAGCACCACCGTGCTGCAGCAGGCTTTTCTGGACCTGGTCCCCTTCAACTGCTTTTACCGCGACGGGCAGTTTCTGTGGTTTGACCAGGAGTTTTGCCAGCCTAACCTGACGATGGGCTCCATCATGGTGCGGGCGTTGCACTACAGCTACTTCTTCAATCCCGCCCTCGACACGGTGGTCAGCTTGGAGGGATTGAAGCACCGCTACGGCCTGACTGAGCAGTGGCAGCAATGGTTGGAGCAGGAGTACGCGTTCGTTGCTGCCAACCGCGCCCATCACACCCACCAGGTGATGCGGTCGTGGCAGCACAGCTCCCCGGTTGCGCTGACGGCCCGGCGCTACCAGGACGCGGCGACCCCCACTGACCCGCAGTTACCGCTGCTGCGGGCCAGTACGGCCCGAGACCCGAGTATCAGCTGGATTCGTAAGCGGCAGTGGCAGGTGCAACTGCAGTTGGTGCAACACTTGGGCCAGGTCTGTCACGCCCATGGTCTGCGCTGGGCGGTGATGTATGGCAGCCTGCTGGGGGCACTTCGCCACGATGGCTTCATCCCCTGGGATGATGACCTGGACGTGGTGATGCCTCGAGCTGATTTTGACGTTCTGGTTGCCCTGCCCGCCAACGTCTGGCCAGCCGGGCTGTGGCTGCAGACCCCGGACTCCGATCCGCATTTTTTTCTCGGCGGGGCTTTGCGCTTGCGAGACAGCACGACCACCGCGTTGGAGCATCTGCACGCTGGGCAACCCCACCACGCGGGGATGTGGATTGATATCACTGCTGTGGATGGTGTGCCCGCCGACCAGGCTGCACACCAGGAGCATGTTGACCAGTTGCGCCACCTGCAACGTTTAGTGTTCGCCCAACGGTATGGACCACGCCGGCACGGTTTTCTCGATTGTTCCGCACAGCGGTGGGAGCAGGTGTGCCAGCAGGCCGCCTCACTGCCTGCTGGTCAACCGTTGGCCCAGTGGCAACAGCAGGTGCGCACCTACGACGCTGCACGTACTGGCCTTGCGGCGGTGCTCACCCAATACACCGGTAGCTATGAGTACCAAGGGTTACCCGCGCATCACTTCAGTTCGTGGCACACAACGCACGATTTCGAACAGTTGCAGGTGCCTACTCCGGCGCAGCCACACCTGCTGCTGCCCCAGCTGTACGGAGCCACCTTTGCCGATCCCGACGGCGGCCCTGGAGGTGGCCTGCGCCACCATCGGGGCCACCCGGCGTGGTTGGATCCTGACTGTGGGTATGCCGAGGTGTTGCGCTGGTATCACCATCCGTGGACAGGTTTGCAGGAGTGGACGGTGGTGGCCTTCGGGGCGGGGCAGCTGTGGGATCAAGAGAACAGCACCCACTCCCCCTTACCCGTGCAGATTTTGGTGGATAACGACATGAACCGCTGGGGCACCCTCAGCCATGGTTTGACGGTGCAATCTCCCGCCGTGTTGGCAGGTGTGGATCCGCAACGTACGTGTGTGGTGATCTGCAATGTGTTCGTTGACGCCATTCGCCGCCAAGTCAACGCCTGGGGTATCCGCCGGACCCGCGTTCTGCCCGCCGCTCTGGACCTGCTTGCCGGCCCGGAAACCTTTTCTGTGGGAGAGTGTCACCGTGTCCCAACTTGACCCAAGGTATGCGCGTGGTTACATTGCGGGAGTTTTCGACCTGTTCCACGTGGGCCACTTAGCCCTGCTGCGTCAAGCGCGCGCCCGCTGTCAGCATCTACGTGTGGGAGTTCTCACCGATGAATTAGTGATTTTCTTCAAGCAGCGCCCTCCAGTGATCACAGCCGCAGATCGCGCCGAAATCCTGGCTGCCCTCCGCTACGTCGATGAGGTGGTGCTGGTTGATCACACCACCATCGACAAAGTAGCCGCTTGGCAGCGCTGGGGTTTTGACTGCCTGTTCGCCGGAGACGACCGCGCCCACGAGCCAGGATGGATAGCCGATGCAGAGCGCCTAAAAGCCCTCGGCGCAGCCGTGGAGTATTTCGGCTATACCCCAGGGGTCAGCAGCACGATGATCAGGCGACGCACGGTAGAAGAGTTCAGTCCTTACGAACTGAACTCTTGACTTCCTACATCTTCGCGCGTTTAAGCAGTATTCCCTACCGATGTAGGGCATACTTGGGGCAGTTTAAGTAGGAAACGTCATGAAAGGCGTTCTCATCATGCAGATTGGTACTCAAGTTCCATCGTCAACTTACCGTGTACAGTTACGTTCAGAGTTTACCTTTGCTGATTTAATACATCAACTGGATTACCTTCAAGAACTTGGTATCGATACTCTTTATTTATCTTCCGTTTTACAGGCGGAACCCGGTTCAACCCACGGTTATAATGTAGTCAATCCCACTATCATCAGTTCTGACCTTGGTGGCGAGGAGGGGCTAGCCAGCCTTGCAGCACAAGTTCAGGCGCGCGGGATGCATATTATTATTGATATTGTTCCTAACCATCAAGGGTTCCCTCGCGATGTTCAATTAAACCCGACCCTATGGCAATTACTTACATACGGTCCCGAAAGTGAGTGCGCGAAGTTTTATGATGTCGACTGGGAGCTAGGGGGAAATAAAATCATCCTCCCGTTCCTCGGCAGCTCTATTGAAGACTGCATTCAATGGGGGCTTGTTCGGGTAGAGCGACTGAGTAATGGCTCATCCGTACTAAAACTGTATCATGGTGACGACGAGCGTACCTTTCCCATCAAAGCAGGCACCGAAAATCTACCGCTCAGAGATTTGCTTGATGCACAATATTATCGATTCGGTGATTGGCGCGAGGGGCCTGGATACCGACGCTTTTTCAACGTCAATGAACTCATAGGTGTTCAAGTAGAACACCCACAAGTATTTCGCGCTACTGTCACACCGTTGTTAGAGATTCTTCATACCATAGATCCCGAAGGTAAAGTGTTTGTAGGGTTACGTTGTGACCATATTGATGGCGTAGCCAACCCCAAAAAATTACTGGATGATTTAACTGAAAATTGGACCCAATTGTGGGGGGAAGAGAAAAAACCATGGGTCATAGTAGAAAAGATACTCGAGGGAAATGAACAATTACCAGATGATTGGAAAACTGCTGGGGATACAGGCTACAAAGCCCTCGAAAAAATCGACAAATTATTTATAGATCCACAAAGTGTAGAAAAATTACGGGAATTGTATATCAAATATACCCAGCAAGCGGAGGAATTTTCAGAAGTAGTTACTGCGGCAAAAATACATGTTCTGACGAGTATTCTTTACCCTGAAGTGCATCGTCTCATGAGGTTGGCACACAATATTCCACAACTTAATGAAGCGCCTGAAGATAGCGTTAGGACAGCGCTGGTGCAGCTCCTCATAGGAATGCAATGCTACAGATCATACTCCGTTCCTGGGCAAATTCCCTCTAAGGATTCATTACTGACCATAGAAAAAGCTTACTCATACGCACAGGGTGTTCTCAGTGACGATGAGTCTGCTTTAACAGCTTTGCATATACTGAACGACATTCTCGTTTCGGTGAGCTCCGACCCAATAATGAATGAATTTACTACTAGGTTTAATCAAGCCGCTGGGCCACTCATGGCAAAAGCAAAAGAAGATCAAGCATTTTATCTCCATACATTTCTTGTTGCCTTGAAAGAGGTGGGCGGAGATCCTGATCAACTTGCGATCAATCCCGATGAATTAACCGCTTTTGCCCAGACCGTACTAGAGAAATATCCAGCCACCATGACCACATTAAATACACATGATACTAAACGGTCAGGAGACTTGCGCGCTATTAATCAGGTCGCAACCGAGGATCCTCAGGGATGGGATGCTACTATTCGTAAGCTGGAAGAAGCGACATTGCGTCAAACTATGGTGGACGCAACCACCAAATATTTGTTTTGGCAAACGTTAGTGTCAGTGTGGCCCCTACAAACGGTTCTTGACGCAGCTGGCTTGAAAAAAATCACCGAACGTTTAATAGTTATCATGGAAAAATCTATTCGCGAAGCTGGGTCTTATACTCGCTGGAGCGATCGAAATGACGAACATGATAAATATGAAGAAGCCGTGCGAAAATTAGTTGAAGGCGCTTGCGCAAGCACCGAAGTTCGTACAATTATCCGGCAATACCATCACGCGATGTCTCACGCGATTCGCGCAAACATTCTTGGCGCAGTTACAGTGCAACTCCTATTCCCGGGTGTGCCGGACACATACCAAGGGTGTGAGGTAGTCCGTCAGATGGGTGTTGATCCAGACAATCGCGAACTGGTCAACTACGCCGCGTTGAATCACAGAATGCAGACACTTACTGCAGGTAGATCTCCTCACGATCTTGACGATCAAAAAATGCTAGTAGTTTCTAGCGCTTTACGATTACGTCGAGAATGCCCCGATGCGTTTAGCCCAGATTCCACCTACCAGCAGGTCCCTACCACTAGCGATCATGCTTATGCCTTCAAACGTGAGGGAAGAAATCAGGCAGTTATCGCCGTGGTTACTCGTCTTGCTCATGGCTTGAATCAATCTGGTGGTTTCAATAGTGCTACTATTGCTCTTCCCCCAGGTCAATGGATTAATACCTTAACCGGAGATGTCTACCAGGGCGGTAACGCGCAATTAGCTACCATGCTTGCTGACCTGCCTGTGGCGATAATGGTGCGTGCACCTCAGCAGCAGGATCAAGTGATTCCACCCCAATTGTACGTGAGTGTAGTCTGTGCACGCATTCATCCTCGATTAAACCCTAAAGTAGCGAGATAGATCATAACTTTTTTCTATCGTCTAAAGTAGCTCCTAGTGATACTACCCTTAGAGAATCCCGATTGGAGCAATTCCTCTTTAAGCAACTGGTCATACAATGTAGTTCGCATCACCGAACGATTTTTCAGACAATGACTACCAAAATGCCATGCAGGTAGGGTCCTCGGGCAGTTGTACTAGCTCGGTAGGTTCTCAATTAGCCTGCAAGCTCTTTTTGTGCTAACTTTAACTCCAGCTTCTACGAAACAATACAGATGATATGCTTGGCAAGAAGTGCACATAATTTTCTACCAGTAATAATTTATTTTACTACTAGTTTATTAATTTTGAATTGATGTAATGAATTGCGGCAAATCTCAACCTCGAATATAATTATTCTCTTGTCAAGTTATCGAGCAACAAAATCTTTTAACTATCCACTATCTCATGATTACTGAGTGTTGCGCGGCCAACTTCTGCTGAAAGTCCTACCCTCAACGTTAGGTTGGATGTTAAAATGCATGACATGAGCTATGAAAAGGCAATCATTAGAGTACGGGCTGCAAGGCCCGCCCCAAGTCCTGAACGACAGGGACCGACTTATGATCCCGAGACCGGAGCAACCACCTTCACCGTCTTTGCGCCTAAAGCTTGGAAAGTTTATATAGCAGTTCTTAAACCTAATGGCAGAGAGGAACTCTGGTCTCTCACACCACAATCTAGACAAAGAGATTTAAGCAGTGCTGCCACCAAAGGTCCATGGACGGGAGAGATACCCGACACACCGCCCGGTACGAAGTACAACATCCGTGTTGATGGACCTTGGGCACCTTACATGGGCGAGGTGTTCAACCCTCACAAAGCGTTGATAGATCCACATGCGTCGGAGATTGCCTACCCAAACCCAAAGAAGATGCAAATAGGACGGGCAGCCACTTATGACGGACACGATATGGATAGAAGTGGAAATTTTCGTACTGCTGATATTCGCCCTAATAACTACGACAGTTTTGGATATGTTCCATTTTCGGTAGTACCAGACAACTCCCTTCAGTGGGATACTGGAAACAGACCAAAAATACCGCTTTCACAGCGGATAATCTGTGAAGTTCATGTCGGACATATTACACGAATACATCCAGATGTACCCGAAGGACAAAGAAGAACATTTTCTGGATTAGTTCACCTGATCCCCTTCTTTCAGGCTGCCGGAGTAACCACTATAGAACTCATGCCCGTTCATGCCTCTCATCCTGATGACGTATGGGGATACAATTCTATGAGCTTTATGGCTTTGGATCCTGGATATGGAACACAGGGCTACCCAGGAGGTATTAGAAAAGAATTCGCTGATATGGTGGAGGCATTTCACCGACAAGGACTAGAAATTATCGTAGATGTTGTCTATAATCATACCTTTGAGGGTAACCACCAAGGCTTGACAGCATCCGGTAAAGGCTTAGATCCACATGGATGGTATCGACCTATAGGTCCTCATTATTGGGATTGTACCGGGTGTGGTGCATCCTTAAATGATACGCCATTGACCCGCCAAATAATCATGGACTCGTTGCGCAATCTTGCCGATTTAGGTGTGGATGGCTTTCGTTTCGATCTTCTGGCAGCGCTAACACGAGGGGGTGAAACTCACGAACAGGGCACAAGTCAACTCCTCCATGACATTGCACATGATCCCGAGTTATCTCGACTCTTTCTAAGCGGGGAGCCTTGGGATTGCCTAGGAACGCAAATTGGTAGTTTGCCAGGTAAATATGCAGAGTGGGATCCAGGGTTGAGAGATTCTATTGGGTGGCTTACTAACAGTAAATCTTTAGATTTATTCATTAAAGGGTTTGCTGGAAGTTCCGATTCGCATGGCTGGAAGGTAGGTGGAGTAATTTCATACATTGGTAGTCACGATGGACCTACACTTGCAGACCGTGTAAGAGATATCACCAACACCAATGACGTCTCTGTGAATCGACAAATATCGCTGGGCTTACTCACGATTTTGATGACTTCAAAAGGCATGCCGCTCGTCACAGCAAACGATATTTGCGGCCAAACACAGGACGGTTTACATAATCCTTACGACATTGATGACGCCAGAGTGTGGCATCAATGGCCTGTGCCAGATCCTGATCTACTTCATTTCTTTGGTGCCTTAGCTGATCTCAGGAAAACTCACCCTGCATTAAGAGATCCCGGTCATTTTACAGGATTGCCTCATTTTGAGGGGGGGCCACCAGATGTCGTATGGCTCAAAGCTGACGGATCGACCGTTAACACAGCGCAGGATGCCCATATTTCATGCTTCGGCGCATTCATGGCTTGCACGGAACAGCCGACTACACCACGTGCCACACGAGATGGGGATGGCCTCTTAGTTATCTTTAATCGCTCCTCAAAGCAGACTGCTTTTCAGCTGCCTGCAGGACAGTGGAAAAGCTATGCGTTGGAATGCACGACGACTGCCGACAAAACACTGATCACACCGACCGGTATTGTTCCAGGAGGGACTGTGATCATCCCAGGTCATAGCGTGGTCATTCTGCAAGCTTCGCTTATTCCAAGACCAGAATGGGGTTCTGTTCATGGGCAGAGGAAATACTTGATGCAAGGTCATCAATTCAGTGTCGTGAAAAAACCTGGGCACTCTACCCGCAGTGGGGCAACTGTCCCTTATCGTGCCTCTCAGATGATCCGGTTGCCTCGTTTGCCACGAGAATCTTTCATGCTTCAAGCTGGGAAATCCATTAGTTCTAATCGCTAGCTTCTATCTCACCCAGCGATCAACTCCCCAGCAGCCCGTAGCTGACCGCATCCTCTAAGGCTTGCCAGGAGGCTTCGACGATGTCTTGCCCGACACCGACGGTGGACCAGGAGGTCTTGCCATCGGTGGTATCGATAAGGACTCGGGTGGTTGCGGCGGTGCCCTGGCCGGTATCGATGATGCGCACTTTGTAGTCGGTCAACTTCAATGAAGTTAACTGTGGATAGATCGGCTCCAAGGCGAGACGTAGGGCGGCATCTAAAGCGTTGACCGGGCCGTTGCCCTCACCGATAGCGACCAGGCGTTGACCCTGGGCATGCACCTTGACTGTGGCCTCTGCTGCGGGCACTGGGTCACCGGCCCTGCGATGCTCCACCAGCACCCGCCACGACTCCACCTGGAAAGGCCGCTGCTTGGCCCCGGCTAACACATCGCGCAACAACAACTCAAATGAGGCATCGGCCGCCTCATAGCTGTAGCCAACTGCCTCACGCTGTTTGACTAGCTCCACCACCTGTGTCAGGGCTTCGGGGCGATCAGAGAGGTCCACACCCAACTCGCGGCTTTTCAGCTCCACAGAGGCACGCCCCGCCAACTCGGAGACCAGCATCCGGGTGTCGTTGCCCACCTGACGAGGATCAATGTGCTGATAAAGGTCGGGGCGGATTTTCACCGCGCTGGCATGAAGGCCGCCTTTGTGGGCAAAGGCGGAGGCGCCAACGTAGGGGGTCGGTGCTGGCAAAGCACGGTTGGCCACCTCGGCAATCGCATGGCTGATACGGGTCAGATCCTGCAGGCGGCCTGCAGGCAGCACAGTGCGACCCAACTTCAACTGCAAGGCCGCCACCACCGTGAACAAATCCGCATTGCCACAACGCTCCCCATACCCGTTGGCCACTGCCTGTACGTGCATCGCCCCCGCCTGCACCGCCGCGAGGGTGTTGGCCACGGCCACACCGCTGTCGTTGTGGCAGTGAATGCCCAGATTCGCCCCACTGAGCTGGTGCACCGCCGCCACTGCAGCGCCCACCTGCTCTGGCAGGCTTCCCCCGTTGGTGTCGCAGAGCACCACCACGTGCGCACCGGCATCCGCCGCCGCGCGCACCACCTGCAACGCGTAGTCAGGATGTGCCGCATAACCGTCGAAAAAGTGTTCTGCATCAACAAAAACTTTCCGACCGTGGCCGGTGAGATAGCTCACCGTATCGGTGATCATCGCGAGGTTTTCCTCTAGGGAGGTGCGAAGCGCCACTTCTACCTGTTCGGCGTGGCTTTTGGCTACCAGGCACACCACCGCAGTGTTCGCCTCCAGCAAGGCCGCAACCTGGGGATCATCGGCCACTGCGACACCAGCGCGACGTGTGGCTCCAAAGGCAGCCAGTTGGGCATGGTGCAGGGTCAACTCCTCGGCGGCGCGGGCGAAAAACTCACTGTCTTTGGGGTTGGCCCCCGGCCACCCTCCCTCGATGAAGTCAACCCCTAGCTCGTCGAGCAGCCGGGCAATGGTCAGCTTGTCCCCCACCGACAAACTGATCCCTTCCCCCTGCGTACCGTCGCGCAGGGTGGTGTCATACACGTCAACAGTGGTGCTGGACATAGCGACCCTTCCATAAAAAAGACCTCCCGTGAGCCACGGAAGGTCTGCGCGTCGGTGGATGGAACTACCGACGCGCGCAGGGAATAATCTCGTGCAGCTGGCTCATGCCCTCCAGTGTGCCACAGCCGGGAAGCCCACAGCACCCCGGCTTGGAGCTGTGGGCGCAGGCAATCCCACCACCGGGCCACGCCCCCCTACTTTGGGCCGTGCGACCACCCCGGAGGTGGGCAACGGCCAGGTGTGCACCGGCGAGGCAGTGGAGCTGGCCTGATGCCGCGCGGTCAATCGGGTGAGCTCGGCCAAGGCAGCGGTGCGGGAGCTCCCTCGTGCCTGCAACTGTTCCACCACGCGCAAGCTCCAACTGGCCCCGTTGACCTGCGTACGGCAACGCTGCTCAATAATGTCCAACGCCGCGTGCGCCAGGCTGGGCGAAACCTGCAAGTCGGCCAATCCTTGGCGCGCCAGCGGCAGGCACACCTGAGTGACAACCTGAGGCAGAGGCATCTGACCCAACTGTGGCCACCACACGTTCGCGCCCATCCCCTGCGCAATCGCCTCCTTCACAGTGCGCCGCACATGATCGAAATGGAATTGTTCGGCCACCGGCACCGGGTCACTGGCCAAACTGTGCATCAGCCCGGCGGAGAAGACGCAATTGGCCCACACATCAGGGGTGCTACCGGAGGCCATGGCGCGAGTCTCCACCCGTAAAAACCCTCCCGACACCGGCTGGTCCGCTCCTGTCGTGCAGAACAGGGCGCGATTGTGCTCCCATTGGGTGCCCTGGCTGCGGCGCAACGCCAGCAGGCTGGGAGTTTGCCCCAAGGCCAGTTGGCGCACCGAGTCAGCCAACCCCTCCACATTGGGCACCAACGGATGATGGGTGGCAACCCCTCGGGTCAGCGCCTCGAAGGCTGAGCGCACCCACCCTGCTCCCACATCCACCCGTGCCGGGACTCCTCGCTGACACTCCTGCGGGGTGCGGGTATCGGTGAAGGCCTGAAACGTCAGTAGTCGCGTCTCGTGAGCTAAAGCCAGACCGTTAAAAAACGGGGAGTGCGCCGCCAAACCCACCATCAGGCCCGTGATCGCCTGGGCCGCGTTGAACAACTCCGGGAAGCTGTCGTAATCCCCCATGAGGTGAAACTGAGCGCTGGTCCCCGCCCCCACCAGGGCCACCGACTCAGCTAAGAAATCCACCTGCTCGGTGGGGCCCTGCAGCCGCACGGGGCGGTTGACGTTGTAGCGCATGAGGACCTCGTTGAGCAGGTGATAACGCGCCACGTCAGGGATGGCGTGCGGGCCCAACTGCTCCAGCCTGGTTGAGGGAGCCATGCCGACCCCCAGACAGGCCAACCCGTAGCGAGCCGCCACGCGACGCAAGGTGGCCAACGCGGCCTCTAGGCGTTGGCGCAGGAGGGCAAACCCAGCGCCGGCTATGGGAAAAGGCGCAATGTTAATCTCCACGGCATAGGTGGAGGCCTCCCTGGTGAAGGTGGCCTCCGGGCTGTTGTGGCGGGTGAGGTCCTCCCACAATGGCTGCCCCGCTGCGGCCAACTCCCCCGTTACCGGGTTGATCAGCAGCATCTCCAGCTCCAACCCGCCCATTCGTTGCAGGCTGGTGGGGCTGGGATAGGCACTGATCGGCGGGAAGTAGCGCTGCGGGGTAGTAAGCAGATGGTTCAGCGCGGTGTAATCACCCTGCAGGCAGGCAGTGAACGCATCCTGGTTCACCACCACCGCGCCGGTTTTACCCGGGTCATCAGCCATGGTTGGGGCATCACTTTCATCGAGTGGAGGGAAACACCCGAGGTCAGTGACACCACCGAAGGTTCAGTCCTGATGATCGGGCTTACCCACAGGCATCGACGCGTAGATCTCTTTGCACATAGGGCAAACGGGGAATCTTTTAGGATCACGACTGGGGACCCATTTTTTCCCGCACAGCGCCACCACCGGCGTGCCATACATCATTGATTGAATGTCCTGGCCTTTACGCACATAGTGGGCAAAACGCTCATGATCACCGGGCTCGAAGTTTTCTTCCTGCTCAGGCCGAGTCAAGGTGTCCGTATCCGGGTCCATCGTGGCAATCCCCGGCCCCGAAGGCAGGCTCGAAGAACAGGTGAGGCTCATTGCTGCAGCGTCCATACTGACCAGCCTAAACGAGGCTTGGCAGTCCGTGCGACAGTTTGCCTGCAGGCCAGTTCAATTCAGACTGGGATCATCGACGTAGGTGGAAAGGTAGACCAGGTCGTTGGTTTGTCGGCGTAACACCGCACGCCACAGGGTGTGCGCATGAGCGGTGAGCAGGTCGCCAGGCAGGGCATCAACGACAAACCAGGCGTCCTCACTCAACTCCTCCTCCAACTGCCCGGGGTCCCAGCCCGCATACCCGGCAAAAATTCGCACGCCCCGCACGTGACGGGAGTACTGCTCCACCGGAGCATCCAAATCCACCAGGCCAAAGCTTCCGTCGATGCCCTGCCAGCCGCGGGGAGGCTGTGCCGCACAGGCCACCGCCACCCCCAGGGCGCAGTTCTGGCTCACCGGGCCACCGTGGTAGAGCACCCCGGTCGGATCGGCGTCAGCCCATCCGGACAACACCGCACCTACCTCCACCACCGACGGGCGGTTAATGATCACCCCTAAGGCTCCGGAGGTGGAGTGGTCGAGCAGATACACCACGGTGTGAGAAAAGTTGGGATCGTGCAGATGAGGGCTGGCCACCAATAACTGCCCGGTCAGGCGGGACACACTGACGGGGCGTGGCCATAAAAACGGTTCCGCCATAGCGTGCCCCCTGTCCACAACCACTGCCCACATCGGTGACCCCAGGAAGCTTCAGTATGACAGCCGCGACCAATCGTGCCCACGGTCGGGCTGGCGGTGTCCTAGCCCCTACTTACTGTCCGGCAACGGCTGCTTGGACTGCTCCAGCAACGGCAGGGCACACGCGAGGGTCGAAGACACTGGGGATGATGTAGTCGGCGCGCAACTCCTGCTGGGGGATCACCTGAGATAGGGCCACGGCAGCCCGAAGGATGACCTCATTGTTGATGGTCGTGCTACGGGCATCAAGGAGGCCCCGAAACACCCCGGGGAAAGCGAGCACATTGTTGATCTGATTGGGGTAGTCACTGCGCCCGGTGGCAATCACCGCCGCATGAGGAGCGGCAGCTGCTGGGTCGACCTCCGGAGTGGGGTTGGCCATAGCGAACACAATGGCATCAGCATTCATGGTGGCAATGTCGGAGCCCTCCAACAGGTTCGGGCCACTGACACCGATGAACACGTCAGCTCCACGCACCGCATCACGCAAAGTACCGCTGATACGCCGAGGGTTGGTGCGGGCCGCAATCTCCTGGTAATGCGGTGGCACATCGGTACGGCCTTGCACCAACGCGCCCTTACTCGTGCAGACCACCACATCCGATGCCCCTTGCGCCTGCAACAGGTTCAGGATGGCTGAACCGGCAGCACCGGCACCGGCTATCACAATGCGCACGTCCTCGATGCGTTTGCCCACCACCGTCAACGCGTTGAGCAGTGCTGCATGGGTGACAATTGCGGTGCCGTGCTGGTCATCGTGAAAAACAGGGATATCTAGCAACTCGCGCAGACGTCGCTCCACCTCGAAACAGCGGGGGGAGGAGATGTCCTCCAAGTTAATACCAGCAAAGACCGGAGCAATCAGTTGTACCGTGCGGATGATCTCCTCGGTGTCCTGGGTGTCCAAGCACAGCGGCACCGCGTCGATGCCCCCGAACTGTTTGAACAGGGCGGCCTTGCCCTCCATGACCGGAAGCGCGCCAGCCGCACCTAGGTTGCCCAGACCGAGCACCGCCGAGCCGTCACTCACCACGGCAATCGTGTTGGCCTTAAGGGTGAAATCCCGTACGTGGTCAGGGTTTTCGGCAATATCCACGCATACTCGCGCTACTCCTGGGGTATAGACACGGGAGAGATCGTCGCGGTCACGAATAGGTGCTTTAAGGGTGGTTTCCATCTTGCCGCGGTCATGCGCAGCAAAGACCGGGTCTTGCAACAGCTGGGCAACCTCAGGGGAAGCAGTGGGTGCAGACATCAACAAAACCACCTTTACACTAGGAAGCGAACACCGGCAGTTCGCCGTTCAGAGCTGTCGCGCCCCACACTAGCGGGTGGGGAGTTTGGCCACTCCGACAAAGAAGTCATCAATCTTTCGCACCACGTTGAGGAACTTGTCAAAGTCCACCGGTTTGGTCACGTAAGCGTTGGCGTGCAGGTGGTAACTGCGCAGCACGTCCTCTTCTGCCTCAGAGGTGGTCAGCACCACGATAGGAATGTTGCGCAGCGATTCATCAGATTTAACCTGGGCCAACACCTCCCGGCCATCCACCCGAGGAAGGTTGAGATCGAGCAGCACTAGATCGGGGCGGGGAGCATTGGCGTAGCGACCCTCGCGGCGCAGGTATTGCAAGGCCGCCTCTCCATCGGTGACGTGGTCGATGGCCTGCTCCAGATTATGGTCAGCAAAAGCTTCTTGGATGAGCATCACGTCACCAGGGTCATCTTCGACCAACAACAGTTGCACAAGTCCCCCCTGCATTGCTACTCCCGTTCTGCTGATCACGTGGTGGTATCAGTGATTGCGGGTGACCCGAGGTCAGCCTGATTTGTCAGCTCACCGTAGTGGGTGCGGTACTGGGTTGGCTCAAAGGGGTGGGGTAAACATCGGCGGATATGGCCGGAAGGCCGCTGGGACTGGTTTGGTCCCCCAGCGTGGTTGATCGCTCGATGGGAATGGTCCAGCGAAACTCAGTGCCTTGCTGCAGCTCCACGTCAGCTTCTTCCACATGCAGCCACATTTGACCTCCGTGGTATTCCACTATTTTTTTACACAGCGCCAAGCCGATACCGGTGCCTGAGTACTCATTTTTGGTGTGAAGCCGTTGAAAAATAGCAAAGATTTTTTCTTTATACTGGGGTTCAATTCCGATCCCATTGTCTCGACACGAGAACTCCCACTCATGGCGATGTGGATCAATAGTGATTAATCGGGCTGATAGCAAAACTTTGGGTGGAGCATCAGCACGGAATTTGATGGCATTACTCACGAGGTTTTGAAAAAGCTGGGTCAGTAGGGTGGAGTCCCCCACAATAGCAGGCAAACCTTGAAACTCAACCTGTGCCTCTGATTGCTCTATCGAGTCTTCTAAAACGTGAAGGGCAGCATTGAGACATTCAGAGGTATCAACCTGCTCCCACTTTCGCCCTGATCGACCCACTCGAGAAAAGGCTAATAAATCGTTGATGAGAATCTGCATACGCTTAGCTCCATCGACGGCATAATCGATGTATTGACGCCCGCGTTCATCGAGTTGGTCGTGATAACGACGTTCAATCATTTGGCAAAAAGAAGAAACTTTACGCAATGGTTCTTGAAGGTCATGGGAGGCCACATAGGCGAACTGCTCCAAATCACGGTTAGAGCGCTCCAAATCTTCCGATTGTCGAGCAATAATCGCCCTGGCTTCTTCGGCGACGTGCTGTGAGTGCACCGCATTCGTATATTCAGCAACAACTCTTTTTCTCATTGCATCAATGTTACGACCCAAGCTCATAATATCTTCGGGGCCACAGCCTTTAATAGTGTGCTGCAAATTACCCGCACTCACCATTCTTACTTCTTGGACGAGCCCTTCGAGCGGTACAGTGACCCATGTACGCAACGACCTGTTCAGCAGGAACATTGAAAAAATAAATCCCACAAATGAAATGATAGATACTATTCCTACCAGGGCAGTAGAATATTTGAGGTGGAGAATAGCCTGTTGCCGTCTAGAGAGGATCGATTGAATCAGGTCATCACTGGCCGCCGAGACCGGAACAAACGCTTCCACGCCCTGTATGGATAGAGGGGAAGGCACACCCGTAGGTCCATGACGCTTCACAGCGTCAATACGAGGCTCTCCATTAGTAATCCGCCATTGCGTACTGCCCTTATACACCCTGTCTACCAAAGGCAATAAGCTTTCCTCTTGGCTGAGGACTTCTCTAAGCACCTGATTGATATGATCGTCTTTGGCTTCAAGGCTAAAGAATTGCTCTGCGCGTTCCGCCTCCCCATTCTGTTCATACATTCTGACCGCAGAGCGCATTTCTGAGTGAACAGTGACTTGCTGATAAGCCAAACTCACCGCCTGAAAATACGATCCTGTGACCATTTTTTGATCATGAATCATCAGCCCCAAGGCTGCTGCACATGACAAAGCTGCCACCCCTCCAACCACAATTCCCACGCGGATGAGACGACTTAACCGATGATGCAGACTCATGGTGATATCTCCCGATGCTTGATCGAACACGGCAGAAAAACTCTCGTTGATTACCCCGAGGATTCCGGGGTGAAGGAAACCACGACGGCAGCGAGATCATCCGACATTTCCTGGCCATTGAGGTGGCGAACCTGATCAATGAGATCATCCACAAATCCAGTCCGAGAGGTGGGTGGGGGCATGTGGTCGAGCAGGGCGATCAGACCCTCGACCCCTAATCGGGTCCCCGCCACCCGTCCACGGCCCTCAACGAGACCGTCAGTAAACAACAGCAAGTTCCAAGGCTGCTGTACCCCACCACCAGGATCAGACTCGCCCAACGACACCTCTAAAGCAGGCCACTGGGCATTGTCGGTAATCCCCAAAGCTGGCCCTCGGATATCACCCTCGGGCAGGCTGCGTGTTGGGGGTCCCAACAACAACGGAGCTGGATGGCCTGCCAGGCGCAACTGGGCATGGCGACGGGCAGAGTCAATGGTCACCGTGCACACAGTGGCGAAGTCCTCCTCGTTATGACGTTCGTGCAGTAACACCTCCTCCACAGCGGCAAGCAAACGGTCGGGGTCATAACCAGCCAGGACCAGGGTGCGCCAGGCGATGCGCAGGCACACTCCTAGGGCAGCCTCGTCAGGTCCATGGCCGGCCACATCGCCAATGAGCAAGTGCACTGCGCCGTTGTGGTCCTGCACAACGTCGAGAAAATCCCCTCCCAGCAGGGAGCGCCGACTGCCGGGACGGTAACGACTGATCACCTGCACCCGAGGGTCGTTCAGCAGAGGCTTAGGGAGCAGGCCACGCTCCAAGCGAGAGTTTTCAGATGCTTGCAGCGAGCTTTCCAGCAGTTGGCGATCCTGATCATCGGCCCGCTGTCGTTGCACAGCGTAACGGATTGCTCGATCCAGAAGATGACTATCGACCTGACCCTTAACTAGGTAGTCCTGGGCTCCAGCCGTGACCGCTTGCTCACCTTTATGTTGATCATCAAGCCCGGTCAGCACGAGCAGCGCTGCTTCAGGAGCAGCCTGGCGCAGCGTGTAGATGCCCGATAAATCGGTGGTGTCAGGTAGCCCCAGGTCCAAAAGAATGCAGGCCTTAGACCCCACGTGCTGCAATGCTTGACCTAAGGTCCGCACCCGCGTCACCTCAATGGAGGCCCCTGCTTGGTGGAGTAGCTCATCAACGATGAGAGCATCACCATCGTCATCCTCGACTAGCAAAACATCGAGAGTTGGCGGCTGTCCAGGAAGATCATGATGGGGGGTGACTTGCGTTGCATGGGCATGTTCAACTGCCACTCTCCCACCTCTGCTCTCCCCTGCCAGCCCTGCAAACACCCTCAGTATGCAAGGTCAGTAGCAGGGCAACGACAGGGGGTCAGGGTGCCAAGCACCCACCTGCTGCTCCGACCCGGCGCAGCCCAGCCACATCTCCGGCTCCAAAAACAGCGGGTAACTGGGTTTGCAAGGTGGGATACATCAGCTGGGTGGGGCTGTTCACATGGTCCAAACCCACCGCGTGGCCTAACTCGTGCATATAGGCGCTCAAGCGTGCTCCTGAGCTGCGCGCTGAGGGCAAAGCGGAGATCACGTGGCTGTTCATGACGACATGGGCGGCCACAATGCGCTGCCCCTGAGCGGAGGTCTGCCAGATCGGGCCACCCACCCCCACCACCCGCTGCGATCCCAGCAGATCACTGCGGCCAGGCCCATCGCCCGGCTGGGCAAAGCTAAAAGTGAGCGCCGCATCAGCTGGAGCCTGCCCTTGCTTGGGCTGAGAGGTCCACACATAGCTAGTCAACCCGAGGTAACGAAACTGCAGACCGCTGGCGACGCTGATGCGCTGAAGCGCCTGGCGCACCTGCACCACATCATCAGCACGCATCCCACCGGGATTGATGCGATAGGCGATCGGCTGGCACGGATCCCACCGGGCAGGCTGTTGCTGACCCTGGGCTGAGGTGATACTGGAGATGAAACGGAACTGATCGGCTTGTCCGCGAAGGCCCCGGTAATCCGCCGGAGGTAACCGCGTGGGCAGCGCGGAGCTCACCTCACGCCCCAACGCCGCACTGGTACTGGAAGTACTGGCCCGCTCTAAGGAGGAGCTCACACCGGGAGCACTTCCCACGCCTCGCACCCAGGAGCTAGCACGGTTGAGCCATCCTCCGCCTCCCATCACTGCAGCGGCCACTGTCATCACCACCAGGAGAGCGAGGATGATCAGTGTCCCCCGATTTCCTCCACTACCCTGCCCTAAAGGGGCGGAAGGGCTGGTCTGACAGCGCGAGGCAAGCAACACCTACAGGGTGTCGGCACTGCCCGCCTGGCAATGAAGCAACTATCGACCAGCGATACGTGGTAGAGGAGGGACACACCCCCACAGTCGAGGCATTGATAGGCAAAGCGACCATAATCGTTCATACTGCTGTTATGCCCAGTTCTGCCCTGCACCTGCCCTCTGCATTGGACATGACCGGGCAACCGGAAGGTCCCCAGGCCTTGAGTGAGAGCACCTGCTTGGCGCTGTTGCGCTCGGTTGAAGTGGGGCGAGTCGCGGTTCTTCACAACGGGCAGCCCATGATTTTCCCCATTAACTTTGTGGTCGATCACGGGTGTGTGGTGTTTCGCACGGCCCACCTCGCCACGTTAGACCGTGCCTGCCTGGCGGGGTCTGTGGCCTTCGAGGCTGACGGGGTGACCTCCAGTGATCAGGGAGGTGATGACACTGCCTGGAGTGTGATCATCACCGGTACAGCCTCGACCATCGCCTCAGTGCCCGAACTCTTGGAGACCGCAACCTTGCCGCTGCATTGTTGGCACCATTCCTCGGTGACCAAACAACGGTTCATTCGTATTACCCCAATGGCCATTTCTGGGCGACGTTTCCACATCGACCGCCCCTCCAGCCTGGCGGTTGTGGCCGTGCGTTCAGCTCCGGAGTGAGCGATTGTGCTCGCGTAACCCGCGAAGAGCTTGCTCCAGTGCAACCAGCTCCGTCAACAGGTCTGTCACCGACTGGTCCAGAAGTGGGGTGGAGCTAAACGTGCCGTTATCGTCCACGTGCTGTGCCACGAACGGGATGGTCACGGCGGGAGTGGCCACCATGGTGTTCAACGCAGCCAAAACTGGGCGTAATGCCTGAGCGGCGCGGCAGCCCGCCGATACTCCCCCGTAACTGACTAACCCCACCGGGGTGTAAGCCCACTCATGGAACAGATAGTCGATAGCGTTTTTAGTGGCCGCGTTGAAGCTGTGGTTGTACTCGGGGAACACCATCGCCACCGCGTCAGCACGATCAACCAGGGCACTCCAGTTTTTGGTGTGCTCGTGGCTGTAGCGCTGCAGGCGCGGGTGGTGGGGCTCGTCGAACAGGGGAAGGTTGATCTGGGCCAAGTCGGCCACCTCAACCTGGAACCGCCCATCCTGGTGGGCTTGCGTGGTGATCCAGTCAGCCACGGCAGCTCCCACCCTGCCTGGGCGGGTGCTACCAATGACAACCAGCAGACGTGGGGTTTCCGGGTTCATACCGTTTCCTTTCTGGGAGTGCTCAGGTCAATGACATCAGGTCGCTTCGACGGAGTCGGGCTCTGGTGCTGCCACAACGAGCCCACCGCCCACGAGGTGACCGCAACCAACACCGCAGCAGCACCCACGTGCATCCCGACCAATACAGCCGGAACTTTCAGGGCGTATTGGGTGTAGCCGATCACCGCTTGGATGACCAGCACAACTAAGACCCAGGTGAAAGCACGCTGGGTGCGCGCAGGCGCTTTCACTACTGCCAATAGCCCCCGCAAGCCCACACTGAACCCCACCAGCAGGAAAACAGCGTCGGCATGGAGTTGACTCAGTAGGGCCACGTCCAGAGCAATGCGCGTGGCCTGGGCATCACCAGCATGCGGCCCCGCTCCAGTCACCATCGACCCGAGGTAGACAACCACCGCCAACACCGCCAGAAGGCCCAGCCCTAACCGGGCCAGCGCCGGGTGGACCACCGGCAGGCGGGTGAAACCCGGCTGGGTGCGCAGCATCAACCAGCTGGCCAAACCAATAATCCCCAGGGAGATCAGCATGTGCAGCATCACGATCCATGGGTTGAGGTGAGTGCGCACACTGATACCTCCTACCACGGCCTGGGCAGGAATCCCCAGCAGCACTGCGAGGGACAACCCACGCCACAGCCGGTGCGCCGGGCGATAGCGCCACGCCGTCCAAGCGCTACCCAGGCAGGCCACAGCGACGGCAAATGTGAGCAGCCGGTTGCCAAACTCGATGTACTCGTGATGCCCCAACGCCCCGGTTGCTACCAAGGAGTCAGGAGTGCATCGGGGCCAGGTGGTGCAGCCCATCCCCGAGGCAGTCAGCCGCACGGCAGCACCGGTGATGACGATGCCGATATTGGCCACTAACGCGGCCCACGCCCAGCGATGGACCGCCTGATGTGAAGGCTGGCGCACCCTCTGCGCCCACGAACGTCTGGTCATGCCCGTGCAGCCTACCGCCGGATCCGTCAGCAGGGTTACCACCCGAGAGGGAGCAAAGGGTCCAGCGCGAGGGCCAGGAACAACACAGACAAATAGCTGATGGAGCCATGAAACAGACGCATCGGTTGGGGGTCCTGCCCACAGTGCACTCGCCGTTGCAAGCGGTGGGCCTCCAGCAGGAACCACCCCCCAACGGCCAAGGCGCTCAGCCCGTAGAGCAGCCCCATCCTGCCTAACGGCCACACTGCCAGGGAGGAGGCAACCATCAGCCAGGAGTAAACCACTGTGCGCGCAGCCACCACTGCTGGCTGCGCAACCACGGGCAGCATTGGCACAGCAGCGGCGGCGTAGTCCTCGCGAAACCGCAGCGCCAAGGGCCAATAGTGCGGTGGGGTCCAAAAGAAGATCACTGCGAATAGGGCGGCGGCAACCCAACTCAAGCTCCCCGTCACCGCCGACCATCCGATGAGTACCGGCATACAGCCAGCCGCTCCTCCCCAGACAATGTTGGTCGGGGTGCGTCGTTTGAGAAGCCACGTGTAACCGATCACGTAATAGCCAATGGCGATCGCCGTGAGTACGGCGGACAAGTTATTGACCATGAGCGCCATCAGGGCCGTGGAGCTCACCGACAGACCAATGCCAAACCCCAACGCCGCGCGTGGAGTGACCGCACCACTGACCAGTGGGCGGTGTGCCGTGCGCCGCATCAGCGCATCAATATCCCGATCGAGGTAGCAGTTCAATGTGTTGGCACCACCTGCGGCCAACGTTCCACCCAGCAAGGTGATCACCACCAGTCCCAGCGACGGCAGCCCTTGTCGGCCACTGAAGCGGTGCGCCAAGATCATGGTGGGAACCGTGGTAACCAGCAGCAACTCGATGATGCGCGGTTTGGTCAGCGCCACAAACGCCCTCAGGGTGACCAAGCGGCCCGGCCGCACCCGATGCACCGGTGGTGCGCTGGGCAGCAGGGTCCGCGTGGTGTTTTGACGGGCAATGATGCTCACTGGGCTCCTCAATGGTCACCCTCAGTGTAGACAGCAACACTGCAGCCCCGGTGAGCTTTACCTCACCGGCCAGCCCTGGCAATTGACCAGATCTGGCGGCGCGGGTTGGGATCTTCACCAGAGATAGGCAAGAATGATGGCGTCTAACCCACCACCTCTGACCCGGGCAGGAGACCCTCCTGATGCATCCTTGCGCCACCTCGCACCCTCAACCAGACCTTGCCAGCCAACCCGCCCCCTTGGACTGGTCCGACACCGATGCTCAGGCGGTGAATGTGGCTCGGGCGTTGGCGATGGATGCCGTGGAGCAGGCCGGCAATGGCCATCCGGGCACGGCAATGAGCCTGGCTCCGGCGGCCTACCTACTGTTCCAACGGCTGTTACGGCACGACCCCCACGACGCCAGCTGGGCTGGTCGGGACCGGTTCGTGCTCTCCTGCGGGCACTCCAGCCTGACCCTGTACATCCAGCTGTACCTGTCGGGCTACCCGCTGCAGTTGGAGGATTTGCAGGCGTTGCGCCAGTGGGCCAGCCTGACCCCGGGCCACCCGGAGTACCGCCACACGCAGGGGGTGGAAACCACGACCGGACCGCTGGGGCAAGGCATTGCCACCGCCGTGGGCATGGCGATGGCTGCCCGTTTCGAGCGGGGGCTGTTCGACCCTGACGCAGCACTTGGCCAGAGCCCCTTCGACCACACCATTTGGGTGTTCGCCTCCGACGGGGACATGCAGGAGGGGGTGCAGGCAGAGGCGGCCAGCCTGGCCGGGCATCAGCAGTTGGGCAACCTGGTGGTGCTCTACGACGACAACCACATCTCCATCGAAGGCGACACGTCTGTGGCCTTCAGCGAGGATGTGCTAGCCCGCTACGCCTCCTACGGCTGGCACACCCAACGGGTGGCCGATGCTGAGGATGTCCATGCCCTGCACGACGCCCTGCTCACCGCGCAGCAGACCACCGACCGGCCCAGCCTGATCGCCATGCGCTCGGTCATCGCCTGGCCCGCCCCCCACGCCCGCAACACGGCCAAGGCCCACGGGGCCGCTCTGGGTGCGCAGGAGGTAGCTGCCACCAAGCAGGCCATGGGCCTGGACCCCGACGCCAGCTTCGACGTGCCCGGGCAGGTCTTGGCCCACGCCCGCCAGGTGGCCCAACGCGGAGCGGCGGCGCATCGCCGCTGGGACGAGCAGTTCGCGGTGTGGGCCAGCGCCCACCCCGAGCAGGCGGCGCTGTTTGAGCGGCTGCGCACCCGCACCCTGCCGCAGGGCTGGGAGCAGGCCATCCCCACCTTCCCCGCTGGTGCCATGAGCACCCGCAAAGCCTCCGGCAAAACCCTGGCTGCTTTAGCTCCCGTGATCCCGGAGCTGTGGGGAGGCTCGGCAGATCTGGCGGAGTCCAACCTCACCGAGCTGCCCGGTACCGGCTCGTTCCTGCCCCTTGGCTCCACGGCTTCCGGAGCCGACCCCTACGGGCGCACCCTGCACTTTGGCATCCGGGAGCATGCGATGGGGGCGATCCTCAACGGTATCGCCGTGCACGGGGGCACCCGGCCGTTTGGGGCCACCTTCCTGGTGTTCAGCGACTACATGCGCCCTGCGGTGCGCCTAGCTGCGCTCATGCAGCTGCCGGTGATTTACGTGTGGACGCATGACTCCATCGGCCTGGGAGAGGACGGGCCGACCCACCAGCCCATCGAGCACCTGTGGGCGTTGCGGGCCATCCCCGGTCTGGATGTGGTGCGCCCTGCCGATGCCAACGAGACAGCAGTGGCGTGGCGCACTGCGCTAGCCAGTGCCAACGCAGTGGGCACACCGGGGCATGCGGCCAACCCCCAGCACGAACAGGGCAGTCAGGACTGCCCCAACCCGGCGGATGAACCCACCACCGCTGCGTCCGGGGGCACTAACCCGCACCCGCAGGTGGGCACCCGTCCCGTCGCGCTGTGCCTGACCCGGCAGGATGTGCCTGTCTTCGACCGCAGTGTGGAGCCCGAGCGCTGGGGCAGTGCAGACCTAACAGCCCGGGGAGGGTACATCCTGCGGGAGGCTGCCGGCTTGGCCAGCGGGCAACTTCCTGAGGTGCTACTGCTGGCCACCGGCAGCGAGGTGTCCCTCGCCCTGTCCGCACAGGACCGACTCGCGGCTGGTGGGGTGGCCGCCAGGGTGGTTTCCCTGCCCTGCCTGGAGTGGTTTGACGATCAGCCCGACAGCTACCGCGAGCAGGTGCTGCCGGCAGCGGTGCGCGCTCGGGTCAGCGTGGAGGCTGGCAGCAGCCTGGGTTGGCCTCGTTATGTGGGGCAAACCGGCCGCAGCGTCAGCATCGACCACTTCGGGGCCAGCGCTGCTGCCAACGTGTTGTATGAGAAGTTCGGGATCACCGTCGAGGCGGTAGTCGCTGCTGCCCAAGAAAGCCTTGCCCAGTAAGGGCAACCGCACCACAGGGTTAGCTGCCAAGTTTTGGGTTGACGTTTGTGCGGTTTTAACGCTGCAAGAGCGCGTTAAAACCGCACAAACGTCAACCCAAAACCGTCGAAGGTAGCCCCGCACTGGTTGGCGATGCCGGGCGTGCCAGCCGACTGCCCGCCGGCGTGCAACGGGGCAGTAATCTCGCAGAAGACAGAAAGAGGGTTACCGGACTTTCCGCCTCACCCTCAAAGCAGTCCCTCACCCTTCTCTCAACTCCAGGAGCCCTTGATGACCACCACACCCGTTCTCCACGTTGTTGCTGGTGGAGTCACCGTGCACGCCACCGGGACGTTGGCCACCCTGGCCCACGCCGCGCTGGAGCAGCTGCGAGACGATCAAGTGGCCAGCAAGTTGATGAAGCAGGACTACACCCTGTGGGGGCCTGAGGCAGAGGCGGAGTCGAAGATCCGCCTGGGGTGGATCAACGCTCCACAAACCTCCAGGGCGTTGCTGCCTCAGATCGGCCAGCTGGTGCAACGCAGCCGTAACCTCGGCCTGGATCATGTGGTTCTGGCAGGGATGGGTGGATCCTCCCTGGCACCGGAAGTGATCGCGGGCAGTGCCGGTGTGGAGTTAACCACCCTGGACACCACCGATCCGCAGCAGGTGCGCGCTGCCCTGGGCCAACGCCTGGAGCGCACGGTGCTGGTGGTCTCCAGCAAGTCCGGCAGCACCATCGAAACTGACTCCCACCGCCGTGTCTACGAGGCCGCGTTCGCCGCTGCGGGGCTGGACAACATGGCCCAGCGCATCATCGTGGTGACCGACCCGGGCTCCCCGCTGGAGGCCAGCGCTCGGCAGGCCGGCTACACCGTAGTGCTGGCCGACCCGATGGTAGGGGGGCGTTACAGCGCACTGACCGCGTTTGGGCTGGTCCCCAGCGCGTTAGCCGGGGTGAATGTGGAGCAACTGCTGGCCGACGCCGAAGCTGCCTTGGCCGCCCTGCAGGCTGATGAGAACAACCCCGGCCTGGCGCTGGGGGCTCTGCTCGGCGCAGCCGGCAAGGCCGGGCGAGACAAGGTGCTCATCGCGGATGCCGGCAGCGGTATGGTCGGTTTCGGCGACTGGGTGGAGCAGCTGGTGGCCGAATCCACCGGCAAAGAGGGCAAGGGGCTGTTGCCTGTGGTCGTGCCCACCCCGCAGGCTGCTGACTTCGCCCACCCCGGCGCGCATGATCATCGCGTCTACCTGCGCCCCAGTGGTTTCCAGGCCACTCAGTTGCCCGACGAGGACGGTGACGCGGGGGCAACCCACATCAGCGGCCCGCTGGGGGCAGCGTTCGTGACCTGGGAGTACGCCACCGCCGTGGCAAGCCGCATCATCGAGGTCAGCCCCTTTGATCAGCCTAACGTGCAGGCAGCCAAGTCCGCCGCGCTGGCCTTGCTGGAGCCCTCCCCGGCCCCGTCCACCGTCAACGCGCCCAGCGTGCCCGTGGTGGAGGTCGGTGCCAACGATGCCGAACAGGTGCGCGACATCGTGCGTCAAGCGGTAGCCCATGTGGGCGCCGAGGGATACCTGGGAGTTTTGGCCTACCTAGACCGCCACGCCCAAGCCTCACTGGCCAGCATTCGCGAGGACCTGGCGGAGGCTCTGGTGCAGGCAGGTACTAACGCTCCGGTGACGTTCGGCTGGGGCCCGCGCTACCTGCACTCCACCGGCCAGTACCACAAGGGCGGCCCCTCCAACGGGGTGTTTCTGGTGATCACCGGGGAATCTAACCAGCCCGAGCCGGTGCCAGGCCGCGACTATACCTTCGCCCAGTTGCAACGCGCCCAAGCCGACGGTGACGCGGCGGCCCTGGCAGCCAGCGGCTGCACCGTCACACGCCTGCACCTGACCCATCGCACGGCAGGGGTGGAAATGCTCCTGAGCGCCGCCCAAGCCCTGGGCACCGCCAGGTGAGAGTCAGGGGAACTCCTCCACTCGGTCACCGGTAATCCCACTGGAGGTGGTCGAGTGGTCACTCCGCGTGGACCGCGTTAACGGTGCGATTCGGATCACACTGTGAGGGTTATTCTAAACTCTTTTCGTAGAAGTATAGAGCTCTTACTGTTTTGAAGGCTTGGGGGTATGTTCTCAAGG
>JBDIAW010000006.1:0-72135 GCA_039812585.1 Actinomycetota bacterium | reverse complement strand
GAACCGATGTAATTTGTATTTCGACACGCTGCTAAACGTTTGAAAAGTTACCAACCCAAGGCTTTTGCATAACCCTCGTTTTATGAACCTTTTAACACTTTAGATCCTGGGTTCTGGGATAAATATGATCTTTTTGCAACGGCCTCTGGTGGATTGTTAGAGTTGCAAACGCCAAACAATGGTGATCTTTGGAGTTATGCGGGTCATGTAGTACACGAACCTTCCAGTTATATAGCTCAAATTGAAGTTGTGCAGTTGGCCGACATTACCTGGCTAGCTTTAGACAAATCAGGGGGAACGCTGCTGGGAATATACAAGGAGGGGGGAAGTCTCCACTTTCGAGAAGCACTTGCTGGGGATGTAACAACTACTAGTATCCCCTGGGATGCTCTTGCTATGAGGTTTTGGCGCATTGCCCGTAGCGGCCAGGCCGTGAAATTTCAATATTCTGCTGATGGCGTGACTTGGACGACGGGGCGGTCTCTGATCGCAAGGCTTTCATTGGATGACATATCGCTATTAGCGCTAGCTGGTGGGGCGGGGACTGCAAAGTTTGATAACGCCTTTTTTGCCCCTGCTAATGGGGTGCGGTTGTTTGGGAATCCGTCGGGTGATTTGGCGCAGTATGTGACGGTTAAGGTGGAGCTGGGGACGGGTGGGTCGAGTAGTAGTTGTACGGGTTTTACCCCGGAGACGACGATTTATGATGGTCCTTTGAATGTTTTTCCTAGCGATTATGCGCATGGTTTAGGAGAGTGGTTTCCCTCCAGTGGCACTCAGTCGAAGACGTATCGGTTCACTGCGACCACGGTGAACACCAGCGCGATTCAGGGCAAGTCTGCTACCTCTACCTTCACGTGGGAGGTGCAGGCGGGGATTTGACCTACCTGGATGCAAGGATGGGCTCATGACGCTTAGACGTTTGCCTCGCCCTGTCGTGGTGGTGCTGATTGCCCTGTTGGTGATGACGGTGGCTGGGGTGCTGGTGTGGCAGAGGGGTTCTCGACCAACTGATCAGGTGGCTGCCTCCCATGGCCCTACTGGTCACTCGATGAGCTCGGTGTTGTCGGTGGAGCCTTCTCCGACACTGCCCGGCCTGGAGGGAAGTGAAACTGAGCCGGGGGCTGTTAGTGAGGCGGCATTGTCGGTGGGTCCAGCACCGACGCCACGCATCACTACCGGGCCGTTGACTAACCCTGCCTTGCCCGGGCGGCAGGTGTGGGCCCACATGGTGCCCCACGGGCTGCCCGATTACTCCAATTGGGCGCCGAACTCCAGCTATGGCACCGGTTATCCGCTGGATCTGATCAAGGGGGATTGGACAGCTGCCCTGCGCCCCACCAGTGGGGTGCCCCGAGCCCAGAGGGCGGGGGTGACTGGGATGTCCATTCTGCAATTTGACTGGGAGAATAAGGGTAGCGATTTTGTGGTGGACTGGATGAAACAGGCTGACCCCACGTGGCGCGATACCAACCCTAGCAACAACTTTTCTGTTTCTCCCTGCCTGTATGTGAAGCAGATCTCCAGCGTGGTGCGGATGGTGCGCGAGTACGCCGGGGTGGTGGCAGGGCATCCTTCTGCGGCTCGGGTCGCGGGCAAGCTGGTGGTGTGGGTGTATGCCCCCAGGGAGTTGCCTGCTACGGCGTGGCGGCAGGCCCGCTCCGACTTGCGTGCTGCCGGGCTGAACGTCTTTCTGCTGGGAGATTTGAACATCAACTCCTCGCAGGTGGGGTATCGGTTCGACCCAGCGTTGGTGCGTGATTATCTGCCCAGTTTCGATGCCGTGTGGCTGTTCGACGACAGCACGTCGAAGTTTTGGCCTGACTTGCAGCGCTACCTGGTCTCGGTGGGCAAGCCTTTCGCGGGGGGCACCATGCCGGGCTATAACCGGGAGACCTCGCCGTTGGGGGGTTACGTCAGTGCGCGCGGCACCAAGATGATGCGGCAGCAGTGGGGGTTGCAGTTGGCTTCTGGTGCGTCGTGGGCGACGTTGGTGACGTGGAATGATGCGGTGGAGCGGTCGGAAATCAAGGCTAATGCGGATTGGAATAGCACGCGGCAGGAGGTGAATGCGTTTTTTTCGGCGAAGCAGCGGGGTTTGGCTTATCCCAAGCCTTCGGCGCAGTTGTCTGTGACCTCGCCGGATTTTGTGCGGGTGGGGGAGGTTGTGCAGGTTGAGGGGTTGGTGCTTAACGGCAGTGCGGCGGCGGTGCAGGTGCAGGTGAAATTGGTGGATGCCAATGGGGTTCAGGTGGGTTCGACGGTGAGTGCTTGGGTGGGTTCGGGTCAGGCGGGGGATGCGACCACCAACGTGAGGTTGAGTGCTCAGCCGGCGGGGCAGTTTGTGCGGGCGGTGGCGTGGACGACTGATGCGGCGGGGCGGGTGGTGCAGCGGGTGAGCAGTGCTCCGGTGGTGGTGTTTGAGCGTGGGGTTGTGGCCACGTCGATGATGCGTCAGCATTTTTATTCGATTCCGGCGGCTCATGCGTTGCCGCAGAACGTGGGGTTGCGCTTGACGGCTTCACCGGTGGTTGATCCGGGTCGTGCTCAGGCGGTGGTGTCGGTGCCTTCCACGGTGGATGTGCGGTTTGTTGAGGTGATTCAGAACACGCGGCAGGTGGATTTAGGGTTTGATATCAACGAGTTTTCGGTGAAGGTGCCGATGGGGGTTAAGCCGATTGTGGGGATGGACACCACGGCTACCCCGAATGGGTTTTATCTAGCTCGGGTGATTGATGAGCAAGAACGCGTGGGCTACTCCAACCCCATCTGGGTGCCGTGATGAAGGCTTTGGGCCGTTAACAGGGTGGGGCCTGCTCAACTCGGTCGGCTGCATAAAACCCCAACCGCGCCGCGCGGCTGACCTAGTCTGGATGGGTGCCTTCCACTGCTGTCCCCTCCACCCCGACCGTGGCGTTGGTGAGTTTGGGCTGTGCGCGCAACGAGGTGGACTCCGAGGAGTTAGCCGGGCGGCTGGATGCGGCCGGATGGAGGTTGGTGCCCACTCCCGAGCAAGCCGATGTGACCCTGGTGAACACCTGCGGGTTCATCGAGGCGGCCAAGCAAGACTCCATCGACACTCTGCTGGAGGTGGCGCAGCGCAAACCCGCGCACGGCAAGGTGGTGGCCGTGGGATGCCTGGCTCAGCGTTACGGCCGGGACTTGGCTGAGGCATTGCCTGAAGCGGCGGCGGTGCTCAGCTTCGATGACTACAGCGGTATCGATCTGCGCCTACGCCAGGTGATGGCCGGTCAACAGCTGCCCGCCCACACCCCTGGCGACCGGCGACGCCAACTGCCGCTGAGCCCCATCTCCCGCCCCTTGGTCGCGCAGACCACCCCCACCCCGCTACGGCCCAACCAACCTGGGGTGGTGCACCGCCGCCGTTTGGGCACCGGCCCGAGCGCGCCACTGAAACTGGCCAGCGGGTGCGATCGCCGGTGCGCCTTCTGTGCGATTCCCACCTTCCGTGGTGCCTTCGTCTCCCGCCCCTCACAGGAGGTCCTGGCTGAGGCACATCAGCTGGCGCAGCAGGGGGTGCGTGAACTGGTCTTGGTCAGCGAAAACACCACCTCCTATGGCAAGGACCTGGGTGATATGCGGCTGCTGGAGGCCCTGCTGCCGCAGCTGACCGCTGTTGAAGGGGTGCAGTGGGTGCGCCTGAACTACCTGCAACCAGCAGAAATGCGCCCCAGCCTCATTGACGCCATGACCCAAACCCCTGGTGTGGTCCCCTACTTCGACCTGTCCTTCCAACACGCCAGCGCACGTGTGCTGCGCCGGATGCGCCGTTTTGGCGACACTGACCGCTTCCTCGAATTGCTGGCTCAGATCCGCGCCCAAGCTCCGCAGGCAGGGGTGCGCACCAACGTCATTGTGGGCTTTCCGGGGGAGAGCTCAGCGGATGTGCAAGAGTTGGAGCGCTTCCTCAACCTGGCCAACCTCGATGCGGTGGGAGTTTTTGGCTACTCCGACGAGGAGGGCACCGAGGCTGAAGGGTTGGCCGACCACCTGCCTCAGCAGGACATCGACGACCGGGTGGAGCACTTGGCCAGCTTGGTGGAGCACCTGAGCGAGCAGCGCGCCGCCCAGCGGGTGGGTCAGCAGGTGCACGTGCTGGTGGAGAGCCTGGAGCCTGACGCGGGGCAGCCCCTTCACACCCCTCCCCAGCAGGCCCAGGGTCGCTGTGCCCATCAGGGCCCGCAGACCGATGGTGGCACTACGCTGAGACTAACCCCCGGGAGCACGGTGAGCATCGGCGACGTGGTGCCCGCCCAGGTGGTGGATAGCGAGGGTGTGGATCTGTGGGCGCAGGCACAACCGGAGCAGGACAGGCGGATATGAGCCAGATCGCCTCCACAACTGCTGCTGCTGCCCCGGTGTTGCCTGCGGGGGCAGTTGCCTCGCGCCCGGTCAGTGTCTACAACATCGCCAACGCCTTGACGTTGCTGCGCCTAGTCGTGGTGCCCCTGTTTGCCGTGGTCTTGGTGGCACAGCAAGGCCAGGACCGGGGCTGGCGCTGGTGGGCCACGGTGCTGTTCGGCGCTGCGGCCCTCACCGACCTGCTCGATGGAGATCTGGCCCGCCGCCGTGGCCTGATCACAGACGTGGGTAAGGTAGCCGACCCGATCGCCGACAAGGCCCTGACCGGCACTGCCTTAGTTGGCCTGTCCTGGTTGGGAGAAGTCCCCTGGCCGATCACCGTGATCATCCTGGGGCGGGAGCTGGGGGTCACCCTGCTGCGCCTGTGGGTGCTGCGCTATGGCGTGATCGCGGCCAGCCGTGGAGGTAAGGCGAAAACCCTGCTGCAGGCTATCGGTCTGGGATTATTGATCATGCCGATTACTGGTTGGGGTCACACCCTGGGCGTAGCAGTGTTGGCCGCAGCCGTGGTCGTCACCGTGGTCACCGGTTTGGATTACCTGCGCCGGGCGTGGCGGTTACGAGCCTCAGTGCTGGCCCGAGGCCGCGCCAGCGACCTGCGGGGGTAATACCACCCCCTCCGCATGTTACTTAAAGTAACCATGTCGGCGGGTGATGGTCATGAAGGTTTGCCTCACTGAGGAGTGGGCGGGGGCTAGGCGGGATCTTTCTGGCCGCGTTTCAGGTGATGGCTAGTGCCTTTTGTCATGTTTAGCCCGTTACATGCCTAATGTTGCTCAGAGTTGAACCTCTAGGCGGGTCTCAGCCAGGTGATCCGCACCTTACGGCAAGGGAGCATCATGACCGCGACATTGGAAACCGTTGATGGGGTTGCACTCACCCCTGATGAGCCACAGGCAAGTCTCTCCTACAGCCCTTTGCCGGTTCCAGCGCATAAGCGACAGCTGGCACTTCTTTTCGAGAACCTGACGCAACTGCAGAAGTTACAAGAAACTAATTCCACCGACACGCCAAAAATGACACGCTTGGCTGTGAGTGTCAAAGCAACAGCCTGTGAGCTACAGAATGCTTTAACGCAAGGCATCATCTCTGATGATCGAGGGAGCCTGAAGAAATACCTCGAACCGGCTCTGAAGACCAGCGCAGACGTTTTAGCTACTTATCCACCGAGCGGTATATACGTGGGAAGTGTGCTTAGCAACCTGCCCTGCCCCCAGTCTGCATCGGAGTCAAGTGCTCCTAGCCCAGCACAGGGCCGTGGGGTGAGGGTGGCTGGGGCTCGTCCTTACGCTGCTGCCTCCTCCTCCGCTCACCGTTGACATTGCGGGCACCAGTAGGTGATGCGCTCCTGGCCGGGGTGGTGGGGCTCGGGTTGTTCGGCGCGCTGGATGGGGCTGGCGCAACGGCGGCAAGGTAAGCCCGCCCGCTCGTAAACCCAGTGGTGCTGCCCTCGGGAACGGTTACCGGTAGTGACCTGCTCGGGGATCTCCCGGTTGCGGTGCAACAGCTGTTGAGCCAACGCTAGGGTGTCGCGCAGACGGCAGAGCTCGATCTCCGCCACGGCACGCCCGGGATGTAGGCCGGAGAGAAACAGCACCTCGCACTTGTAGAGATTGCCGATACCCGCCAGGTTGCGTTGGTCGAGCAAGGCGGGTCCGATAGCCCGGTGCGGGTCAGCCAGCAGGCGATTCAACGCGAGTTGCTCATCCCAGTCGGGGCCCAGCAGGTCCGGCCCCAGGTGACCCACCCACTGTGACTCCTGGGAGGTGGGGGCCACGTCGATGATGGGCAGCCGCAGCCCCAAAGCCACCGTGCTGCTGGTCCACAGGGCCAGCCGCACCTGCCACCCACGGCTCAACCGGGCCGCTCGAGGGTCGGTCAGGGGGTAAAGGTGCCAGCTGCCGTCCATACGCAGGTGGCTGTGGATGCTCAGCGGTGGGGAGTCATTCCCTGACGCAGCAGGCGCAGTGAGCCGCATCAGCAGATGCTTGCCCCGGGAAAGTACTTGCTGCACGCACCACCCTGACAGGTCGGTGGTGGCGTAGCGGGGCACGCGAAAGTCGCTGCGTTGCACCACCTGCCCGCCCAACGCATGATTCAAGCGCTGGGCGGTGAGCCAGACTGTGTCACCCTCAGGCACGTAAGCGCCCCTTTCTTGACCAGAGAAAGCCACCAAGGCAAGGATCACGGTAGTGCGCATCGTGGCCGGTGTTCCCGTCAAGAAGCGCAGAACCCCACTGCGAAGTGTCCAGTCCGCAAGCTTGAAGGTGCCGATGACTACCTCTGGAAGGCGGTCTGCATCTGCTCACCCGCGCAACCGCAGACCACGAGGGGTGGGGGTGAAGCCCGCTGACTCCACCAAGGGGCTGAGGCTGTGGCCCAGCAGGGGTTGACCATTGAGGCGCTCCAGCGTGAGGCTGGGGAGGCGGTGAGAGCGTACGCAGTCGGCCAGCGCTTGCAAGGCGGCAGCCAGCAGCGGAGGTTGGTCACTGTAAGCCAGCAAGGATTTACCCCCCCGCTCGAGGTAAAACACCAGTTGGGGGCCCACCAACACCACCACCGCCCCGGCTTTACGGCCCGGCTTGTGGCCGGTGGGGCAATCCTGGCTCAGCGCAGGCCAGGGCAGGGCCGCCCCGAAAGGCTGGGCCGGGTCGGTGGCGGCCAGCACGAACACCGCAGGGTCACTGGAGTGCCCGCTGGGCAGGCCGGGGGTTAAGCCGGAGGGAGTGGGCGCGCGCCACGCCTCGGGCAGCCCAGCGCAGGCCTGTGCCAACTCCTGGGCTTGCTGGGTCTGCGTGGCGATGGCGCGCAGACGGTCAATGGCTCCAGCGGTGGCGAACTGGCTGGCTCCCAACCCCTCCACCAAGTACCCCCGGCGGCAGTGGCCCGACTCCTCCATCGCGGCCAACACCCGGTAGAGGGCAGCGAAACCCCCGGGTGGATCCTCGGCGACCACCGCGCCCCGGGTCACCACGCCATGACGCTCCATCATCACCTGAGCCAAGGCAGCCCAACGTCGCGTCGGATCCGGCTCCCGGGCCGGAGGCAGCGACCATCGCCCGGCCACGGTGGGCACCGGGGAGGCAGCGCAGGAGGTGGCTAAACCCGGGCGGGAGTAGCGCAGCCGCACCGGGCGGTGAGCAGCACGCGGTGCGCGCGGGGTGCGAGAAGCCCGGGAGGTCCCTGCGCGCAAAGCCCGCACCGGAGCCAGCGTGTCGTTGGTCAACCAGCCCGACCACACCAGGTCCCAAACCGCCTGGCCCACGTCTGACTGCGAGACGCTGGGTTGCTCCCGTGCCTGCGAGTGGGTCTGCACGTTGGACAGCAGCGCCGGAAAGAACATGGCGGCCCCGGGGGGTAAAACGTCAAGAATTGCTTGCTCCAGCAGGGAAAACTCACGAGGCGCCGGCGGGGGAAGCAGCAGTGGGGCCGCTGATGCCAGGGCAACACACAGGTAGCCATCCTCCCCGGGCAGGCTGCCGGCGCCCACCCAGGTCAATTCCCCGCTGGCGGTCAGCTCATCCAGCATCGCCGGGGTGTAATCGGGCACGCGGCTGGGCAGAATCAACGTCTCCAGGTCGCTGGCCACAAGCGCCACCCCTTGGAGTTGCTCGATAACGCTAGCCACGCCCTCCACGCCGCGAAGCCCCGAGCGGGAGGGCTGAGGCCGGGAGCCGGGCGGGCGGGGGTGGGGCACCGGTTGCACCTGCTGCCAGGCGGTGGTGAAGGCAGGAAGCACCTGCGCCGGCACGGCCTCAATCTGCTGGCGCAGGCTGGCCAGGCTGGCGCGGCGCAGGCGTTGCACCACCTCCGCGTGACACCACTGCGGGCCGCTGGAGGGCTGCCCGCCTGGCAGGGGCATTCCCTCAGGGAGGAACTGCCCGCTGATCACCTGACCACTGCTGGCCAACCCCTGCAGCACGTCGAGCACGACCGAGGTGCCCAACCCCAACCGTTGCGCGGCGCTGGCTGCGGTGAATGGCCCCCGGGTGCGGGCGTAGCGGGTGAGCAACTGGCGCACCGCACCGGTGGTGGGCTCAGCGAAGGCCAACGGCACCCCCATCGGCAAGGGAATGCCCAACCCGTCACGCAGCAACCCCGCGTCCTCCACAGCGGCGTATTGCTGCTGGCCGCCGATGCGCACCAGCAGCAACCGATGGGCGTCCAGGAGTATCTGCAGGTGTTGCACGGTGGCTCCCCGGTCCAGCAACTCCTGCTGGCACAGCGGACCCAGCACCCGAACCGCGTCGGCGACTGCCTCCTCGTCGCGTAACCGGCGGGCCTGCGTGAGCCACTGCAACTGAGCGTGCACCTGCTCCACCGCTGCAGGGTCTAACAGATCGGCCAGGCTGTAACCATCGCTACCCAGCAGATCCCCCAACAGATGCGGATCCAAGGTCAAGGCGGCAGCGCGGCGCTCGGCCAAAGGGGAGTCGCCCTCGTAGAGGTAATGCGCGACGTAGCCGAACAGCAACGACTGGGCAAACGGAGAGGGAGTGGGGGTGCTCACCTCAACCAGGCGAATCGTGCGCGAGGCGATCTGGCTGAGCAGTTCGCGAAGCCCGGGCAGGTCAAACACGTCGACCAGGCATTCGCGCATGGTTTCCAGCACGATGGGGAAGCTGGGGTATTGGCTGGCTACAGCCAACAGTTGAGCGGAGCGTTGGCGTTGCTGCCACAAGGGGGTGCGTCGGCCGGGGTTGCGCCGAGGCAGCAGCAGGGCGCGCGCGGCGCACTCGCGGAACCTGGCCGCGAACAGGGCGGAGGCAGCCACCTCTTCGGTGACGATGGCCTCGATCTGGTCAGGCTCGAAGCGGAGCAACTCGGCCAGGTCGTGACTGGAGGGCAGGTCGCCAAGGTAGCTGGGGGAGGCCTCACCTGCCTCGCCCAGCCCGCCCAACTCGCCCAGCCCGACGTGTTCGCTGTCGGGCAGGCGCAGCACGATCCCGTCATCGGCATGCATGACCGCTGCATCCAGGCCGTAGCGTTGCCGGATCCGCGCCGCAATCGCCAACGCCCAGGGAGCATGTACCGCCGCTCCAAACGGGGAGTGGATCACCACCCGCCAGTCGCCGATCTCGTCGCGGCAACGTTCCACCACCAAGGTTTGGTGGTCGGGCACATGGCCCGTGGCCTCCCGCTGGGCCTGCACATAACGCAGCAGGTTCTCCGCTGCCCACTGATCCAGCCCGCTGTCCCGGACCTGCTCCATGGCCTGCTGGGGGGTCAGCGCCCCTAGCGAGGCCACGAACTGCCCCACCGCCCGCCCCAACTCCAGTGGGCGGCCCAGCGTGTCACCTTTCCAGAACGGCAGTTTGGCCGGTTGCCCCGGTGCTGGGCTGACCAACACCTGGTCGCGGGTGATCTCCTCGATACGCCACGTGCTGGTTCCCAGGGTGAACACATCACCCACCCGGGACTCATACACCATCTCCTCGTCCAGCTCCCCAACCCGACGGGGTTGCCTGCTGCCCGGCCCGGAGCCGCTACCCGACTCGCTACCCGAGCCCGCCAGGAACACTCCGAACAACCCCCGGTCGGGGATGGTGCCTCCGCTGGTGACCGCCAGGCGTTGCGCTCCAGGTCGTGCGGTGAGGGTGGCGCTGGCGCGGTCCCACACCAGGCGAGGCCGCAACTCGGCAAAGTCCTGGCTGGGGTAGCGCCCCGCCAACATGTCCAGCACAGCCTCAAAGACGGGCCGAGTCAACGTGGAATAATTGGCGCTACGACGCACCAGGGCAAACAGATCCTCCACGCCCCAGGGGTCCAGGGCGGTCATCGCCACGATCTGCTGCGCCAGCACATCCAACGGGTTACGCGGCACGACCAGGTGCTCAATGAGGCCAGCGCGCATCCGCTGCACCACGACGGCGGTAGGGATCAAGTCGGCACGAGACTTAGGGAACAGCACCCCTTTGGAGACTTGCCCGACGCTGTGCCCGGCCCGGCCGATGCGTTGCAGGCCGCTGGCCACCGAGGGTGGGGCCTCCACCTGGATCACCTGATCCACGGCCCCCATGTCGATGCCCAGCTCCAGGCTGCTGGTGGCCACCACCGCGGGCAGAATCCCGGCCTTGAGCTGGTCTTCAATATCGGCCCGCTGCTGCTTGGAGACGCTGCCGTGGTGCGCTCGCGCCACCACCGGGGGTGCGCCCTCTGGGGTGAGCTCGTCGGCCTGGCCAGGCTCGGCGGCTGCAGCCCGATCGGCGGCGAGCTCGTTGAGGCGGGTGCACAGGCGCTCGGCCAGGCGGCGGGAGTTGGCAAAGACCAAGCTGCAGCGCTGGCTGGAGATCAAGGCGCTGATGCGTTCCTCCACGTGCGGCCACAGACTCGGTCCAGACGGCGCGGAGGGGCTGGCTCCTGCAGCTGGACCGGCATGGGGCAGGGGCGAAGCGGTGGCTGGCGTGGAGGCACCAAGCTGGGTCAGGTCAGCAACCGGCACCACCACCTGCAAGTCGAACTGCTTGGTGCTCGGGGGGTTCACGATGGCCACGGCCTGTTCGCTGGCTCCCGACAGATAGCGCGCCACCTCCTCGGCGGGTCGCACCGTCGCGGACAGGCCGATGCGCTGGGCCCGCTGCGGCAGCAGCGCATCCAGGCGTTCCAGGCTCAGACTCAGATGCGCACCCCGCTTGGTGCTAGCCAAGGCGTGGACCTCGTCGAGGATCACCGTGCGTATCCCGGCCAGGCTGGCCCGTGCCGCCGAGGTCAGCAGCAGGAACAACGACTCCGGAGTGGTGATCAGCACATCGGGGGGATGGCTGGCCTGTTGGCGGCGCTCCTGCGGTGGGGTGTCACCGGTGCGGATGCCTACCTGCACGGGGCTGATCGACAGCTCCAAGCGTGCTGCGGTGTGCCCAATGCCAGCCAGAGGGGCCCGCAGGTTGCGTTGCACATCCACCGCCAACGCTTTCAACGGGGAGATGTAGAGCACGCGGCAGCGCGCCAGCTCATCGGCAGGAGTGGGAGTGCTGACCAGTTCGTCGATGGCGGCTAGGAATGCGGCCAAGGTTTTCCCCGAGCCGGTGGGAGCGATGACCAGCGTGTCGCTGCCGCTGCTAATGGCCTGCCACGCCCCGGCTTGAGCGGCGGTAGGAGCCTCAAACGAGGTGGTGAACCACTCCCGGGTGGCGGGGCTAAAACGCGCCAGCGGGTGAGCAGGGGCAGCGGTGGTCATGTCCTCCAGTCTGCCCTTCAGGGGTGACAGTTTGCGTGGTCGTTGACGGGCAGGCTGCATTTGCAGGCAGCGACCAGCATGAACTCCTATGAGATTGACCCAGTTTTGGCAACGGATGGACGAGGCGTTTGGCCAATCGGCGGCGCGCACCTTCGCCCGCGACCAAGTGCTCACCAAGCTGGGCGATCGCACGGTGGAGCAGGCACTACAACAGGGGGAGCCCGTGCTACAGGTCTGGCGCGTGGTGTGGGAGCAGGCCCACCTGCCCGCCCATTTGCGCTAACGCCGGCGGTGCGCAACCCCACAATGGTCTAACCGGAGCCGGCAACCAGGTGAACGCTGCCTCCAGGGGATCAAGCAGGGGCTCAGAGCGGGCGAGATGATGCCCATGAGCGCAATTTCTCCTGTCGATGCATCACCTGGATTGATCCAATTAGCCATGATGCGCAAGGTCATGGACACGGCGAGAATCCAAATGAGTGGACTGTTGCAGGCTATGCCCGCCCCGGTCCAGCAGTTGGCCGCGACCGGTCACCCGGGATCTTTGGATACCTACCTGTAAATGCCTGTCGTGATGATTCGTCGCCTTGGGTTCTTACCCGAGGGGACCTGACAAAGAAAGGAACAGGGGGCAATACGCAAGGCACCAGGAAATCATCGCGTACCGCGCCGGGAGCCATGGCTGGTCCGACCCGACAGTGCGCTGGACATCCGCTGCACTGACCCGCTGAGGGGTCCCTGCGGCGCGACAAGGAGGTCACTATCGAACCGCTTTTCACGCCGCGTTAAGCGCGCAGGTCACTGGGTCGCTCCGACTCCCCATACCTGAGCTGACGGGGGATTCTTGGCTGGTAATCCCTCTGCGATGCGCTTAAACGCTTTACCTCACCTCAACAGGCCCCGTCGTCCCTTCTCTCGACGGGGCCTGTTGTTGTGCGGCGTGTCGGGGTTGCAGGTCGAACAGGTGTTCGAGTAGTGTCCTCAGTGTTCGCTTCACCGGTGGGTTCTGCCCACATGAAGCGAGGCTCAGTTTTTTGTCGCTGGCTGAGGCTAGCGTCTACGGCGTCCCTACTGATGACAGTTTCCCCAAGGAGAGAAACCATGCCAGCCCTTGATCGTGACAAAGCCCTTGAGACTGCTCTGGCTCAGATTGAACGCTCCTTCGGCAAGGGTTCGGTGATGCGCCTGGGAGAAGAAGGCCACGTGCCCGTGGAAGTGATTCCCACCGGCTCCATTGCCCTGGATTTGGCTTTGGGCATCGGGGGCTTGCCGCGCGGTCGTGTCGTGGAGATTTACGGCCCGGAGTCCAGCGGTAAGACCACCGTCGCCCTGCACGCAGTGGCCAATGCCCAAAGTGCGGGAGGGGTGGCTGCGTTCATTGACGCTGAACATGCCCTCGATCCCGAGTACGCCCGCCACCTGGGAGTGGATACTGACGCGTTGTTGGTCTCACAGCCCGACACCGGTGAGCAGGCGTTAGAGATCGCCGACATGTTGATCCGATCCGGCGCACTAGACATCATTGTGGTCGACTCGGTCGCTGCCTTGGTGCCCCGCGCAGAGATTGAAGGAGAGATGGGTGATAGCCATGTGGGTCTGCAAGCCCGGCTGATGAGCCAGGCGTTGCGCAAACTCACCGGAGCTCTCAACTCCTCGAAAACCACTGCCATCTTCATCAACCAGCTCCGCGAGAAGGTAGGGGTGATGTTTGGCTCCCCAGAGACCACCAGCGGGGGGCGGGCGCTGAAGTTTTACTCCTCAGTGCGTCTGGATGTGCGCCGCATTGAAACCCTCAAAGACGGCACTGATGCCGTGGGTAACCGTACGCGCGTCAAGGTGGTCAAAAACAAGATGGCCGCACCGTTTAAGCAGGCCGAGTTCGACATCATTTTCAGTCAGGGCATTTCCCGTGAGGGCGGCTTGATCGATATGGGGGTAGAGCGTGGTCTGGTGCGTAAAGCCGGTGCGTGGTACACCTACGAGGGCGATCAGCTGGGGCAGGGCAAAGAAAACGCACGTAACTTCCTGCGTGATAACCCCGATTTGGCCAACGAGATCGACAAACGTCTGCGCGAGGTGCTCGGTTTGGTGGCTCGCATGGACTCCGACGGCTTGTCCTCCACCTCGGAGGTAGCGCCTGACGCTAGTGCTGCCTCCGCAGCGAAGGGGGAGGGGTGAGCATCACGCTGGCGCAGCTACGCCAGCAGTTGGTGCAGTTGGAGGTGCACCAACAGAGGCGAGAACCTGCCCCTACTGCCCCCGCTTCCTCTGCTGCCCAGCCAGCTACCTACCAGTCGGCGGGGCAGGAGGGGGAGGCAGGCAACGGCAAACGTCCAGTGCGCCTCACTGCAGGGCAACGGGCAGCGTTGATGGCCAGCAAGTCTGCTGAACAGCAGGAGCAAGCCGCCCGGGCGTTAGTGCTGCGTGCGTTGACAGGGACTCCACGCACCCGGCTGCAACTGGAGCAGTTACTGAGCCAGCGTGGTGTGAGCGAGCAGGTCAGCAGGGGTCTGCTCGATCGCTTCACGCAGGTGGGTCTAATCGATGACGCTCGGTTTGCCCATACCTGGGTGAGCTCCCGGATGGCCAGTAAGGGTTTGGCGCGGCCCGTGCTGGCCAGGGAGCTGGCCGATCAGGGGGTCGATGCGGCCACAGCTGAAGCTGCGTTACATCAGTGCGATGCAGTTGATGAGTTGGAGGCTGCTCGTCAACTGGTCCGTCGACGGCTGCCCAGCTGCGCCACCAAACCGCGTGAGGTACAAATCCGGCGTTTGGTCGCTCACCTTCAACGTAAAGGCTACGGTCTGGCTGACAGTCTGCAGGCAGTCAACGAGGTGCTGGGTGAAGCGGGCGAAGCACGAGAGGCTCACGATGTCTACGACTGAACCAACCCGCTGCTCGGGCTGGGCCCGTACCATCGAAGGATGACCACCCGCACCTACGAGATTCGTACCTACGGATGTCAGATGAACGTGCACGACTCTGAACGTATGGCCGGAGCTTTGGAGCAGGCCGGCTATGTGCGCTTCGGCGATGTGTATCCCGAGGTTGAGCTTTCCCTCGACGGCTCCGCTGCTGCTGCGCAGCTGGATGGCGCACCCTACCCCGACGTGGTGGTGTTCAACACCTGTGCGGTGCGCGAAAACGCCGATAACCGGTTGTACGGCAATCTCGGCCATTTGGCTCCGGTGAAAGCGAATCGTCCAGGGATGCAGATTGCTGTGGGCGGCTGTCTGGCCCAGAAGGATCGCAGCATCATCCAACGCCGGGCGCCCTGGGTGGATGTGGTGTTTGGCACCCACAACATCGCAGTGCTGCCTGCCCTCCTCGAACGCGCCCGCCACAACCACACCGCTGCCATGGAGATCCTGGAAGCGCTGGAAACGTTTCCCTCGGTGCTTCCGGCGCGGCGTGAGTCCACCTACTCCGGCTGGGTGTCCCTGTCAGTGGGATGCAACAACACCTGCACGTTCTGCATCGTGCCCACCCTGCGGGGTCGCCAGCGTGACCGCCGCCCCGAAGACATCCTGGCCGAGGTGCAGGCCCTAGCCGATGAGGGGGTGATCGAGGTCACTCTGCTGGGGCAAAACGTCAACACCTATGGGGTGCAGTTTGGCCAGCGGCAGGCATTTAGCTCCATCTTGCGTGCCTGCGGCCAGATCGAGGGCCTGGAACGGGTCCGTTTCACCAGCCCACACCCAGCGGCGTTCACCGATGATGTCATTGAGGCGATGGCCGAAACACCCAACGTCATGCCCAATCTGCACATGCCGCTGCAGTCCGGCTCGGATGCTGTACTGCAGGCGATGCGTCGCAGCTACCGCAGCAGCCGCTTCTTGGACATCCTGGACAAGGTGCGGGAGCAGATCCCCCAGGCGGCCATTACCACCGACATCATTGTGGGCTTTCCGGGGGAGACAGACGCTGACTTCGAGCAGACCCTTGAGGTGGTGCGTCAGGCCAGATTCGCAGCAGCGTTCACTTTCCAGTACAGCAAGCGCCCCGGAACTCCGGCGGCAACCATGCCGAACCAGGTGCCAAAAACTGTGGTCCAGCAACGGTATGAGCGCCTGGTCCAGCTGCAAAATGAGATTGCCTGGCAGGAGAATCGCCGTCTGGAAGGCCAGGTGGTGGAGGTGTTGGTCGCGCAAGGGGAGGGACGCAAGGACGAACAGTCTCAACGCTTGTCGGGCCGGGCGCGGGATAACCGACTGGTGCACTTCCTAGCTCCCGACGATCCCGCTCAGACTCCCCGACCTGGTGATGTCATGACCACCACCATCACCTACGGCTCGCCCCACTACCTGACCGCAGACAGCCCGATCCAGACCCTCCGGCGCACTCGAGCTGGGGATGCTTGGCAAGCCCAGCAAGAAGCCCTGGCCGCCCTGTCAGCTAACAGCCCGACCTCCGCGCCGACTCTCGTGAGCCTGGGCCTGCCCCTGCCTCACACTCCCCGCGCCTAACCCATGCCTGCCTCCACGCCGCCACCGACCAACGCCACAATGCCGCTGGTTGCTGTGGTGGGTCCTACGGCGGTGGGTAAGTCAGAGTTGGCGCTGGAGTTGGCGCGGCGCTTAGGGGCGCAGATCGTCAATGCCGACTCGATGCAGCTCTACCAAGGCATGGACATTGGCACCGCGAAACTCAGCGTTGCCCAGCGCCAAGGCATCCCCCACCACCTGTTGGACGTGTGGCCGGTGACCCACACGGCTGTGGTCGCCGACTATCAGCAGCGTGCTCGCCAGGTGATCGCACAGCTGAGCTGCCAAGGTGTGCCGGTGGTGGTGGTAGGAGGTTCGGGTCTCTACCTCAAGGCGGTGCTGGACCGGGTGGAGTTCCCCGGCACCGACCCGCAGATACGCCAAGCCTGGGAGCAGCGCTTGGCCGCCGAAGGCTCCCACGCACTCCATGAGCTGCTGGCCCGGCGTGACCCGCAGGCGGCCCAGGCCATCGACCCAGCTAACGGTCGCCGCATCGTGCGCGCCTTGGAGGTGATTGAGCTCACCGGCCGGCCTTTTCTGGCTCATCTGCCGCCGCCCTCGTATGTCCAGCCCACGGTGCAAATCGGCCTGACCTTGCCCCGCCCACAGCTGGATGAGCGCATCAACCTTCGCGTCGAGTTGATGTGGCGCCAAGGCATGCTTGAGGAGGTCAACCACCTGCTCAGCCTGGGGTTGCGTCAGGGTCGCACCGCCAGTAAAGCCTTGGGTTATGCCTCTGCGATCCGCCAACTCGACGGTGAGCTGACCGGCGAGCAGGCGCAGGCAGAGACCGCCCAGCTCACTCGCCGTTTCGCCCGTCGCCAGGAGTCGTGGTTTCGCCGCGACCCCCGCATCCATTGGGTGAACCCCACCACCGTTACCCCCGCGCAGATCCTGGCCGCCCTCGCCCCAACCGAGGGGTTGTCGCAGTGGCCCGGGTCAATCAGGGGGTATGACCCGGGCCACTGCGACAACCCCCGATGATGGGTCCGCAGCGCTGCACTGGGTTTGCCTGAGGCGGCGTGCCCCTCTGCGATGCGCCTCTAGCCCGGCTAGACCTCTGCGCCCACCACCGGGGGGTGCAGCAGCGCGGACTCCACGCCCGGGTCGCCGGCGCGTAGAGACCCCGCCGGCAAGGGAGCCTGCGGGGTGACCACGTCGGAAGGGTCGAGGCGGTAGCTGCCCAGTAACTTCACCGCGTGGCCATCGGCCAGCAACTGGAGCACGCAGGCGCGTAGCGCCGGCTGGGCGATGTGGCCTTGCACGGTGAGCACGAAGGTGAACCGATCGAGGTGGCGCTTCAGGGGCCGCACCACCAACGAGGCCAGGTTCAACTCGTGATGGGCTACGACGGTGAGGAGCTCCATCAGCACTCCAACGTGGTCATCGGGGGGAGTGACCACCAGCAGGGTGTTGCACGGCTGGCCATCGGCGGGGGCTACTCCACGAGCCAGCAGCAGGAACCGAGTGGCAGCGCCGGGGTGGTCCTCCACCTGGGAGGCTACGGGCACCAGGTGGTGGCAGGCTCCCGCCTCTGGAGCGGCCAGGGCCAGCAGGGGGGGCTGGTTGGGCCCTTCATTGGAACCCGCAGCGGAGTCAGCGGCAGCCACCGCAGCGCACGCCGCTGCCGTAGAGGAGGCAGGCAGGGCTGGCGCGCCCTGCGCCGCGACGAAACGTTGACATTGGGCCAGGGCATGGGGGTGGCTGGTGACCGTCCACGGGCCGGGGTGTTGCCGGTGGGCGGGGGCGGCGAAGGCGGTGAAAGTCACCGGTACCACCACCTCCTCCACGCCCAGCACGTGCCGGGTGTGGAACACCAGGCGGTCCAAGGTGGGGGTGACCACTCCTTCCACGCTGTTGTCCAGTGGCACCAAGCCGTAGGCGTACTGGCCTGACTCCACCGCGTCGATCACCTCCACCACGCCTGGCAGCGGTATGGGATCCACGTGGGGCACTAGGTGCACTCGGCGCACCGCCAGGGAGGCAAAGGTGCCCTCCGGTCCTAAAAACGCCACCGGGACCGGAACCTGAGCAGCTGTAGGAGGGTTCATACGCGGGTGGTCACAGCCTCAGCGGTGGCAGGCGCAGGTACCAGGTGACGCCCGGCGCACGCGGCAAAGTCGCGGCACGCCATGGCCAGTTGGTCAATGTCAGACCTGGTGAGGGCTTGGGGGCCATCGCAGAGGGCGCGCTCAGGGTCAGGATGCACATCGACGAGAATCCCATCGGCTCCTACTGCAATGGCGGCCTTACTCAACGGGATCACCAACCCACGTTTCCCACCTGCATGGGAGGGGTCGATCACCACCGGCAGGTGTGACAACGACTGCACCATGGGCACCGCGCTGACGTCGAGGGTGTTACGGGTGGCTGTTTCGTAGGTGCGAATCCCACGCTCGCACAGCACAATCGAGGAGTTACCGCGCTGGGCGATGTATTCAGCGGCCATAAGCCACTCGTCGATGGTGGAGGTCATCCCGCGCTTGAGCAGCACCGGCTTGCCCACCTCCCCCACGGCCTGCAGGAGGGCGAAGTTCTGGGCGTTGCGGGTGCCAACCTGCAGCATGTCGGCGTAGCTGGCCACCAGGGCGGCGTCGCGGGGATCCACCACCTCGGTGACGGTGGGGAGCCCTGTGGTGCGGCCCACCTCGGCCAGGATCTCCAAACCCTGCTCGCCTAAACCCTGGAAGCCGTAGGGGGAGGTGCGGGGTTTGTAGGCCCCTCCGCGCAAGATGCTGGCTCCGCACGCCCGCGCCATCCACGCTGCGGCCAAGGTCTGATCGTGGGTTTCCACCGCGCAGGGGCCGGCCACCACAGTCACCGTGTCTGGCCCGATGGGCACGGCGGTGGCTCCAACGCCCACCATCACCGTGGAGCGTCCGTGGTGGTGCTCCCGCGAGACCAGTTTGTAGGGCACGCTGATACGCACCACCTCGCTGACCCCGGGCATCCCCTCCAGGTTCAGAGAGCTGAACAGGTCCAGATCACCCACCAGGCCCAGGATGGTGCGCTCCACCCCCCGGGTGATGTAGGCCTTACCTCCAGCATCTTCTACCCGGTCGATGATGGCTTGCAGGTGTTCAGGCGTGGAGTCACTGCTCATGACCACGACCATGATGCTCTCCTTGTCGATTCGTGCTCCGGGGATGTGACCCCCTAGCCTAGTGAGACCCACCAGGCAGGAAAGGGCAGGCACAGTGGCAACCCAGCTCAAACACCACGTGAAGCGCTTGGATGATCGTGACGCCGATCTGGGGGTGCTGGCACGCACACTGGTCAGCGTGTGTGGGCGCGGGGGTGAGGCTATCCCGCTGGCACTGTGCCTGCGCGATAGCGGTGTGCAGGTGCAGGTGGTGCTGCCGGCCGGTGAGCCGGGGCGCGACCAGGCGCAGGCGTGGGCCGATGAGGAGGGGCTGCCCAGCGTGGCGAGCCTGGCTGGGTCCCCATCGCCGGGCTGGGAGAGCCTCGTGCTGACCACCGGGGCGCATCAGCCGCACCTGCTGGCCACGGTCGATCCCCAGCTGTTGCGCGAGGCGGTGGTGGTGGCCACGTTGCCGCCAGCTGTGGGCCAGCCTGCGTTTGATCCCGGCCTGGTGGATGCCTTCCTCGTGCCGCAAGCTCCACCGCGCCAGATCCGGCGCCGCTTCTGCGACGGAGCGGGTGTGGGGGCGCTGATGGCGCTCATCCAGCAGGGGGATCGCCGCATCGAGCAGATGGTGGTGGCACTGGCCCGGGCTTTGGGTCTGACTCGGGCTGGTGTGCTCCTGACCACTACGCACGCACTGCGCGACAGTTGGGCCCTGTCGTGGGCCACGGTGGGTTTGGCAGGCCTGGGTGGGTTGGTGGGAGCCAGCGTGGCAGTGCAAAAACAGATGCGAGTTCCGGCACCGGTGGCCATGATGAGTACAGCAACGGCGCTACGCCAAGCCGTTGACGTGTTCACCGCTGCCGGGGCGCTTCCTGCTGCCAAGTCTGACACCAGCGCGTGGGGTGAGGCGGAGCATCTGCGCCATCAGGTGCAGCAATGGTGGCGGACCCATCAGGGAGGAAACCAACAGGATGAGTGAGAGCACCGATCGCTCCAGTGCCTTCGTGGCGGTGCACGATGAGAGCCTCGACTTGGCTGATCGCCACGCCTTGCGCCGAGTGGCGGGGCTTCGCACCGACCTGGCCGACATCTCCGAGGTGGAGTACCGCCAGTTGCGCCTGGAGAAGGTGGTGCTGGTGGGGGTGTGGACGCACGGCAGCGCCCAAGAGGCCCAACAGTCGATGGCGGAGTTAGCTGCACTGGCCCACACCGCTGGCAGCCAGGTGCTCGACGGCCTGATCCAGCGCCGGGAGAAGCCTGACCCGGCGACCTACATCGGCAAGGGCAAGGCGGAGCAGTTGCGTGAGGTAGTGCATCGCGCCGGAGCGGACACGGTGATTTGCGATGGGGAGCTGAGCCCAGGGCAGCTCATCGCGTTGGAGAAAGTGGTGGCGGTCAAAGTGATTGACCGCACTGCGCTGATCTTGGACATCTTCGCTCAGCACGCGAAAAGCAGCGAGGGTAAAGCTCAGGTGGCTTTAGCGCAGATGCAGTACATGCTGCCCCGTCTGCGCGGCTGGGGGGAGTCGATGTCGCGCCAAGCCGGTGGGCGCGTGGCTGGTGGGGGAGGGATCGGCACCCGAGGCCCGGGAGAAACCAAGATCGAGACCGATCGCCGCCGGATCCGTTCGCGCATGGCTGCCCTACGCCGTCAGGTGCGCCACCTGGAGTCGGTGCGCTCGGTTCAGCAGGCCAGTCGCCGTGCTAGCGATGTCCCGGCGGTGGCCATCGTTGGCTACACCAACGCCGGCAAGTCCAGCCTGCTGAACCGCTTGACCGGCGCCGGGGTGTTGGTGGAGGACGCCCTCTTTGCCACCTTGGACCCCACCGTGCGTCGGGCCCGGAGCGCGTCTGGGCGCGAGTTCACCCTCACCGACACGGTGGGGTTTATCCGCCACCTGCCCCATCAATTGGTGGATGCGTTCGCCTCCACGTTGGACGAGGCGGCCCAGGCGGATCTGCTCATGCATGTCGTGGATGCCAGTGGTCCCGATCCGGGCGCCCAATACACCACGGTGCGTGAGGTGCTGGGTCAGGTCGGGGCGGTTGATGTGCCAGAGTTGGTGGTGCTGAACAAGATCGACCTGCTTGATTCTGAGACGCGTGACAGCCTAGATCGCCGTTTCCCGGGCAGCATCGCTGTGTGTGCCCGCACCGGTGAAGGTTTATCAGACGTGCAGGCGGCAGTGGAGGCGCTCCTGCCTGCCCCTGCGGTAGCGCTGCACCTGCTGATCCCCTACACGCAGGGAGCGCTGGTGGCTCGTATCCACGCTGAGGGGGTTGTCCTGCACGAGGAGCACGTCCCTACGGGCACGGCTTTGTACGCCCAACTGCCTGCTGCCCTCGCTGCCGTTGTGGCCTCCTACCGGCAGTAATTGCCTCACGATTGGAGTCCTTGGTGGTAAGGCCTTGGTGGTAAGGCGCGCCGATTTGCCCCGATTCTGGGTGGGTCCTTTAGGCGCAGCGGGTTGCGGCCGATTCCACAGGGGTGAAACCATCCGTGCTCAGCTATGCCTGGCAGCGCCCCGGGTGGGTCGTTGCTGCCCTCGCGGTGATGGTGGGGGTGATCACCATGGTGACCTCCCAGCCCGTTTTGGCTCTGGTGGGTGCCGTGGTGGTGGCCGCTGTAGCGGTGTGGACAGCACAGCTAGCTCCAGCTGCAGCTTTTTCCGATGAGATAGTCGAGGGTCTAGCCCCTCTAGCCGGAGATCTCCTCTTGATCGTTACTGCTTCGGCCAGGGTGGAGATGGCCCAGACGCCCCCAGGAGCCTCATTGCAATTCGCCTGCGAGCGACTGGTCGATCAGTCGGTCAGCCACCTGTTCCCTCGCTCAGTCGAGGCTCGGCTGTTGCGCATGGTGGCCGACGCCAGTGCTCGTCCTGGTCAGGGGTTGCCGCTGCGTACCCAGGTACGCACCCACGGCCGCTGGGTGGAATCCGAGGTCATGATCACTGGAGTTAAATCGGGTGTGGTGGCAGTCAGTGTGCGTGATGCCTCGCAACGCAGCGAGCTGGAGGGGGAGCTCCTGCGTCAGGCCTATAGCGATCCGCTCACGGGTTTGGCGAACCGCGCGTTGTTCCTCTCGCGGGTGCAACAGGCCGTGCGGGAGGCCAGCGGCCCACGTCGGGTGGCGGTGCTCTTCGTCGACCTCGATGGCTTCAAGCAGGTCAACGACACCCAGGGCCACGATGTGGGTGATCAGCTGTTAGAGACGGTGGGTAAGCGGCTGCAGGAATGCATCCGCGAAGACGATCTGGTGGCTCGTCTAGGAGGTGACGAGTTCGCGGTGCTGGTCACTGGGGAAGACGCTGACCGCGCTGCACTCGAGGTGGCCACTCGGATCAGCTCCCTGCTACCCCGACCGGTGGTGCTTGGGGGCAGGCAAATCTTTCCTGGAGGCTCCACGGGGGTGGCAATCGCTGAAACCGGCCATGAGACCAGTGAGCAGTTGTTGCGTAACGCCGACCTGGCCATGTACAAGGCCAAAGCGGCTCGCGAATCGGGGTTTGTGCGCTATGAAGAGCGAATGCATGAAAAGGCTATGGCCAGGGTTCAGGCCGAAAGTGATCTGCGTCAGGCCATCGCCAGTGGTGATTTGGTGTTGCACTATCAGCCGGTGGTCAACCTCTCGACCGGCGGCATGGTGGGGGTTGAAGCATTGGTGCGGTGGGCCCATGCCTCCAAAGGTCTGCTGTCTCCCGCCTCCTTCATTGATTTAGCCGAGGAGACCGGTTTGGTGCGTGACATCGGTGAGTGGGCGCTCTACACCGCCACTGCGGATGCGATGCGTTTCCAGCGGCACAGTCAGTCCGGTGCCCCGTTCCATGTCTCAGTCAATGTGTCGGCTCGCCAGTTGGGCGTGGGGTTGATCGACACGGTGCGCGCAGCGATGGCTCACGCTGAACTACCACCCGGCGTGTTGATGTTGGAGGTGACCGAGTCAGTGTTTGCTGATGCTCCCGACGAGGCCGCTCAACTACTGCGCAAGCTGCGAAGCCACGGTATCAAGATCGCCCTAGACGACTTCGGCACCGGCTACTCCTCACTGTCGTATCTGACCCGCCTGCCGGTGGATGTTCTCAAGGTGGATAAATCGTTCGTGCGTCACTTGGGTGGCCAGCAGCGTACCGGCCCTGGGGAGTTAACTCGTACCATTTTGCAGCTGTGCCGCTCGCTGCATTTAGGCGCGATTGCCGAGGGAGTGGAAACCCCCCAACAGCGCGAAGCTCTGTTGGAGTTGGGCTGTGGTTTTGCCCAGGGGTTCTTGTTTGCTGCCGCGATGCGTGCTGATGCCATTGAAGAGTTGCTGGCTCAAGGTGGTCAGTTGGCCGCTCCCGCCCTGCCCGCACCTGCCTCGCTGGGGGGCACTGTCGTTGCCTCCGCCGCACCAATCCCTGAGCAGCCCGCGCGCGTGGGTCGCCACAGTATGGCCTGATCTAGAGTTTGCGCATCACTGCCTTGACCTTGCCCAGAATGGCGGCGTGGTCGGCGGGGAATGGTTCAAAGTCAGGGTTGGCCGGGTAGAGCCACGGCTTACCTTTGATCACGCGAAACGTTTTCACTGTGGCTTCAGAGTCGATCATGGCTGCGACAATGTCGCCGTTGACGGCGTCGGACTGCTGGCGGATCACCACCCAGTCGCCAGAACAGATGGCGGCCTCCACCATCGAGTCGCCCTGCACCTGCAGCATGAACAACGTCCCCTCCCCGGCCAACTGCTCAGGCACAGGAATCAACTCTTCGACTGACTCCTCTGCGGTGATGGGAACTCCAGCTGCAATGCGGCCGACCAGGGGGATATAGCGGGGCGTGGGTAACTCCGGCAACCCCAGGGGTGGGTTGGTCGCGTCAGGAGCATCGACGATTTGTAATTGCCGTGGTTTTCGGGATTTGGGCCCGGGGGTGAGGACAACTTCGATGGCCCGTGGGAGGTTGGGGTCGCGTCGCAGGAAGCCCTTGGCCTGCAAAACCTCTAGTTGATGGGCCACGCTGCTGGGACTGGTCAAACCCACGGCTTGGCCGATCTCGCGCACGGTGGGGGGGTATCCCCGTTGGCTCACCATCTGGTGGATGACTTCCAGGATGCGTTGTTGGCGCTGGGACAGGTCATCCCATCCCACTGAGCGCGTCAGGTGCTCGCCAGAGATTGGGGTGGTGCGCGGACGTGGCGCCTGGGGTGAACTCATGGTGTTTACCGTAGCCCCCAGCCAGAGCTTTTTCAAACAAATGTTCGAAAGGTCTTCACTTTTGTCAGACTCATGCGCTAGACATAGAACCGAACAGATGTTCGATGTCGCCAACGACCCTTTCGGTCAGGAGGTCACAGCATGATCAGTGGTATCTCACGTCCCGAAAACCTGCCTCAGGCGCAGTTGGTGGACTCCACCACCTGGCGTTTGACCGGCCGTGGCCGTGTCCTTGTCGTTGTGCTGGCGGTTGTGCTTGTCGCTACGGCCTGGTGGGCTATTAACGCGGGCCGTGCTCAGGCTGACTCTGCTCCCCGCCCGCCCTGCCAGGTCAGGGTGCAACCCGGTCAGACCTTGTGGGGGGTGGCTGGGCAGGTCAGCCCGCAAGAGGATCCACGAGTGGTGATTCAGCGTTTGATGCAGGTCAATCATTTGCACTCGGCTATGGTGCAAGCCGGCCAACGTTTGCAGTGTTGAGTCGACTGTGTCGTGAGGAGCGGGGAAAGGTGGCGTTGAGCGGACATGTGGTGAGGAGGTGAAGTTAGCCTCGCCTCATCCGGCGAGCCTGCTTGATTGCATCCGTGTGGCTGCCTACGGTCAGTAGAACTGAATCATTAAGCTGTCCGTCGTACACAAATCGGTTGCCAGCCGGCCATTTCACGCCATCAGGAAGGGGCATTAGATGACCGCCCTGCACCCACAGCAGCATCTTGCTTCACCTGTGACCACCCCCAACGAGGGGGAGCAGGTGATCGACCTGCGTGAGCCTTCCGATCGCGAACAGCCCAGCGCTGAACCCTCGTCCCCCCCCACGGGTACCAGTTCTGCCTACAGTCCGCTCTACCCACGTCTAGGCCCCACAGGTCGCCCTATGGTGAAGTTTCCCGATCCGGCGCCTTTGGATCGTCATGGCCCTGCCCGCGTGGTGGCCATGTGCAACCAAAAAGGTGGGGTGGGTAAAACCACGACCTCCATCAATTTGGGTGCCTGTTTGGCTGAGTATGGCCGCAAGGTGCTGGTGGTGGACTTTGACCCTCAGGGCGCCCTTTCTGTGGGACTAGGAATGCGCCCCCACGAGTTGGAACGCACCATTTACAACGTGATTCTCGAGCAGGGTTCACGCCCAGCCGACGCCATCGTGCCCACCAAAGTGGAGGGAATGGACCTGCTTCCGGCCAACATCGACCTTTCGGCTGCAGAAGTTCAATTGGTCAGCGAAGTGGCCCGCGAACAGGTGTTGGCTCGGGCTTTGGAGCCGATCATCGAGGACTATGACGTGGTCATCATTGACTGTCAACCCTCATTGAGTTTGCTGACCATTAACGCCCTCACTGCAGCCGACGGAGTGATCGTCCCCCTGGAGTGCGAATACTTTGCCCTGCGTGGGGCCGCGCTGCTGGTGGACACCATCGACAAAGTACGGGATCGCTTAAACCGACGGCTTCGCATCGACGGCATCTTGGCCACTATGTTCGACGCCCGCACGGTCCATTCCCGCGAGGTGGTCGCGCGCGTCGTTGAGGCTTTCGGGGATCGAGTCTTCCACACCGTCATTAACCGCACAGTGCGCTTCCCAGAGACCACCGCCGCCGGGGAGCCCATCACCACCTATGCAGGTAGCTCTGATGCGGCAGCGGCTTACCGCACTCTGGCCCGCGAGGTATGTATGCGCTGGAGTGGCCAGTGACCCAGGCTGCGGTGGGTATCCATGAGGCTCAGGTGGGTTTTCCCAACCAGGCCCCTCCTGTCTGCCCAGCGGGTCCCCTCCCAGATGACCAGACCCAGGCGGCTGGGTTTCGAGTGCAGGTAGCAGATTTTGACGGCCCCTTTGATCTGTTGTTGTCGTTGATTCAGGCCAAGAAACTGGAGCTGACCGCGCTGTCGTTATCCAAAGTCACTGACGATTTCCTCGCCTACATCGTCCATGTGGATCGTGCTCAGGACGTAGGTCAAATCAGCGAGTTTCTTGTGGTGGCCGCCACGCTACTGGACGCCAAGGCTGCCCTGTTGCTGCCTCAACCAGCCATCGATAGCGAAGAGGACCTAGCTGCTTTGGAGGCCCGTGACCTACTCATGGCCCGTTTGCTGCAGTACCGCGCAGTGAAAACAGTGGCAGCTCAGTTGGCTCAATGGTGGGAGCAAGCCAGCCTGAGCTACCCCCGTCCCTCGGGCTTGCAGAATGATTTTGCCCATGTTCTGCCAGCTGCAGTGGCTGGGCTAACCCCGCAGAACTTGGTGCGTATCGCGACGCGGGTATTGACCCCAGCCCCAGTACAGGAAGTCAGCCTGAGTCATCTCCACGCCCCGGTGGTCAATGTCGCCGACCAGGCGCATCTGATCAGCCAACGTTTGCGTCAGCACTATCGTTTAAGCTTCGCTCAGTTGTGTGCCGACGCTGGCCATCAGGCCGTGGTTGTGGGCCGGTTTCTCGCCCTGTTGGAGTTGTTTCGTCAACGCTGGGTGAGCTTTACCCAACCTGAACCGTTAGGTGAGTTGACGGTGCGATGGGAGGGAGAGCCTGATGAGGTCATCGATTTGCGCGAAAGCCCCCTAGCCGTGTTGGCCTCCCCGACGGCCCTGGTCGAGCAGAGCGCCTGACCTGGCTGCCGAGCTCTACGACCATCTCACTAGACTCTGATCACCGCCCTCTCCCCAATGCAGATCAAGGAGCGTCCATGTCCTACCCTCAGGATCCCTCGGCTTTCCAGCCCCCCGCCCAGGGTCAGTCGCAGCCGTCGGGCTACTCCTCCCCGGGTGGCTACCCCCAGGACTACACCCAACTCCACCCTGCGCAACAGCCGGGTCAGCAGCCGATGCACCAGCCCATCCAGGCACAAGGTGTTACTACTTTCAAGGTCAAGCAGCGCCTCACCATGATGGTGAACCGCTACGAGATTGTTGGGGTGGATCCAGCCGGCAATGAGGGGCCTCTGTGGGCTTTCGCCGAGCAAAAACGTATGAAGCTTAAAGAAGAAGTGCGCTTTTTCACCGACTCTTCCAAATCCCAACTGGCGTTCACTTTCAAGGCTCAACAAGTCATGGATTTAGGTGCCACCTATCAGGTCTGTGACCCGAGTGGTGCGGTGCTTGGTCAGTTTAAAAAACAATTCGCTCAATCCTTGTTGAGATCCACTTGGGATTTGTCCAGCGCTGATGGTATGCAGGCTCAAGGCAGTGAGCGCAATGTTGCGATTGCTGTATTGCGGAGGTTTTGGGGTTTCGTTCCGTTTGTGGGTGAAATCCCTATTCCCTTCCTCTTTCACTTCGATTTCCGCACCTCGGATGGCTCGTTGGTGATGTCGAGCACCAAAAAGATGGGGCTACGCGATGTGTATACCGTCCAGCTGCCCCACACGAACGGTTGGCAGTTGGACTGGAGGGTCGCTGCTGCTATGGCGGTAGCGCTGGATGCCCTGCAGTCGCGTTAGAACAGAAAGGTCCGCTGTGGAGCACCCCCCCACCCTCAGTATGAGTCAGGGCGCCGATCCGGTGCGCCAGGCGGTAGAGGCCATCCTGCTCGTTGTGGATAGCCCTGTATCGGCGCACACGTTAGCTCAGGTCCTCGAGGTCCCTACCGCCCAAATTGCCAGCCTGTTGCAGGAGTTGGCCGCTGACTACGACGCAGCGGGGCGGGGATTCCAGCTGCGGGAGGTAGGGCAAGGTTGGCGTTTGTTCACTCGCCCCGAGTGCGCTGCCTTCGTGGAGCGCTTCGTTGCCGAATCAATGGTGACCCGCCTGACCGGGGCGGCGATGGAGACCCTGGCGGTGGTGGCCTACCGACAGCCGGTGACCCGCAGCCAGATCGCCGCCATCCGAGGAGTGAACGTCGATGGGGTGATGCGCACACTGCTTTCGCGTGGTCTGGTGCATGAGCAGGGCAGCGAGCCTGGCACCGGGGCTCATTACTATTGCACGACGGCGTATTTCTTGGAGCGCATGGGCCTGACCAGCCTGCAGCAGTTACCTCCCATCGTGCCGCATCTACGCGATATCGATGGTTTGGAGGAGCAGGGAGCTCAGGCGGTGGATCTGCGGGCGCGCACCCGGGTATCCGAGCAGGCCGCAACGTGTCAGCAGGAACCTAGCGGTGTCTGAGCCGATGCCTGACTCAGCGATGCCCAACCCAGCCCCGGACTCCAGGGGGGTTCGTCTGCAGAAGGTGCTAGCTCAGGCTGGTCTGGGCAGCCGTCGGGCCTGCGAGCAGCTCATTGAGCAGGGTCGGGTTGTGGTCAATGGCGAGCAGGTCACTCAGCAGGGGCAGCGGGTGGACCCCTCCACAGCAGTGGTCACCGTCGATGGCAAGCGCATCAGCATCGATGCCACCAAGCTGTACTTCGTGCTGAACAAACCCCGTGGAGTGATCACCACCATGAGCGACCCTCAGGGGCGTTTAAGTGTGGGGGATCTTGTGCAGGAGTTACCCACTCCAGGTACCGCTCGCGCGTTCCCTGTCGGTCGATTGGACGGTGACACCGAGGGTCTTTTGCTGATTACTAACGATGGAGATTTTGCTCACCACGTCATGCATCCCAGTGCGCAGGTGAGCAAGGTTTACCGGGCGGTCGTGCAAGGGCAGCTCACGCCAGCTGTGGGTCAGCGTCTCCTGCGGGGGGTGGAGTTAGACGACGGCCCGGCTCGAGCTGACAAGTTCCGGCTGCTGTCCACTTCAGGTGAGCGAACGCTGGTAGAGATCACCATTCATGAGGGTCGTCATCGAATCGTGCGCCGGATGTTCGACGCTGTTGATCATCCTGTGCAACGCTTGGTCCGCACCCGGGTGGCAGGGGTGAGCTTAGGCTCGCTCAAGCCAGGGCGTTGGCGGGAGTTGACGATGCCGGAAATGGCTTCTTTTTACCCAACGGCCACCTAATGACCCCGAGTGTGACCCAATGGTCACCATCAGTGTTCCGTAGCGCCGTGGTATGGGTAGCCAAAACTGTCGTCAGCGGGCATTATCGTGGGCATCGCCGCAGGCGAGCTAAGGGTCGCTGATGGATGTGGTCGTCGATGTTGAGAAGGGAACACTCCGCTATGACAGTGTCTGAATCCGGGTTTGCCTCTGTGTCTCACCCCGTGATAGCCATTGATGGTCCTTCGGGGTCGGGTAAGTCCACCGTCTCACGGGAGGTGGCGCGGCGCCTGGGTTTGCGGTACTTGGACACCGGAGCCACCTATCGTGCACTGACCTGGTGGTTGCTGCAGCACGAGGTCGATCCGTTGGATGAGGTGGCGATCACCGCTTTGTTGCAGACCGGCATGGGCCCACGCATCACGGTGAGTACCGACCCAGATCACTTCGCGGTGCGCCTCAACGGAGAGAACGTGGAGCCGGCTATCCGCAACGCGGTGGTCACGGAGGCTGTCAGCCCGGTCAGTGCGGTACCAGTGGTGCGTCAGATGCTGACTGCGTTGCAGCGGCGCGTCATCAACGGTGGTGGCATTGTGGCAGAGGGGCGAGATGTAGGCACCGTGGTGGCCCCCACCGCCCAGGTGAAGATTTTCCTGACCGCCGATGAGCAGGCCCGCGCGCAGCGTCGTGTCGCCCAGGGGACGGTGGGCGGTGACGTGCAGCACACGCTGGCAGCCATGAAGGTGCGCGATGCCCGCGACAGTAAACGCAAGGTAGCCCCCTTGGCTCAAGCTCCTGATGCCCATGTGGTGGATACCACCGCGCAGAGTCAAAGCCAGGTCATCGACACAGTGATTGGTATCGTCGCTCAGGTGATGGGTTCCCGGGAGGGCTCCCGCCGCGACAATGGTGCGCAGGCGCAGGAGAATGACGCCCGGGAGGACCACCAGCGCACCATCGTGCTCCCTCCCGCTCGCACTGGCCAAGACACTGAGCGTGACGATCAGCAGCGCGTGATTCGCCTGCCTCACACCGAATCCCAGCAGCCGGTTTAGCACCTCTCCTTACCCTGGAGGAATGAGCGACAATCTCCAGCCCGACAACGAAACCTCTGACAGCCAACCTCCAGCTCGCCCAGTGTTGGCGGTGGTGGGCCGGCCCAATGTGGGCAAGTCGACGCTGGTCAACCGTATCTTGGGCCGCCGCGAGGCTGTGGTAGAGGATGTGCCAGGGGTCACTCGCGACCGGGTGGCCTACGACGCCTCCTGGAATGGCCGGGCGTTTACCTTGGTGGACACTGGCGGGTGGGAGCCCGACGCGGAGGGCATCGCGGCGCAGGTGGCAGCTCAGGCGGAGTTGGCTGCGGCCAGCGCCGACGCTGTGCTGTTGGTGGTGGATGCCACCGTTGGAGCGCAGGACACCGATGAGCGCGTGGCCCGGGTGTTGCGCCAGTCAGGCCGGCCGATCATTTTGGCGGCCAACAAAGTGGACAGCCAGCACGCCGAGTCTGAAGCTGCTGGGTTGTGGTCACTGGGTTTGGGCCAGCCCTGGCCAGTCTCAGCGTTGCATGGCCGAGGCAGCGGAGACCTGCTCGACGCGGTCCTGGACGCGCTGCCTCAAGCTCCTGCTGAGCAATTGGAGCCCCCAGCAGATCGCCCTCGGCGCATTGCGCTGTTGGGTAAGCCCAATGTGGGTAAGTCCAGCCTGTTGAATCGCCTTGCGGGCAGTGAGCGCGTGGTGGTGGACGCCCACGCGGGAACGACCCGTGACCCGGTGGATGAGCTGGTGGAATTGGGCGGTCGGCAGTGGACTTTCGTCGACACTGCGGGGATTCGCCGCCGGGCTCACCAGGCCAGCGGCGCAGATTTCTACGCTAGCCTGCGCACCCGTGCTGCGATTGAGCAGGCGGAGGTCGCGGTGGTGCTCATCGATGCCAGCCAGCCCCTCAGCGAGCAGGACCAGCGCATCTTGGCGCTGGTGGTGGAGACCGGGCGGGCCTTGGTGATTGCCTTCAACAAGTGGGACCTGGTCGATGAGGATCGCCGTGCCGAGTTGAAAAAGGAGCTTGACCGCGATTTGGCACGGATCCGCTGGGCTCCCCGCGTCAACATCTCCGCCCGCACCGGCCGAGCTGTGGATAAGCTGGTCCCCGCTTTAGACACTGCCCTGCAGGGGTGGCAGACCCGAGTCTCTACGGGCAGGCTCAACGCTTTCTTGGGCGAGGTCACGGCGGCCACCCCCGCCCCGGTGCGTGGCGGCAAGCAGCCTCGCATCCTGTTCGCCACCCAGGCTTCCACCTGCCCACCCCGGTTCATTTTGTTCACCACCGGCCCGTTGGAACCCTCCTATTGCCGCTTCTTGGAGCGCCGCCTGCGGGAGGAGTTCGGCTTCACCGGCACTCCGTTGCACCTTCAGATCAAGATGCGTGAAAAGCGCGGCAAACGCTGACCCACCCCACCCGCCCCCTCATCCGCCCGAGAGAAAGGGGGGTTGTCGCATTGACCCGGGTGAATGGGGCTCTATCACCCGGTTCAATGCGACAACCCCCTGGGCGACACCCCTGCTGGGGAGGGCCCGCCGCGAAACTATGCCTGGTTTGGGCGCCAAGTAGGGTAAAGTAACCGCGAGCCACCGCTGGTGGTCGCACGGGACGTAGCGCAGTTTGGTAGCGCACTTGACTGGGGGTCAAGGGGTCGTGGGTTCAAATCCCGCCGTCCCGACGGGAAAAACCGTTGGTACGTAAGGGTTTCCCGAGCTACTCCACCGGCTTGGATAGGCCATCTAGAGGCCTGGTCGCAAAACCGCTGTAGCGGCGCAGGGCAGCGACTGACACATCAGCGGTCCACAGGGGAGTGGGCGAGCCGTCGCGGCGGGCTAAATGCTCGGCCAGAGCGGCCAATGCAGCGTCGATTTGCGCAGAGCCAGTGGAGGCAGGCTGCGCACTGAAGCACTGGGCGGCCACCGCCACTTTTCCAACCTGGTATCGCTGAGGTAATCATCCAATAACTGAACCACCACAGAGCGTCATAACAGGTGGAGCGGTTCCCCATCGGCGAGCATGCGGCGGCTGTAGGCGGCGGCATCTTCAACCGACAAGCCTGGCCTGGATTGCATCACGCCTGCTCACCATGAGCATCAGACGGTAGGCCCAGTGTAACGACCGCTTCGACTGGGCGGGTGGGGGTTCGATCACATCCAGCCCCAAGCAGGTCTGCTAGCGCCGGTGTGCGGGCGAACCTGCTGTCTGCGCCACGAGTGCAGGGTGGGCCCAACAGCCACGTCCCGTCGCGCTAGGCAGCGGGGAGTTATTCGGGGGTGAGACTCATGGGTGGTTCCCGGTGATCGATAAGGGAGGAGGATGACCCATTGCCTCGCTAGCGATACTCACGCTAGCCGCTAGGCTGCCGAAGGGGAGTGGGGCAGTGCTCCAAAGAATGATCAACGCACATGGCAGGGGTCAGAGGGTGTCCATACCACCGCAAGGGTCGCAACCTGAGGCGAAACCGGCCATCACAACCCTACCTACCTTGCCGGCGCCTGACCCCAACCTGGGTGTGGCCGCTGATGGCACTCCGATCAAGGTGGGTGTGCTGACCAGCGGTGGGGACGCGCAGGGGATGAACGCTGCGGTGCGCTCTGTGGTGCGTACCGCGCTCTATGTGGGCGCCCAACCCTATGCGATCATGGAGGGATGGCAGGGCGCCGTTGACGGAGGCTCGGGAATCAAGCCGATGAGCTGGGAGGATGTGGGAAGCATCCTGCAACGCGGGGGCACGGTGATCGGCACGGCGCGCAGCGCGGATTTCCGCGAATGGTGGGGCATGAAGCAGGCGGCCAAAAACCTGCTGGAGCACGGCATCGACCATCTCGTGGTCATCGGTGGAGATGGCAGCCTTTCGGGCACCAACCAGTTCCGTCAGGAGTGGCCTAGCCTGCTGGCGGAGCTGGAACAAGAGGGTCAAATCAGCGGGGAGCTGGCGCAACGCCATCCGCACCTGTTCATCTGTGGCCTGGTGGGCTCCATTGATAACGACGTGGTGGGGACCGCGACCACCATCGGGGCGGATTCGGCGCTGCACCGCATCGTGGAGGCCATCGACGCCCTGTCCTCCACTGCGGCCAGTCATCAGCGCAGCTTTGTCATTGAGGTGATGGGTCGCCACTGTGGCTACCTGCCGTTGATGGCTGCCATCGCTGGGGGCTGCGACTACGTGTTCGTGCCTGAGCAACCTCCAGGGCCGGATTGGCCAGATGCCATGTGTCAGGCGCTTCGCCGTGGGCGGGAGGCGGGGCGACGCGACTCGTTGGTCATCGTCGCGGAAGGGGCCTGCGATCACGAGGGCAACCCGATCAAGGCCTCAGATGTCAGTGCGGTGATCTCGCAGCAGTTGCACGAGGATGCTCGGGTGACCATCCTGGGCCATGTGCAGCGCGGGGGAACGCCTAGTGCTTTCGATCGGTGGATGTCCACCGTGCTGGGGTATCGGGCGGTGATAGAGGTGCTCACCTGCGACAGCCAGGACGAAGCGGTGATCATCGGCGTGAAGGGCAACCGGGTCACTCCTTTGCCGTTGGTGGAGTCGGTGGCGCGCACCCGCGAGGTGGCCACCTTGCTGGACAGCCGTAACTTCGAGGCTGCCATTCAGGCGCGGGGTGAGGCGTTTGGCCACATGCTGCGCATGTATCAACACTTGGCCAACGCTCCGCAGCCCAGCCCCCCATCCCTGCTGCCACCGCAACCCGAGCCTGAGGTGGACGTCAAGAAGACGGTCAAGAAGGCCTCCGCCGCAACGACCACTCCGTCCAGGCCGCGTCGTATTGCCCTCATGCACGTGGGAGGTCTGGCTCCCGGCATGAATCCCGCGGTGCGTGCTGCGGTGCGCTTGGGGGTTCAGGATGGTCACACCATGTTGGGTGTCTGTGGCAGTTTCGCAGGTTTGGCGCAGGGTCAGGTGCGCGAACTGTCCTGGGCTGATGTGGATGCTTGGATCAACCTGGGCGGGGCGGAGCTGGGTACCCGCCGCGATGTGCCTGCCGTGGAGGATCTCTACCGCCTCGGCCGCGCTTTGGAGGAACACCAGATCGACGCCCTGATGGTGATCGGCGGGTTCACGGCGTATCTGTCCGCCCACATGCTGGTGTCCGAGCGGGAGCGTTACCCTGCCTTTCGCATCCCCATCGTGTGCGTGCCGGCCAGCATTGACAACAACCTCCCCGGGGCGGAGCTCTCCCTGGGAGCTGACACTGCGCTCAACGATGCGGTCAGTGCCCTGGACCGGATCAAACTGGCCGCCAGTGCCAGCCGGCGTTGTTTTGTGGCCGAGACGATGGGTCGCCGATGTGGTTACTTGACCTTGATGGCCGGCATCGCCACCGGTGCGGAGCAGGTTTACCTGCACGAAGACGAGTTCTCCCTTCGTGACCTTGAGCAAGACGTGGCCCGGATGCAGACCGCTTTTCAAGGAGGTCGCCGACTGTTCATGGCGTTGCGCAGCGAGGGAGCCAACGACCTCTACACCACTGACTTCCTCGCGCACCTGTTCGCCGCCGAGGCCCATGGTCTCTACGACGTGCGCCAGGCGATCCTTGGGCACATTCAGCAGGGAGGCACTCCCTCACCGTTTGATCGGATCCACGCCACTCGCTTGGCCTCTTTCGCGCTGGATCAGCTCAGCGCGCAGCTGAAGGCTGGTACCAGCGATGGCCTCTACGTGGGTCAGGTGCAGGGGGTGCTGCGCGCTCAACCTCTGACGCACATGCTGGAGGAAGTGGATCTGCCTAACACTCGCCCGCGCTACCAATGGTGGCAAGAAATTGGAGTTGTTCAGCGCACCGTCTCTGCCGCCGTCCCCGTGCCCACCCCCGACATTCAGCCGGTTGAGGCCTTTAGTCCTGCGGGTACAGCCCTGTAAGGTCAATCCTTATAAACAAGGATAATTGCCTGTAAACCTACCATCGCTGTGTTCTAGGATCTTTCCTGATGATTCATGACATAGGGAGAAGAGTATGGCAGTCTCTAGTAATTCGCAGGATGAAGTAATAAGTTTTAATATCACCCTTGAGATCAAAAAGACAGTTATCACTGGCGAGCCGGAACATGCCTGGAAGAGTTTTTGTGCGGATGTTCAAAACATTGTTGATACATGGAAGCATATGCTTCATGTTTCCGTTTTCCCTCAAACTCCGGTTTCAAACTTGAGGGTTCGCAGTTTATTTCCCGCTGCCGAATTAAGAGATGGAAAACCAGAGTCCCTTTCAGTTATTGCAATCTTTAACGTTAATGCATTTAAGAGAGATTTAGACACGCTGATCGTAGGCGTAGGTAAGTATGTTGATGAGATACAACAACATTCCTTAGCGGGCGCGGGCGCATTCCAGCAAGAATCTTTAGAATTCGACACTGAAATTCTTGACAATGCATACATATTGTTAGGCTCCAGATTTGCAGAAGTTTTAGCCTCGAGCGAAGTGGGGGATAAAAACAGTACACTGATGACAGATGAATCGGTGGTCACTTATCTCAGGGAAATATCGCAAGCCTCAGTGCCCGGGGGAGCCTTCTCTGACGATCAAGCAATAATTAGTGGAATTGATAGAGACAGTCAGGGGTTGGTGGAACTCATCTGGATGAGAGGCTTGGGTGTGACCGATGCGAGGCAGCTCGCTCTGTGGTCTCCACAGTTTGATAGAGATCAGAGTGACGATTTACGCCTCACCAGCCATGGTGGTCCAACCTTTCCTGAAATAGGGCCGCATTTGTTACCTCGTGGAGGCCACACTGGGTGGGCATTGCGTCCCCCGCTCCCACCTTCTGCCCCCCGCCGTTGACAGGGGCAGCGATCCTTCTGCCTACACTGGGTGAATGCAGACCCGCGCCTATGCTGCCGTTGCCCCTGACCGCCCGTTAGAGCCGGCCACGCTGGTCAGGCGTGAAACTGGGCCGCACGACATACTCATCGAGATCACCTATGCAGGGATCTGCCACTCCGACATCCACACCGTCCGGGGGGAGTGGGGGCAGGTCAGCTACCCCTTGACCCCCGGCCACGAAATTGTGGGCACCATCACCGCCATTGGCAGCAACGTCAGTCGTCACCAGGTAGGAGATGTAGTCGGGGTGGGGTGCATGGTGAACTCCTGCCGCACCTGCCCCAGTTGCCAGATTGGTCAGGAGCAGTACTGCTCTAACGTCGTGTGGACCTATGGAGCTACCGACCATGACTCCACGATGACGCAGGGAGGCTACAGCCGCCACATTGTGGTTAACGAGGACTTTGTCCTCGCCATACCCGCAGCACTGCAGGGGCCAGACAAGTTGGCGGCGGCTACTCCTTTGCTGTGCGCTGGTATCACCTTGTACTCCCCGATGCGCTACTGGAACGTGGGGCCGGGAACCAATGTGGCCATTGTGGGGATGGGTGGTCTGGGCCATGTGGGGGTGCTGTTAGCCAGCGCGATGGGGGCCCACGTGACGGTGCTCAGTCACAGTCACGCCAAGTATGACGACTCGGTGATGTTTGGAGCCCACCGCTTTGCCGCTACCAGCGATCCGGAAACCCTGCCCAAGTTGGAGCAGGAGTTCGACGTGATCCTCAACACGGTTTCAACGTCTCTGGATCTGGGTGCTTACCTGGTGACTCTGCGCCCCAACGGGGTGTTCGTCGAACTGGGTCTACCCAGCCAACCCCTAACGATTCCCGCCGGGTCGCTGACCTCGGGGCGTAAGGCGGTGGCGGGGTCTTGTATCGGTAGCATCGCCGAGACGCAAACCATGCTCAACTTCTGCGCCGATCACAACATTGCCGCTGAGGTGGAGCTCATCGAAGCTGGGCACATTAACGCTACCTACCAGCGGGTGGTCAACTCCCAAGTGCGCTACCGGGCGGTCATCGACGCCTCGACGTTCTAGCAGCATTCTTCCTCAGCGTGAAGGGCCCGTCCTCAAAGACCAGGATCGGGCCCTTCACGCTGAGAGTGGCAGTTACTTCGCTGCTTTTTTGGCCGCGCTCTTGGCGGGTTCTTGCCGTGGTTCACCAGGCCGCTCGTCAACTGCGTCAGCGCCCATCAGTGGATAGAGCAGCTTGATCAGGCCGAAGGCGATCAAAGCCCCAACGATCTCGGCCAGGATGAACCAGCCCACGTTGCCTCCGTGGATGCCCGATACGGTATTGGTAAAGCTACGCGAGAGGGTGACAGCGGGGTTGGCAAAGGAACCAGAGCAGGTAAACCACCACGCTGCCATGAGGTAGGCCCCCACTGCCCAGGCCACTTGAGCGCTGCGCCCGGCCCGCACCACGCAATAGACCACCAGAACCAGCCCCAGGGTGGCGATAACCTCGCCGAGGAACTGCTTGCCCCCATCGCGGTGGGTCGTGGAGCTCACGATGGCACTGGGGGTGAACATGAGGTTGGCCAGGATCACCCCGAGGAAACCACCGAGGAACTGGGCCACCACCATGATGGCGGCAGTGGCGGCGTTGACCGCGCCCAACGCGGCACCCACGAGGGTCACTGCGGGGTTGAAGTCAGCTGAGATCGATTGCATGGCCAGAATCATCGCCGCCAGAGTGGCTCCAGCCGCCAGGCTCATCGACAGGGTGGGCAGCCAGGTGATATCGGGGGCAATAGTGGTGGCTGCCACCCCCGATCCCACGATGGCGATGACTAGAAACATGGTGCCGACGAACTCCGCGGCGGCACGACGAACGAGTGGCATGTGGTTCTCCTTCGCGATGAGGGTGCTCGAGTTGCAAGGGTTAGCACCGACAGTGTGATCGCTGTCAGGGTCATTATGCCGACGAGGCAGTTCAGCCAGTGACCCGGCACGCCGAAATCGGTGGACCAGACCAGGGCGTTTGCCAACTGAACGGTCATGGGAGGTGAAAACCCTCATAACGCACGGTCAAGAGATGGGCAAGCTCTTGGAGATGGCCTAGTCCAACCTCCTAGGTTGCACTAGGGGTTGTGACGCCTCAGCCCACCTCAACCCTGGTGTGTGAGCACCCGGACCCTCCTGACGTGAAGGATGAACCGTGAGTCAACATCGCTCTGCCGCGCATCCGCTGGTGCGACGACAACCCGCTCGCCGTTATGACGGGGCAAAACCCCCGTCACACCCAGTGGGCAGCGCCCGCAGGTGGGTGGCTGTCTTCTCTGCTGTGGTCGTGGTGGCTCTGTCCACGGTCGCGTTGGCTACTAGTGGTCTGCTACCTAGCAGCTCCTCACAGGCCAGATCGGCTCGTCCTTGGATCGCCAGCATCGACCCATTCAACGGCAGCTTTGACCAAGGGTTACAGGGATGGTTCGTCAACCCCCAGGCCACGTTGGCCAGCGCTGCTGGGCGCATTGGGGGGGCATCGGCTCGGGTGGTCAACACTGACGGCGCGGACACTACGGTGCTCAACGATTTGCACAACAGCGTGGATCCCACCCAGCAGGGGGTGACCTATTCGGTCAGCGCATGGGTCCGTACTGACACACCTGGGATCAGCGTGGCGGTGAGGTTGATGGAGTTCCCCACGTGGAAACCCGAGCAGGACAACAGTTTGCGGGGGCAGGAGATCGCTAGCCTGTGGATGCAAGACACCCAGTGGCACCAGTTACAGGTTGGCTATATGGCCCGCGAGACTGGCACCACGCTGGACCTCAACATTTTGGGGTGGAAACTTCCTGTAGGCGCGGGTATGGAGGTTGACGACATCGTCATCACTCGGGAACTCTCCGAGCAGCCCCCCGGTCAGATTGCCCCGCCGCAACCGATCGCTCCCACGGCAACAGTGGCACAACCCGCACCTAAGCCCACCCCCAGCACGCGCCCTACTCCTCGTGCTCCTCGAGCTGCACCGACGAGGGTCAACCCGGCGCTGGCGGCCAGCCTGCCCCAGGTAGGGAAAGGGGCGGTGTTCGGCTTTTGGCAGGCAGGCGGGGGTGACTTCGCTGCGGTGGAGCAGCGTATGCGTCAGGAGTTTGGGGCAGCGCACCGCTATTACGACTTCAACGCCGGGCAGATGTGGCCCACCGCCCAAGACCGCCGTTTAGTAGACGAGGGCAAGCTCCTGCACGTGTCTTGGGAAACCCTGAGCTATCAAGGCGGCTATGACCCAGCCCTCCAGCCAGCCCCGGCAGTGACGGCTTGGGACGCGCACAGCAGCCGAACCCGTCGTGTCTGGAGTTACCACCAGATCACCAACGGTTCGCTGGACCGCTACCTTGACACGATGGCGCAGAGGGTCAAGCAGATCGGCAAGCCGATCATCATCGATTTCAACCATGAAGCCGATGACCTGCCTGCCATCTCCGGTTCCAACACCCAACGCCAGGCCGCTGGCAGCCCTCAGGAATACGCTGCAGCGTATCGCTATCTCGTCCAGCGTTTCCGAGCTCAAGGCGTCACCAACGTGGTGTGGGCTATCACCTGGTCAGGGTGGTCGGCCAGCAACCCCTCCACGTGGTGGGTGTTCCAACAGTCCTGGCCTGGTCAGGGTTACGTCAACCTCATCCTGTGGGATCCTTACAACAACAAGGCCAGCAATTGGCGCAGCTTCGCCCAGATCGTGCGTCCGATGTACCAGGCGTTACAGAAAGGGATGCTCGATCCAGTTGATCCCACCGCCAAATACCTGCGTTACGGGCTGGGAGAGTTTGGTTCGGTACCGGATGGGCGTAGGTCTGCATGGTTGCGCTCTATTCCTGATCAGCTCAAACAATTCCCGCAGTTGACCTACGTGAACTACTATTCCAGTGGCGGTTGGGGCACGCTGCACGATGACCCGGACGCCATTACCGCTTTGGGGTCTGCCCTACGCGACCCCTACATCACCGAATAGGCATACCAGTACGACGCCTCGGAAGGACCCCTCCACCATGAACCCTTCCGAGGCGTTGTCGCGTGCTCAAGCTGCCAAAGTGGCCCTCGCTCATCGTGACGATCTGCGCAATGTGGCCATTGTGGCCCACGTTGACCACGGGAAAACCACTCTGGTCGATGCTTTGCTGTGGCAGTCAGGAGCCTTCCGTGCCAACGCCGATGTAGCGGAGCGGGTCATGGATTCCATGGATTTAGAGCGCGAGAAGGGCATCACTATTCTGGCCAAAAATACGGCTGTTCTCACGCATACCGAGGCAGGGCAGATCACCCTCAACATTGTGGACACGCCCGGGCACGCCGACTTTGGTGGTGAGGTGGAACGTGGCTTGGCCATGGTCGATGGAGTGCTGCTGCTGGTGGATGCCAGTGAAGGCCCCTTGCCTCAAACACGATTTGTTTTACGCAAAGCCCTGCAGGCACATCTGCCGATCATCATCGTCATCAATAAGGTCGACCGACCCGATGCCCGCATTGCTGAGGTGGTGGAAGAGACCTACGAGCTGTTTTTTGAGCTCATGGACGATGAAAGGGCCCATCAAGCGCTGGATTTCCCCATCGTGTACTGCAGCGCCAAGGCTGGCCGCGCCAGCTTGAGCGCACCTGCCGACGGGCAACTGCCCGATGCTGAGGATCTCTCGGCGCTAATCCGCACGATGATCACTACTATCCCAGCCCCAACGTACATTCCCGAGGCACCATTGCAGGCTCAGGTCACCAACCTTGATGCCAGCCCCTATTTGGGCCGCCTAGCGCTGTGCCGCGTGCATAATGGGACGATCCGCAAGGGTCAAGCAGTGGCGTGGTGTCGGGCAGATGGCAGTGTCGTGCCAGCCAAGGTGGGGGAGTTGCTGCTGACTCAGGCTCTAGACCGGGTCAGTGTCGAGCAGGCAAGTGCGGGAGATCTGGTGGCGGTGGCTGGCCTGGAGCAGATCACCCTGGGGGAGACCCTCTGTGACCCCGACCACCCTAAAGCTCTACCTCTGCTCGAGGTTGACGAGCCTTCGATGTCGATGACGATCGGGATTAACACCTCCCCTTTGGCGGGACGCAGCGGCACTAAGCTCACCGCTCGGCTGGTGAAGTCCCGCCTTGACGCCGAGTTGGTGGGCAACGTCTCCTTGCGCGTGCTACCCACTCAGCGTCCTGATCTGTGGGAGGTGCAGGGTCGGGGGGAGTTAGCCCTAGCCGTGCTGGTGGAAACGATGCGACGGGAGGGCTTCGAGCTCACTGTGGGCAAACCCCAGGTCCTCACCAAGCTGGTTGAGGGAAAACTGCATGAACCGATGGAACGTCTCAGTGTCGATGTGCCTGGGGAGTATGTGGGGGCGGTGACCCAGCTGGTCGGTGCTCGGCGGGGTGTCTTGCAGCAGATGGTTAACCCCGGGGTGGGGTGGACGCGCCTGGAGTATGTGGTTCCTGCTCGTGGGTTGATTGGTTTTCGTACCGAGTTTCTCACTCAGACCAGAGGGACCGGCCTGTTGCATCACGTGTTCGACTCCTATGCCCCCTGGCAAGGCGAGATTCGTACTCGTGCCAACGGCAGCCTGGTGGCGGATCGCGCGGGGACGGTGACGGCCTATGCCAGCATCAACCTCCAGGAGAGGGCTACTCTGTTTGTTACGCCTACCACTGATGTCTACGAGGGCATGATCGTGGGAGAAAACAGTCGTGGCGAGGACATGGACGTCAACATCACGAAGGAAAAAAAGCTCACCAACATGCGCTCGTCCACAGCTGACGAGTTGGTGCGTCTGACTCCAGCACGATCTCTCACACTGGAGCAGGCCTTAGAGTTTTGCCGCGATGATGAGTGCGTGGAAGTCACTCCCGTTACGGTGCGACTACGCAAAGTGGAGCTTTTAGCTCAACTTCGGGCCAAAATACGCAACCAGGCGAAAAGTTAGCGTGGACGTGAGAGGGTGACCTAGATTATCAAGTTAGGTGATGTTGGATAGGTGACATTGTGGGCAGCCGACGCTGCTGACTCAGGCCCGATCGGGCCTGAGTCGGTCACTTGATTTGACATCAAAAAATTTCGCCAATCGCATTCTGTGGGAAGGTGGGCACCAGCGCTCATGAGCAGCTCAGATTGGAATTTTCCTCAGCCGCATGCGCCACATTCCAGCCGTCATCACGCAGCCCAGCGTGGTCAACGCAAGTCTCCGTTGCTCTTGGTGCTGATCATCCTCTTGCTCCTTGCTCTTATTGCTACGGGCATCTGGTGGGTCTTTTTACGCGATGAATCATCCAGCCAAGGAACTGAAATTGGGCAAGGGGATTGCAAGGGCCAGATCACTCGGTTGCGATTGGTAACCGATGATGCGGTGAGCTCGGTGGTTGAAGGCGCTGCCACAGCGGTGAGCAAAGAGGGCAACGGATGTGATCGCTTCGAACTCGTCAAGTCCTTATCTGCCCAGACCGCGACCGAGTTGGCCTCAAAACCGGGTCAAGCTCCCAATTTTGATGTGTGGATTCCTGCCTCCACAGGCTGGATTGGGCGAGCTAACCCCAACCCCTTGCAGCCCAATCCCTATATCCCGCCCCAAGGGAAATCCGTGGCTCGGTCCCCATTGATCGTTGTCATGCCTAATCAGCAGTTGGCCAATAAAGCGACAGAAGTGGCTGCCCAGGTGTCTAAACTTCCCTCGGCCAAAGATCCCAAGACATGGATGCCTTATCTGTTTGCCCCTAGCCGACCGGCTCAAGCAGGCGGCGTGGCGTTTGCAATCGCCGATCCTGCGACGACCACTGCGGGCATGCTTAGCCTCCCAGCCATTACCACGGCGTTCAGCAGAGGTTCAACCGATCCCGGAATTAGTCTTATGCAAACGTTGCATTTCAAAGGAATGATCGGATCGGGAATTAAAGGTATCTATCCATCGACTCAACCCTCGATGAACGAACTTTTGGGTGGTTTAAAAGATAGTAAGCCTGTGGTGTTCTCTGCACTAGAGAACGACCTTTGGTCTTTCACCCAAGCCAACCCGGGGGTCACCGTAGCGGCGGTTTATCCCTCCGATGCAGTGGCAGTGGCGGACTACCCATTTCTTCCTGTAGTTGGTCTTGACGCCAGCCGCTCAGACCTTGCGCGTCGACTGGTCGAGAAATTGACCTCACCTTCGCTGAATTCCGCCTGGACTGATCATGGTCTACGACCGGCTACGGGTGGGGATATGCCAGCAGCCAAGTCTTTCCAACCCCAGCCCGTCTCCTCTGTTGGTCCGATGGCGGTGCGCGTCGTACCGGTAGAGATTGGAGCCAGAGTCTCGGACTGGGTGAATTACAAGCAAGAACCCTTTAATGTCTTGGTTTTGATCGATCAATCGGGTTCGATGGCAACGAAAAATGTCCTAGTTAATGGAAAGCGGATCTCAAAAGCTGACCTATTGCGCCTAGCAGGAGCTCAAGCTGCTGAGCTATTCGGTAGCGATACCTCGTTGGGTATTTGGGCCTTCGGGGTTCCCAACGATGCAGTTCCCTATGTGCCTGCTTTATCCTATGGAAAAATGGATGAGGTGATGCAGGATGGTAAAACTCGACGTACTCATTCTTATGAAATGATCAGTCAGTTTAAAGCGGTTCCTGGAACACCCACCCCTCTTTATAAAACTACTTTAGAAGCCATCAAGTTTATGAAGGATAAAGTTGAGCCCGGTGCGTTGACTATCGTGGTTCCGTTAACGGATGGAACGGACGAAGTCTCTAAGTTTTCTATGGGTTGGGAGCAGTATCTCCAAGAATATCGTCAAATTGCTGATCCCAGAAGACCAGTAGTGATTTTTCCAGTGGCTTTTGGGGCAGATGCCGATATCAATGCTTTGCAAAAAATGGCCAAAGAAACTCTGCCTGACAACCTTAAGCAGTCAATGGATACATTGTCTGCCGCGAAGAAGCCCACGGATTTGGCTCAGGCCATTGCCAATGTTTTTCTTGCCGTGCGCGCTCCTGCCCTGGCCCAATTGCGGCAGGCCCAGGCGGTCGCAGGGCCAGCGGCGGGTCATTAGCGCCATGTGCCGTGAGTTGACTTTGGTAGGAGTTCTATTCTGAGCATGCACCTGTCACAAGTAGGGCTTGGTGTATCGATCGTGGGGGAAAGGCGGGGACAGCGCACATGAGCAGTTCAGAGTGGAGCTTTCCGCAGCCCCATACTCCGCACTCAAGCCGTCGTCATGCAGCCAATCGTGGCCCTCGGAGGTCTCCGTGGGGTCTATTGCTGCTCATCTTGCTCATCTTGTCCATGATGGCAACGGGCTTGTGGTGGGTTTTCCTCCGCGACAAGTCAGAGAATGGCGCCATACCTGACATTGGTTCGGGCAAGGCTTGCTCAGGTCAGGTCACCAAACTGCAGATCACACTCGATCCCATGGTGACACCGGTCGTGCACAAAGCCGCCGAAGCGGTAGCTCGTGAAGGCAACGGATGCGACAAGTTTTCGCTCAACGAACAAAGCACCGAGGCAACCGTTGCAGAATTGACCAGCGGCACCTTCAAGCGTGATAAGGGTGATGCGTGGATGCCCACCTCAACAGGGTGGGTGGGGGCAGCAGCAGCCAAGGGCCAGATTTTTCCTGCCTCAGGATTATCGGTGGCACGCTCGCCTTTAGTGCTAGTCCTTCCAAGTCCACAGACCGCAGGCCAGGCCTTGGCTGTTGCTCAACAGATTGCTGTTGGCACCGCCAAACTCAAGGGGCAAACCCTCACGCCTGAGCCATTACCTACATCTGTGGAGCAGATTGGGCTGAAAGCATCTAACTGGCAGACGTTCTACGCTGCGGCCAACACGGCCGCCGGGGAGAACAGGGTGAAGTTTTCCCTACCCGATGCACAGAAAACTACGGCGGGCATGCTCAGTATCTTTGCGGCACAACAGGCCCTCTCCCAGTTGGGCCCGGCAGAGAGTGGTAAGTCTGATGAAGGTATTGGGTTACTTCGTGCCTTGCAGTTCAAAAGTATGGCCACGACCAGCACAGCCTCTATGGATCAGTTATTCCAAAGCCTCAAAGACGGGCAAAAGCAAGTGTTTCCTGCGTTGGAATACGATGCGTGGAATTTCTCCAAAACTAATCCAACGGCCTCAATGGCGGTGATCTACCCCAGGGATGCAGTTGCCGTGGCCGACTTTCCGTTAGTGAGCGCCAAAGGTCTGGACCCGCCCAAGGCAGATATGGTGCGACGTCTGGGTGAGAAGCTCACCTCGCCGGCTATGAATTCTGCTTGGACTGACCGTGGGCTGCGCCCAGCTACCGGTGACGAGCGCCCTCCAAGCATTACCTTTCCCACTCAGGCGTTGATGACGGCCAAAACGGCCCAATTACAGTGGGAGCCGCTGTTGGTAGGAGCGTCGGTGTCGGACTGGGTGAACTACAGTCAAGCCCCATTCAGTGTGTTGGCTCTTATTGACCAATCCGGTTCAATGAACGATGTGGTCCCCGATACCAACGGGAAAACAAAGGCACAGGTGCTTCAGGCAGCAGGTTTTGAGGCTGCTGAATTATTTGGAGTAGACACATCACTAGGAGTTTGGATGTTTGGGCAACCCAGACAGACTCCTACGCAAGTCGAAACCTCCTCGCACGTAGAAGCCATTCCTTACGGTAAAATGGATGATCAGATTGATGGAAAACCTCGTCGATTATTGACAGCAGGCTTGATCAGTGGTTTGACCATTAGTCCTTATACCCAAACACCCTTATTTGCCACTGTCCTTGATGGCATAAAGTTCATGCAAAGCAAAGCCACTGCTGATTCTTTAACCATGGTGGTGGTTCTCACGGATGGTGTGGATGAAGGGTCCAGTTTCAGCATGACCCGGCAGAAATTCCTAGAAGAGTACGCCAAAATCCATGACCCAACCCATCGGGTGGTGGTGTTCCCGATTGCTTTTGGTGCCGATGCGGACGTGGCGGCGCTGCAGGATATGGCTACTGCCAGCTTGCAGGGGCTGCCTCAAGAGGTGATCAGGGTGCTGGGAACTGTAACCAAGGCCACCGATCCGACTGACCTGGCCAAGGCGATCGCTCGAGTCTTTAAGTTGGTGCGTTCCCCCGAGGTAGCCAAACTCCGCATGGCTCAAGCTCAGGCGGCGGCCGCCGCCAGCGGTGGGCAGTAAGCCCAGCGTTATTCAGGGTTGTCCATGACCGGCCAAATCGTCACTATTCCCAATGGGCTCAGTCTGTTGCGCTTGTTGGGGATACCGGTGTTTCTATGGTGTCTCATCACCCGTCACGATGGATGGGCTTTGATCATCGTTATGGCTGGAGGGGTGACCGATTATCTGGACGGCAAGTTGGCCCGTTGGCTGGGTCAATACTCACGGCTAGGGGAGTTGCTTGACCCTACCGCTGATCGTCTTTATATCCTGGCCACCCTCATAGGGTTGTCTGTTCGCGAGATTATTCCCTGGCAGTTAACCTTCATTCTGGTGGTGCGCGATGTCGTGCTCAGTGCAGGTTTGCTCGCGCTGCGTCGATCGGGTTATGGCCCCCTACCGGTGCATTTTCTGGGCAAAGCGGCCACGATGAACTTGCTCTACGCCTTCCCCTTGCTTCTGCTGGGACATGGCACCCTCACGCCACCGGATTCACTTTTGGCGCATATGGCGCAGGTCCTCGGGTGGTCATTCGCCTGCTGGGGTGTGGCGATGTACTGGTGGGCGGCTGGGGTTTATCTACGTCAGAGCGCGCACATCGTGGCAACAAGCAGCGCGAGGGGTTAACCCGTGGTGGACTCGCCCGTCGCCTAGCTGAATAATGAGCCCACACCTGGCAGGCTAGGGGCAACCTCACCAATCGGTAGCCAGTAGGTGGCACAGAGAAGGGGTCCTTCATGAAAGCAGTCGTGATGGCCGGCGGAGAAGGTTCACGTCTGCGACCGATGACAGCCAGCATGCCTAAACCATTGCTGCCGGTGGCTACGCGACCGATCATGGAGCATGTTCTCTTGTTGCTGCGCCAGCACGGAATCACCGATGCAGTAGTGACGGTGCACTATCTAGCCTCTTTGATCCGCAACTATTTCGGTGATGGTGAAGATTGGGGCATGGACCTGACCTATGCCACCGAGGTCACCCCGCTAGGTACGGCGGGCAGCGTGAAAAATGGCCAGGACCTTTTGTGCGCCGGAACTGACGAGCCCTTCTTGGTGATCTCTGGCGATGCCTTGACTGACATCAATCTGGCCGATCTGATTGCGTTCCATAAGGAAAAAGGCGCCCTGGTAACCGTGTGTTTGACTCGGGTGCCTAATCCGCTGGATTTTGGGATCACCATTGTGGATGAAGACGGCCGAGTGCAGCGTTTTTTGGAAAAACCCGGGTGGGGACAAGTGTTTTCTGACACCGTCAACACCGGAATCTACGTGATGGAACAGGAAGTTCTGGACTATGTAGGCACTGAGGGCCCAGTGGACTGGTCTGAGGATGTTTTCCCCAGGCTGATGGCAGAGGGTAAACCGATCTTCGGCTTTGTTGCCTCAGGCTATTGGGAGGATGTTGGCACCTATGAGAGCTATCAGAAGGCTCACGCCGACGTGCTCGAGGGCAAGGTGAAGGTCCAGATCGAGGGCTTTGAGGTATCGCCGGGTATCTGGGTGGGTGAGGGCGCGGAGGTTCACCATGATGCGATCATCAAAGGGCCGGTCCTGATCGGCAGCTATGCCAAAGTGGAGGCGGGGGTAGAGGTCCGCGACCATAGCGTGATCGGCAGCAATGTCGTGGTGCGTTCGGGGGCATCTTTACATCGAGCCGTGGTGCATGACAACGTGTTCATTGGCCCCTCAGCAACTTTGCGTAGCTGCGTCGTAGGCAAAAACACCGACGTGATGCGTGGCTCGCGAGTGGAAGAGGGAGCGATTATCGGTGATGAGTGTGTGCTGGAGGAGGAGGCCATCATCTCGGCGGGGGTGAAGGTCTACCCTTTCAAAACCATCGAGGCTGGGGCGGTGGTCCACAGCAGCGTCATCTTCGAGCAGCGAGGCCAGCGCAACCTGTTCGGCCAGTATGGGGTCTCGGGCATTATTAATGTGGAGATCACCCCCGAGTTAGCGGTGCGTTTGTCGGCCGCGTTTGCCACCACCCTGCGTAAAGGCACTTCCGTGACCATCGCCCGGGATGTCTCCCGGGCAGCCCGGGCGGTCAAGCGGGCCATTGTGGCGGCGTTGAACTCCAGCGCTATCAACGTTCATGACCTGGAGGTGGTCCCTGAGCCGGTCTGTCGGCTGCGCACGGCGCAGTTTTCCTCCGGCGGGATTTTCGTGCGAACCTCACCGGGTTTAGCAGAAAACCTCGACATTTTGTTCTTCGACGATTCCGGGGCTGACCTTTCCCCCAACGCCCAGCGCAAGTTGGAACGGGTGTTTAGTCGCCAGGAGTTTCGCCGGGCCTTTCCGGGCGAGATTGGCGATCTGGAGTACCCACCTCGCGCGATGGAGGATTACGCCCGAGACCTGCTCAACCGGGTCAATGTGGGAGCATTAGCGACCCACGAGACCAAGATTGTGGTCGACCCTGGTGGCGGTGCAGTCTCCACGATCTTGCCGACCTTGCTTGCGCGTCTGCCCGCTACTGTGTTTTCGGTCAATGCTGGTCTGGACGAGAAGTTCCCTACCGAAAGCGCCCAGCAGCGCCGGGAAAGCCTCGAGAGGTTGGGCGAGTACGTGACCGCCTCCGGGGCTGCGTTAGGCGTTCGCTTCGACCGGGTGGGCGAGCGGATGTACCTGGTTGATGACAGTGGGGAGGTCATTGATGATGACCGTGCCCTGCTGATTGTGCTGGACTTGGTGGCTGCCGAGCGGCGTAGCGGAACTGTGGCCTTGCCGGTGACCACAACTCGGGTCGCAGAGCATGTGGCACGATTCCACAACGTGGGGATTGAGTGGACCACAACCTCGCCCGATGACCTGGCCCGGGCGTGCGCTAAGCAGGGCATGATTCTGGGTGCAGATGGGCGGGGAGGGTTTGTGATCCCGGAGTCTAGCCCCATGCTTGATGGCCTGGCTGCGTTTGTGCGCTTGGCTGGTTTGGTGGCCGGTACGCGCCTACCGCTGTCGCAGATTAACGACCGTATTCCGCGTCAGCACTTGCTTCATCGCCGCATCCCTACCCCGTGGGCGGCCAAAGGCTCGGTGATGCGCCGCGTGGTCGAGGAGGCAGGCTCGCGCACAGTGGACACCACCGACGGGGTGCGGGTGGTTGAGGATCAATTGCACTGGGCGCTGATTCTTCCTGACCAGGATGAGGCCGAAACCCATGTATGGGTGGAGGCCGCAGAGGATGATGGTGCCCAGGCGTTGATGAACCAGTGGGTGGCCGTGGTGGAGTCGGTCAGCTGATTGGCGCCTGAGATTGCCCCAGGAGGAACTCACGTGACACAGCCGGAAGGCCAGCCTGACCAATCCCCCTCCCCGGGGGTGCGCAGCGCGCCGGTGCGGCCTCTATGGATGCGTTCTCTGTTAGAAGCTGTGATGGCCGAAAGTGTGGATCCTAGCTATGCCAAGGCAGCTCGTGCCCAGCAACAACGTTTAGCAGGGCGCCCCAGCACCAGAGCCAGTGTGCTCACCCTGGTGGCAGCGGCGCTGTTGAGCCTGATCACCGTGATCACCTTCGCACAAGCTCGCTCCCGCCAGGAGCCCCTAGAACAGACCCGGCAGGCCTTGGAGCAGGAGATTGGCCGCCGGCAAGCCACCACGCAGCAACTACAGCTACGCCTTGATGCCGTGGCAGCGCAGATAGCGGCGTTAGAGGGCTTCTCGGCGCCCCCGGGGACTCCCCTCACTCAACCCCTGCGTGATAGCACTCAAGCAGGCCTGACCGGCCTGAGCTGTCCTGGTGTGGAGCTGAGCGTGCATGATCTATTTGCTGGTCAAACCCAGGCCGCAGGTCCCAGGAGGACCCAGAGGAGTATGGCGCTGCACCTGAGTGATCGTGACCTGCAACGCGTGGTCAATGGTTTGTGGCACCAGGGCGCCCAGGCCGTGTCCATCAATGGGCACCGTTTGCTGGCAACCACCGCTATTCGTCAGGCAGGGCAGACTATCCTGGTCGACTATCAACCGCTTCTGGCGCCTTACGTGGTTCGCGCGTGCGGAGAGGGCCAACGCCTGACCGATGCGTTGCGCACAGGGGCAGCGGGGCAGCAGTTGCGCGTGTTGCAGCAGGTCGCAGCAGTGTCGGTCAGCATCACCCAGCAGACCAGCCTGGTGATGCCAGGGGTACGACCCCACCTGCGCTATGTCGAGCAGGTGCAGGCTCTCGGCCCCGCCGGGTGACCTGAAGCATCATCCTCAGGTGACCTCTGTTCTCCACCGGAAGAAAGAAGTGCTCATGCTTGCGTTAGCTGGGTTAATTCTCGGAGTACTCATCGGCGTTTTTATGCCGGTCGGCGTGCCGGTTTGGGTGCAGCCCTACCTGCCTATTGCGGTGGTGGCGGCGCTGGATGCCTCTTTTGGAGGTTTACGTGCGGTGTTGGATGGCATTTTCAATGACCGGGTGTTTGTGATTTCGTTTGTTTCCAACGTCATTGTGGCTGCCCTCATTGTGTTTTTGGGTGATCAGCTCGGGGTGGGGTCACAGTTGGCCACCGCAGTGGTGGTGGTGTTGGGGATCCGCATTTTCTCCAATGCCGCCGCCATTCGTCGTCACCTGTTCGGGGCGTAACGATGGCCAAAGAATCCGACGTTTCTGCTGAGGATGCCGTGCCGGACCCGGTCGAGGCGCCCGGAGGCGACCTCGAGGTAAGCACCACAGATAGCGACACCACAGATAGAGACACTGAGTCTCCCACCCAAGCCGAGGCTGCACCCGAAGCCGAGGCTGCACCTGAAACCGAGGCTGAACCCATAACCGAGGCTGCACCTGAAACCGAGGCTGCACCCGAAAATGTGCTGGGGTCGCAACCCGAGCCCGGGTCAGATCCCGAGAATCCCGCGCCCGCTGGGGCATCGCAATCGCCGCCTCCTGCACTCGAACCGAAATCTCACCCCCAGCCTGAGGTTGACCCCGAACCGACGGTTGTGGCTGCCCGGTTGCGGGGACGAGCAAAACTGCGCGCCACCTTCTTGCGCCCCCGACTCACTACCGGTCACATTGTGGGAGCCCTGTTATGTGCGTTGTTGGGCTTTGCTTTGGTGGTGCAGGTGCGTGAGACTTCCCAGGCAGGTTTGAGCACGCTACGCGAAAGCGATCTGGTTCGCGTTCTCAACGAGGTCACCCAACGCAACAAACGTCTCCAGGAGGAGACCGTTGCCTTGGAAAACCAGCGGGCCCAGTTGGGAGGAAGCGATCCGCAGGCAGCCTTGAAGCAGGCTCGTCGCCAAGCTCAAGAGGTGGCAATACTGGCCGGTAGTGTGGCCGTGCAGGGGCCTGGCATCGAGGTGAGCATTGTTGACACCTCCAGACAAGTGCGCGCAGATGACCTTGTGGACCTGATCTATGAGCTTCGAGGGGCGGGGGCGGAGTCCATCAGCGTCAACGCTGCACGCGTGGTGACCCAAACCTCCTTCGTCGATACCCCCACCGCCGTGGAGGTGGATCGCTCCCCGATCAGCCAGCCCTATGTGATCAGGGCGATCGGGAACGCAGTCTCTTTGGCAACAGCTTTAGAGCTCCCAGGTGGGGTGCAGCAGCGCCTTCGGGATGACCGACATGCACAGGTCAGCATCACCAAACAAGAGCTCGTGCGTATTGATGCAGTAGCGGCCCCAGGTGACTCCTCGGCGTTGACTCCTAGTGCGTCAGCGGGCACATTAGCACCATGATCAGCCCTGGTTACATAGAGCGCTGTGTCCACTACGCCGGTGTGATCCTTTACCAGGTGAGGTGGGCAGAGAAGGTAAGGATCGAAGAAAATCGGCTGAAATCACCATTGCGCCTTCTTGATGTTCTCAGTTCAGGCGCGTTGATGCGTCGAGGAGGTGGTGGGGATGTCTACCATTGCCGGAGTACGAGTAGCATGTCGTCATTGATCATCCCAGCTCTATTTCTCTGCGCACCATTTTGTCCAGCAGCGTCCCTGTCAGGGACCACGAGCAGTAGGCTGCGTCTGCGCAGCAGGAGGTTTTGATGCCGTTCTGCACCCAATGTGGACATGAAAATCCCGAAGATAGCCGCTTCTGTGGAAACTGTGGCCATGCACTGGTGTCCGTGGACGCCACTGCTTTGCCTCCCGATGCCACCTCCACCATCTCGCTCAAACACATTGATGCTGACCAGGAGGATTCTGCTCACGGTCAGGAGCAGGAAGATGGCCTAGAAGCGTTGCCTGCTGGCTCGGCGCTGTTGGTGGTGCGCCGGGGGCCCAACGCTGGCAATCGCTATGTCATCAATTCCGATGTCACAACAGTAGGCCGCCATCCAGACAGTGACATCTTCCTCGACGATGTGACGGTATCGCGTCGGCACGCGGAATTTGTGCGAGATGGGCAGACCATTTCGGTGAGAGACGTGGGCAGCCTTAACGGGACTTATGTCGATCGTGAACGGATCGATACAGCCAACCTATCTAGCGGCGATGAAGTGCAAATCGGCAAGTACCGCCTCGTTTTCATGACCCATGTCCCATCGGGGACAACCCCTGAGGAGTCGTAAATGATGCCTACATCCGATGAGGTGATCACTACACCTGTTCGTACGAGCGCTAGTTCCAGCCATTCTGCTCGCCTGGGAATTGGTGAGGTTTTGGCGTTACTGAAAGAAAAGTATCCCGAGGTAACGATCTCCAAAATCCGTTTCCTTGAGTCGGAGGGTTTGGTTACTCCGGAGCGCACCTCCTCTGGATACCGCAAATTTCGTCGTTCTGATGTTGAGCGTTTGGACTACATCCTGCGTGTCCAACGCGACCACTACTTACCCCTCAAGGTGATTCGGGAGCACATCAACACACTGGAGGAAGGCCAGGGATATCCCTCGGCACCCCTGGCCAAGGGTGGCCTGCACACCCAGGATGCTCCTGTCTCTCTGCGTGGCGAGGGCCTGAGTGTGACCAGCGACTTGCTAGGGGATCCCGGTAAGCCCAGCCCTCGCGTCAGTCAGCGTGACCTGATTCGGGCTGCAGGTATCGACGAACCCATGCTGTCCTCTTTAGAGGAACATGGGTTCGTGCATGCCAGCCTTAACGCTGCTGGCGAGCCGGAGTACAGCAACCTTGACGTGCGCGTGGCTAGCATCGTGCGCCAGATGCGCACTTTTGGCATTGAGCCGCGGCATCTGCGGATCGTGCGTACCACCGCTGATCGAGAGGCTGGTCTCATCGAGCAGGCAGTGCGACCCTTGGCTCATCAGCGGGGGAACGAATCGGTGGCGGCCTCAGCGGCGCGTCTGGCTGAGTTGTCGATTCGTCTGCACGCGGCCTTGCTCGAGGGGGGAGTACGCGCCACCTTGACCGACCAAGCGGAGTAGAACTACTCCCCAGCAGATCACTATCGATTGCTGCTGGGCCAGTGACGCAGTTCTCGGTAGGGTGGGCTCGTGAAAGAGCTTGAAGTCGTCGGGGTACGGGTAGAGATGCCCACTAATCAACCCATTGTTTTGCTCAAAGAGGCCGCCGGAGCGCGGTTTCTGCCCATTTGGATCGGTGCGGTTGAGGCCACCTCCATTGCCTTTGCTCAGCAGGGTATGAGCCCGGTGCGTCCGTTAACCCATGATCTGTTCAAAGATGTCCTGCAAGCCTTAGGTCACCACCTTGAAGCAGTCCACATCGTCGATTTACGGGATGGGGTGTTCTACGCAGAGTTGATCTTCCCTGGGGGAATCCAGGTGCCGGCGCGTCCCTCGGATGCCATTGCCCTGGCGTTACGCACCAATACGTCCATCTATGGTGCCGACCAGGTGTTGCAGGAGGCGGGCATTACCATTGCCGACGAACAGGAAGACGAGGTCGAGAAGTTCCGCGAATTTCTCGACCATGTTTCCCCAGAGGATTTTGGGTCACAAGGAGGATCTAGCCCTCACTAAGGGGAGGGTTTTGTCCCCTACGCGCTGTGGTGTCCGGACTCGCCGGGGATGCGCAGTGGTTGACCGCCGTAGTGGGGGGATCTAGCGTGCGAGAAAACGGGGTGCTCCTGGTTGGAGGCCGATGACAGGGGGGGGAGGGCATATGGCAGACCAGCACGACACCGCGACACCACCGCATCCCCATCAAGACACCCTCTTCCCCGAGTTCTTTGCTGCAACGCAAGCGCAGGAGGTGGGCTTCCGGGGTCCGGTGGCCGCTTCAGCAACCGGGATCACCTACCGTCAGTTGGATTACTGGGCGCGCACAGGCTTGGTCGAGCCCAGTATTCGCTCGGCCAGCGGTTCAGGAAGCCAACGCCTCTACAGTTTCCGCGACATGTTGGTGTTAAAGATCGTTAAGCGTTTGTTGGATACCGGGGTGAGCTTGGCCAACATCCGCGCTGCCGTAGAGCACCTGCGTCAACGGGGAGTGGAGGACCTCTCACAATTGACCCTGATGAGCGATGGCACCAGCGTTTACGAGTGCCGCTCTGCCGATGAGGTGGTGGATTTAGTTGCAGGGGGCCAGGGGGTTTTTGGTATAGCCGTGGGCCGCGTGTGGCGTGAGGTCGAGGGTTCTTTGTCTCACTTAACCCCTGAATATCCCCAGGAGCCCGATCTGGGTGAAACTGCTTCGACAAGCGAGGATGAGTTGGCTGCTCGTCGCCGGGCCCGCCGAACCGGCTAGGAGCCCCCCGCTCGCCCCGGTGAATCGGGGATGCCGGTCGTGCTACTCACGTCGAGTAATTTCCTGAGGAGCCCTGTCAATCGGCCGATTCTGACGAATGCCATCCGGCAATCCACTTGGCCCCTTATCCTGGGTCGTGGTCCTGATTTGCCGCGTTTCGCCCGCATTGGGTGGGCCGACAGGGTTGCAGGACGGTGTACCGGTCAGCTGACTCTGACGAAACCGTCATGCTGATGAGCAGGACGTAGTGGTGGTATCCGAGTTCAAGGGGGATTGGTGAGCAGCTCTGCGGATGGTCAGGCCTCCCACAAGCCAGATTTTCTTATCGTGATGCGCGGGTATGACCGTAATCAGGTTGATACCTACTTTGGCCAGGTCCGATCCCAGTTCGATCGAGCCCTTGACCATATCCGTGGCCTGGAGGATCAGCTCACTGCGTTGAAGATGGAGCAGGAGCGGGCGGCAGTGCGTCAGATGGAGCACGCTGAGGATCTGCCTGCGGTGGCAGCCAAGCCCGAACCCGAGCCAGTAGTGGAGACTCCTCACCTCACCGCGAACTTCGCTGAAGTGGGCATGCGGGTAGGAGTGGTGCTGCAGGCGGCTGAAGAGGAGGCTCGCAAAGTTCGTGAGCAGGCCCACAATCAGGCCGCTCAGATCGTGCAGGAGGCTCACCAGCAGGGCGAACAAAGCCGTGACGAGACGATGCAGCTGGCCAACGAGCAGATCCAAGCGTTGCATGATCAGGCTCACGCTGAGATTCAAGCTCTGCGTGAGGAACATGAGCAGCAAATTGCCGCCCGTTTGCTGGAGCTAGACCACCAAGCCGAGCAGGTGATGGCTGATGCACGCCAGCATGCCCAGCAGGCACAGGAGGCGGCTTTAGCGGCTGAGCAGCAGCGGGAGCAGACGCTGGCTCAGATGCAGGAGCAAGCCACGGAGATGATCGAAAGCGCTCAGCGCCGGGCGGCTGAGCAGGCCGATCAAATCCTCACCCATGCCGATGCTGAGCACGAGCGGTTGATCCGCGAAGCGCAGCAACGCGTGGCTGCCCTGGATGAACTAGCGCAGACTCAGCAGCAGCAACGACAAGAGTTGGCTAGCCGGGCCTACGAGTTGGCCACCCAGCTGCAAGAGGTAGCGACCTCTCCGATCTTTGCTGAGGCGCTGGACACCGCAGGCACTCCTGCTGAGCCTTCACCGGACTCTGAGCTTTCCTCAGTGGGGTCAATGGGTGGCCTATCCGATCACCGGGACAGTTCTCTTCGGGCGCCTTTGCCCAGCGATGAGGTGGACAGCCAAGAGGCTGAGGTCACTGGTCGCCACGCTGTAGCCCCCGCCCCCGCTGCTCTTGTGACACCTGCAGATGGGCAGGACGGCTTCCCGCTGCGCTTTGCCGATGAGATGGAACCTCAATCAGCTCCCACCCACCCCCCCACCGGCCCAACGGCGTGGATGCGACCCAGCGAGTCACTTGCCGAGCAGGCTGTCGCCAATGCGCCAGAACCGGGGGAGGCGGATCAACGCACGGTGGTGTACTACGGCAGCGGCGAGGACGACGAGAGTACTCAGGTGGTGCCGGTCGTGACGGTGATGCCTGTGCACAGTGCGCCGGTGACCAGCGAACAGCCCTACCGTTTTGCTTCCAGCCCGCAGGCCCAGCCTCAGAGCGAACCAACTCATGATGCCGAGGCGGTCACCAATGGTTTTGACGCTTGGGGCTTCGGCTCGAGCCCTGCGCCTGCTCCGTCGGGTTCTGCGGAGTTTGCATGGGGACAGACCTTTGGAGTGCGGCAGGACCAGTCCGATCCGCAGGGTGCGGATGGGAGCAATGGTGAGGGTGATCACAACCTTCACGGTAAGCGCGGGTGACGATCATGGCCGGGCATTATTTGATTGCTGCTAGCACCTCGGCGGGGGCTTACACAGATCCGATAGGAACCACATCGGAAACGACGGTGGTGCGAGCGTGGGATAGCCAGCGCGAGGTTGATGTTGATCTGGTGCTCCTTCCCAGCGTGACCCAGCCCTTGGACCGCGCTGATGTCCTCCGTAGCCTGCGCACAGTGTTGCGCTACCCTCACCCCCGCGTGGCGACGGCTATTGACTCAGGGGTCAGAGGCCTGCGCCCTTTTGTGGTCCTGCCTGCTACCTCTGCTGCTGAGGATCGGTTGGACCGCTGCAGCGCCTCCGATGCGCTCGCCGTGGTCCGCCAGGTGGCTCAGGGCCTCATGGTGCTGGTGGAGCAGGGGTTGTCCTGGGTGCCAGTCAGCCGCAATCATCTGCGCCTGGACGAGGAGGGTGGGGCGCAGGTGATTGCCCTCACGCCCCACCCCAGCCGGTGCGCGGATGAGCCTGCAGCCCTGTTGGAGTTAGGTGCGCTGACCCAAGCCTTGGTGAGCCGGTATGAGGCTGCCGCCGCTGGGCACGACCCGGACCAACAGGTGCAATGGCAGTGGCTACGAGGAGTGTCTGAGCGCCTGGCAGGTACCGCTGAGCCGGTCATCAACACTGTGCAGGAATGCGTGGAGGAGTTAGCTGCTCATCAGGCTCACCGCACCCAGCCGGGCCTGCGGACTCCAGCTGCGACCGAGCAGTTTGCCACCCAGTCAGGGGTACCCGAGCCTTCGCGGTTGGCCCCACCGCTGGTACAGGCCCCTTTCTCCACCGCACCGCTGCCCGTGGTCAAACCCGCTGCGGTGCACCTGCGCGGCGGGGCAGTGGACCCAGGCTTCGCCCCCCGGGTGGTGCGCCTGTCAACCCTGGTGGCCAGCCAGCAGAAGGGCTACGTGCACCTGGACAGCCTCATGCGTGACTATGACCCAGATGTGGACGAGCCCCCTACTATGGCCATCCGCACTTCCAAGCGAGGCTGGCGGCGCAAGCTCACCTCTCACGGGGGGCATTGAGCAAACTTGCTCGGGCCTGGTCAGTACAGCCCGGCCTCGGATGGTTTGGGTTGATTGCAGCCGAACAGGGGCGAATACAGCGGGTGGGTTTCAGGCGGATTTGTAGGCGACTCCTCGCGCTTTGGCCAGGTGTGCAGGTAAGATCGCAAGGAGATGGTGGGTCCAGGCACCCTCGTGATTTCTCTTGCCCGCACGCAATGTGGGCCTTTCACCACCGGAGCACCCATGAGGCAAGAGGTACCCCCAGGGGAACGAGAGTACCCAGACAATTGGGCTAATCCTTGGCGTGATCTGTCATTCTCCCATCCAGTTGATGGCCTCTATGACCCGTCTGCAGATTCGGCTGCTCCTGTCAGAGTTCTTGAAGACCCTCATCCGATCTCCGTATGGTGCACTCCACGGTGGATGGTGTTGCAATCACTAGTGGGTACAGTTCGAGCCATCATCCAGAAATGCCGACCCGCTGCGATGCAAGAAACTCCGGCACGCACTCTTGAGGAACCGCAAGCAACGGGCGGAAACGTTATTCCCCTTCACCGCCTACCACGAGGGCCGGTCAGCGCCACTTCGGGTCAAGCACCCCCGCGAGCACGGGCGATGAGTTAATCGTTCACGCCTGAGTGAGCACTTCGGCGCCTTCTGGCGTCACAGCAATGGTGTGCTCAAATTGCGCGCTGCGCAGCCGGTCTTTGGTGACCACAGTCCACCCGTCGCTCCAGAGGTCCCACTCCACGGTGCCTAAGGTGAGCATGGGCTCGATGGTGAAGGTCATGCCGGGCTCCATGAGCGTGGTGTAACCCGAATGATCGTAGTGGGGGATGACCAAGCCGGTGTGGAAGGCAGTGTTGATCCCGTGGCCGGTGTAGTCACGCACCACTCCATACCCAAATCGGCGGGCGTAGGACTCGATCACCCGTCCGATGACGTTGATCTCACGCCCGGGTCTTACGGCGGCAATGGCCCGGCGTAATGCTTCTTGCGTGCGCTCCACCAGCAGGCGGGAGGTTTCATCCACCTGTCCTACGCAGAAGGTGGCATCGGTGTCACCATGCACTCCGTCGAGGTAGACGGTGATGTCCACGTTGACAATGTCACCCTCGGATAATCGGGTGCTGTCGGGGATTCCGTGGCAGATCACTTCATTAATTGAGGTGCACAGCGACTTGGGAAAGCCTCGATAGCCCAGGGGGGAGGGGTAGGCACCGGCGGCGACGATAAAGTCGTGGCCGATACCGTCGAGCTCGTCGGTGGTGATCCCAGGGCGTACCGCCTGGCCCACGTGATGCAGAGCCTGCGCGGCCAGCTTTCCCGCCGCGCGCATCCGCGTCAGCGTGGCGGGGTCCTGCACGTCGCTGCCACGGAAGGGGCGCGGTCCTGAACGGCCCACGTACTCCGGGCGGGCAATGCTGGGTGGGACGCTTCGTGGCGCAGAGACCACCCCAGGCATCAAAGTGCCATAGGTGGGGACGCTGGTTGCAGGAAGGCTCATGGGGGCACAGTTTAGTGTGGCGATGGTTGGTGTTCTCCAGCCAGGAAGGCAGGTAGCGATGTCCGGTGATCAATCCTCCTCGCAGGCGTGGTGGTACTGCCTGCGTCATCAGGCGGTGGAGCAGGGCCCCGGGTGTCCGGGAAAGGAGCGGCTGGGACCCTACCCCACCCAGGAGCAGGCTGTGCAGGCGTTGGAGCAGGCCGCCCGGCGCAATCAGCAGTGGGAGGAAGACCCGCGTTGGAATGATCCCCAACAGCAGTAAGGGACCTCAATAAAAACTCGGCTGTCGCGCAAGGGTGAACCTTGCACGACAGCCGAGTTGATCAAGCTCCAGCGTGAGGGGGTTAGTTCATCATGCTGGGTTCGCGCATCATGCTGGGGGGAGTCCACGCTGCCATGGTGCTCGCTGCGGACGTGCCGTTGTGAGCACTGACCGACTGCGCGCTGCGCTGCGCGGCAATGCGCGCCGCCGGTTTGGCTGTGACCTTAGCGGCTGGCTTGGCGACGGTCTTACGAGCCGCAGTGGGCCGCTTGGCTGCCGCACGCGCCTTCGCTGCAGCCGGTTTGGCGGCGGGACGGGCCGTGCTCTTCTTGGCACTGGTCTTGCTCGCCGCAGAGGCCTTCGAGGTGCTGGCCTTCTTGGCAGTCGTGCTCTTGGCAGTCGTGCTCTTGGCGGTCTTGGCCGCACTTGCTTTGGCTGCAGCTGGCTTGGCGGCGCTGCGGGTGCTGGTCGTCTTGGCAGCCATACTGCGTGAAGTGGTCATCTTTTTGGCTGCGCTGGTCTTGCTAGCCGTGGTGGCCTTGGCCGCACTGCGGGTGCTGGCGGCCTTCTTGGCGGCGGCGCTGCGGGTGGCTGTGGCCTTCTTGGCGGCTGTGGTGGCCTTGGCCGCGCTGCGGGTGCTGGTGGCCTTCTTGGCGGCAGCACTGCGCTTAGCTGCCATGCGCGCCGTAGCGCTGGTCTTGGCCCGAGCGGGGGCCGAGGTGGCTTTGGCGCGTGAGGCGGCCTGCTTAGTGGTGCGTCCGCTGGCCTTCTTCGCGGCGGTGGTCCGGCGCGCCGATGCCGACTTGGCGGCAGGTTTGGCGGCAGCTTGAGCGGCCTTGGCTTGGGTGTTGTCCTGGATAGCGGCCTTGGCGGCTTGCTGCATCTGCTTGATCGCACTTTGTGCAGCAGCCTTGGTGCCGTACTTGGCTGATTTAAGGATGGCCTTGTTGTTGGGGCCCATCACTTGGAACTGAAAGCCGGAGGGCTTCTTCTCCAAAATGATTCGCGTTGTAGTAGCCACTGTTGTCTCCTCGTGCTGGTGTTGTGTGGGTGTTGGTTTTCGGAGGTGCGTCGTCGCCAACACGAACACACCTGTGCGTTATGTATTCAACACACAGGGTTACGACACCCCGATGCAGGGGGTGGGTTTTTTACACGCAGCGTGACAAACTCTGACGCAATGGCACTGCGAGAAGAGCTAATTCACCGACGCCAAGCGGCGGGAGTCGTGACGATCCAGTAGCCACCGTTCAATCTGGTCGCTGGCTAGCGGCGGGGCATGCACATAGCCCTGCACCAGGTCGCAGCCCAGCTCGCGCAGGTAGGCCAAGGTTTGGGCGTCCTCCACGCCCTCAGCGACCACGCGTAGACCCAGTTCGTGCCCCAAGTGCACGATGGCGCTCACGATCGAACGGTCTTGGGTGGAACCCAAAACAGCCTGCACAAACGACTGATCCACTTTGATTTCGTTGACGTGTAACCGTTGGAGATACCCCAGCGAGGAGTAGCCGGTGCCAAAGTCGTCCACCGAGACCTCCACACCCAGCTCGCTGATGCGCTCGAGCACCTCGGCAGCCCGATCGGCCATGATGCTGGACTCGGTGATCTCGATGGTCAGGGCATGGGCGGGAAGGCCAGCCGCCGCCAGCAGACGGGCAATGTCGGAAGGCAGACGCGCATCCAACAGGTTGCGGGTGCTGACATTGACCGCCACCGACCAGTCGATGCCACGCTGGCGCCAAAGGCGCACCTGAGCCAGGGCTGACTCCACCACGAACAGGGTGAGCGGGCGGATCAGGCCCGCGTGCTCGGCCAGGGCGATGAACTCATCCGGCTCGATCTGACCGTGGTCGGGATGCCTCCAACGCAGCAGGGCCTCCATCGAGTGCACCTTGTTGGTCACTGGGCAGATCTGGGGTTGGTAGCACAAGTACATCTGCCCGTTTTCGATCGCCGTGCGCAGGCTGGAAACCAGGGTGAGACGACGGCGGCTGTTGTGGTCGTTCTCCGCGCGGTAGAGGGCCATGCCCGGTTCGCGCCCCTTCGCCGCGTACATGGCCACGTCGGCGCGTTGTAGCAGGGTGCGCGCCTCTCGGCCGTGGGCAGAGGCCAGCGCCACCCCCACGCTGACGCGGACCTCCAAGGTGAGCTGGTCGAGGCGGAAAGGCACCGCCACGGCCCGGGCTAGCTCCTCCCCGACCGCACAGGCCTCCTCCGCACCGGAAACTCCCGCCAGCAGAACGGCGAATTCGTCACCTCCCAGCCTGGCCACCAGCCCCCGTCCCCGCAGCCAGGAGGTCAGGCGGGCCCCCACCTCCTGCAGCAGCTCATCGCCGATGTCGTGCCCCAGGGTGTCGTTGACGTCCTTGAAGCCGTTGAGATCAAGCAGCAGCACCCCCACGTCAGTGTCCGGCTCGTCGAGCACCGCCGCCAGCAAGCTGGTGAAGTAACGCCGGTTAGGCAGGGCGGTCAGGGAGTCGTGCAGGGCGATCTGCTCCTGCTCGGTGGCCTGCCGGCGTAACCGTTCCACCAGGCGGGCTTTACCCAGTGCTACTGCCGCATGATTAGCCATCGCCTGGAACAGACGCAGATCATCGCGGCCAAACGTCCCCAAATCCGGCAGGCTGCGCTCCACCGCCAAGACCGCCACCTTGCCATCGTCCAGAACCACCGGTACCGCCATACCGTCACGAGGATGGTTGGGCTGGCTAGGGGAGTCCCCGCGGCCTCCCGGACGCAGGTACCCCGCTAGGCCGCGCAGCAGGCTGAGAGGAGACCCTGTGGCCTGGCTGGTGCTGTGGGGGGAGCGGGCCAGCCCGGCGTGGGCGGTGAGAAGCACAGGAAAGCCGGTCAGGGCCGCCTGCCACCACTGCGCGGGGTCGTCCACCTCGTGATGGGTGCAGCCGGAGTCATCCAAGCGCCAGCGTATGAGCCGGGTCGTGCCCAACGGCAGGGCACTACCGGAGAAGCTCGACAGGGGGGAGTCGGGGCTTGGTGCACCGGGACGGTTGCTGGGGTGGTTGGCCTTGGCCGCTGCCACCGCATCGGCGCGAGTAGCCTCCAGCAGGCAGGACTGCGGGATGATCAGCTCAGCGGCGCGAGCGCGGGTCTCCTCCCGCACGTGGGACAGGGCGATGGGCACGATGTCGGTAACGTTGATCGTGCCGCTCAGGCGCCGGGTGAAGTCGTAGAGTCGCTCCACGCGCGAGGCGGCTTCGCTGCGGGTCACATAGCGGCGATAGGCCAGATAGGCCACCGCTGCCACCACCAACAAGGGCAGCGCTGCCGCCTGTTGCTGCGACATAGACAGGGCAGCTACCAGGGCCACGCAGGTGTTGGTGGAGGCCACCACGCTGCCGCGCACCAGGTCGCGCGACATACGCCTCCATTCACCCCGGTCGTCATCGTGGGTGACGATGACCAGGATCACCAGCACTCCGCTGATTGCGTCGCTGATCAGCACTGCTCCTAGGGCTGCCGCCCACCCTCGTGGCTGCAGCGGGCTGGCTCCTCCCAGCAGGAGGGCGTAGATGATGGCTGCCATGCAGGTCTCCAGTGCATGCAGGGCCAAGTTGAACAGCAACCGCAGGCCCCGCCCCCGGTGGGTCAGAGACAAGCCGATGATCGACCCGGTCAGTCGAGCCGCGAGCAGGTTGGCGGGGGAGACCGCCATGAGGCCGATGACCAGGGGAATCTCGCTCAATGACACACAGTGGGAGCTGCGCCGTGCACGCAGGGTGACAAATAACAGTTCCGCCACCACAAACAACCCAGCTAGGGCCAGCCAGGGCACCTGCACGGCCAGCAGTGGCGTGTGATGGTGGCTCAGCACTAACGCGTAGAGGGTAGCCGCGACGCTGCCGATCAGAACGGTGAGCACGAGCACGCTGAAGTTGCGTTGCCGTTGCAGCTCGGCCTGGGTGTGGTGGCTGGGGTGTTCCTCCGAGGCAGCTGTGGGGCTCAGCCCTGCCTCCTGCTCAGTCTCCAAACCTGCCTCGTAGGCGGTGGGGGTGGAGCGTGCCAGCATGAGCGGTTCAGCGTTGCGGCGCTGCGTGTGGCTCATGAGGGGACTCCGCTTCGAGTAAAAGGGGCAAAGAGGCAGGGATGATCAAGGGAGGTAGGCAAGGCAGGAATGGGGAAAATCCTACGCGCTGTGGCGCGCCCTTCGCTGACTGTCATAGTGGAACTGCACATAGTGTCGCCTGTGAGCAGCCAGGCGTCCACTGTGGCGCTCTGGTTCAGGGTGAGGGAGGTTGCCACGATGGATCGGCATCAGGAGTTTGTACTGCGCACCATCGAAGAGCAGCATGTGCGGTTTGTCCGTCTCTGGTTCCCCGACGTGCTGGGTTACATCAAGTCGGTGGCCATCGCTCCTGCGGAGTTGGAGCAGGCCTTCGCCGAGGGCATTGGCTTTGATGGCTCAGCGATCGAGGGCTTCGCTCGGGTGTTCGAGTCGGACCTGCTGGCCCGCCCCGACGCGGCCACCTTCCAGTTGCTACCCGCCCGCAGCGATGGCACGATCTCTGCGCGCATGTTCTGTGACATTGTGCAGTCAGATGGCAGCGCGTCGGCGGCTGACTCCCGCTACGCCCTCAAACGCACCCTGGCGGCCGCCTCCACAGCCGGGTTCAGTTTCTACACCCATCCCGAGGTGGAGTTTTTCCTGCTCTCCGCTGCCCCTACCGATGGTCAGGTGCCCCAACCGGTTGACGCAGCTGGCTATTTCGATCACACCCCGCAACCTTTCGGCCATGACTTCCGCCGCAAAGCAATTGCTGGGCTGGAGTCGATGGGGATTTCCGTGGAGTACAGCCATCACGAGGCGGCTCCTGGCCAGCAGGAGATCGACCTGCGCTACGCCGATGCGTTGACCACCGCCGATAACCTGCTGACGTTTCGCCATTTGATCAAAGAGCTGGCCTTAGAGCACCAGGTCTATGCCACCTTCATGCCCAAACCGTTCACCGAGCATCCTGGTTCGGGCATGCACACCCACTTGTCGCTGTTCGAGGGCGAGCGCAACGCTTTTCATGATCCCTCGGGACCGTTTTGCCTGTCCCAGGTGGGGAGGGCGTTTATCGCAGGGCTGCTGCACCATGCTGCGGAGATCACTGCGGTGACCAACCAGTGGGTCAACTCCTACAAGCGCCTGTGGGCGGGCCTGGGTCGGACCGCCGCTGGCGGGGGGGAGGCTCCCGCCTACATCTGTTGGGGGCATAACAACCGCTCCGCGCTGGTGCGGGTACCCATGTATAAGCCGCACAAGGGCAACTCCACCCGCGTGGAGCTGCGCTCACCCGACCCGGCCTGTAACCCCTATTTGGCTTTTGCGGTGATGCTTGCTGCGGGGCTTCGGGGGATTGCGCAGGGCTACGAGCTCCCTGAAGCCGCCGAGGACGATGTGTGGTTGCTCACCGAAAAGGAGCGCCGCGCTTTAGGTATCGCTCCCTTGCCTTCTGATTTGAAGGAAGCCATCGCCTTGACGCAAAACTCCGACCTGGTGGCCGAAACGCTGGGCGAGCACCTGTTCGACTACTTTTTAGCCAACAAGCAACAGGAATGGGCCGATTATCGCCGCCAAGTCCATGCCTACGAACGCGGCCGGTATTTGGCAGTGTTGTAGGGCAGGGGGCGATACTGTGCGGGTGGGACTAATTTTTTGGTGAGGCTTTTGAGGGGAAAAGATTTTCGGGATCTCTGTTGTATGTGAGTCTCTGTGGATCCTTCTCTCCTGAGCGACTTTGCGTTAGTACAGTTCATGAACACCGTATACGCAGTGCCCCGTTATGGACATCCAGGAGATGCCTGAAGCTTAAGTGGATAGTTACGAGCGAAAGTATTCTCGCCGGTCGATGTTCTAAAAGTAATGACAAGGTAGCTTGGATATTTATCTTTATTCTTGACGGTCAGCACTAGAAGGGCTCTAGAGTATCCAGGATTGTCCACGATCTCTGCCTTCACCTTGACGTTGGCGAGACTGTATTAAAGTCCGCTCAAGCGCGCGACTCTTGGCAGAAGGATGGATAGAATCAATGCTTCTTGATTCGATTTTTAATGCCAATCATATAGTTGCGGCCGCAACGACATCGATTGCATTCTTTGGGGCGACAGTTGCAAGGCGGGGGCTCACGCTCAACCAGTATTTACGATATTTAGAGGTAGATAAGGATCTTTCACTCGATACCCATACGGGAGCTATGGGAATCCTTCGTGATAACGAAGATTGGCTCATAACCACCGCGTTGAAGCTTGACGTCTGCACATTTACTGATAGTGAACTATCCCAGTTACGACAACAGTCACCGCTGGAGCCAGGTTCGACTACATGGAATCAGATTAATCAAGCGATGAACAATTTGAGCAGAGCGGTTAATCAATTTGATGTGAAAGTGCTTCATCGCCAGGCATTCTTGAAAGACTATGGTGAGATATTTTTAGAGTGGGCAGTTTATGCGTTGGCATTAAAAGAGATCAGAGTCAAATTGTTTGGTCACAGTGATCCCCGTTGGGATGAAAGGCTCACTAAACTCATGGTGGCCGCGATGCGCTTCAACGAGGCACAGACTCGGAAAAAAGGGGGTTTGAAAAGGGTGTTTTCTCGCATACCCCCAAAAATGATCATGACAACTGATTTACGCGGGGTGCCCACTTTAGCCTCCGCTTTACAAGCCTCAAAGTCTGTCCAGCTGCCGGGGCAGACATCAATCATTGCGTGCACAGTTCCTCATCAATACGTGAGGCCAGAGCCGAGTGCACCTCATAGGTCCCAGAGCTTGCCAAAGTAGAAAAGCCAAGGAATGAGAGATCGTGGGTATTGGTGAATTAATGGGGATGCCGAAATCCCAGACCTCAGAACCGGTGTTCAGCAATACAATACTTCATCATGCTGATGAATGCGTTGATGTAGTTGATGGATGGAGGTGCTTTTCTCGGGCGTAGTGAGCTGGGCAGACAGGCTTCTTGGTTATCGTCGCCAACAGGTTGATAGACCGTCACGGTGAGCCATTTTAGAGAGGACGCAGCGAACGGAGCAAAAGCCCTTATAGTAGCGACAAGGAGTTTTCAACCAAGAGTGAGCCGCATCGGGAGTTGCCATGACTGCCTACCCTCCACTGAATCACCGGCGACGCTCGCGTTGGCAGATGGGCCCTGTGGTTGGGGCGGTCATGGTGGGGGTCGTGTTCCTGGGAGTCATGGCTTACCTCATGTGGGGAGGTAGCGGGAAACAGAACCAGCCAAGCACCGCAAACTCCCTGGGTAGCGCCTCCACTGCACCTGTGGCGCTGGACAGCAACGTTTCCCCACCTCAGGCCAGCCACTCCACCCCCGCAATCTCGCCGAGCAGTTCGGCTTCCTCCAGTGGCTCTTCTGCTACCCCGCCCACGTCGGCACCGACAACTGATAGGCAGCCCACCACCTCCACGAGGACGCTGACAGGCATCACCTCCTCTCGACCCACCTCAACTGGTGCGGGAGGGGGCGGCAGCAATGAGAGGATGATCACCACGGCATATGTCACTGCTTATACCTGGCAGGACAACACCCCTCCGGGCTCGGCGGATATCTCCCATCCGATCCTGCATCAGAAAGCGGGTGGTACTGGCACCTTTGAGGACCCGTTGACGATTGCGGTCGGTCATGATCTATCCAGCGGAAGCGATGTGCTGGACTATCCAGCCGGCACGAAAATGTACATCCCCAACGTGAGGAAGTACTTCATCGTGGAGGATACCTGCGGGGATGGCCCGGCGCCTGAAAATGCTGGCTGCCACGACCTTTCGACGGCTGACTCCGGAGCCACCACCTGGGTGGACATGTGGATCGGTGGGCAGGGGATGACCAAGGCTGAGACCGATGCGTGCGCTGGCGATCTGACCGGTATTCACACCATCGTGATCAACCCCAAGTCTTCTTATGTGGTGCAACCTGGCGCAGGCGTCTTCGCTAACGGTCAATGCAACGGGAATTTCGGCGATTCTCTGGGGTAACCTCCCGCAGGCACCCCTGCACGGTTGAGGGTCGGAAACCACGTCTAAGCCGGGGCGAATAGGTTCTGGAATTGAGCCTGGATATCCTGGTTTTAGAAAAATGTAGAGAAATCATTAAGAAACCGCATAAGTCAGCTAGCGCATAGTTATACGCTAGCCTGCTTTGTGCGGTTTCTCAAGCGCTGAAATCATTTGATCTCTGGCCATACTTTGTGCTGCGCTGTTCATCTTCCAAGACAATGGTAGGGTACGCCTCATATCAGCTGATTCAATCATGTAATCGCTGTGAGAGAAGTCGGGACTCACCCTCACTGATGGTGGCATATGAGGAGCATTCATGTCCGAACTCTTGTCGTGGCAAGTATTGACCGCGATTTATGTCGTGCTCTTTTCGTTGTCAATCATTCTGCGGCGAATATTGGTCCGCGACACTGACCTCGATCCTTATGCTTTTGCGGGGGTTTACCAAGCCCTCATCGGCGTAGTTCTCATGGGATACTCCTTCATTCATGGATGGTCCTCGCCAGACTTTGGACGCTTCTGGTGGCCAATCCTGGTTTCTTCGGTGTTCTTTGCCGGTGCGCATGTGACTTCCGTCTACGCACTGCGCAAGGTTGATGCCACAGTTTTTTCGCTCCTCATGGCCACGAGCGCCTTTTGGACTATGGCTGGTGCCATAATGATCCTCGATGAAAATCTCACCCTGATTCAAGTTCTTGGTGTTATTGTGTTGACGGCGAGCATTGCTTTACTCTTCAGCCCTGATTCACGTCATTCTCGCGATAAGAGGCTTGGCCTTTATTTCGGTATTCTCACGGGATTTCTTTTTGGCATAGCTATTTTTACTTGGGCTTATGTCGGTAAATATAATGATGCGGCTACCTGGAATACATTGAGTTTCCTCTTCCCTGTTATCATTATCGCCCTACTGCGGCCACAATCGTTGCGCAATGTAACGTCCCTTTTCCGCGGAAAGAACGCAATGGCCGTCCCTCTTTTAGCGGTAATTTACGCGTTTGCTTCCATGGCTTCCTTGCTCGGGTTTGCCAAGGGAAATATCAACATCGTTGCTCCGTTACAACAAACTTCGACGATTGTCACGATGGTCGTGGCAGTTATTGTGCTTCGCGAGCGGGATCATCTAGTGCGTAAAGCTCTTTCTGCGCTCCTTTGCGTGACCGCAGTGGTGCTGTTGATGTAAGACCTGGACAAGCACACCTCATGACGGCTGGATGCCTCAAAAATGAGGTGCCTCACGTGCCGAGTGCTCCCTCAGGGCGGGGTTGAGTCAGAACGTGGAGATGAGGCGGGCGAACTCGGCCTCCACGGTCGCCTCGTCCAGGGCCAGGCGTGCAGCGGGCAGGGCCGGGTGTGGGGGAAGGGTCATGAAACGTAGGCGGGTGGGGCCCACCAGGTGCAAGCTGGCACGGCGGGTCAGGCAGCGTAGGTCATCGTGAACCGGCAACGTGATCACCCAGGCCAACAATCCGGCAGCAGCGATCACCACGGTCAGCATGGCGTGCATCAACACCCACACCCAGGCCACCACAGCCACAGGGATCACCATGGCCAGCATGAGAGGGAATGGCAGGGTGCGAGAGTGACGGGGCATGTCTGCCTCCTTGCCTGGTGACCAGTGTTGCCGGTATCGGCTGGTGCGACCGAGTCCTTAAGTGGCGCGCAGGTTCAGGCTGGTGATGCCAGGAGAGGGTCTGGGACTGCCCTGCACCAGGCACATCGTCAACCTGATGGGGGGAGAAGCTGCTGGAGGCGGGCGGGGAGGTTAGGGTCACTGGGGTGCACTCCACCACGGGACGGGAACGGCGGGAAAGTCTGCCGGGATGGCTAGCGCGCCACGGCTTCACCGACACCACTGCGGCGGCCACTGCCCTAGACCATCCTGCGTTTGCCCAGGTGGTGGTGGGTTTTGGGCAACTACCCGAGCAGCGGCGGGCTGACCCTGACCTCTGCCTGTCCCACCCGCAAGGCCCACCAACCAGTCTGTTGCTGGCTAGCCCGCTGGTCAGTCACTTAGGTCAAACTGCTGACCCGGATCTGTGTCTGGCCACGATGGCGCAGTTGGCCCAGGCTGTGGAGGATCCTAGGGACTGGGGGCATCACCTGGGGTCTGATCCTGCCTATACCCAACGCTTGCTGGCAGTGATCGGGTTGAGCCAAGGCTTGGCCGCCTACCTCGTGCGACACCCAGAGTGCCTGGCCGACCTGTCCTCGTCTGCCTTCAGCCAGCGGATGGCCAGCTGGGACCCCTTCACGGTGGGGCAGCGCTTACTCCAGGCTGTGGATGCTGCTGAAGGACAGTCGGCGGCGTTGCAACGTGCCTACCTGCGGGAGCTGTTAGCGGTGGCTGCCGATGACTTAAGCGTGCACGGATGGGGTCAGCCCGTGTCTGTGGTGGGGCGCCGGTTGTCCACTCTGGCTCAAGCCACTTTAGAGACCGGCCTGACCTTGGCCTGGCGATCGCACTTGCAGGTCGATCAGCAGCACACTCGGCTAGCCCTCATCGCGATGGGCAAGTGCGGAGGCCAAGAGTTGAACTACGTCAGCGATGTTGATGTGATTTTTGTGGCCCAAGCCGAGTCGGGGGATCTTCGCCAGGCCAGCACTGTGGCAGCGACCTTAATGCAGACGTGTTCAGCCACCACCAGCGAAGGCAAAATCTGGGATGTGGACGCCGCCTTACGCCCTGAAGGTAAGGCGGGGCCCTTGGTGCGCACCCTGGCCAGTCACGAGGCGTACTACCGCAAGTGGGCCCGCACGTGGGAGTTTCAAGCCCTGTTGAAAGCACGCCCGGCGGCTGGGGACAGTGAACTGGGGCAGATTTACGTGGACACCTTGGCTCCCCTGGTGTGGCAGGCCTGCACGCGGGAGGGTTTTGTCGCCGATGTGCAGCACATGCGCCAACGCGTCGAGGGCACTCTGGAGGGTCCCGAGGCGGCTCGGCAGATCAAGCTGGGCAAGGGGGGGCTTCGCGACGTGGAGTTCGCGGTGCAGCTGCTGCAGTTGGTGCATGGGGCGGGGGAGACCTCCTTGCGCGTGCCGGGCACGGTGCAGGCCTTGCAACGGCTGGCTTCGGGAGGGTATGTCGGGCGGGAAGACGCCGCCGCCCTGATCAAGGCCTATGAATTTCTGCGCGCCCTGGAGCACCGCCTGCAGCTGCGCAAACTGACCCGCACCGCTGTGCTGCCCACCGACGAGGCGCAGTTGCGCATCTTGGGTCGCAGCCTGGGTATGGGCGGGGGAGATGCGGCGCAGGCGTTGCTGAACCAGCGCCAACAGGTGGCGCATCAGGTGCGCAGATTGCATGAAAAGCTGTTCTATCGGCCTCTTTTATCCGCCGTGGCCCAGTTGGAGCCCGACCATGCTCGGTTGTCACCCGAGGCCGCGCTGGCCCGGCTGCAGGCGTTGGGCTACCGCGATCCGGCCGGAGCCTTGGCACATTTGCAGGCATTGTCCGGGGGGGTATCGCGTCGGGCTGCGATCCAGCGCACGCTGCTGCCGGTGATGCTGGGGTGGTTTGCCTCGGCGGTGGACTGCGACGCCGGGCTGTTGGCGTTTCGGCAAGTCAGCGACGCCTTGGGCTCCACCTCCTGGTATCTGCGCGCCCTGCGCGACGAGGGCGTGTTGGCTCAGCGTTTGGCGGTGGTGTTGGCCTCCAGCCGTTATGTGGTCGATTTGCTGCAGCGCAGCCCCGAGGCGTTGACCCTGCTGGGCCATGACCATCAGTTGCAGCCTGTCTCCCCCGCACACTTGGCCTCTCAGGTGGCTCAGGCGTTGGCCCGCTACCTGCCTGCAGCCCCGGCCCAGGCGCAGGAGCAGGCTGCAACCAGGGCGGTGCTGGCCGTTCGGGGGGTGCGCCGCCTGGAGCTCCTGCGCACCGCAGCCCGCCAGGTGTTGGTCTGGCGGGGGGAGTTCGGCACGCAGGACACCTCCACCTCGTGTGCGGCCTTGACCCAGCTCACGGACGCGAGCCTGGCTGCGGCCTTGCAGGTCGCGCAGCGCCTTGTTGCCTGCACCTGGCCTGGCCCCTGGGCAGACGGCACACCGGGCCAGCTGCCTATGCGCCTGACCATCATCGGGATGGGACGTTTGGGTGGGCACGAGATGAGCTATGCCAGCGATGCTGACGTGATGTTTGTCACCCAACCCAGCTCGCAGGTGGAAGAGGCGGAAGCTGTGCGGGCCGCCCAGGAGGTGGCCAACCAGCTACGGCGACTACTGGCCGCTCCTGGGGTTGACCCTGCACTGGAGGTTGACCCTAACTTGCGCCCGGAGGGACGCCAGGGCCCCTTGGTGCGCACGTTGGCCTCCTATCAGGCGTACTACCAACGGTGGGGGTTGGTGTGGGAGTGGCAGGCGCTACTGCGAGCGCGCTACGTGGCCGGTGATGCCCAGCTGGGCCAGGAGTTTTTGGCTTTAGCAGACGCGTTTCGCTATCCCGCGCAAGGGTTGACGACTGAGCAGATCCGCGAAATCCGCCGGATTAAAGCTCGAGTTGACGCTGAACGATTGCCGCACGGAGTGGACCGCCACCGACACCTCAAACTCGGCCCCGGCGGACTGGCCGATGTGGAGTGGACCGTGCAACTGCTGCAACTGTGCCACGCTCATCGGGTGCCGGGCCTGCGCGTAGTGAGCACCCTGCCTGCCTTGCGGGCCGCCACCGATGCCGGCCTGATGTCCCCCGATCAGCAGCACCGCTTGGCCCAGGCGTGGCTGCTGGCTAGCCGTCTGCGCGACGCGATCACGCTGCTGACCGGCCGCAG
>JBDIAW010000005.1:0-75094 GCA_039812585.1 Actinomycetota bacterium | reverse complement strand
CTTGAGAACATACCCCCAAGCCTTCAAAACAGTAAGAGCTCTATACTTCTACGAAAAGAGTTTAGAATAACCCTCATTGATGGTATGACCCTGGCGGGATCGATTTATGCATCAATCGATGCCAAATCCCTGCCGACAGACATGCAAAAACAGCTGGAAGAGGCAGGAGCAAATGTTGCTGCCGTTGATACCTCCAACCAGAAAGCTTTTGCGTTGATTGCCACGGGAACAAAAGAAAACATTGCTGCGGCAGACAAAATTATCGCAGAAGAAACCATGAACTCTGTCATTAAAGCGCGAAGCAACTTTACAGAGCTTGCTGATGGCTCACGCCAACAGGTTCTTAATGCCCAACAGTACAGTGAAAAGGAATACCGCAAAGCTCGAAACATTCTTGTCAGTGTCGGGCTACTCACCACACTGGTTCTCATTATCTTTGCACTGGTCATCTCTGGAAGGATTCGCCGAAGCTTAGAGTCTGCCAGCCAATCGCTGGCAGCTATGGCTGATGCTGATTTGAGTGTTCCTTGCCTGGCAACGACCAACGATGAGGTGGGCGATATCGCCACCTCTGCCGAGAAAGCCCGCATCGCGATCCGCGAGATCATTGGCTCGGTCACTGAAACGACGCGTGATGTCACCTCCCGTACCGAGTCGTTGAACACGACAGTGACCCAGTTACGCGGCGATGCCCAGCAAGGTTCGACACGCGCGGGTCAGATGAGTGATGAGGCCAACGAGGTATCCAACAACATCCACACCGTGGCTGCGGGGACCGAGGAGATGAGCATTTCTATCAGCGAGATCGCCAAGAATGCCCATGACGCTGCTGGGGTGGCGGCGCAAGCGGTCAATGTGGCCGATCAAACCACCAGCACTGTGGCCAAGTTGGGCGATAGCTCAGCCCAGATCGGCAACGTGATCAAAGTCATCACCTCGATCGCTGAACAGACCAACCTGCTGGCTCTCAACGCGACCATTGAGGCTGCCCGCGCCGGGGACGCTGGCAAAGGCTTCGCTGTGGTGGCCAACGAGGTCAAGGAGCTGGCGCAGGAGACCTCCAAAGCGACCGAAGACATTGCCCACCGCGTCGAGGCGATCCAAGGAGACACCGATGCCGCCGTGGCGGCTATCTCACAGATTGCGGAGATCATTGCGCGTATCAACGACACGCAGGCCACCATTGCCTCCGCCGTGGAGGAGCAAACCGCTACCACCAACGAGATGAGCCGCAGCGTCGCTCAAGCCGCCCAGGGCGCCTCCTCCATTGGGAGCACGATCAATGAGACCGCCAGTGGCTACGGTGCGACGACCCAGCGCATTGAGCAGGTCAGTCAGTTCACCGCCCAGCTGTCAGCCCGTACCGATGAGCTGGCCCAGATGGTGGGCCACTTCCGTCGGTAAACGCTACCGGGAGGCAGTGCCGGTGTAGTCGACAGCGGAGTAGCTGGCCAGCTTGGCCAGGCGGTGCTCAGAATCAATGCGCCGCGTGGTGCCCGAGCGGGAACGCAGCACCAGCGATTGGGTGGAGGCAACCCCATGGCGGTAGCGCACCCCTTGCAGGAGTGAGCCGTCGGTGACTCCGGTAGCCACGAAAAACACGTCATCACCGTGCACCAAATCCTCAATGCCCAATACCGCCTCCAGGTCCAGCCCAGCCTCAAGGGCGTTCTGACGCTCCTGTCCATCGCGGGGCCACAGGCGCGTCTGGAGCACTCCGCCCATCGCCTTCAACGCGCAGGCGGCGATGATCCCCTCCGGAGTTCCCCCGATCCCCAGCAGCAGGTCCACCCCGGAGTCCTCCCGGGCGGCCATGATGGCCCCAGCCACATCTCCGTCGCTGATGAACTGGATGCGCGCCCCCATAGCACGTACCTGCGCCACCAGCTCCTCGTGGCGCGGACGATCTAGGATCATCACGGTCAGATCTTGCACCGACTCCCGTTTGACTTTGGCCAGCCGGCGCAGATTCTCCGCTACAGGCAGACGGATATCTAACGCCCCCTGGGCATCGGGGCCGGCGACCAGTTTCTCCATGTAGAACACTGCTGAGGGGTCATACATGGCCCCTCGGGGGGCCACTGCGATCACGGCCAGCGCCCCTGGCATCCCTTTGGCTGTTAGCGTGGTGCCATCGATCGGGTCCACCGCCACATCGCACTCCGGGCCGCTGCCGCTGCCGACGATCTCGCCGTTGTACAACATGGGGGCATTGTCCTTTTCCCCCTCTCCGATCACCACCACCCCCTGCATCGACACGGTGCCGATCAAGGCGCGCATGGCGTTGACCGCCGCCCCGTCAGCTCCGTTCTTGTCTCCGCGCCCCACCCAGCGCGAGGCAGCCAAGGCCGCAGCTTCGGTCAGACGCACCAACTCCATGGCCAGGTTGCGATCAGGGGCCTCAGGAGCCACCATCAACGAGTCTGAGTGCAGGCTCAGGCCGTGGGCGGTGATGGTCGGTAGATTCATGGGCGGCCTTTCGGTGGGTGGGCAGGTGTGGTGACAAGCCAGTTCCCATTGTGGCACGCGGGTTTTCGACCGGTCCTCTTCGAGGGTGAGCTCAGCGTGAGATCGCCCGCTCGGCGGCGTTGGCGACTTTGGGAGGGCATGGCGTGCCAGGCATGGTGATTGGCTCGAAGTGCCACCACTCGTTGGCGTAGCGCTGGCACAGGCCGTAGCGCCAGCCATTCTTGGTCAACCAAGCACCGGCCTCCAGGGGTGCCACATCGATGGCGCGTCCGCGAGGATGCTCTGACTGGCTGGGCGGCAGCACACGACGCTTGGCTTCGGCTTCTCCTAGCTCGGCAATTTGCTCCTCGTACAGCTGTTCTTGTTCGGCCAGGCTCCTCCAACCCGACTTCACCGTGATCGTGATGCCCTGCTTGGAGGCCGCCGCCTGGGCCAGCCGCAGCCGGCGCAGCAACTCCGGGGACAAACCATGCGTGTTGATGGGGACCTCTGTGGACGTGGAGGTGGGGTGAGCGGTGGGCAGGCTGCTGGAGGTTAGCACCGGCGGGGCAGGAATAGGTGAGGCCGAGGCCCGTGCGCCGCGCAGCTGTGCCCAGGGGGACAGCTGTTGGCCGGTGACCATCGCGACAATGACAGCGCCCGCAAGCCCGATCGCAGTCACCAACAGCAGGGCTGGCAGGAACCCCCGCCGCCGGCGTTGGGGGGCAGGCCCGTACCATCGGCCACCCGATCCGCGTCGCACCGGGTACGAGGATGGTCTGTGTGAGTACTGCTGGCTAGGTAAGCCGACCGAGTTTGACGGTGAGCGCGGGGGCGCGGACCTGGCCACAGTCCCTCCTTCAAGGCTGATCCCCATGTGCCCAGCTTCCCATGCGCAGATGGCCGCGCCCGTGGGGGGTGCCTTGAGTGTGTCAACACCTAAGGGTTTGGGGTGGGTTTTTCGGTCATCCCGTGTCATGGCGATTCTCGCACGCCCGGTGAGAGAGGTGATGCGCCTGGCGTGCCTACGCTACGCACACGCCTTCACGCCGAGGGTGCGCGCTCCTGGGGCGTTTCGTTGCTGGTCTGCACCCGTTGCAGCGCGGCATCCAGGTGGGTCTGACAGGACGCGGCCAAGAACTGGCCGCGTTCCCACAGCTGCAGGCATTGGTCGAGGCTGGCCGAACCGGTTTCCAGTTGACGCACAATGTCGGTCAGCTCATCGCGGGCCAACTCGTACGGGGGCAGCGCAGTGGGCTGGGCAGGGTCGGCGGCTTCGCTCATGCCAGGGCAGTCTAAGGGCTCGTCGGTTATTTCCCGACGAGCCCTAAGCGGTGGTGGGGGTATCGACGAGAACTGCGAAGCTGCCCTGAGCCACGCGCACCTGGAGGCGCTGACCTTGCGTGAGAGCGCTCGGGTCGGTGACGATGCGGCCATCCCGCTGTTGAACGAGTGCATATCCGCGTTCCAAGGTCGCCTGGGGGCTGAGGGCACGCAACTGGGCCTGCAGATGGGTCAACTCCTGCGCTCGGGTGAGCAAGGCGCGGTGTGCGGCCTGGTGCAGGCGCTGCCGCTGCTCTGCAAGCTGCCCCGCCCATTCGGTGAGCGCCGCCGCAGGTTCACGCAGCACCGGGCGGCTACGCAGCGCCCCCAGCACGGTCTGCTCCCGATGCAGCCGGGTGAGCACCGCTTGGCGCAGACGCGCGGTGGCAGCGGCCAGTCCCTCCTGCTCGGCGGCCTGGTCAGGCACGACGCGCTTAGCGGCGTCGGTGGGAGTGCTAGCGCGCAGATCAGCCACATAGTCCAACAGGGGAGTGTCCACCTCGTGCCCGATCGCGGAGATCACCGGGGTGGTCGCGGCGGCCACGGCCCGGACCAGCCGCTCGTCGGAGAAGGGGAGCAGGTCTTCCACCGAGCCCCCACCCCGAGCGATGATGATCACTTCCACGTCTGGGTTGGCGTCGAGCTCGGCTAGCGCTTGGCACACCTGCTCGACCGCCAGGGCCCCCTGGACCACGACCTCCCTGGTGGCAAAGCGGGTGCTGGGCCAGCGACGGGCCACATTCTGCCGCACATCCTGTTCTGCGGCGCTGGCTCTGCCGCAGATCAGCCCGATGGTGCGGGGCAGAAACGGCAGCGGTTTTTTGCGCTCCGGGGCGAACAGGCCCTCCGCGCGCAGGGTAGTTTTTAGCTGCTCCAGTCGGGCCAGCAGCTCTCCGATGCCCATGGGCCGGATCTCTCGCGCCGCCAACGACAGTTGCCCACGCGCGGGGTAGAAGCTGGGTTTGGCGTGCACCACCACCGCCGCGCCCTCGCGCAGTGCCGGGTCGAGCTTGTCCAGGATCCCCGCATACACAGTGACCGACAGCGAGGCGTCAACCTGAGGGTCACGCAGAGTGATGAAGGCCAGTTTCGCTCCCGGACGCCGCGTGATCTGGGTCACCTGCCCCTCCACCCACACCTGCCCCAACCGGCCGATCCACTCCCCGATCATGCGGGAGATCTCCCGCACCGGCAGGGCAGTCTCGGGGGAGGTTTCAAGGGCCATCTGGACAGTCTCCCAGCCCGCCGCCACTACTCGCTCTGCCCGTGGTCGTAGGGAAAGGCGTTTAAGCAGCACTTGTGCCTGCTTAAACGCCTTTCCCTACGACCACGGGACGGGCTTTACCATGGAGGGATGGGATCAGATGCGCCGACGACGGGCAAGAAAGTGCTGCTGGCTGCTCCACGGGGGTACTGCGCTGGGGTAGACCGGGCAGTGGTGACCGTAGAGAAGGCGCTGGAGTTGCACGGGGCACCCATCTATGTGCGTAAACAGATCGTGCACAACACCTACGTCGTGCGCAGCTTGCAGCGCCGTGGGGCGATCTTTGTTGATGAAACCGACGAGGTCCCTGAAGGCGCCACGGTGATCTTCTCAGCTCACGGTGTGTCACCGCAGGTGCATGAGCAGGCGGCTCAGCGAGGGTTACGCACCATTGATGCCACCTGCCCTTTGGTCACCAAAGTGCACCATGAGGCCAAGCGCTTTGCCGCTGAGGACTACGACATTTTGCTCATCGGCCACCACGGACACGAGGAAGTCGAAGGCACTAGCGGGGAGGCTCCCGCGCACATCGTCGTGGTGGATGGCCCCGAGGCCGCCGACACGGTGACTGTGCGTGACCCCACGAAGGTGGTGTGGCTGTCGCAAACGACCCTGTCGGTGGACGAAACAATGCAGACGGTGACCCGGTTACGTCAGCGCTTTCCGGGGCTGGCTGATCCTCCCAGCGACGACATTTGCTACGCCACCCAGAACCGACAATTGGCCATCAAAGAGGTAGCACAGCGCAGCGATGTGGTGCTGGTGGTCGGCTCGACCAACTCCTCTAACTCGGTGCGTCTGGTGGAGGTGGCCCAGGAATGCGGCACACCGGGGTATCTCATTGACGAAGTGGGTCACATCGACCCTGCTTGGCTAGTTGATGCCCGGACTGTTGGGGTTACTAGCGGAGCGTCGGTGCCCGAGATTCTGGTCACTGATGTGGTTGACTGGCTGGCCACGCAGGGCTTCACCGACGTAGAGCAGGTGCTTTCCGCCCAGGAGTCGCTGGTGTTCGCCCTGCCCCCTGAGCTGCGCCGCGACCTCAGACAAGCGGGTAAGGCGTGAGGTAACGGCCTCCTGCTAGGCCACCTCGTTCTCGCGTGGGGAGGGTGCGGTTGGGTCGCGTAGGTCGACCTCCACCGTCTCGTGGTCCTTTTTCTGCTTGCTGTGTAGGGGTTTAGCTTCGCTGTTCCTGTGACGCGGTTCGCGTCGGGTAGCCGTTTCCAAGTCGGTGACGGCCAGCAACTCCGGCGCGGTCAGGGGTCGCACCGCAGCCTCGATGGGGTCGGGAGCCTGCAACGTCTCCTGGGTCAGCCCCAAATCGGCCATGCGTCGAGCATCAACAAACACCCGCTTCTCCAGGGTTCCCACCGTGGCGTTGTAGTGGTCAACTGCGCGGCTCAGACTGGTGCCCAGCTTGGTCATCGAGTTGCCCATCGTCGCCAGGCGTTGGTAGAGAGAGCGGCCCACGTCAAACACTTGCTTGGCGTTGGCGGTCAAGGCTTCCTGCTGCCACGCGTAACCGATGCTGCGCAGAGTGGCCAGCAGGGTGGTCGGGGTGGCGATGATGACCTTGCGACTCATAGCGTCATCGAGCAGGCTGGGGTCGTGGGTGAGCGCCGGAGCTAAAAAGGCCTCTCCCGGAATGAACAGCACCACAAACTCTGGCGTAGCAGCAAACGCTGTCCAGTACTGCTTTTTGGCCAAGGCATCCACGTGGTTGCGCAGAGCTCGGGAGTGCCCGCTCAACAGCTGTACTCTTTCCGATTCACTGGTGGTCTCGGCTGCTTCGAGATAGGACGCTAAGGGTACCTTGGCGTCGATCACCACGGATTTGCCGCCGGGCAGGTGCACCACAGCATCCGGGCGGATGGCCGCCCCATCGGCAGTGGTAGCGCTGACCTGCAGGTCGAAGTCACAGTGAGCCACCATGCCAGCGATCTCCATCACGCGACGTAGTTGCATTTCTCCCCACTGACCCCTGGCCTGAGGGGATTTCAAGGCGGTCACCAAGGCGGCGGTTTGGTGACGCAACGCCTCGGCGGTGAGGTTGGCATGACGCACCTGCTCAGTCAAGCTGGTGTAGCTGGCTAGACGCTCCCGTTCAATGTCGCCAATCTTGGCCTCGAGTTTGGCCAAAATCTGCCCGATGGGTTCCACCAGGTGGGCCACTGCCTGCTTGCTGGTTTCCAGCTCGCCCTTGACTCCCATCCCAGCTTCGCGGAAGCGGGATTCAGCTAAGGCCAACAGTTGCTCGTCGCGTTGGACCAACGTTTGGGTGGTCACCGCAGGGTCGGGCGTGGAGTCGCTGCCACGCGCCGCTGCTTGCTGCCGTTGTTGCCAGACCACCCCTAACCCGATGCCCACCAGCATCCCGATAACCGTCAGTAACAACGCCACAGCCAAAGAAACAGTCATGGAGGCGATCCTGCCAGGTGGGTACGACAGTTTGGTGTCAACCAAGAGTTGCAGCCCAAAAAGTTAGGCATACCTTCCCTAGCAGGCGCTGGATCTGCTTACTGTGTCTCGGGTTGCGCAGTTTTGGAAGGAAGGGGGTCATTGTGCCCTTGGAATCACGCGTCATCTGTGCCAGTCCCACAGAGTTGAGTGGCCTAGGGCGAACTCTTTTCCGCCAGCTAGAACGTGCGGGGCTTGCCAGTCCAGACGATTACAAAGTGAGGGATCACCTCGCCAGGGTGGGTCGACCGGTTAGAGTCGAGCATCTGGCAGTTTGGCACGAAAAGCTAGGTCGCATGCTCGACACTTCGCGAGAAGACCTGGGACTGACCGCCGACCCGCAGCAGCAAGTTGATATGGCATGGGCTGAAGTCGCTTATTTATCCTTAGCTCCTTTTGTGTCTGACCAAAGTGCAGATATTTGGAGGCGAGGTGGGCAACCTGTCGAACGAATTTTTAAAACATTAGATACGGATGAGGTTTCCGGAGATTACTATGTGCGCCTGAGCACAGCTTTAATTATTGCTCAGAAAGTCAGTGATGTTTACGCCCAAGCAGGCCTTACCGACCAGAAGCAAGCAGTATTAGAGTTTACAACTTTACGTACTAAGGAAATATTAAAGTTCCTTGGGTTCACCACCCTGGATGACTATGAATCCATATCCTTGGAGCAGCTACAGCAGTGTGCCCCGCAAGCCCTCATTCATTGGGCGGAAGCTACCTTGAGAACAAGTGATAGCGAAAATGTCACCCTGTCTTTTCAGCCGCAGGTAGGGCAGACGGTTACCATGACTTCGTCTGCGAGAGGGGATTATCTGATTCTGAAACAAGCGTTGGATGCTGCCAGCTCAGCCCAGAAAATCTATCTGCTCCAAGCGGAACACGCTGGAGGGAATCGCCTGGCCTATGTGCGTAAGAGTTATCGAGCTGCCACTGTGGCTTTCCAGCTGGCTGTTAAAGCAGATCTCCGGTCAGCACCAGAAATATATTTAGCACAAGTAGAGCCTGTTTTACGTGAACTATGCCTCAATCAGCCTGGAGAGGGAATGAGAGGTATTCTCAACTTGCTGCAGCACGTCGATCAGTTACAAGCTATCTTCAGCAAAATTGCGGGAATGGAAAAAGCCACGCGAGAATATGTGAACTTTCGCAAGCACTTAATAGCAGCGAGTAAAAGCCCAGCGGCAAGAAGCAGCTCTAGTTCAATGCATATCAATAATTATCTGTCTGGCGTGAGTTCACTCTTTAAGCAATATGTAAAAATATCGTGTCGCCACTCTAAACTGTCGCGGAGTCTATCAATAACCTGGTGTTTTAAGACTACTGATCCAGGTTCACAATTAGCAGTTACGCTTGCTAAAGTTTTGGAACTCCAGATGAAGCCGTCATTCAATGCTCCATACGCCTTAGAAACGCACCACGCAGGACATATTTTTGTCCCTCCCGTGTTGCCGCACCAGGATTTACCGGTAGTTCGGTCCACAGCTTTGAAATACTCCAATAGGCCAGTAGCCAGAGGGTAGTGCTGGTCGTGGAGCTCAGCGGATCGCATGATCGTAAGTCAATTGACCTGAGTGAAGAGTCAATGTAAGTAAAGTAGTTTTTATCTCCCAAAGCACCCGCGTTGTGGCTGCTTTTCTCTAAGCTAGGCCCGGCGGCAGCAATGTGAGAAATTGAGGTATGAAGATGTCAGATGATGCAGGCGAGCGCGAAAAAAAAGCAGGACAACAGCTCACACTTCAGGTGACCCGTAAAGCGCTAGAGGCGGCTCGTTTATTCACTGCAGGCGACGAGGCAGCCTACCTGGACTTCAAGGCCGATGGACTTGAAGAGCAATTGCTCACAGCTTGGCAGCAACGAATCCTACTTGAGCTAGAACGAATAGTAACTTCAAACCAAGTAAGCAAGGGGACTAAGGACGAGTTGGTGGCTCGCGCTTGGGTTGAAGTAGCCAACTTACGAAGCCTTTTGAGTGTCTCTGATCCAGAAACCAGTGAGATTATTTATCAATTAGGTGGAAACCCAGCAAAGAATTACTGGGGTTATCTCTTGGCTCAATCTCATAGTCCCAGTGAATCTGTGGATATCCTGGTCAACTGGACAGGTGTAGCATTAGCCCAGGCAGATGCGTATGCAGAAAAACGGTGGTATGGCGATGCCACGGACATATTAGAACATGTCAGAGATGTGATCGAAAGTTATTATACTAACAGCCAGCATTTGGGTTTGACTGCAGACGGGCAAGCTGTGCAAATGTGTTTAGCACGCATCCATCTCGCAATAGCTATCCACAAGTTCAATGCCCTGAAGGTTTCTTATGTTTTTCTTGACCTGGATGATAAGGTCCTGATTTCGTCGAGAGGAGATCAGGACCTTGATGAAGCGATAAGCAGCATAAAAGCGCAAGCAGAATCGTCTCTCTGCGCATTCAAGATCCTCCGCACTGCAGGATGGAAAGATACTGATCTTCTCACGGCTTTGCAAGCCCAGGCGTTAGCTCTTTTGCTAGACATTTCTGCTATTCAACAGAACGAAAAGACCTTCCAGCACTTGGCTGCCCGCGAACTAACCGACTTTTTTCTTCAGGTCGCAGCAGGGTCGCATCATCCTATCTGGAAATCTGGACACCAATTTATACAAAAAATTCATCGTTGTGTGGAGGCTTATGCCGAAGTGCTGGTGAGTGAGGGGCGCAGGGAATCGTTTTCAATGGCCTGCCTGGAAAGTTATAATAAGATTTTCAGCGAAAAACACCCTTTGCGTGCGCTTGCTGCCCCACTCTTCGTGAAGGCATACTATGGAGTCTTTTTAGAGGCGATAAGTAAGAATGATTGGAACGTTGCCGAAGCAAGTGGTGACAAGTGTTTAGAGTCACTCGCTAGCATGTGGTCACTTCCTCGACATTTCGCAAGTCTTCCGCTTGCGGCTAGTGATGCTTACCAATTAGGTTTATCTGTTGAAAAGACTTTATCTTTGATCAAAGCCGTGAGAATTGGCCAATTCTCTCCACTCAACACCCATGATCCTAAGGGATCATTCTCCCCTCTTCATTGCACCTCAACCGTGAGAGGCTCAAGCGGACCCAGAGGAGAAGCAAAGGCTGCTAATACAAGAATGGGCCGTAGAACCGATCCTGCGAGGTTAGTGGGTTGGTATGTCAACCCACGGTTGTCGGTGCAGGACACCAAGTGGTCGCGAAGGTAATGCCGGCCTTCTGTCAAGACCCCTCTCCGTCCCGCCCGCCACTAGACTGCCCACAATGAGCCTGACCATCGGTATCGTGGGCCTGCCCAACGTGGGCAAGTCCACCCTGTTCAACGCGCTGACCCGTAATGACGTGCTGGCAGCGAACTACCCGTTCGCCACCATTGAGCCCAATACTGGTGTGGTGGGTCTGCCTGATCCGCGCTTGGAGGCCCTCGCGGGCCTGTATCACAGTGAGCGGACGGTGGCCGCCACGGTGACCTTCGTCGACATAGCTGGCATTGTGCGCGGTGCTAGTCAGGGGCAGGGGTTGGGCAACAAGTTCCTCGCGCACATTCGAGAAGCCGACGCGATCTGCCAAGTGCTGCGCGGGTTCACCGACTCCGATGTGACCCACGTGGAAGGCCGGGTCAGCCCCCAACACGACCTGGAAACTATCCATACCGAGTTGATTCTGGCCGACCTGCAGACCGTTGAAAACGCGTTGCCGCGCTTGGAGAAACAAGCCCGCAATGCGAAAGAGACCGCGCCGCAGCTAGCTGCTGCTCAGCAGGCCCACCACCTGCTCGATCAGGGCACGACGCTGGCGGCGGCAGCTGCTACCCACCAGATCGACCTGGCCCCGTTACGAGAGTTGTCGCTGCTGACGGCCAAGCCCTTTATCTATGTGTTCAACATCGACGCCGACGAATTGGCCAACGAGGCTTTGCGCCTGGAGTTGACGACGCTGGTAGCGCCGGCACAGGCGATCTTCCTCGACGCCAGGTTGGAGGCGGACTTGGCTGAACTGGACCCCGCCGAGGCGGCCGAACTGCTGGTATCTGTAGGGCAGCAGGAGTCGGGCTTGGTCCAGTTGGCTCACACCGGTTTTGCCACTTTGGGTCTGCAGACCTTCCTCACCGCCGGCCCCAAAGAGGCCAGGGCGTGGACCATACGTGCAGGTGCGAAGGCTCCCGAAGCTGCCGGAGTGATCCACACAGACTTCCAGAAGCATTTCATCAAGGCCGAGGTGATCAGTTTCGACCAGCTCATGCAGGCCGGTTCAATGGTCAACGCACGCGCCCAAGGCCTGGCCCGCATGGAGGGCAAGGAGTACGTCATGCAAGACGGCGACGTGGTGGAGTTCCGCGTTTCGGTCTGAGGTCAGGCCTATGTTGGCATTTGCAGACGTGTCTCATATCAGCTGCTTTTAATGCACCCGGAGCGTTTTGGTGTGCCCTCGGTCAGGGCCAAGACAATCGAGACAGCAGTACCTCGGCTGAGTAGCTGCCACTTGCCGTAGTCTGCTTGCGATACGGAGAAGTGATTCAGTGGGTTGCCATCCCAGCAGTCGAGTCCCGAAAAATCTTCATTGTAGGTCCATCTGCCGTGGGCGATCGAGTTTCTCAAGCGTCGCACGGTGTTTCCGTTGAGGAAATCGCTGATCTGGCTGATTATGCCATTCCCGGTCTGCTTGGCGACGGGGCCGATTAGCGAGTCGCGCAGCCAAACGAAGCTGACATATAGCTCCGTCATCACCCGGGCCCGAACTATTACTGGGTTATCAACTGCCAGCTCGGCCAATGAAAGCCAAGCTTGAAACGCCTCAAGTTCGACTCTGTAGCGCTCAGGGGGTACTGGCATTTGGAGCTGAAGCTCGTTGGACTCGTGTTCATCCAGGGCTAGGACTTCCCTTGCTATAGAGGTCGCGAGGCATTCCCACGCAGCTTCGGCGATGGCGGGATCCTCAGATGCACCGCGAGCCTCGCGTAGTTGTCTATCGAGAGCAGGCAGGTCCATGAACACCATTATCGACGTGCAGTCATGCGGCGGAGTTTTCGAGACACACGCCTGGCCTGACCAACCCCGCGCGAAGCGAGGCAAGCGCCTAGCCCGGACGGAAGTCGGACTTCGCCATCGTCAGCACTCTGACTAGCGCTGGCACGCGGCCCTTCTCCACTGCAACGGGTATCCAGTGGTCCGTCGCGATGGCCGCGAGGACGTGGGCGCTGCTGAGTTGGGGGCGGCGTTGATGAGCAAGGGGCGCATGAACCCACACGTTTAACCGAGTTCATGCAACTACACTATTGACTACTCACTGAGTAGTCAATAGTGTAGTTGCATGAATGAACGCACCGTCGATCGCACCCGGCAGGACCTCACCCAGACCGACGCCGCCCGCCGCGCAGGCGTGAGCCTCGCGACCTGGCGGCGCTGGGAGAATGACCCGGAGTCCGTAAGCGCGAAGACCCGCACGGCCTGTGAGACCGTCCTTGCGAGCGGCTCCGACCATGAGCGGGTGCTCAGTAAGACCGCAGCCGCCTTCACGTCCGCCTGGGCCGACTCACCTCGCCTGACCCCTCGCCAGGCTTACGCTCTTGCCGTCGAACTCGACATGTGGGCGGACATCCACCTCGCCACGTGGCTCCGCGACCCGAGCGGACCGCTCTACGAGGTGAGCCCGTTCGATTGCTTCGACCTCCGCGTGCTGATGCTCGTGGGGGAGAACCGCGCATGGGTCGAGGCTGTCCGTCAGCGATGCCAGGTCATCTCCCAGGAGATCGAGGCAGGTATCCTCCCCTTCGACCGACCCGGGCCACTCATTGACGAGGTACTGATCGGTGCGGCTCTCGGCGGTGCACAGGCCATGCTCCAAGACCTCCCGGAGTTGTTCGACCGCATCGAGTCGCTTGAGCCCGATGACGAGGACTACCTGATCGGCGATGACGACTGGGACGTGGTCTCCGACGGCTTCGACGACGAGTGCCAGTGGGACGAGTGGGAAGTGCCGCTCCGGCACGGTCACCCTCTGCTGCCCGCGATCCTCGCTGCGAACCACCCGTTCAGGTGGTTCGATGAGGTCCAGCCTTCTGGTGCTGGCTACCTGCAGCGACTCTCGGGGTTGATCGTCGAGGAGTAGCTCCCGAAGATGTACTTCCGTGCCGAAACACTGGAGTTCCGCCACGGTGCGGGGTAGCGCTGGCTAAAAGAATGCAGGATTCCGTGCTTATTTGCGGATATCCGATATACCACCATTCGTGTCTGGTCTTTAGTTACTAATTGTAGTACTCCGATTACACAAGGCTTCTTTCTTGTGGTTGTCTATAGGAACACCCAACCGTCGGGTAGACGGTGACCACTGAGAGGAGACAGCTATGGCTACCAAGCTCTATATTCAAGCAGCAACCGCTGCCGTAACGTTGACAGCTTTGGCTGCCACGATGGGTGCTCCGTGGAAGTGGATTTAACCACCCACTAGACCCCTTCATGACTGGCACCACGTGCGGTGGGTAGCGGCAGCCTCTGCGCCGCTAAACACGTGCGTCGGTTGTGTGGTGAATTAAACTCAATTTTTCCACACGCCCGCCCTGCCGCCCCTTCCGCTAGCGTCGGTTCGCCGTCGACTCCCAGGGCGCTGGCAAGCACAAACCTGAAGGCGCCCCATGGTGTACCTGCCCTACTCCCAACGTTCTGCTTCCGGTGCCTACCAGCAGGTGTTGGCCGCCATCCTCGCCCATGGGGTTCGTGTCCCCACCCGCCAAGGTCCGGCCGCGCTGACATTGATGCAGCAAACCTTGACCTACCCCTTGGAGCAGGGCTTTCCTTTGATCACGGATCGCAAGATTGCCTTCTGGCCCAAGGCCATTGCCGAGCTGTGCGCGTTCATCAACGGGGCAACCACGGTGGAGCAGTTTGAGCAGTTCGGCTGCGATTGGTGGGGGGCGTGGGCCACCCCGGAGAAGACCGTAAAGAAGGGCATCGAGCCTGGAACGTTAGGCCCTGGCTCCTACGGCGGGGCGTTTGCCCATTTCCCCACAGCGGAGGACCCCCGCGGTCCAGGCTTTGACCAGTTCGCCCACCTGGTCGAGCAGATCCGGGAGCTACCTGAGCTACGGACTCACTTCGTGAGCCCCTGGATTCCGCAGTACCAGGGCAGAGGGCAGGGAAAGACTCCCCGCACCACCATTGCTCCCTGTCATGGCTGGGTGCATGTGCGGGTGTTGGAGGGGAAGTTGCATCTGCACATGTTCCAGCGCTCCGCCGATGTGCCGGTGGGGGTACCCAGCAACATGGTGCAGTATGCGGCGCTGCTGCTGATGCTCGAACAGTTGACGGGCTACCCAGCCGCCACCTACTACCACACCATGTCCGACGCGCACATTTACGAGGACCAGATCGAGGCGGTCACTACCCTGCTGCAACGTGAACCCCGACGGTTACCCACCATGCAGCTCACCCCAGAAGGGCGCGAGATCAGCGACATCCACGACTTCCGCGCGGAGCACTTCGTCCTGTCCGACTACGACCCCCATCCCGGGATCCGCAACATCCCGGTGGCGGTGTAACGGTGCAGGAGCATCTCTACTACTTGGGCAACGCTCGCTATGAGCAGCAGCGTGAGCGGATGGAGCAGCTGGAGATGCAGGGCCGCTGCATTTTCTGCCCCGGCCAAGCCAGCCCGCAGGACGAGGAGCTGGTGGTGCACCGAAGCCTGCATTGGGATGTCCGGCGCAACGCCTACCCTTACAAGGGAGCGAAGGTGAGCTTGCTGGTGATTCCTCACCTGCATGTGGACGATCCGGTGGATCTGCCCGATCCGGTACTGGCGGAGTTTTGGCAGGTTCTGCGCTGGGCGCGGGAGCACTACCAGCTGCAGGCCTACGGCTTAGCGGCTCGCTGTGGGTTGTGCGCCTACACCGGAGGCACCATCACCCATGTGCACCTGCATCTGCTTGCCGGAGACCCAGATGCCGACCCCTTTACGCCGGTCCGCGTCAAACTCAGCTCCCGCCCCGGCGAGTTCGATCAGAGGCAATGATCCAGTAGATCCCTTAATGCAACGGGCTGCTGTTGTTGGTCTGCCCTAGTTCGCAACCGATGCAGAGGTTGCTGCGGTGGCCACGTAGCGATTGGCCGCACCAGGCGCAGAGTGAATTGTGGTGGCGTTGCTCCATGGTAGAGGGCAAAGTCTCGAGGGGTGCTGCAGGAGGCACGCAGTGTTGCCCCAGCCAGGCGGTGATCTCGGCGCTGGGTAGGGGACCGGTGTAGTGGAAGCCCTGGATGACGTCACAACCGGCTTGGCGCAAAGTCTGCAGTTGTGTCGCGGTCTCCACGCCTTCGGCCACCACCGACAAGAACAGCCGGTGGCCTAAGGAAATGGTGTACTCCACGATGGCCAAATCCAGATGGTTATCTGGTTCATCCAGGTTTTTAATGAATGCACGATCGATCTTCAGCTCGTCGATGGATAGTTTCTGCAGGTAGGACAGCGAGGAGTACCCAGTGCCGTAGTCGTCGATACTGACCCGCACCCCAATGTGGCGCAGCTGGGAGAGCACACTACTGGCCTGTTGGGCGTCCTGGATCAGGGTGGATTCGGTGACCTCAAGGGTGAGCATGTCTTGCGGCACGCCATGTTTGGTCAAGGCGGCCACGATGCGCTCCGGGGTGCCGGGGTCCATTAATTGCGCGGCGGCCAAGTTGACAGCGACTCCTATAGCCCAGCCTTGCTCTAACCAGCGGCGTACCTGGGCTAGCGCCTGGTCCAGCACCACCCAGGTCAACGGACCGATGAGACCAGTGGTTTCGGCCAGGGGAATGAACTCCATCGGTGGGATCAGGCCACGGTGGGGATGCCGCCACCGCACTAAGGCTTCCACTCCGGAGACAACACCGGACTCACTAGCCAACTTGGGTTGGTAGAAGACCTCGATCTCACCATTGTCGATGGCGTCACGCAGCTCCCCCAGCAGGGCCAGCTTGGCCGGCGAGGAGACCTCATTGTCGGGGTTGTAGAGGTGCACCGTGCCCCGGCTACCCTCATTGGCGGCTCGCAGCGCGGCCTCTGCCCGGGGCAAGAGAACGGCTGAGGAAACCCCGTGGTCGGGGTAGAGAGCAGCCCCGACGGTGGCTTGGATGCTCACCCGTGCGCCGTTGAGGGCGAAATCCTCCCCCAAGCTGTTGATCAGGCGTGAGGACACCAGGCGGATCTGCTCTACCCGTTGCAGTCTGGGGTTATCCAGGCGTACCAAGAGGCAGAACACCTCCCCGTTGAGGTGGCCCACCACGTCGAGGTCGTGACGCACTACTGACTGCAGGCGTGCTCCCATTTCGCGCAGAAGTTGGTCGGCGGCGTCGTGGCCCAGTGTTTCGATGATGTCGTGGTACTGGTCGATGCCCACCGCCAACACGGCTAAGTGAACGGTGTGATCGATTCCCACATTTTGGTGGGTGATCGCCTGGAAGCGTTGTTCTACCCAGCTACGGTTACCAACCCCAGTAAGAGGGTCGGTGGAGTTTTCCCGCTCATGTGCCATCAAAATCTTGGCCGTTTGGGCTGAGACCGCCAACGGGTAGAGGGTCATGATGAGCAAGAACCATTGGTGTTGCACGGCCACGATGGTGGCGGGCACCATCACCATCTCTAAAAGGTGCAACCATCCGTAGCTGCGTAAATGCCCCATGAGTAGAGGCCCCACGCGCACATTGGTGTAGAGGGCCAGCGCCCAATTGGAGGTGATGTAGACCCCCAGCAGGTAGACAAAGCTCACTAAGAGCACTGCTGGGATATCGCGGTAAGAAAAGGTATGTCCCTCCCAGAGAGGATTACCGGTCATCCAGCAGTACCAGGCGCGTGTGCCCATCAAAGCGCCAGTCAGCATGCCCAACACCAACAGAATCACTTTGCGCAAAGGGGGAAGAAACACCGCAATTTCAATGGTGAGCATCAAGCAGGCCAGCACCATAACCGCTGGAGTGCTCAGGACGACCAAAGTGATTAAAAACACTGTTTCTAAGCACGCGAGATGACGCACTTTGTTCATGCGAGCCCCGGCAATGGTGGCTCCACTACTTAATGCTGTTGCAGTGAACAGGGCAAGAGTGGCAGGCAGGCTTAATGCCGAATGCCGGTGGGAACTGACCAGAACGATAGCGATCACGGCAATGGCGCTGAATGTGCTGGCTAAGACCACGATGGTGGAGTTGAGACGATGGAAGGGGTGCATCCTGTCCTCACCTCCCATGTCCTGCACAACGCACCGTCCTTGGTACTTGGTTTTTTTCGGCCCCAAGGCAGGTCCAGCTGACTGGTACAAGTGAGTGAGCTGCAAACTTTCTCAGTGGGTCTCAGGATGACGGTGACATGACGGGGCTGCCTCGTCTGCTGGCTCAGGGCGGGCACGCTCAGTTGGGGCGCACCCAAATCACCTCGACCCCGGCGCTGCGCAGAACGTGATCTCCGGCAAGGACCGAATACCCGTGGGTGAAGTAGCAGCGGGTAAATCCGGCGGCAGCCACCAAACGGGCACAGGCAGGGCAAGGGAACGTGCTCACATGCAGATCCGCCCCCTGTAAGCTGATGCCTTCCCGGGCTGCCTGGGCGATCAAACCGGCCTCGGCGTGTAGGGCAGTCGTGGCCTCCATGGCGACCCCGCGACTGAAGTTATTGCGCGGGTCACCGTCAATGTAGGGGGAGTAAGCGCTGGGCAAGTGCTGATTGTGGGCCCCAAGCACCACACGGCCATCGCGCACGGCCAGGGCTCCCACCTGACGCCACCAATCGCTGGAGCGCTGCGCCTGCTCCAACGCCAAGCGCTGCAGGAGTTGGGCGTGCTCGTCGGAGGTGATACTGCCCTCGTAGCTGGGCGGGAGTTCGGCGCTGCTCCACGGGCGATCCCAGCGCAGGAAGGTGGGATGCCACTGCAAGTGTTGCACCCGCCGTTTTAAATCGTAGGTGTCCACCAGCTCACGCAGCAGGTCCTCCTCGGGCAGATGAAGGATGCCTTCCGTGATCACCCCGGGCAGTTGGTCGCGCTCCACTAGGGCCACCTCGCGCCCGGGGCAGGCGGCATGCAGGTACATGGCGGCGGCGGTCGGGCTTAGCGCGCGGATCTCTTTGCGCATCACGCGAAACTGCTCGGCAAAGCTGTCACCCAGCACCAGCACAGACGCAGAGCTCAAGGTGGTGACCAGATCGTGGTAGCCGCGATGAATGACCGGCATCCACAGCAATAACTGCTCGCCAGAGTCACTGACCACGCGCCCCCCCAGCTTCTTTCGAGTCGGCAATCTCGATGACGATCTCCTGCAGAATGCTGGGGAGGCGATCGGCCAGCACGGCGGTGACCCCCAGGTAGGCCAGCCGCAATCGGGCTGAGGTGCTGATGGTGGCCATGCGGGGCAGCACCACGACCCGTGTGCACCATTGGCTTTCTAGCTGGGCAATCTCGGCGGGGGTGTAGGTCTCCTCGGTGGCCACCAGCACATCGGGGCGCACCGCCTTGATCAACGCCCAGCGGGGGTCGGTGGGGTGCTTGAGAGCCACCAGGCCCACTCCACGCTGATGGGTGACCATCCGCAGGCGCTCCTGCTCGGGCACGGCAGGGCGGGTGGGGCCTTTGCGTTGGCGAATCTTCTCATCGCTATCCACCCCAACCACTAGGAAGTCTCCCATTTCCCTGGCCGCCTCCAAGTACATGGAGTGTCCTTCATGGATCACGTCGAATGAGCCGGAGGTCAACACAATGCGGGTGCCTGGAGTTTGGGTGCGAATGGCGGTGACGATACGGGAGATTTCGGGCAGGTCTTTGATATAGCGCAGCTCCAGCAACGATTTGTCCTGTGCGAGTAGGCGCAGCAACGCCTCGTCGTCTGCAGGGTGAGCATGAGCGGCGCCGGGCCGCGCTGGGGTCAGGGTCGTCATGAGAATCCTCGCTACGGGAGATGCGCCGATCACTTGAGACTACTGCCTGGACGCCGCCGTTACCTCTTCGCAATATCTCTTGACTGGTGATCAGGCTGTGTCCACCGATAAGGTCGGGTAACTACTCTCGGGTGCACAACTATCACAGATTGTGGATCTTTGGGGAAATTACGGGGTAAATACCTAAGGAGACGCTATGCCTCATCACGCCCCTATGCACGAACCCCGTCTCGGTCAGGACACCGAGCAGGCGGTTGGCGTGCGACGAGGGGTGGCACGGCGGGTGCGCCTCGCCACGGCGGTGGTCGCCGTGGGAGCCCTTGCCTTGGCCGGATGTAGCTCCAGTGGAGGTGACACCAAGACCGATTCCCGCTCGCGCAGCAACCCCAGCGGACTGACCAACGGCAAGCCGATCACGGTGTGGAGCCCTGAGGCAACCTCCTTGGTCACCACCAACACCAATGAAGAGGGGGGGCTGAAGGTCCTCGATACCCTCTACACAGGCTTGATCAACTACAACCCAGAGACCAGCACGTCTGAGTTAGCTGTGGCACAGTCCATCACCCCAGATGCCGCCAAGAAGGTCTACACGATTGTGCTGAAAAAAGGGTGGAAGTTTCACGACGGGACTGAGGTTAAGGCTCACAACTTTGTCGATGCCTGGAACTACGGTGCTAATGGAAACAACGCCCAGATCAACCAGGGCTTCTTTTCTCCCATCGAAGGCTTCGCTGCCGTAGCTGGCGAGACTGACGAAAAAGGCAACCTCACGACTAAGCCCACCACCGACACATTGTCCGGGCTCAAGGTGGTCGACGACTACACATTTATGGTCACTTTGAGTCAGCCGTTAATCAACTTCGATATGCGTCTGGGTGTGATGGCCTTTATGCCCCAGCCAGATTCGTTTTTTGCCAACCCTAAGGCTGCTGCGGACAAGCCGGTCGGCAATGGCCCTTATCAGTTCGTGGCGTGGGATAAAGGTAAGGCGCTCGATATCAAGCGTTTTGACGCCTACACCGGTGCTGACAAGGGTGGCGTGGATGCAGTTCGTTTCGTGCAGTACACCGATGCCCAAGCCGCATACATCGACCTGCTCGACGGCAAACTCGACGTGATGGAGGGAATCCCCTCGGCGTCGTTGCAGAACGATAAGTATAAAAAAGATTTAGGGACGCATTTCTACATCGCTTCCGACCTCACTCTGACCACTCTGAGCTTCCCTCAGAGCGTGCCTGCGTTGAAAAACCCTGATCTTGCTAAGGGGATCTCGTTAGCTATTGATCGCGTTACGCTAAACACCACGCTGATGAAAGGCACGCGCCCTCCGGCCGATGGATGGGTGCCCCCGGGTGTCAAAGGGTACGTAGCTGGCCAGTGTGGCACCTTGTGTGCGTTTGACCCTACGCGAGCCAAGGAGCACATCGCTAAGTCCACATTCACTGGCACTGTGTACATCTCTTATCCCAAGGACGCCGGGCAGGAGGAGTTGCTCACGGCCATCTGCAACATGATTAAGGACAACGCGGGGGTCAAGTGCGAGCTCATGCCTTCTCCGGACTTCAAGTCCTATATGGCAGCGGTACAAAGCAACAAAAACGCTTTGGTCAGATTCTCCTACCAGGCTGACTATCCCTCGATCGATAACTACATCGTTGAGCTGTACTCCGATCAGGGCAACTCCAACCTTGCTTTTTACGACAGCAAGCCGTTCAACGATCTGATCGCCAAGGCGATGACTGCCACGTCTGAAGACCAGTTCTACGCCGGGATGCAGGAGGCTGAGCGCTACCTGCAGACCGATATGCCGGCCGTGCCCCTCTATACGGTGCGGGCAGTGGTGGGATACTCCCAACGTGTCACCAGTTTGCGTACCAGCAAGGTGGGCTTTGTGGACTGGAGCAGCGTCACGCTGGTCTAACTCGCGGTAAGGAAGGCTCTTCTCGTGAGTCGTTACGTGGCCCGTCGCCTCCTGCAAATGCTGCTGGTGGTGACGGGAGCCACGTTTTTGATCTTCGCCTTGGTGTGGGCCTTGCCAGGGGACCCTCTCTCGGGGATGTGTGGGTACCGCCAATGCCCGGCTGCCTACCAAACCGCGATGCGGGAGAAGTTCCACCTCGACCAGCCCTTATGGGTGCAGTACACCTCGTATATCACCAACCTGCTCCACGGGGATCTAGGAGAGACCCCTGGAGGTCGTTTGGTCAGCCACGAGTTGGTGGCTGCCTACCCGGTCACCGTGCGCCTAGCGCTGATAGCCATCGGCTTCGAGGTCATCATCGGAGGCCTGCTAGGCGTCGTGACGGCGCTGCGCAAGGGCAAGCTCAGCGACCACGCTGCGCTGGCTGTCACCATGGTGCTCAGCTCGGTTCCCGTATTCGTCATCGGCACCATGATGCAGCTGGGGTTGGGGCTTCGCCTGCACTGGTTTCCGGCCACGATCAGCGCTGCAGGCAGCTGGTCGGAGTTGATCCTGCCCGGTTTTGCCCTCTCGGTGCTGTCGCTGGTGTTCGTAGCTCGACTGTTACGCGCTGACCTCATCGACAACCTGCGCGCGGACTATGTGCGCACCGCCATTGCTAAAGGGTTGCCACGGCATCGGGTGGTGTGGCACGCGCTGCGTAACTCCTTGATCCCCGTGGTGACTTTCATCGGCGCGGATTTCGGGGCGCTGCTGGGCGGAGCCATTGTGGTGGAGGGGATTTTTAACATCCACGGAGTGGGGGGCCTGATTGTGCGCTCCATCTACCGGCGAGAGTCGGCGATGGTGGTGGGTGTGGTGACTGTGCTCATCGTGGTGTTCCTGGTGGTGAACCTGCTGGTTGATTTGCTCTACGCCGCCCTCGATCCCCGGATTCGCTATGAGTGAGCCGGTCGCCGCAGCGGTGGCTATCAAGGCGGAACCACCCCTTATGCCTGAGCTTGAGGCTCAGGCCAGGTTGTCGCGCGTTGGCTCAGCCTCTCTGACTGCTCAGGCGTGGAGGCATCTGCGGCGTAACCCCCTCTTTTGGATCTCATCAGCCCTGGTGGTTGGCCTGGTGGTCATGGCGGTGATGCCTGGGTGGTTTACCTCCAAAGACCCGGCGTTGTGTGTGCTGGCCCAGAGTCGTCACACTCCTCACGCTGGGGCCTGGTTGGGCAACGACCTGCAGGGGTGCGACATCTACGCACGGTTGGTCTACGGCACGCGCGCCTCTTTGGCCGTGGGGGCGTTAGCGGCCATGTTCACATTTGCGGTAGGTGTTTTGACGGGTCTAGTGGCTGGCTACTACGGGGGGTGGCTGGATGCGGTGCTCTCGCGACTGGCCGATGTTTTTTTCGCCATCCCTTTCCTGCTGGGAGCCATTCTCATCATGGTTTCTTTGGCGCCCGCCCCCGGAGAACCAGCCTGGAAGTCGATCGGCCTGGTAGCGGCCACCTTGGCCGTTTTAGGGTGGCCTCCGTGTGCCCGGGTGTGCCGTTCCGCCGTCATCGCGGTGCGCGACATGGAGTATGTGCGGGCCGCCCGGGGGTTGGGAGCAGGCACCCCGCGCATTCTGCGCGTGCATGTGCTGCCCAGCGTCATCACCCCTGCGTTGGTGATGACCACCCTGATGGTGGGCGGTTTCATCGCCGCCGAAGCCACCCTGTCTTTCCTCGGGCTGGGTCTGCGCGGCTCGGTGATCACGTGGGGGAAATCCTTGTCTGAGGCGCAGGATTACGCCGAGGTCTCCCCTCATATGGTGATCTTTCCCAGCGTGGTGCTGTCGGTGGCGGTTTTGGCCTTTGTGGCACTGGCTGAGGCTTTGCGCGAAGCCTTCGACCCGAAGGCTCGGTGAGACGATGAGCTTGCCGCTGCAACGTGACGCCTCCCTTGGCGCGGGTAGTCCCGCGCCGGCCCCCTTGCTGCAGGTGCAGGGGTTGGCGGTGAGGTTTCGCCAACGGGAGCACACCACCTATGCGGTCAACGGGGTGGACCTGAGTGTGCGTGCTGGGCAAACTGTAGCTGTGCTGGGGGAGTCCGGGTGCGGCAAATCGGTGACCGCGCAGGCCATCATGGGCATCTTGCCCCCCACAGCCCAGGTCAGCGCCGGCAGTGTGCGCCTGCAGGGTCAGGAGTTGCTGGGCATGCCTGAAAAGAGGCGCCGGCGGCTCCGCGGAGCACAGATGGCGATGGTGTTCCAGGACGCCCTGACCGCTCTCAATCCAGTGATGAGCGTAGGCGCCCAGATCGCGGAGATGTTCCGCGTGCACCAACGCCTGGGTCGGCGGGAGTCTCGCCGCCGGGCCGTGGAGCTGCTGGATCAGGTGCGCATCCCCGATGCCGCCCGGCGGGCTCGGGACTATCCCCACCAGTTCTCCGGGGGGATGCGTCAGCGGGCGATGATCGCGATGGCGATTGCTCTGCGCCCGCCTTTGCTCATCGCTGATGAGCCCACCACCGCGCTGGACGTCACCGTCCAACAGCAAATCCTGCACCTGTTGGTTCAGCTGCAGCGGGAGCTAGGCATGGGTCTGCTGTTAATCACCCACGACCTGGCCGTGGTGGCGCAGATGGCCGACCAGGTGGAGGTGATGTACGCCGGGCAGGTGGTGGAGTCCGCCCCCGTCGGGTCGCTGTACGCCCACCCGTGCCACCCCTACACCCAGCGACTGCTGGCCTCGATCCCCTCGGCGAGGGCGGCTTCGGAGTCGGCCCCCCACTCGAGCCAGCGGTTGCCGACGATTCCCGGCCAGCCTCCGGTGCTGTCCGCTGAGCCGGTGGGGTGCTCCTTCACCCCGCGCTGCCACCGCGCTGATGCCGCTGTGTGCCCGGTGGCCCCTCCACCGGTGGTGCTGGTGGGCAGCGAGAGTGCCCCACACTCTGGTCGCTGTCACTTCGCTGGCCAGCAGACGAGCCAGCCACAGCACCAGGAGGTGCAGGCGTGAGCCCGGCAACCTTGCTGCCCGCCCCCCGCAGCGGGCAGGCCGAGCCACTGCTGCAGGTGCAGGGGCTCGTCAAGCACTTCCGCCTGCGGGGGCGTAGTCGCCGCCAGGTGGTGCGCGCGCTGGATGGGGTTGACCTCACGCTGCACCGGGCCCGCACTCTGGGTTTGGTGGGGGAGTCCGGCTGCGGCAAATCCACCTTGGCCACGTTGATGATGGCGCTGCAGCGACCCACCGCCGGGTCGGTGCGCTTCGAGGGGCAGGACCTTTTCCACCTCTCCCGCGCGGGTCTGCGCCGAGCACGGCGCAACATCCAGATGGTGTGGCAGGATCCCTACGCCAGTCTCAACCCCCGCTTGAGCATTGGGGAGATCGTTGCTGAGCCACTGGTGATCCACCGCAGCGTGCTGCCCCGGCGGGAGCGGTCTGCCCGGGTGCGTGACCTGCTGGATCGAGTGGGCCTGAACCCTGACTTCGCCAACCGTTACCCTCACCAGCTTTCCGGGGGGATGCGCCAGCGGGTGGGCATTGCCCGCGCCCTGGCCCTGCACCCCAAAGTGTTGATCTGCGATGAGCCGGTCTCCGCCCTGGATGTGTCGGTGCGCGCCCAGGTGCTCAACCTGCTGGAGGATCTGCAAGCGGAGTTCGGGTTGGCCTATCTGTTGATCTCCCACGATCTATCGGTGGTGCATCACAGCAGTGACGAGGTGGCGGTGATGTACCTGGGTCGCATCGTGGAGCAGGGCACCCGTGACCAGGTGTATAGCCAACCGGCCCATCCCTACACTCAGGCCCTCCTGGCCGCTGCCCCCATCCCGGATCCTTCCGTGCGCTTGCAGGATGCGCTGGTGAAGGTGACTGGAGATGTCCCCTCCCCGGTCAACCCTCCCTCGGGGTGCCACTTTCGCACGCGCTGCCCTCTGGCGCAGCAGCAGTGCGCCACCTCCCGCCCCGCCCTGGCGGTGCGCCCCGGTGTCGCTCATTTCGTCGCCTGCCTTCGCGCTGAGCAGGCGGTGCAGGCAAGTAGGGGATGAGGGTGGTTCAACCAGAAGGCTCAGCCAGAATGGCCTGCTGCGTTCGATAGTCAGGAGGTGACCTTAAGGGTTACCTCAAAGACTTGGCGCCAGGCTGGGTCCAGATGCAAGGAGGCATAGCCATGATTCGGATGAAAAAGTTCGTTGCCGTGGCCGCTCTGGCAGTAGCTGCAGTAGCGGCTGTGGCGGCGGGGGTGTCCCAGGCAACCGGTGGTGACGTAGCTGGTGGTATTCGCTGGGGGGGAAGTACCACCCCGTTTCAGTTTTAAAACGGGTTAATCACCAACAGGGGTGTTGCTGATCTTCAGCAGCACCCCTGTTGGGTTCATGTCGTGTTATCGCGGTGAGGAGCTTATGGCCAGGGCTTAGTCCACGGGGTCAATATGCCGATTCCTCACTTAATCCCTTGGGGTAGGAGTGGGTGTCTTCCCATCAAGCCAGTGTGGGGAGATGACAGAACATCAGTGACATGACCTTCGGTGAAGGAGAGGCCTGTGCGTCGCCCTTCTCCGCTTGTGCTGTTGATCTCCAGTGTGACCGGGCTAGCCGTGGTGATGTGGGTTGTTTCCTTCACGGCGGAGTTGTCATACATCCGGGTGATGCCTTTATTGATGCCCACCATGCTAACGGGCGGTATGATCGTTGCCAGCTTTTTTCCGGTTAGCTTTGTTTTCCACCGTCGGGAACGCGACCTTACTTTGGTGTTTTCGGGCGGATTTTCACTCGCTCTTGTTTTAGTAGTGCCTTTATGGTTATTTCTCACTATATTAGTGGTGACTGAGCTAACTGACGAGTTGATGTCAAGACGATTAATTCCGCGTCGGTTCGCCTTTAACATTGGTCAGGTTGCGGTGGGCGCACTCACCACCAAGTCGCTGTATTGGGTGCTGACTGGGGTATGGAATCTTGATAGACCTCAGCACAGCATAGAGTTTATTGCTCTGGTGGTGTGTGCTGTGGTGGACGTGGCCGTCAACCAGGGGCTAGTGATCGTGATCACCGCCTTATCGCTGAAACAGAAGGTGCGCGAAGTGGCCGCGCAAAGTAACACACGAGCCTTGTTGATTCCCAGTGCTCTTGACCTCAGCTATGCTCCCCTTTCTTTGGCCTTATTGAATTTCTGGCCGTGGTTTTTCCCTCTACTGTCTTTACCCCCTTTAGTAATCAGGCATGGATCATGGATTGCCAGCAGCCGAGAGCGTGACGCCACCCACGATGTTTTGACGGGTCTGCCCAACCGCTCGATGTTGCCGATCGTGTTCAACGAACATATTGGCGCGGTGAAGAAAAAACAGGCAGAGATGGCAGTCATGCTCATCGACCTTGATCACTTCAAGGAGATCAACGACACTCTGGGGCACGAGGTGGGAGACAGGCTGTTGTGCGAAGTGGCTCATCGGTTGACCAAGAGTGTTCGGGAGGGCGATACAGTGGCTCGCCTAGGAGGCGATGAGTTTGCGGTCATTACACCGCTGACTCATCTGCATGGTCACAGTGAGGCCTTGGATCTGGCCGCCCGCATTACCAGCAACCTGCGCCAGCCTTTTATCACCGCCGATGTCCATATTGATGTCCAGGGCAGTGTCGGGGTGGCCCTAGCTCCCTACCACGGCACCGATTTGACCAAGCTGATGGGTCATGCCGATGTTGCCCTGTACACGGCCAAGATGCAGCGTGGTTGCGCCTGCATGTACGACCCGGAGGAGGATGCACTTGCCCAGCGTCGGCTGACTCTGGTGGCGCAACTCGGGGAGGCTATCAGCGCCAACCAGCTTGATGTGGTCTACGAGCCGATGGTGCAATCGGGTACCAACCGGCCCTATGCCGCTCAAGCAGTTCTGCGCTGGCATCACCCGAGCGAGGGGATTGTGCTGGGAGAAACCTTCTTTCCCTGGGCGCAGAGCAGCGGAGTGATCGTCGAGCTGAGCTACTACCTGCTCAAACAAGCTCTCAGTGACGCCGGGCGATGGGCGGGCCAGGGCAGCGACTTGCCGGTCATGGTGGAGTTTCCTGCTCGCCTGTTGACCGACTCTGCGTTACCCACACTGCTCAAGAGTCTGCTGGCAGAGAGTGAGTTGAGCGCCTCTACCTTGATTGTGGCGGTCAGTGAGCAGACCTTGGGGCGTGACCCGGCCCGTATGGGGGCGGTTTTAGCTACGTTGGGGCACCTAGGGGTGCGTTTGCACTTGCAGGATTACGGCAGTTCCTCCTCCAACGTGGAGTACTTGAGCACTCTGCACCTGCACAGCTTGGGCCTGTCCCCCCGGTTCCTTCCCGGGGCAGAATTGGACGGCGCCCAGGTTCCTTTGGGGCAGCTCTGTACGCATGTGGGGATGACCCTGGGGCTGCAGGTGAACGCCCGTGCCGTCAGTTCGGCGCGACAGGCGCATGATCTGCAGCAGTGGGGGTGTCAGGTGCTCAGCGGGCCGTGGGTCGGTGAGGCGATGTCAGGTCCAGACGTGCTGCGTTGGACCAGTCAGGGGCGTGCCATCGATGTGACGGCTGCCCACCCTCAGCGGGGATGACGGGCGCAGTCCCATGCGCAACCAGCCATCCCCAGGTCTGCTTAGCTTTGTCAGACTGGCGGTCATGGGTTGTCGAGGTGGCCAAGAGGAGAGAAGGCTCGAAGCAACCAGCGACGTCTCCTCAATCGGGCCCACGGTGGCCTCAGGACATCACTAGCGAGCCCCTGCGCCGATGAGGACTTTGTGCGGTTGGTCAACAGGCCGACTCGCAGGCCTGGAAGGTTGACTGTGATCTACGTCAGGGTAGAAGGGTTTGGGCGTGGAAGCGCTCTGAGTCAAACTCTGCCTCGCTACGGCTGCTCGTGCATCAATGAGCTGCATCGGCTTTTGCACAGCAGATAATTCATTCCGAGTTTTACTGTGCTCATCCGAGATGATGTGCAAGCTGTAGTAAAGCTGGCTGATTTCTTCGAGCTTATTTGTCCTATGTTGGATGCTTTGATCTGTGTCGTATGCAAGCGCAACCTCAAGTTGTGTAATATTCCATTTCAAATCACTCATGTGATCCTCTTGATCTCTCAAGAGGGAGGTCAAGAGGATCACATGCTCGAGTATTTCCATGCTGGGGGGTTGTGCCTGACTCACCAAGAATTCCTGGGCAGTTCGGCACGCAAAAGTAGGGGTCTTCGCAATAACATCGAGTGTGTAGTCGGGCAGACGGTTATTCATCACCCAGCTGGCAATCGCAGTTTGGGCAGCCTCGGAGGGGTTGTTCCTGATGACTGGACCGTAAACCCGGCTATTCTCAAGCAGCAGTGTGAGCAATTCTGCCGAACTGGCGTGAGGGGAGGCAGCGATCTTTTTCCCTTCCTGCCAGCCGAGTTCTCCGCAGAATCTACTGGCGAGGTATCGAGTCCAGAAGAAAACGCTCAACCGAGACATGTGGTGTCCTTTCGTCTGCCGCTTATGACGACGGTTCCAGGAATGCGCTAAGGAGAAATACCATGAGCCAGTGGTCAGAGTGCAGAGGGGGTTAGGTTTCGCAGTGCAGTGATGAAGAAGCTTTGATCATGATGAGGTTTCCCCCGAAGAGTTTGGGTGAAATGGAGGGAAAAATCCGATTTGCCCCCCCTTTGAGGTGCAGAGGGAAGTATCTGGCTCGGAGCAACTCACCCACTGTTGATCACCTTTGTACAAGGGGTGGCTCAACAGCGAGGTCAGCGTGGCAAGATTCGATTCGTGAGAACCAAGTCGTGATACCCAGATCTCCCGCTAGGCTGCTGGCGAGAGAGGGGTTGCCCGTGGTGACATCGGTGGTCGTGGGGTCGTTGAACACTGACATTGTGGGGATGGGGCTGACGCGATTCCCTAATCCTGGCGAGCATGTCTATGGCCAGGAGTTGCTCATCGGGCCTGGAGGATAGTCGCGCAACATTGCTGCGATGATGGCCAGCCTGGCTCCGGCTGGGAGTGTGGCCATGGTGGGGCGCACGGTGCGTGACCCCTACGGGCTGTGGAGGGTCCCGCTCGACGCGCTGGAGCAGGCGGGGGTGAACACCGACTACATCACCTGCTGTGACGATGAGCAAGCCAGCAAGCTTCCAGGGATCGCCTTGATCCCCGTTGATCTGCAGGGACGTAACCAGATCATGGTATTTCCTGGCATCAGCAACGACTTCTGCCCAGATGACATTGACCGTGCGGCCTCGTTGTTTGAGCAAGCCGGCAGTAACGCTGGCGTGCTGGTCATCACGTTGGAATGCCCGTTACCCACCGCTGTGCACGCCGTGAAGCTGGCCAAAAGCTGTGGCATGTCGGTGTTTTTCGACCCGGAGGTATTGATGCCGATACTGAGCTCAGCGCCCTGCTCGACGCTGAGCTCAGCCTGATCAAGCCCAATGAGCATGAGGCTGCTGTGCTCACTGGGGTCACAGTGAGAGACCCTGCCAGTGCGCGCCAAGCCGCTGACCACCTGCTGGCGCGGAGTATCGAGGTGGTGGTGATCACTGTGGGAGCTGCCGGTGCCTACCTGTGTACCGCTGAGCTCAACCTCCATTTACCTGCCCCTGAGGTTGACTGCACCGGGCAGCGCGATGAAACCGGTTGCGGAGACCAGACCATGGCTGCGCTGTGTGCCTTGCTCCAAGAGGGCCTGCCCTTGCCTGAGGCCACCGAGTTGGCCATCCGCGCTGGCACCCTGCAGTTTCACCGCAGGGGCATCCAACCCCTCACCAGAGCGCAGTTGTGGGGCCGCTGAGCGTGAGCTGCCCTACCCCTGGGCCCAGAGTTTGCCGAAGGCGGCAACAGCCCAAATGGCGATCATGGCGGAGGCGGCACCGAACTCGATGAGAATGCCCCAGCCCAGGCTGATCAGCAGCCGTTTCGCGGCCCACCAGGCGCGGGAGGGAGACTGCAGGCGCACCCACTCTCCGACGTAGACCCCGATCGCTCCGCCCAGGAGCAGGCCGAAGAATGGCAGCAGGAAGAAGCCCACGACTGCGCCGGCTAAGCCCATGAGCAGGGTGCGGGTCGTGGCACCCTCCGCGCTCATTTTCTTGGTAGCGACGAGGTATTTCGCCACCGCTCCGACAATGGCCAGCAAGGTGAGTAGCACCATGACCACCCAGCGCAGCGTGCCCTCCACCTGCAGGGCCCACACCAGGGCGGCGGCCCAGATGAGGATCACCCCGGGGATCACGGGCAGCAGCACCCCAGCCATCCCGACGAACATCACCAAAAGGATCAGTAATAATCCACCTGCACTCATGACTCCATCATGTCCTATCTCGGTTGGCCCAGCACGGCAAACCTGCAGGTTCTCCGCACACGCTGGGGAGCCGACCGGCAGGGCGCGAAGTCAGGGGTGGCATGGCAGCATGGGACAGGTGAACAGTCAACCTGCAGAGCAAAGCCCTGCGCCGGTGGTGACCAGTGAGGTTTTGCCCTCCCCGCAGGAGGAAGCGCCTGCCCCGGACTCCGACACCGCGCGGCCTCGGCTGGGGGTTGGGGAGCAGTTCCGTGCGTTCATTGCCTCAGGCTGGGCGTCACACCCCAAACAGAACGTGCAGCGCACGAAAGTGGCCGACTTGGCCGCCCAGCGCCGCACAGCCCTGAGCCAGGCATTCCCCGGGCAGCGGTTGATCCTGCCGGCGGGCAGCGCCAAAGTGCGCAGCAACGACACCGACTACCTCTTCCGCCCCCATAGCGCTTTCGCCTACTACACCGGGCTAGGCGCTGACCGCGAGCCTGAGGCTGTGCTGGTGTTGGAACCGCGCGAACACTCCCATGAGGCGGTGCTCTACCTACGCCCACAAGCCGGGCCGGATAGTGATGAGTTTTTCGCCAGCGCCCGCTATGGGCAGTTCTGGATCGGCCCCCGCCCCAGCCTGGAGGATCTGCAGGCGGAGTTGGGCCTGCTCACCGGCCCCCTCGACCACTTCCACGACAGCCTGGCGGGGGCAGGAGAACCCGGCGCGAACACGGCCATCATCCGGGAGGCTGACCCGCAGCTCACCGCTGAACTCGACGGCATGCGGGGGACGGAGGCGCTGCAGGCTGATGCGGCGTTGGCCCATTACAGCTCCACCCAGCGGATGGTCAAGGACGTTTGGGAGATTGAGCAGCTTCAGCAAGCGGTTCAGGCCACCCATCGAGCTTTCGATGCGGTGATCACCTCCCTGCCCGAGGCGATGGCCCGGGGCCGGGGGGAGCGGTGGGTGGAAGGCATCTTCGGGCTGCATGCCCGGCACGCGGGCAATGGGGTGGGGTATGACTCCATCTGCGCTGCAGGAGATCATGCCAACACCTTGCATTGGATCCGCAACACCGGCGAGCTGCGCCCCGGTGAGCTGCTGCTACTGGATGCGGGGGTGGAGCTGGACAGTCTCTACACCGCCGATATCACTCGCACGTTGCCCCTGTCGGGCCGGTTCACGCCGGAGCAGCGGCAGGTGTACAACGTGGTGTACAACGCCAGCCGGGCCGCGATGGCGGCCATCAAGCCGGGAGTGAGCCTGCTCGACGTGCACCAGGCGGCGATAGCGGTCATTGCCCAGGCGTTGCACGATTGGGGGATGCTGCCTGAGGGGGTCTGCGCCCAGCAATCCCTGCAGCCCGGGGGCGGGCAGTACCACCGGCGCTGGATGGTGCACGGCACCAGCCACCATCTGGGTTTGGACGTGCATGACTGTGCCCACGCCACCCGTGAGGAGTACACCGACGCGCCACTGCAGCCGGGCATGGTTTTCACCGTGGAGCCTGGCCTGTACTTCAAAGCCGATGACCTGCTCGTCCCGCAGCAGTTGCGTGGCATCGGGGTGCGCATCGAGGATGACATCGTGGTCACGCAGCAGGGTTGTCAGGTGCTCTCCGACGCGATCCCGGCTGCCCCTGACCAGGTCGAGGCCTGGATGGCCCGCCTGCTGCACGCCGAATAGACACTCGAGCCTGCCCGAGGCAGTGCTGCCCGTGCCCGTCGGTGTGGGTGTTGGTGCTGCGCGGGGTGAGCAGGCGACACGACCTGGCGTTATCGCACCCCCGGTTGGCCTCGACAAGCCCGGGGATATGGCGCCTGTGCATTGACACGGTCCATTCGGGATTGAGCAGAGAAGATGATCACCCTCATGCCCGCACGTCTGCAAGGGCCAACTTTTGGTCCAGGTGAACCACGAATCCGTCGAGGAAATGTCGTTCATACCCTTGCTGGGAGGCATGTCTGGGTTGCCCGGCACCACCCTCGCTCTGGCCCACTTACGCCCCTGACCTGCTCTGCCCGCTCCTGGCCAGTTACCCTTTGGACATGAATGACCAGCAGGAACCGCAGTGGGTTCAGCCCCCTGCTGCGCCTGTCGAACCGCAAACCCCTCACTGTTTCTCCGGCCTACCCGTTCCTGACCCGCTTCCCGCTCCGAGTAGGCAACGGGAGATGACCTTCATCGACGACGCCAGCGTGCTGCTCGAGGGGGTGGTGGACGAGCTGGAGCCCCAGCTGCAGCGGCAAATGAGCGCGTTGGATACTCCCCGGCGGATGCTGGTGGTCGCTGCTCATCCCAACGACGAGACGATCTCGACCGGGGCGACGATGGCCCGTTACGCCGCTGAGTCAGCCCAGGTGAGCCTGGTGATGTGCACCCTGGGTGAGGAGGGCCATGTTCACTTGCCGGGGATGCGCACCCTGGAGCACACCGACGGTGACCAACTGGGTGAGCAGCGCAAGGCCGAGCTGTGCACTGCCTTGGAGGCCTTGGGGGTGCGTGACCTGCGCTTCCTGGGGGGGGTGGGTCGTTACCGCGACTCCGGGTTGGCGGGTAGCCCCTGCAACCAGCGCCTCGACGCTTTAGCCCAAGCCGATGTGGAGGTGGCGGCCACCTTGCTGGCTGAGGTGATCCGCGAACTACGCCCCCAAGTGGTGATTGCCGATGCCTCCCATGGGGGTGGTGGGCATCCTGACCACGCCCAAGCCCACAGCATCACCCTGCGGGCGTTGCACTTGGCCGCTGATCCCGACCACGGGCAAGGGGAGGTGTGGCAGGTGGCCAAGCTGTACCACCCGGCGCTGCCCCGTTCAGTGGCGCAGGAGCAGCTGCGCCAGGTGCGCGACAGCGGTGTGGAGTTCTTCGCCCGCACTCAGCCCGATCAGCTGCCCCTAGCGGTAGCCGACGATGAGGTGACGACTTGCATTGATGCTGTCGACCAGTGGGAGGCCAAGCTGGCCGCCATGCGCGCCCACGCCACCCAGTTCCCCGCCGACAGCCCGTTTTTCGCCCTGGCTGCCACAGTGGGCCCCACCAACTGGGGTCGGGAGTACTACCAACTGGCCTATCTCGACGGTGAGCTGGTTGACTCGGATCGTCGGGAGAACCTGCGCGCGGCCTACAGCGCCGACGATGCCTATCCCGGCGACCCCTGGTTCGAAGACGACCTCTTCGTATAACCGCCTCCTGCCCCGTCCTGCCCGTCCTTAAGGGGGTCGTCGCATTGACCCGGGTGATAGCGGCCATATCACCCGGGTCAATGCGACAATCCATCAGGCGACGACCCGACCCGAGCACCTCACCTCGCCGGGAGGTGGCTAGCTGCGGGTTGTGAACCCGACCCAGGCGGTGCTGGAGGTGCCGTAACTGTTGGTGGCGGTGAGACGGTAGGTGTAGCCGGTGCCTGGGGCTAGGCCGGTGACCACGGCGGCCAGATACTGGCCGCAGGCGCCCGCGTCCATGCTCCAGGCTTGGCTGCCGAGGATGACTCCGTTGCGGGCCCACTGGATCCGCGCGGTGGTGGCAGCTCCATAGGAGGTGGCTCCTGCCGAAAGGGTGGCACCGGTTCGAGTGATGGAGTACACCGTTTTGGTGACCACGCCGGGGGCACCGGGAGTGGTGAACAGCCACCCCCTGGAGACGGTGGTGCCGGTAGCGTTGCTCGCCACCGCCCGCCAGTAGTAGCGGGTGGAGCCGCGTAGGCCGGTCAGCGCATAGGTGTCGCCCACGGTGTAGGTCAGGGCGGGCAGTGAGATTGCGCCGCTGGACTGGTCGTACACCCCATCAACAGTTCCCCACTGATAACGCAGCGTGGTGGGAAGTCCTTGAGGGTTAACCCAGGACTTCAGGTCGATGCTGGAGGTGGTGAGGTTGGCGCTGGCGTTGCCGGCGAAGGTAGGGGCGTTGGCCACCGTGATGTAGCGAGTGTCGTGCGCTACGTGCCCGGCGGGGTCCTGCACGCGCAGCACTGCCCGGAACTTGCCGCTGCCGTAGGTGTGAACCCACGCCCCGGGAGGAGTGCCAGTGCCCGAAGCGGTGGTCCCGTCACCGAAATCCAGCCGCCAGGTGGAGACTCCCGACCCGGAGCTGTAGCCGGCTCCAGCGCTGGACGAGCCGTTGAAGCTCACCGTCAGCGGAGCTGCTCCGCGCTGAGCCGACAGCTTCATCGTCGCGTTGGCCCGCCCGTGGGCCTGCGCGGAGGCCACCACGGCGCGGAAAGAGGTCAGTGCCGAGCCGGAGGAGTCCGCCCACCAGGAGCAGTTACCGAACGTGTTGAAGTAGCTGACCACTCTGAACTCCGGCCAGCTCGCCAGGGTGGCCATCGTCTCCTTCAACCACGCGGCTTTACGGCCCGGCTGGGCGGGGTCTTCCACGGAGCCGAACTCCGCCAGCATCAGCGGCTTGCCCTTGGTGAGGCCGAAGTTGCGGAAGTTGGTTGCTATGGCGGTCATCGGACGCCACTCTTGCGGTTTGTCGGCTTGGCAGCCAAACCAGTTGTAGCCATCCAAAGCGTTGTAGTCCACGTAGTCATTGCCCGGGTAGTAGGCCGCTGCACCAGCACCGACCGGCTTAGGCAGAAAACTGGAGGGCACCATAATCCAGGTCCAGGCCACGTTGGTAACCCCGGCAGCACGGTAGGTGTCCACGTAATGCTGCCACGCCGCGACATACTCAGCGGGGGTGCCAAAGCCAGTAGCCACATCGGGTTCGTGCTGAAACGAGAGGAAGACTGGCACCTTCAAGGCGGCAATCGCAGCAGCTTGCTTACGGATATCGGCGTCCATCGCTCCGGAGGCAATGCTGGCGTAGCTGACTTTGCTGCCGTCGGTGCGGGTGGCGGCGAAGGAAAGAATCGGTGTGCGCTGGCGAATGACCGTGTCACCAATGGAGCTGGGCACATCGGAGTTCCAGCGCAGAAAGATGCGATGCACATCCATCTTGCGCCCAATGTCGGTCTCAAAGTCGTTGATGATGGTGGTGTTGGTCAGGGTGTTGGTCGACCCGGCCTTCAAGGTTGACTGGGTGGGCTCCAAATGCACCCCAAACAGCAGGCCCCCGCTGATCGGTGCCAACCCCGCCACGTTGCCGGGAAAACCATCGCCGGTAGCGGCGTGGGCGGCCGGGGTGGTGCTCGGCAGCGCGAGCAGGGCGAAGGCGGCCATGGTGGCGCTGACCAGGATGCCTAAGCTCCTGTGAGCCCAGGAGGTCAACGCGCCCTGAGGGGTGAGCAGGGGGAGCAACATGGTCATCATCTCCAGAGACTCGGGGCAACGACCGGAGGGGGCGTCGCGTGATCTGGAGATGACCTCGAGCATCCGAGTGAATCTCTTAACAGGTGTCACCCGGATGTGGTAACCGTTGCCACGATTGCGTGAAGCCTGGGTTGACAAAGTCCCTGCGTTGTGTCAGGTAATGGCAAAATCGTGCGGCTGTGTCTCAAGGACAGCAACGGTTAGGAGGCGCTTACTGCCATGGTGTTGAAGGCGGACTCAAGGCTGGACCACAGAGTTGATCCGTTGGGTCCAGTGACATCCTGGTTGTAGTACCACCAAAACCCACCACTGATGTAGCGCGGGCCCAAGGCGGCGCGCAGGTCGGGGTTCATTCCGTAGTAGCGGGTGATAATGCGCTGTTTCTCGCTCACCGAGGGCTCAGGCAACCCGTCGGAGGCACCTTGCGCGCCTAGCTCTCCCATGCCCACTTTGGCGTGGGGAAAAATGGTTAACAAGGTCTTGAAGGTGGAAATGAATTGCTCATTGGTGGGGTAGGCCCGAGGTTGACAAGCGGTTTCGTAGAAACTGAGCAGTACGTAGTCCACCCCATTGCGTACTTGTGCTGGCATCGACCGGGCAAACGCGATGGTCGCCTCCCACGGTTGGCTGTGGCAGTCCCCGCTGGGCCAGTAGTTCAGAGTGATCACACTGCGCATATTCAGCGAGGCGTACTCCTTTTCCACCACATCGTAGGCGGCTTGCACCTTGGCGTTGATGGTGGCCGGCGTGCCCGCCCATTCGCCGTTGAGTTCGTTGCCGATCTCATACAGGTCGATGGAAGTACCAAATTTTTGCACGAAGCTGCGGACCCGGGTGCGGTAAGCATCCACCGAAATCGCCTCCAGCCCGGTGGAGTCCATGAGCTCGCCCATGATGTAACTGTGCTGACGCAGTGTGTTGACTGCAGCGGTGTAGTACGAGGCCTCGCTTCCCTGTTGGAACACGATGCGGGTGGTGGGCCGCTGGGTGTGCTTGGCAATCGCGGTCTCCAGTGCAGGTAAGTTCGCCACACTTTCCGTGGTGATTCCGTACAGCGTGTCGGGCAGAGCGCGCCCGAGTTGGGTATTGAAACTGGGTGCAGATCTGGTGGGTGTGGTGGTGGAGGGTGTCACCGTGGCCTGTGCGTTGGAGGTCGTACTAGAGGGCAGCGGGCTTGGGCTGGTGGAGCTTCCGGTGGGGTTAGGGCTGGTGGTGTGCCAGCTGCCGTCGTGGTAGCCCTTCGATGGCCGCTGGATCGAGGCATCCTTGGGTGAACTGGCCCAACCCATCACAACGGCAGCGCTGCCCATCAGCAGGCTGAAAACGATGGCGGCTAGTCTGCGTGATCTGTGACGGGAAAACACTGTGCCGATCATGACTGCTCCATGACGGGTGTAGTACTCGTGAGTGAGGTGAGAAAAGCCATCGGGGGGAGTTCATTCACCGCTCCTTCAGTAAATCGTGGAGGTGGTTAACAGGCCTTTGCCCTCCCCTGTCTTGACGGTTGCTCACACCGGTAGTCACACGGTTGAGCCCCAGGTGTTGTGGGCCATCTGCAGGATGAAATCGTAGGCGTGCTCGAAATGCTGCGATTTCCAGCAATCACCGTCCAACTCCGTGCCCTTAATCCACACGTAAGCATCGACGATGGGGTGTCCCGTATCGGTGGTGGAGCGCACTCCGTAGGCACGGCCGGGGGGATTACACCACTGCGCCTCAGGATCCTTGGCGCTGGTGTTGGGGCCGTTGCCGTTGCGGGAGGTGTCGATGAGGCTGTGAATCTCCAAGCCCAGCTGGTGGCGGTAGGCCTGGGCAATGGCTATGCAGTCTTTGGTCCACTCGAATCCGGACACATTCAGAGCGATACCCCGGGTCAGCTCCACCCCGGAGGCGCGTAAATGGGCCACGTGTTGGTCCATATTCCACGTGCTAGCCACAGTCGCGATATACACCACTGCCCCCGGGTTGCGCTCTTTCAACGTTTGTGCCGCATAGCGAATCAGCGACCATCGCTGGGCTTTCTGCGCGGCGCTGAGGCAATCGGTGACGTGAATAGCGTCAGGCTCCAGCACCACACCGATACGGGCCTTGCCGATGGTCGTGGAGATAGTGTCGATCCAGGTGCGGTATTGCTGGGGAGTTAAACCTCCCGCAGCGTAATACCCGCAGTCCCGGTGGGGGATGTTGTACAAGGCAATCAGGGGGATCTGCCCAGAGGTCATGGCTCCTTTTTCTTTCCCACCCCCGTTGAGCACCATGGACAGGTTGGACATGTCGTACCGGGTGCCGGTCATCCACATGGTAAGCGGATACTTCACAGCTTTTTCCACCAGCGCGGCATCAGCAGCGCGCCCAGCGGCCCGCAAAGTCTCTACCTCTGCCATCCCGTTCCAGTTGTAGGGGTAGTAGAAGCCGTGGGCAGACTGCAAAGGATTGCCGGCTGCCAGCGGCGGCTTGGAGGTGGGGCTGGCGGAGCTCGAGCCTGACCGGGAGGAGGGGAGCGGGCTGACCGGAATCGTCGCGCTGGGCTGGGTCGGTGTCGTAGGCGTGGGGGAGGGTGAACTTGGCGTGGTGTTGTGCAGGGCTGTCTCTACAGGCATGGTCATCAGCACCACCACTCCTGCCGTCAAAGCCAGCCCAGCGATCACCACAGCCATCGATACCCGAAAGCGTAGAGAGCTCAGCACGGGCCTAGCCTAGGCCAGCACTCACCCCCGCCTGGCCATGACGGTGTGGCCGATGCGGGGAGAGCGATTGTGCAAGGGCAGGGGTTTGCTCCGCACCGCAGTGTGCAGGGGCAGGCTCACCCAGTTGGCGGGGTTGCGCGCAGGCGGCGGTGGGCAGGGTGCGGCAGGCGTTGGCACTGGAGTCAGCCTGCCCTCTTGCAGGTGCAGGTGGGAGGTGGCCGTGGCCACCACCTCAGGGTGGTGGGTCGCGATGATCACCGTGGTGCCACTGGCACGCAGGTGCTGCACCACGTGGGGGAACCTGGCCACAGTCTGGGGGTCGAGGTTGGCCGTCGGCTCGTCGAACAGCTTCACCGCCGCCGGGTGCACCAGCATGCGCGCCAACTCCACGATGCGGGCCTGACCGGAGGATAACCCGGTGCAGTCCACCCTGGCCGCTGGAGGATCGGCGGGGTTCCACCCAGCCACGAGTAACGCCTGCTCGGCTTGCTCGGCGGAGCAGGTGGGATTGGCCGCGCGCACGTTGTCCAGCAGCGACACCGGCTCCAGATGGGTCTGGGCGGGCATCAACACCACGGCAGCATCCACATCGGCAAAGCTGAGCAGATGCAAAGGGACACCGGCCAACGCGAAGTACCCGTGCTGCACCTGTTCGAGGCGACAGAGCGCACGTAGCAGTGTGGTTTTGCCTGAGCCCACCGCTCCGGTCAGGACCAGAACCTCTCCAGGGGCCACCTCCAGGTTGATCCCGGACAGAGCTTGAGTTCCGTTGGGATAGCGCAGGCAGACATCACGGGCGCTGATGGTGGAGCGGGCGTTGGGGGGTAAAGGCAGCAGGTGGCGGGATTCAGCAATGCGAGCGGGAAGGCTTAAAGTACGGCTGACCATCAGGCTGGAGGGTAAGGCCTGTGTCAATGCCTGCAGGTTGTCTGGCAGGCGCATCAGGGCGTGCAGCGCTTGCACGGTCAGCAAAAACACCACCGGTAGCCCCACCATGGTGCTGCCCGTACGCAAGGTGAATGCCACGGCGGCCACCATCACCACCTGGGTGAGGCCACGGGTCAACATTCCCGAGCGCAAACGATGCGCCTGGGCCTGCTCGCCAGCTCGTTGCTGGTCGTGGGCGGCCTGGCGCAGCAGTCGCCGCTCGTGAGGGTTGAGTCCGCAGCGGCGCAGAAACTCCGCCGTCGGGCCGTCGGTCAGACGAGCCCACCGCTTCAGCAGTTGATGGCGGTGGGCGTGCTGGAGCTGTGCCGCCTGCTGGGCACGGGCCAGCAGCCATCGGTGGCCCACCAAGGCCACCCCGCAAGCCCCCGCCAGCACCAGACCCACCGCCCACCCGCTGCCGGTAGCGGCGGCCACCACCACAGCGGCCATGGTGGAAGTGGCCGCCGTCAGTGCGTCAATGGCGAGGAAGGGCAGGTGGTGTTTGACGGCGTTGTGCACCGCCTCCACATGCAGGCCAAGGTGTTGCGCGTCGGGCAAGATGGGGGTGCTCCCGCCGTGGTGAGCTCCCCGCTGACGGGCGGCAACGTTGTCGAGGTGCTGCCACACTGTGGCTGTTCCGGCATCGGCGGTGGCTGCCAAACAGCGTCGCAGGTGGTAGTCCAGCGCGCAGTGCCCGGCGCTGGCGGCGACCCACCCGCCCAGTAACCATCGCGCGGGGGAGCCGGCGGTGGCCAAAGTGGCAACCAGCAGGCCCGCCTCGGCTAACCCGCAGGAGGTTTGCGCGGCCAGTAGAGCCCCAGCCCGGCGTAGGCGCTCCCATGGGGTGAGGTAGAGGCGCAGCAGCGGTCCATGCGCCTGGGTGAAGGAGGGCAGGTGGGGCAGGGAGGGCAGGGCCATGGTTCCTCGCGGATGCTGGTGAATCGGCCAGTCCGCGCGGAGCCACCCAACGCGCCGTGGCCCTTGATCCGAGGTCAACGACGTTAGCGGAGGGCAGGCGACCGGACTGAGGCCTTCCCGCGTGAGCAGGGGCCATCACCGTTGCGGCACAGCGTCGGAGTTTCACCGACTTCGCTGCATCTCCACCAGTTCGGCCCTGTTGTGCACGACCAAACTGCCCCCACTGTAGTAGCCGTCTAAGAGTTGGCGATCGAGGAACGCTAGTTCGGCAGCACATCAGATTGTTGAACAAGCCTCGAGGAACGCTGGACCACAAACTTGGCCAGGTGACGATTCAGTTGGGTAGCCAGCTCGTCCAACTGCGTGGCCGAGTTCTCCACCCGGGAGATCCCCTGGGTGGTCGGTTGCCTGCCACCACTGACCTGCGGCGGTGGTGGGGCTCTGCTGCTCCACCACCGCGGCAATAGCCGCCTGGTATTCCGTGATCTGGCGCATGACAGAGGTGATCGAGGTCACGGCAGTTTGGGTGTGGTTTTGAATGGCCGCCACCGTGATGGAGCCCTCCCACGTCGTCCGGTTAGACGCGACCGCGATGGACCGCCTCTTCGCCGCAAACGTCGAGACAACCTCAAACCCAGATGTCTACCTTTGATCGGTGAAGCGATTGACAGAGCACCTCGACAACAAAAAACCCTTGCAGAGCAAGGGTTTTTCTCTGCGACCCTGACGGGACTTGAACCCGCGACCTCTTCCTTGACAGGGAAGCGCGCTAACCAAACTGCGCCACAGGGCCTTGCAAAGGTAGTGCGTCGTGCCGTGACACTGTACCCCCAACGGGATTTGAACCCGTGCTACCGCCGTGAAAGGGCGGCGTCCTAGGCCGCTAGACGATGAGGGCTCATCGCCTCACCAGTGGCGTTGGACAGTCCCTCGGGGGGCATCACCCGACGCGCATGGTGAAACGTTCCCCAGCATAGTGGACCAGGTCCACTGTTGGCTAACGCTTACTTGCCTGCCCCTGTCCTGGGTGGCCAAGTAAGCGTTAGCTCAAGCGCAAGTTAGGAAGCGTGGCCGTCACGTTGCTGCGGCAGGCCCGCCAGTAGGGCCCGGACCTCGTCTTCGCGATAGCGGCGGTGACCCCCCAGGGTACGAATTGAGGTAAGTTTGCCCGATTTTGCCCATCGTGTCACGGTTTTAGGGTCCACGCGGAACAGCGAGGCGACCTCGCTTGGGGTGAGTAGACGCTCGGCTTCTTGAGCAGATGCAGTAGACATGGGCCTCCCTTGTCTCAAGCCCCCAAGCTGTAGGAGCTTGCTCCAACCGCGCTCACCACTGATCGACGAACGCCGCTAACCAACAACAACTGGAATGATACGTGCCGCTACTTTTAGTAATAACGGGACCCCCAAGAATAGCCCACAAAGGGAGGAAAAGGACAGGGTCGCAACGCCGTAAGTCGAACTAATTTTCGATCCACCCCGGTCTGCTGCCCGCCTCTTTCAGTTCACGTGCTCCCATGCGCTGACTGTGCCCCAGGGCGCGGCCAACTGCTCGTACACCCGCCCGGTAGTACGCGGGTCCCCGCGTTGAGCTGCAGCCAGCAGCCTCTCCCACAACGCAGCCGGATCGGCCGCCCCGCACATGGGTGAGGGCAGCAAAGTGGACAGGGCATCTGCGTCCAACTCCACCCAACTGCGGGAGTGAAAAGCGGCTAGCCACTGCGAGAGCTCCTCCAGATTGTCACCGATGCAGTGGGCCAGGCTGCTGGGCACGATGCGCAGGGCCCGCGCTGTGCGCCGTCGTGCTGCAGACATGCGCGCCCGGTAGGCCAACCCAGGGCGGGAATGCGCTGAAAGTAGGCGCTCGTCGGCGGAAAACAAAGCGAACCACGCCAAGGGGACCTGCCAACGCGCGGTTCGAGTGTGACTGTGGTCAAGGTCGTGGTGCAGGCGCCACTGCTCATAAGTCTGTGTGATGTGCTCACTTTGAGAAGGGGAGACAATCGCTGCCACGAGGCGTTCGGGGAACTGCTGGCGGACCTGATGCAGGCTTTCCCACTCTAGGAGGGGCTTGGGCTGCGGACACCGGTAGGTCTGGCCGTTGATACGCAGCTCACGCTGCTGGGCACAGGTGCAGTCGGTAGCTCCTCGCGTCCAGGAGCCCGTTATCAGAGCTGGATGGTGCACCACGTCAAACTGCGGGCAAGCGGCCGGCTCGTAGACACGCAGAGCGCACACGGCAGACCACGCAGGGTGGGCAGGCATGAGCATATGGTGAGGCTGGGTTGAGAGGCGGGCAAGCCAGTTCGGGATTTATTGATCACAGCGGGGTCACTCGTCCTGCCCTGGGGGGTCAGTGGCCACTGGCCCTACTGACGCCGGCCTCTGGGCAGTTCAGGCGTGCGAGGTCCGCTGCGTTCGACACCGTCGGCTAGGCTAGGAGGCGTCACCTAAGGTGGTTCCTGCATCTGTCGGTCTAGATCGCCCGGCGGAGGGTGTCACTTGTGCTTTATGCCATTGATGTAGCCGTCAGGGATAGTCGAGGGGGTCGAGCCATGGGGCGCGGCCGTGCCAAAGCCAAACAAACCAAGGTGGCACGGGAGTTGAAGTACAGCTCTCCGAACACCGATCTTGCTGCTTTGCAGCGCGAGCTGACAGGGCAGCCCTCGCCGGTTGACGATCAGCGGGATGAGTTTGATGATCCTGAGGTCGACGGAAGCTGGGCTAAACGTCACTGATCTGCTGCTAGGGCTCGATCAAAGGAAAGATCGCGGAAAGATCCGCTTGATGGCCGCTAGCCTGCACCAATCCGGCCTCCACCATCTCCTGCCAGGCGGCCCTGCCGGTTGCCAGGGCAATCCACGCCCACGGTTGGCACTCCACCACATGAGGAGGGGTACCGCGCGTATGCACCGACAGCCCCCCAGCTGCAGCGCTTCGCCCCACATGGGGGGGAGCACATTGGACAGCTCCCCACGGAGGAACCCGTACCTCCACCAGGCGGCCCGGATGACGGGTGGCCAACTCTTCCAGCAGATAACGCACCGCAGTGGCCACCTCCGGCTCGGCGCTCTGGCTGGGCTGCGGCAGGTCGGCCAGGCCTGCCACTGCCTTGCGCCCCTGCTCGAGGGGAATGCGACGACGGGCAGGCATGCGGGCTAGATTACCGCCGCAGGGGTGGCTGAGGGCGAATAGATTCACAGGGTGACCGATGTTCCTCCTTCCGAGCAGCCCCCTGAGCCCCAGCCCTCCAATGACCCCGACCCCACGCAGGTCAAACGGCGTTCGTTCTGGTTGCATCGGGGTCGTCTGCTGGCTTTGGTGCTGGCTATTGCGGCTATCGCTTCAGTAGTGGCCGTCGGCAGTTGCAGCTCTCCTGCCGCCAATCCCGAACCCCCCCAGAGTTCTGGCATCACGCAACGCCGCTCGGCCATCGTGACCCGGGAGGTGCTCACCGTGCCTGTGGGGGCGGGCCCGAGCTGCCTCGCGCAGGATCAGGGCGGCGCGGTGTGGGTCGTTTCCGTCGGTACCAATAAGGCCAGCCGCGTTGATGCAGAGGGTGAGGTCGACCTCACGGTTGCTCTGCCTGGCAAACCCCATCGCTGCGCGTGGTGGGCCGGAGGTTTGTGGGTAGGGCTTTCCGACAGCGGTCGGTTGGTGCGCGTGGACGCCGAGCAAGAACAGGTCAACGCCTCGGTCTACGTGGGGGAGCAGCCGGGGGAGATCCTGGCCAGCTTCGGCTCCCTGTGGGTGTTGACCGCAGGCGAGGGCTCCACCCCCTCCCGGTTGGTGCGGGTCGACCCGGCCACTCGGCGGCGCGTGGACTCAGTGCCGCTGGCTGGCCGGCCGGTGACGCTTTCTGCCGGAGGGCAGGGTGTGATGATCGGCTTTGATGCTCCCACCCCTCGGGTGGAGGTGGTGGATCCCTACTCCCTGCGCAGCCAACCGGAGGAGGAGCCCTTCTCCGGGTCGCCACCCACCGCCTCAGCCTCAGCCTCTTCAGGGTCGGTGTCTTCGAGGTCGGGCAGTCCCTCCCTCGGCAGCGCAACCCCCTCCGCGCAGCCTGTGGTGCGCTCAGCTGGGGTGGGGGGATGCGCTCGGCTGCGCAAGGTCTTAGTGACTGACGGGTTGGTCTGGGTGGTGTGTCAAGGGGATGGCTCCACGCCTGGCCAGCTTGTGGCCTTGGATGAAGGCAGCCTGCGTTTAAGGTTGCAGATGCAACTACCCGGGCGACCCAGCGCCATCCAACATGCGGCGGGGGCCTACTTTTGGGTGTATGCCGCTGACAGTGGCGACTTGCAGCTCATCGACCCGCGGCAACTGTGGGTCAAGTCGCTGTGGCGGATCAAGCCGATGCGTGGGCAGACTCAACTCCAGCCCAGCCCGGTGGACCTGACTCACCCCATCGACATCGTGCTGCGCGGTACCACCGTGTGGCTAGCCCCCTTCGGTCAGGGCACCGCGTTTGGCTTCGACGTCACCGGGTCTAACGTGGCGTAGGACGCAGCAGCCTCGCGGCCCCTAGGGCTAGTTGCTGTGGGAGCTCCACGCTTTCCAGGCGGAGGCCACCATCGCGTCCAGGTCGTACTCAGCCTTCCAATCCAGCTCCGCATGGGCTTTGGCGTTGGTGGTCACGATGCGGGCGGGGTCTCCGGGGCGACGATCAGCCACCTCGTGGGCGAAGTCACGCCCTAACACTCGCCGCATCGCCTCGAGAATCTGCAGCACACTCGTGCCGGTTCCCACCCCCAAGTTGTAGGCCGCAGAGATCGGTTGGCCGGACTCCAACCGGGCCGCCGCCGCGACGTGGGCGCTGGCCACATCCGCCACGTGGATGTAGTCGCGCACGCAGGAGCCATCAGGGGTGGGGTAATCAGTGCCGAACACCACGGGAGCTTGCCCCTGGCTGATGGCCTTGAGAACCAAGGGAAACAGGTTGTGGGGAGAGGTGTCGAACACGTCGTCGTAGCCGCTGCCCACCACGTTGAAGTAGCGTAGACTGGTGTGGCGCAAGTCGCTGATGCGGGCGTAGTCGCGGATCAGCCACTCCCCGATGAGTTTGCTCTCCCCGTAGGGGCTTTCTGGAGTGGTTGCGGTTTCCTCGGTGACAACCTGCACATCTGGAGTGCCGAAAATGGCCGCGCTGGAGGAGAACACCAGCTGGTGCACTCCAACCTCGCGCATCGCCTGCAGCAGGCGGATTGTGCCGGTGACGTTGACCTCGTAGAACTCCAACGGTTGCTGCACGCTGACTCCGGCGTATTTCAACGCGGCCAGGTGGATCACTCCGCTGACCTGGTGCTCATGCAATGCTGCCGCCAGAGCTCCCGGGTCCAGCAGGCTGGCCTGCACGAAAGGGGTCTGCGGGCGCACGAACTCCCGATGCCCGCTGGCAAGGTCGTCCAGCACCACCGCACGGCGCCCCGACTCCTCCAAGGCCCGTGCCACATGGGCCCCGATGTATCCCGCGCCACCGGTCACTAACCACGTTGTCTGCTCCATGCGGGCAGCTTATGCGACCTCAATGACCGATCCCACGGAGTGCACCCTGGCCTGCACCCTGGGCTAGGAGGCGGGACGGGCAGGGGGCGTGGTGATCTCGGTGACTTTATCCAGGGAGACGTATTCACTGCCGACGCGCATCTGCGGGCCATCAGTGGTGATCTTGGTGGAGCTAACGACTCCGGTGTGCTCGTTGCCCTGAGCATCTTGGTAGGTGACCTGCTTGCCGATCATCGCGCTGGCACTTTGCAGCTTTTGGGCAGCTAGAAGATCGGCCGTGGCCTTGGCCATGTCGATCAGCTTCTCCAAGGAGGTGAACTGGGCGGTCTGGGCCAGAAACTGGGAGCTGTCGGTCGGGTTGGTGGGGTCCTGATAACGCAGCTGGGCCACCATGAGCTGCAGAAACGTGTCTTTGCCGAACTGTTCCTTGGCGGCGGGCACCCCTGCGGCTGCGGAGGCCCGTGGGTCAACGGCAGGGGTGTTGGTGATAGTTCCGGTCACGGAGTCAATGCTCACAGTCAGGTCCTTTCGCGGGTCTGCAGATGGGGTGTTGGGTTTAGAGGGTGAGGTCCAGCGCAGTGCTGCTGTCGCTGGAGCGCTGCCCCGGCAAGGAAGCGGACTGCTGCGCGCCGCCCCGCCCCGTACGCCCCTGGCGATCGGAGTGCTCGGCTGAGGAGGAGCCACGCTGCTGCCCCTGGCCCCACCCGCTCATCGAGGAGGTATCAGGGTCGCGCCGCGCTTGCTGATGGCTGGGGTTTAAGTCGTTGCGCACCTCCATCGCCCCGGTGCTCACCCCCGCCTGGGTCAGCTCGCGACGAAGCTCGGGCAGGGCGGCGCGCAGGGTCTCCCGCGCCAATTCGCTCGCTCCAGTCATCGCAATGGTCAGTACGCCCTCGCGGACCTCCACGCGCAGGTGCACCGGCCCCAACTCGTCGGGGCGCAGGGTGACGCTCATGCGGTGCACGCCGTCGGGGCCGGTGCGCAGCGCGGCCAGGTGGTGGCTGAGCTGCTGCGCTGGCGGTGGGGCGATGACAGGTGAGGCCGGGGGAGTGGCTGCGACCTGCGGGATAGCTGCAGGCGCGATCGGCACCGGAACGAGGGAGGCAGCCGGTGCCCAGGTAGCGGGCAGGGCGGTGCTCTGCGTCGCAGCCGGGGCGCTAGCCGGGGTCGAGGGCGAGGGTAGCTCGGTGGGCGCTGCGGTTGTGGTCTCGGTCAGCGGGGTCTGCTGGCTGGCGGTCAAGGCCGGCGCGACTGGCCGCTGAGCAGCCGGGGTCGCGGCACTGAGTACAGGGGGAACCGTTGCAGCCAGAGGAGCTTGCCCCGGCTGGGCGCTCACGACCGGGCTGGTGGGCTGGGCTGTCCAGGAGGTTGGCGTGGGCTGTTGGCCTGCCGGGTCGGATGGTGCGTTGGCGCTCGACCATGCAGCCGACGGGGCTACGGGGTGCTGCGCTATGGGCCAGTCGGGGGTGCTCTGCCCAGCCTGCCCGGTGGCGGCGGGAAGTGGGAAGCTCCCGGCGGCCCCGGCAGCTGCAACCGGGGCCGTTGCACCGACGGTGACTCCAGCGGTGCCTGCGGGTGCAGTGGGCTGTTGGTGGGTCGCTGCTGGGGCTTCGGGGGAGGCTGGCCAGGCCGATGGCAGGGCAGCTCCAGCAACCACCGGGGCAGAAGGTGGCCAGGCCTGGGTCGGGGAAGCTGATGCGGAGGACAGCCCTCCTGCAGGGGAGGATGATGTGCTGGCCTGTCCCCAGGTGGGGGCTGTGGGTGGTGGCGTTGGGGCTCCTGCCGGGGTGAGTGTTACCGCTGTGGGTGCGGCTGTGGGCTGGGTGGCACTGGGCAGGTCGGCAGGCGTGGTCCGGGCTGGGAGGGTAACGGCCACAGCTGCGGCCACTGCGGAGCAGGCCGGTGGCGCGGTGGGGTTGGCGGCGACCTGCCGGCCCGCCTGACCCTCGAGTGCAGCGGCCTCGAGTGCAGCGGGTGCAGCGGCGGCAGTCTGAGCAGTTGGCATCGGGTTGTCAGGGTGGGTGTTGCCGGTGGTCTCGGGGCAGATCGGGCGACGATGTGAGCGGCGGGCAGCGGGAGCGTGGTGCTGATCCAGCTCATCCTGGTCATGACGCAGGGCGTCCCGGCTTGGTGGTCGCTGCCCCTGCCCGGGTTGGGGCTGTTCCCGGTGCGGAGCCAACGCCTGATCGACGAAGGGGGCGAAGGAGCGCTCCTTGGCGTGGCGACCTGCCTGGTGCTCGGGTGCGGGAGCCTCGGGCAGGGGCAAGCCAGGGGTAAGGGTGCCGATGTTCACGGATCTAGTGCTCCTCGTCGCAGCGAAGGTGACATCCGTGTCATCAGCCTGCTGCTCAGCGGGTGGGGCCTCGTGCCCCACCGGAGACTGAGCAGTGATCACCAGCCATGCAGGGCAGGCGTTCCTCAGCAATGTCGGAGGAGTCAGCTCCGGTCTTGAGTGTCGATAGCACAGCTCTTGGCAAAGCCACCCTCACTCAAGGCAGTCAAACATGTGCAAATTGTTAGTTTCGGGGGACTTGTGGCCCTCCTGGTCACGCTGGGTGTCCAGGTAGGACTGGTCTACTCGCTGGGACAGGCCCAGCCGCTGGGAAGGACCTCAGTCATGGCCGATGATGCCGTCCTGGAGGGGCCAACTCTGATCGGAGCCGGTGACCTGACCACGTTCGTCACCCTGGTGGTGCCCTTGAGCAGCGGCCTGACTGCAGCCAACGCCGCCTTGACGCGCCTGCGTGAGCGGCTGTTCCACGGCCTGGCGGTGCACACTCGCGGGATCCACGAGGCTTACACCGATACCGATCGCGGGCTGGTCCAGGAGTTGATGTCTACGCACGTGGTGTCGTTGCTGGCGCAGCCTCGAGATCATCGGGCAGCGCAGTCCGAGCCGGGTCAGGCGTTTCTGCCCTTGGCGGCAATCCCCACTGTGATCTCCACGTTTGTGCAACGGCTGCAACTACGGGCCCTGGGGATGATCATCGACGGAGCACCGGTGCTCGTGCACCGCAGCCACCGCCCCTGGCAGGACTTCGCCGCCGGCACTGGCCCCCGCGTGCTGGTGCGCTCCAAACCCCTGCCGGTGCGCCCTCGTCTGCGTTTCCCGCTGCAGATGACGGCCAGCCCACGGGAAACCCTGCACGTCGGGTAGGAGTTGGCACGCTAGCCCATCGCGGCGGTGACGTGGCGGATGTAGGCCTGGGTCTCGGCGTAGGGAGGAACCCCACCGAACCGTTGCACCGCCCCGGGCCCAGCGTTATAAGCCGCCAAAGCCAAGGAGACGCTTCCTTGGTACTTGGTCAAGTAGCTGCTCAGCAGGCGCGCTGCCCCGTCAACGGCTTGGGCCGGATCGTAGGGGTTAATGCCCAGCCCGGCGGCGGTGCCGGGCATGAACTGCATCAGCCCTTGCGCTCCGGCGTGGGACACTTCGTTGGGGTTGAAGTTGGACTCCACCTTAGCTACCGCCGCGAGTAGGTCGGCGCTGATGCCGTGCTTGGACGCAGCGGAGGTGAACAGCCCGGCGTAGCGCGAGGGCACCCCTGCCACCCTCAGGTCGGGGGCTGGCCAGTCCGTGCCGGAAGCGGGCAGCGGGGAGGTATCGGGCAGCACCCTGCGGATGCCACTCAAGCTGCCCCACACTTTTTCCGTGCGCACGCTGGACCCCGGATGCGGCGCATTGATCATCTGGCCTTCGCCCAGGTAGATGCCCACATGGTCGACGGGGCGGTGGAAAAACAACAAATCCCCAGGCTTGGCCTGGGCCAAGCTCGCCACGGCCACTCCGGCCTTGGCCTGGTCGCGGCTGACCCGAGGCAACCTGATCCCCACCTTGTCAAACACCGTCTGGACCAACCCGGAGCAGTCCATCCCTTGGGAGCTGTGCCCTCCCCACACGTAGGGCACCCCGAGGAAGCGTTGGGCCTGAGCGATCACTGCTGCGGCACTGGCCTGTGCGGTGGGGGTGGAGTTCGCCGTGCTGCCGTTGGTGCGGTTGAGGGAGCTGATCAGCTCCGCCACGCTGCCCATCCCGGAGGTGGTGCCTGACCTGCGCCCGGTCAAAGTGGCCAGCGCATCAGCAAAACTGGAGTTGCCCACATCGGCACCCAGGCTGCCCGCGCTGGAGGTCTGCGTGCTGGTCAGGCCGGCGGTGGAGCCCAACACTCCCCCTGGACCTCCCAGGCCTGAGCCCTGCCCAGCCATCCCAAAGCGGGACTCAATAGCCGCAATGCGCCCCTGGATGTCGTTAATCCCCACGCCGAACCCTCCGCCTAGCCGGTGAGGCATCCTTGCAGCTGATCGAGCGCATTCCCTTGCGACTTGCAGTGGGCATCGGCAAGGGTCCGAGCAAGCTTGACCGCTGGGGGTGAGTTCCGCCGGTGACTGAGCGCCCGATTCAGCCGATGGCCCTGGTTTTTGCCTACGCTAAGAGGCAAATGGTGTGGAATAACAGGTGAAAAAGGTGAACACACAGATGAGAAACAACTAGTCTTTCTCATAGTCTTCCCCAGAGATCCAGGCGAGAAAGAAGGTTCATGACGTGGCAGAAACAGTGACTTTAGCTGGTATTCTCCCCACCTGTTGGGTCGACCCGCGCCAAGCCTTTTTTGTGCTCACGAATCCTCAGGGTGACGCCATTCTCTCTGTCAGTATGATGACTGAAAGTGAATCTCAACAATCAAAACCTTCAAAAATAAGTACTGAGGAATTGAAAAGACGAGCATTAGCTTTGTACTATTCGAGTGTGGGTGAAATTGACCCTGAGAGAGGGTTGATGCAGGGCACTCGCACCGAGGCTGCAAGAATCAGAGCAGTAGAGAGATATACGTTTACTCCCCCCACCACAGCAATGGTTTCATTTTTTGTGGCCGCATGGAGAAATACGGGTGCGCAAGTTTTCGCAGATCTCCTGACTGCAAACGGCTTTCTGTCGGCTGGTCCTTTCGCCACCAACGGTCTCTCCCAGCGAGTGGTTGTTAGAAACCCGGATGAGTCGATTTCTCTGCCGCCTTCTGTCCCCACTCGCCCCCGCCAGGCCCGCCATCCAGTCGGGGCAGCAGCTCGTCAGGCTCGCTAGCCCCGACCTGCCACCCGCTCGAGCTGGGGCAATGCCAAACAGCACCGCGTTCACCACCAACCCACTGCTCTCACCCAAAGCCTCAGCATGGGTCAGTCTGCTCTGGGCAGTTGCCCCGTTCCATAGAACCGACACGGTGGGTCAGCGACCCGTTAACCCCGTCGCCAGCGGGTGGCGGCTACCTCGTCGGCGGCGGCTTGATCAGTTTTCACCTCGGCTGCGTGAACGGCTTCGGCATGGTGTTCGGCCAGGCGCTCCAACGGTTTCACCCGCTGCTTGGCGTGCTGCCAGTCGGCCTGGCGTTGGCTAAGAACCTCCTGGGCTGCGGTGAGCGCGGCCTGAGCGGTGGCCACGTTGGCTGACAGGGCCAAGCCGTGGGCCAGTTCGGCGCGGAACTGCTCCACAGAAACCCCCGGGGTGGGGCGCCAGCGTTGCGCCATGACCAGACGTTGGGCAGCTTCCTGTTGGGCGCTTAAGACCTGTTGTTGGGCCAGCCCCACCTCACCTTTGGCGTGTCGCTCTTGGATTTCGCGCACCCGCAACACCGCTGCGAGGCGAAACGCCCGCCCCGCCATTAGCGGCTAGCTCCGGCCGGGGAGGTGGCAGCGGGCAGGCTCGGTTGGCCGGCGGGAGGCAGGCTGGCAGCAGCGGCCTCCACCAGGTAATGCAACGCTTGCCAGGATTGCTCGGCTGGGGTGGCATCGTCCATCGCCTGGCGCAGAAACATGTCGATCTGCGGCAGGATCGCGCGGGCGGCATCCACATCGGGGTTGCTGCCGGCAGCGTAAGCGCCGATCTCTATAAGGTCGCGGGCGTCGCGGTAGGCAGCCAAGAGTTTGCGAAGGGCCGTGGCATCTGCGCGCTGCTCCTTGCTGGTCACCGCACCGGTCACCCTGCTGATCGACTCCAGTACGTCGATGGAGGGGAAGTGCCCGCTGGTGGCCAGGCGCCGAGTCAGGGCAATGTGGCCGTCGAGGATGGAGCGGGCGGTGTCGCCGATGGGTTCGTTGTGATCGTCACCTTCCACCAGCACGGTGTACAGGCCGGTGATGGAGCCCACCTCGCCGGGCCCGGCGCGCTCCAGCAGCCGAGGCATCAGGGCGAACACGCTGGGAGGGTAACCGCGCGTGGCGGGAGGCTCCCCAGCGGACAGGCCCACCTCCCGTTGGGCCATCGCCGCGCGGGTTAGGGAATCCATCATCAGCACCACATTGACGCCCAGGTCACGGAAATACTCGGCGATGCGGGTGGCGGTGAAACAGGCCCGCAGCCTGACCATGGGCGGCTCGTCTGAGGTGGCCACCACCACCACGGAACGCCGCAAACCCTGGGGGCCCAGGTCGTTCTCCAGGAACTCCCGCACCTCCCGGCCACGCTCGCCGACCAGGCAGATCACCGCTACTTCGGCCTCCGAGCCACGCGCGATCATCGACATCAGGCTGGATTTGCCCACCCCGGAGCCGGCGAAAATGCCCAACCGTTGCCCCCGCCCGACGGGGATGAGGGTGTCGATGGCCCGTACTCCCGTCGACAGGGGGGTGTCAACGCGGCTGCGGCGCAGCGGATTGGGGGCGCGGCCCTCCACTGTCATCAGCGGCATGTGGTCCAAGCTGGCCCCGCCGTCGATGGGCTGCCCTAAGCCGGAAACCACCCGTCCTAGCAGGGCCGGCCCGACGGGGATTTGCAGCGGAGCTCCAGTGGACTCCACCTCCTGACCCACGCGGATCCCAGCGACCGGACCGAGGGGCATACAGACCAGCTCATCGCCAGTCAGGGCCACCACCTCCGCTGGGAGGGTGGCGTTGGTGGCAAAGCCCGGTGACTGGCTGGCATCCCTGCTGCTGGCGGGGGTGCTCCCCAAGGAGCCACCGGCAGGGGGGTCATCGACGCTGATGCGCACCACATCTCCTACTGCAGCGCACACCCCCTGGACGGTGATGTTCAACCCGACCAGCCCGCTGACCCTGCCGGTGCAGCGGGCAGCGGCTAGGGGGCGGGCCTTCTCCAGGAAGGTAGCCAAAGGAGACGTGTCGTGATCACGCATCGCTGCTGCCTGCCCGCGGCCCGGACAGCAAGGCGCGCACCCTGGCCAGCGCGGCTGGCAGTTGGGCGTCGATACGGGTGGCGTCACAGTCGGCCACACAGTCGGTCAACCCCAGGCTGGCATCGCCCAGGATGGTGATCGTGCGGTCCGCTCCGGCCCCTCCCAGCGCTTGAGGATGATGCGCCAGCGTATCTTCGATCACGCTGGCCTGCTCAGGATGCAGCCGTAGGGTCACCGCCCGTTGAGCTGGAGCCAGGGCCAGAGCGCGGGTGACGGCATCTAGTCCCAGCTGGGTATAGGGGTCATCCAGCCCGGTGGGAGGCTCCTGGCCCGCCTCGTAGGCAGCCTGGGCGGCCTCGATGGGCCAGCGGAGTTGGTGGCCTAGCAGGATCTGGGTGAGCTCCACGCTGGTCGCGATCAGTTCGTTTTCCACCTCGGTCATGGGCTGGGCCATGCGTGTTTCCAGCTCGTCGGCGGCCTGGGCGAGGCGAGCCAGTGCGTGTTGCAGCGCCAGGGCGTACTCCGCTTTGACCTGGTCAAACTCCTGCGCCGCAGCCTGCGCCTGGGCGTACACCTGGGCTTGGGCCTCGCGTTGCCCCTGCGCCCAACCGTCGGCATACCCGGCGGCAGCGGCGGACTGTCTGGCCTGCTCCAAGATCTCGGGATCGACCATCGTGGGCTTAGCTCCGCGTAGGTCGGAGGTGACCCGCGCTCGCCGCGCCCCGTTGGCCTGCTCCCCGCGCAACACCCTGGGAGCCTGCCTCGCCGTCCCGGTCACCGGTGCCAGGCCGGACCAGGCGGGGGCGGTGGAGGCCTCGGTGCTGGGTCGGCTCGCTGCGGCCTGGTGGTGGGCCTGCAGCCAGGCCGGAGCACCTTCCGGGCTCGCCTCGGCGTGCCCCGTGCCTGGCAGGGGGGCGTGGATCTCAGCGGCAGGGGCGTGCTGCTCGGGCAGGGCGGGGCTGGCGTTGGTCACCGGCGCTGGACCTCTCGTCGTGATCTCCGCCCGCCTGGCTGTGGCGGTTGCTTGGCGCGGCTGGCGCGAGGCCACCCTGCGAGGCACTGCGGTGATCAAAGCTAGGTTCTGGCCGGGTCCATGGCCTCGGTGCGAGCCAGTCCCTAGCTCACCTACGCCCTCTCGGCACCCTCCGGCTGTACCTTGAGGGGTTGAGGCCACGCGCTGGTCGGGCAGAGGGTTGGCGCGGATCATGGGGTTCGCTGAACCGGATATAGATTCCGTTGGGGTCGATGATACGGAAATCCCTCACCCCCCAAGGCTTTTCCTTGATCGCAGTGTCCACTGCCTCCATCTGCTGGGCCCGCAAGTAGAGCGCGTCCAAGTCCTTCACAGCAATGACGATCTCCACTCGGTATCCCGGCGGGGTATCGGGCGGGAACGTCTGAAAGTAGGGATGATCGTGTACCGCGTTGTTGCCCGGCCAAAAGCACAGGATCGCCCCCTGGCGCTCCATCACCAAGTAGGCGGCTTTGCCTTCGGCCACATCCTCACGGACCACGCGAAACCCTAAGGCGGAGTAGAACTGCTTCACGGGCCGGTAAGCCTCCACGTGTAACTCCACCCACAGCGTTGGAACCCTCACCCAACAACCTTAACCCGCTACGATCTTGCAGTTCTGCGTGAAATCCCCCGAACGCGATCTCCCCGCGTAGTCCCTCACAGGGTCGTCGCATCCACCCGGGTGAAATCGGCCTCAGAACCCGGGTGGATGCGACGACCCTGTGAGGGACCACGCGGGAGTTGCATCTGTGGGGAGCTGCCGCCTCGCTAACCTGGAGTGGTCAGCCCCCGGTAAGGAGCCCCCATGTCCACCCCCCTCAGCGACACCTACGACTGCACCGACCCGGGCCAGCGGGCTGCGGGGGTGGCTGCAGCGGTGCGTGCGGTGCGGGCCGGCAAGCTGGTGGTGCTGCCCACCGACACGGTTTATGGCGTGGGGTGCGACGCGTTCGCTGCGCCGGCAGTGCACGCGCTGCTAGCCGCCAAGGGGCGCGGGCCGGACATGCCGGTGCCGGTGCTCATCGGCTCCCCCGACACGGTGGAGGGTTTGGCCGCCGGCATTGACCAGCGTGTCCAGGCTCTGATTGCCCGTTTCTGGCCGGGAGCCTTGACCCTGATCTGTCGGTCCCAGCCCAGCTTGGCCTGGGATCTGGGCGATACGCAGGGCACGGTCGCGGTGCGTATGCCTGACCATCCGCTGGCTTTGGAGGTCTTGGCGCAGGTCGGCCCGATGGCGGTCAGCAGCGCCAACCGCTCCGGAGCTGCCGCCCCTCAAACCTGCGCCGCCGCCCGCGCGGACCTCGGGCCTGCTGTGGAGGTCTACCTCGACGCGGGGCCTACCGGCGGCCAGGTGGCCTCCACCATCGTGGATCTCACCACTGTCACCCCGCGCCTGGTCCGAGCCGGAGGGATCACCGCGCAGCAGTTACAGCAACTCCTCCCCGACCTGGTGGTGCCAGCGCAGTAGAGGGCGCCACGTTGCCGAGGTTGATGAGCACCGATTCGTGGAACTCATGGGCACGACCCACCATGACAACCCCAACAAGGCTAGGGGCCACTACGCCCACGCCGTCGGGACGTCGGTAGGCAAGAGGGCCTGTATGGACCACCAGTCGGTCGAGAACGCGATCTCCCGGGGTTTGCTGCAACCAGTTGAGGTGCTTCACGTGTTTGGTGTCGATGCTGCTGGAGAGCTTGACCTCGATGGCCACTATGCGCCGATCGGCTCGTTCCACCATGAGTCCACTTCATGATCTCCGCTGGCGCTACGCAGGTGGCGGACCTGGGCTCCACACACCTGCGCCAGGGCATGCACAGTGAGCACCACGAGTGCCTCGAACAAACTGCCCAGCACAGGAGCATCACGAACACCGATCTGTTCGCCCTCACCCGCAACTAGCTATCCACCCCCAACCCTCAGGAGCCGGGCTGAGAGCGCTGGGTCGGCCAGAAAATGCTTGGGGGTCTGGCTGGCGGCCAGCACATGATTAGCGTTGGGTAACCAAGCAGGTCATGGATCAAGCAGCCATAGTTGAGCCAACCAATCGCGATATCGGAGGGTGGTTTCTTGAACCGGGGGGCTGCCCCTTGCCGGAATGGGAGGCTTTCAGGATCTCGGTGTAGCTGCCGGTACTGGCGGTTGCCCTGGCATCGGAAGCAACTCCCCTACCCCCCCAGAGTGTGGGTTCCGGTGACCATGAAGGCCACCCGGCCGCCGTAGTTGGTGGCATGGTCGGCGACCCGTTCGTAGTAGCGCCCGATCAGGCTGGCCTGCACAGCTAAATGCAGGGTTTCCTCGCTGGCGGGCAGGGTGAAGACGTGGCGAAACAGCTGTTTCTGCAGGTCATCCATGGCGTCGTCCATCAGCGCCACCCCAGCGCCTACGGCGGCGTCGCGGCTCAAAAACGCCTGGTTAGCAGTACGCAGTTGCAGGCAAGCCTGGTCACGCATCAAGCTCACCAAGTGTTTGAGGTGCTCATCCAGGGGGCAGTCAGTCATCCGCCGGGCCGTCGTGGCGATGTTGACCATGTTGTCGCCGATGCGTTCCAGCTCGTGGATCACGCGTACGACGGTCACCAGAGTGCGTAGGTCGGTGGCCATCGGTTGTTGCAGGGCCAGCAGATGCAGGGTGTTGTCCTGGATGTGGTGGGTGAGCTTGTCCACCTGCCGGTCGTGGGTGATCGTCGCGGTGATCGCCTGGCCGGCCTGCTCACCCGCCAGCAGCAGAGTGTCGCTGCCCAGTACGATGGCCCGCTCGCCCAGATCGGCCAGCTCTCCCACGCTGGCGCACAGCCGCTCCAGGTCGCTGTGGAACCCGCGCCGGGACTCATACCCTGCGCTGACAGTGGAGTTGCTCATCCGAACCTCCCGGTGATGTAGGCCTCAGTGCGCGGGTCACTGGGGGTGGTGAACATGGTGGAGGTGTCACCCACCTCAATGAGCCGCCCCGGTTGGCCGGCGGCGGCGATGGTGAAAAACGCGGTGCGATCGCTGACGCGAGCGGCTTGCTGCATGTTGTGGGTGACCACCACCACGGTGTAGTTGGCCTTGAGGCTGACCATGAGCTCCTCAATGCGCAGGGTGGAGATGGGGTCCAGGGCCGAACATGGCTCATCCATGAGCAGGACTTCGGGGTCCACCGCAATAGCCCGGGCAATGCACAAGCGTTGTTGCTGCCCTCCCGACAGGCTCACCGCCGGTTTGTCGAGGCGATCTTTCACTTCCTCCCACAGCCCCGCCCCGAGCAGGCACCGTTGGGTGATCTCCTCGCGGGCGGTTTTGCTCAACCGATGGCCAGTCAGGCGCAGCCCGGCCAGGGTGTTGTCACGAATCGAAAGGGTGGGGAAGGGGTTGGGCCGTTGGAACACCATGCCGATGCGCCGTCGTACTGCCGTGGCGCTGACCCCCGCAGCGTAAAGGTCCTGGCCGGCGTAGGTGATCGTGCCGCTCACCCGCGCGCCGGGAGTGGCCTCGTGGATGCGGTTGAGGGTGCGCAGAAACGTCGACTTTCCGCAGCCCGAGGGGCCAATCAGCGCAGTGATTTGGTGGGAGTGCAGGCTCAGGCTGACCTCAGCAATGGCCTGGAACGTGCCGAACCAGGCGTTGAGGTCGCGCACTTGCAGGTGCCGATCCCCAGGTGTTGCCGCAGGATCCTCAGGGTCGCTCATCAGTCTCCTAACGGTCGAAAACGCCGGGCCAGCAAGCGGGCCAAGACAGTTAACCCGACGACCAGCCCAATCAAGGTCAGTGCCCCCGCCCAGGCGCGTTCGATGGCCGGGGCAAACGCAGAGCCGGACTGGTCGTAGACGAACATCGGCAACCCGGCTTGAGGGCCGGCCACTGGGGAGGTGCGGATTGCGTCATAACCAAACGCCGTGAGCAACAGCGGAGCGGTTTCTCCCGCGACCCGAGCTACGGCCAGCATCAGCCCGGTCGTGATACCGCTACCGGCCGCCGGCAGCACGACCCAGATCACCGTGCGCCACCGGGGCGCTCCCGTGGCCCAGGCAGCCTCACGCAGGTCGCGGGGGACCAGCACCAGCATCTCCTCGCAGGTGCGTACCACCACGGGCAGCATGAGCACAGCCAGGGCCAGCCCGGCGGCTAGACCGGAAAACCCTTGGTGCAGAGCCAAAACCCAGAAGGCAAAGATGAACAGCCCCGCCACGATGGAGGGTAGGCCGGTCATCACGTCAACGAAGAAACGGATCCAAGCAGCCAGGCGGCGATGCGCTGGTGAGGTGGGCCCGATTTCGGTGAGGTAGATCGCTACCGCTAGGCCTAGGGGCACAGCAAGCACCATGGCGATTCCAACCTGCTCCAGGGTGCCCAGGATCGCGTGGTAGGCCCCGCCGTTGGTATCCAGCGCACCCACTCCCTTCATGGAGTGGGTGAGAAAGTCTGGGCTCAGGCCGGGCAACCCTCGGCGCAGCACATAAGCCAGCACCGCCACCAGTGGGACCAGCGCCAGGATCAGCGCCGCCAGCAGGCTGGCCCGGGCGAGCAGGTCGCGGGTGCGCCGCCGGGCCGGCAACGACCATCCCTGTAGTGGTGGGGGCGGTGTCGCAGGGGGGGTTGGGCTCATCGCCTCACCGCCCCGCCACCACGCTGCGACGCACCACCAGGCGGGCTACCGCGTTGACCGCCAGCGTCAACGTGAAGAGCACCAAACCGCTGGCTACCAACGCGTGACGCCCCAGCATCCCAGCCTCCCCGAACTTGGCGGCAATGTTGGCGGCGATGGTCACTCCGCCTGGTTCGACCCAATGCCACGTCAGGTCAAAGCTGGCGGAGAGCACCATAGCCACGGCGATCGTTTCACCCAACGCTCGCCCCAGCCCCAGCATGGAGGCGGCGATCACTCCTGGCCGCGTGCTGGGCAGCACTGCTGTGCGGATCATCTCCCAGCGGGTGGCTCCCAGGGCCAGGGCGGCCTCCCGATGGGCGCGGGGGACCTGCAGGAAGCTCTCCCGGCACAGAGCGGCAATGGTGGGCAGCACCATGATCGCCAACACCACCCCAGCGGCGAGCAGGGAACGCCCGTAGATTCCGCTGGGGCTGTGCAGCAGGGGTACGAAGGAGCCCACCGCCGCATCCAGCCACCGTTGCAGCGGCACCAAGGCGGGCACCAGCACGGAGAATCCCCACAGCCCGTACACCACGCTGGGAACGCTGGCCAGCAGGTCCACCATCTGCCCGATCGCTCGCCCTAACCGCCGGGGCAGCAACTCCACCACGCACAGGGAGGCGGCCACGCCCACCGGGACAGCCAACAGCAACGCCACCGCACTGGAGATCAGGGTGCCCACCACCAGGGCAGCTATGCCGAACCGGGGAGGTTGGGCATCGGGGAACCACTCCTGCTCGGTGATGAATCCTGCCCCGGCCTGAGCCAGCGCCGGCCAGGCCTGGGAGAGCAGGAACACACTGATGGCCACGATCAGCGCCAGCACGCTGATCCCCGCCCCCGTCACCGCCCAGGTGAAGAGGCGATCTCCCGGACCTTCCCGCAGGGGGGTTCGGGCGGGCCGCGTCGTGGGCGGGGCTGCGGGAGTGGTCGTGGTCATGGCGGTGGGGTTAGGGGCCGGTGAGGGTGGCTGCTGCTGTCAAGGCCTGGTGGGAGATCTGCGGGGGCAGGGCGGCGTACGCCAGGGCCGAGGCGCTGTCTTGGCCCTGTCCCAGCGCGTAGGTGATGAAAGCACGCAGCAACGCCGCTTTGTTGGCGTCGGGCCCCCGCACCGGCACCAGCACGTAAGAGACGCTGGATAGGGGATAGGCCGCCGCGTCGCTGGCCTGGTAATTGACGTTCACCTGCAGGTCAGCGCCGATGGTGGACTGGGCCAGGGCAGCGCTAACCGCTCCAGGCGCGTCGGGAGCCACAAAGGCCCCACCAGCGTTACCCAACCGAGCAGTGGTCAGACCGGAGCCCACCGCGTAGGACAGCTCCGCGTAGCCGATAGCCCCAGGGGTGCTCTTGACGGTCTCGGTCAGCTTGTCCGACTTCTGTGCCCCTTGCCCCGTGGGCCAGGAGATCTCCTTGCCGGAACCGGCTTTCCACACCTGAGGGGCCACAGCCGCCAGGTAGGAGGTGAACACCGCTGTCGTGCCGGACCCATCGGAGCGGTGCACCACCTGGATGCCGGTGGAGGGCAGGTTCACCCCGGGATTGTCAGCGGCAATGGCGGCATCGTTCCAGGAGGTGATGCCCCCGGCGTAGATACCGGCCAGCGTGGCCGGGCGCAGGCGCAGCGCCGGCACCCCGGGAAGGTTGTAGATCACCGCCACTGCTCCTGCGGTCCAGGGGATCTGCAGCACCGGCCCGTGTTTGGCCTGAGCTGCCTGCTGCTCGGCCGCAGTCAGCGCAACGTCGGTGCCGGCAAACTCCACGGTAGCGTTGGTGAACTTGGCGATCCCATCGCTGGAGCCGGTGCCTTGGTAGTTGATGGAGGCCCCGGAGCACGCAGCGCCATAGTTTTTGATCCACTCTTTGACAATGTTCTGCGCAAAGGTGGAGCCTGACCCATTGACGCTGGCGGTAGCACAGGTCGCGTTGGTGGCCTTAGCCGTGGTAGAGCCGGAGTTGTCGTCGCTGCCACACCCAGCCAGCATCACGCCCATCAGCAGTATCACCGTGACGGTGCTGGCCCAACCGCTGAGTGCACGGTTACTGCCAGGCCGTGTCCTGCCGTGTCCGATCATGGGGAGCCTTTCGGGTTAGGTCTGGGTTGGCATCGATCGATGCCAAGGCGCCACCAGACTAACGAGAGGCTGCGAGGGAAAACCTCACCGCCTGGGACGGTAACGTCGGTGCTCTATGCGCTCCTACCTGGTGACCCTGCTCGTCGCTGCGGCGATGACCTACCTGTCCACGCCCATCGTGCGGCGGCTGGCGGTGGTGTGCCGTGTCTACAGCGGGGTGCGCGACCGCGATGTGCACGTGCTGCCCACCCCCCGGCTGGGTGGGGTGGCCATGTTCATCGGCTTTTGCAGTGCCTTGCTGGTAGCCAGCGAAATCACCTTGCTGCGGGATGTTTTTCGCGTTCTCAACGACTGGCGCGCCTTGTTATCGGGCGCGTTGGTCATCCTGGTGTTGGGCATCATTGATGACAAGTGGGAGTTGGATGCGTTGACCAAACTGGCTGGGCAGATGTTGGCCGCTGGGGTGATGATCGTGCAGGGCATCCAAGTGCTGTGGGTTCCGGTCGGGGGTGACACCGGCATCTACGTGTTGCCCTATGAGGTGGGAGTGCTACTGACCGTGCTGGTGGTGCTGGTCACCGTCAACGCGGTGAACTTCATCGACGGTCTGGATGGCCTGGCTGCGGGCATTGTGGGGATCGCGGCCAGCGGCTTCTTTGTGTTCAGTTACCTGCTCTCCTACCGCCAAGGCCTGGACCGCGCCACCACTCCCACGTTGATCTCGGTGATTTTGGCGGGGATGTGCCTGGGGTTTTTGCCGCACAATCGCTGGCCTTCCCGGATCTTCATGGGAGACTCCGGTTCGATGCTGCTGGGGTTGCTGCTCGCCGCCTCCATGATCAGCCTGACGGGGCGTTTACAAACGGGGGAGTTGGAGGATGCCAATCTCGCCCCAGCGTTGTTATTGCTGTTGCTGCCCTTGCTCATCTTGGTCATCCCCATGCTCGACTTGCTGCTGGCGGTCATTAGGCGCACGGCTGCGGGGCGCTCTCCGTTCTCTCCTGATAAGCAACACCTGCATCACCGGCTGCTGGAGATCGGCCACTCCCATCGCCGCGCCGTGTGGATCATGTACGTCTGGTCGGCGCTGATCGCCTTTGGCAGCCTGTCCATGAGTTTCCTGCCTGGTCCTTGGCCAGGAGCCATCGTGCTGGCCGTGGTCTTGGCTGCCCTGGTGGCCACGTTGGCCCCCCGAGCCCGGTTGGCCAGCGTCGCCCGCTTACCGCGTGCGGGGCAGGGCAAACGCCACGACTCTTCGTCGCGGGCTGCCTCGTGAAACGGGTGTGGCTGCTCTCCGGCTTGACCGTGGGGATCGTTGCGATAGGGGTGGGCGTGCTCACGCAGGCCCGTGTGGGGTGGTCAGTGATGGTGGCAGGCCTGGTTGGTCTGGGGTTTTTTGCCACCAGCAGACTCAACGTGCAGGTGGCGGGATGGGTGGCGCGCACGAGCGGAGGGTTGGCAGTCGCGCAGGTGCTCCTGGGGTTTCTGCTGCGCCTGCTGATGGTCTCGCTGGCCTTCGCTGTGGCCACCAGCGTGGGGCTTTCTGCTTTGGCCCTGGGCGTGTCCCTCATTGCGTCCACCCTGGTGTGGCTGGCGGCCCTGATCGTGGCAGGCCTGCGGCAGCGCCCTCCCAACTCGGTAACGTGAAGGCCATGACGCACAGTGATGATCCACACCCGACTGATCCACACCCGCCGCATTCTCGGGAGCAGATACGTCAGGCTGATCGGCGAGCAGCCAATGATGCCTGGTCGGCGTTCTCCCTGATCACAGCTGGTGTATTGGTGTGGGGAGGCCTCGGGTGGGCAGCCGCCCATTGGCTGGATCAACAGTGGGCTCTGCCGGTGGGCATCATCCTCGGTGCTGGGGTGGCGCTGTATGCGATATGGATGCGTTACGGAAAGCTTCCTCCTAGCGATCATACGGAGGACCTTTAGTCCTTAGCCTCGCCCTCAGGGGTGGGCCGGCTCCGTTGTGACCAGACCGTGAGGGGTGAGGTGAGCGATCATGTCGGCTGCCTTGGTAGGTTGAGGGGCAAGTAACGCCGGGTGCACATGTCTGGCGATCATTCAGGAGGCGTTGGTGAAAGCTGAGTTCGTCAGCCCCGGCCCCGAAATCTTTGATTTACCCCCCATTTTCACCCTTGCTGGGTTTGGTGTGACCAAGCCCATGCTCACGGTGGTGGGGGGAACCGTGTTGCTCGCCGGGTTTTTCCTCCTCACGGTCCGCCGTGCCCAACTGGTCCCGGGTCGTTACCAGTATTTCGGCGAGTCGGTCTATGGCTTCGTGCGCAACAGCGTCGTGTTGGAAAGCATTGGTGCCCAGGGTTTGCGCTTCGTCCCCTTTCTAGCCACGTTGTTCACCTTCATCGCGGTGCTCAATATCGCTGGGATCATTCCGCTGCTGCAGTTCCCAGCTACCTCCCATATGGGTTTTTCGCTGGCCTTGGCTCTGATGGCCTGGGTGCTCTATAACGCAGTTGGTATGAAACACCAAGGTGTCTGGGGCTACTTCAAAACCATGATGTTTCCTCCAGGGATCCCTAAACCTGTCTATGTACTGCTGGCACCCATTGAGTTTTTCTCCACTGTCTTGGTGCGTCCGGTCACCCTGGCCTTGCGTCTCACGCTCAACATGTTCGCTGGGCATCTCGTGCTGGTGCTGTTTATCCTGGGCGGCAATTACTTGATCTTCGAACTGGGCGGGGTCGTCGGAATCGGCTCAGGCACCCTGGCCATGGTGGGCAGCATCGGCATGACCTTCTTTGAGGGCTTCATCCAACTGCTCCAGGCTTACGTATTCACTTTGCTGACCGCCCTCTATATCGGTGGAGCACTATCGAGCGAGCATTAACCACGAACGGTTTGTCAGGTACGTCACTATCGAAAGGAAGCACCCAGCATGAACGGCAACATGAATATGATCGGTTACGGCTTGGCCGTGATCGGTTCTGCCCTAGCTATTGGCATGATTTTCGCTGCTTACGTCAATGGAGTGGCACGTCAGCCTGAGGCGCGCGGGGTGCTGCAAGGTGTGGCCATCCTGGGTGCTGCTCTGGCCGAGGCGTTGGCCATCATCGCCATCGGTCTTGCCTTCGCTCTGAAGTAAGCAGCCACCCTCATGAGTGTTTTGATCACCACGAGTGTGGTCGCCCTCACCTGGGCAGCAGAAGCTACCGGGGAGCACGGGGCTGCCGCCGAAGAGCACAACCCAATCCTGCCGGCCTGGCCGGAGATCATCATTGGTTCGATTGCGTTCCTGCTGCTGTTGTGGGTGCTGTCTAAGTTCGTCTTCCCCACCTTTGAGCGGCTGCACCGGGAACGCACCGAGGCCATCGAAGGCGGGATGAAGCGGGCGGCACAAACTCAGGCCAAGGCCGAAGAGTTGCTGCGCTCCTACCAGGAGTCGATGCAGCAAGCTCGCACTGAAGCTGCGCATATCCGCACGCAGGCTCAATCCGAGCGGGCGCAGATCATTGAGGCTGCTCGGGAGGAGGCGCGCGAGGCTGCCAACCACGAGGTCACCCGCGCCCGTCAACGGCTGGAGTCCGACCTTGCTGCCACCCGCCAGGCCCTGCTGGCCGAGGTAGGCGACTTGGCGGTGGACTTGGCCAGCCGGGTGGTGGGTGAAAACCTCGCCGCCACCGAGGCGACCAACCGCACGGTAGATCGTTTCATGGCCGAATTGGAGCAGCAGCTTGCCGCCGATAACGGCAATGACCACGCCAACCCACTGACTAGCGCAGGAGGGCAGCGGCGTTGATGCACGGTGCCAGTCGTGACAGCCTCATCGCGGTGCTCCGTCACAGCGATGAGATTCCGCTGGCTGCCCACAGCTGCGCCACGTGGGATCCCCGCGTGGAGGACATGCTTGCTGTGGTGCGCCTGTTGGGCCGCGAACCGGGGCTGCGCAATGCCTTAACTGATTCGGGTGTGCCTAAGCCGGTTCGGGCTCGCTTGGCGATGTCGGTGCTGGCCTCGCATGTGGATGAGGACGTGGCACAGGCCGTGGCGCACGCGGCGCAGCTGCCCTGGGCGCATCCTCGCGATCTGGTGGATGCGCTAGAGATTGCCTCGGTCACCCGAGCCTTCCACGCCTGTGAACGCGACGACACCCTCGATGATGTCGAGGATGAACTGTTCCGTTTCGGTCGGTTGGTGGCTGCCAATCCCCAGTTGCGGGCAGTGCTGGACGACCAGCAGCGCAGTGATCAACAGCGCATAGCTCTGCTGCATAGTTTGCTGGAGGGCAAGGTGGTTCCCACCACATTGGCCTTATTGGAGCATCTGGTCGGTAACAGTCGGGTGCGCCGCTTCTCCGCTGGTGTGACCCAACTGGGCAAAGTGGCCCACTCCCGCCGCGAGGAGTTGACCGCCCAGGTCTTTCTCAGCGCGCCCATGAGCACCCAGCAGCACGCCGCCATGGCTGCCCTGATCGCCCGGATGTACCACCACAGCCGGGTGCGCTTGCAGGTGGTCATTGACCCCGACCTCATGGGTGGGGCGGTGATCCGTGTCGGCCACGACATCATTGACGGCAGCGGCAAGCAGCGCTTGCGCACCCTCAGTCGACGCCTGCTCGGCCAGGACGGCAATGCCCCCATCATGAACTCCACCCCCGATCGTGACCACGACCTTGACCGAGGAGCACAGACGGTATGACCGCAGAACTGACGATTAGCCCTGATGAGATTCGCCAAGCGATCGAGCGCAACCTAGCCGAATACCAGCCCACCTCCAGCAAAGAGGAAGTGGGCTGGGTCGTGGAAGCAGGTGATGGCATTGCTCGGGTAGAGGGTCTGCCCTCGGTCATGGCCAACGAGCTGTTGGAGTTTGACAACGGGGTGCTGGGCTTGGCGCTGAACTTGGATGTGCGTGAGGTTGGTGTGGTGGTGCTGGGAGACTTCTCCGGCATCGAGGAGAACCTGAAGGTGAAACGCACCGGTGAAATCCTCTCGGTGCCAGTAGGCGATGGCTTTCTTGGTCGCGTGGTTGACCCGCTGGGTAACCCCCTGGATGGGCTGGGCCCCATTCAGGCCGAAACGCGTCGCCCCTTGGAGTTGCAGGCTCCTTCGGTGGTGCAGCGCCAGCCGGTGAAAGAGCCGCTGCAGACCGGTATCAAGGCGATCGATGCGATGACAGCCATCGGGCGCGGCCAACGCCAGTTGATCATTGGCGACCGTCAGACCGGGAAGACAGCTATCGCGGTGGACACCATCATCAATCAGCGTGAGGGCTGGAAATCTGGTGACCCCAAAAAGGCTGTCAAGTGCATCTACGTGGCCATCGGCCAAAAGGGCTCCACGATTGCAGGGTTGCGTGGCGCTTTGGAGGAAGCCGGTGCACTGGAGTACACGACCATTGTGGCAGCTCCTGCCTCTGACCCTGCTGGGTTTAAGTACTTGGCTCCCTACACCGGCTCGGCCTTGGGCCAGCACTGGATGTACCAGGGCCAGCACGCGTTGATCGTTTTTGATGACCTGTCTAAGCAGGCCGATGCCTACCGGGCAGTGTCCTTGCTGTTGCGTCGTCCTCCGGGTCGCGAAGCCTATCCCGGGGACGTGTTTTACCTGCATTCACGCTTGTTGGAGCGTTGTGCGAAGTTGTCCGACGAGTTGGGCGGGGGCTCGATGACGGGCCTACCGATCATTGAGACCAAGGGCAACGACGTTTCCGCGTTCATCCCCACCAACGTGATCTCCATCACGGATGGTCAGTGTTTCTTGGAGACTGATCTGTTCAACTCGGGGGTGCGCCCAGCCATTAACGTGGGGATCTCAGTGTCCCGGGTGGGTGGCTCAGCCCAAACCAAGGCGATGAAAAAGATCGCCGGGCGGTTGCGGGTGGACCTGGCTCAGTACCGCGAGCTGGAGGCCTTCGCTGCCTTCGGCTCCGACCTGGACAAAGCCTCGAAGGCCCAGTTGGAGCGCGGTGCCCGCCTGGTGGAGCTGCTCAAGCAGCCTCAGTACACGCCCTTCACCCTGCCCCAAGAGGTGGTGTCGGTGTGGATGGGCACGACGGGTGTAGTGGACGACGTGCCGGTTGATCAGGTCCGTCGCTTTGAGTCGGAGTTACTGGACTACCTCGCGCGCGAGCACCCTGCGATCAACGATGCGATCGCTCAGACTGGTCAGTTGGAGGACTCCACCGTGGAGTTGCTCCAGCAGGCAGTCGAGGCGTTTAAGCGTCAGTTCTTGCTCACCGATGGCCTCACGCTGATCCACGATGAGCTTGCTGAGATAGAGGAGATGACCACCGCCGATATTGAGCAAGAGCAGGTCAAGCGCTACCCGACCGCCTCAACTGCCTCTGAAGCGAAGGCGAGCTAGCTCATGGCAGCTGCTAACGTCCGGGTTTACCGGCGTCGCATTCGCTCCGTGCAGTCGACGAAAAAAATCACCCGCGCCATGGAGCTCATTTCGGCTTCTCGCATCGTTAAGGCTCATCAGCGTGTGGTTGCGGCGGCCCCCTACGCGGCGGAGTTGAGCCAGGCGTTATCGGCGGCGGTTTCCCATACCCAGGTGGATCACCCACTGACCACGCCGAGCACTCGTCATGGCCGTTCTGCGGTGGTTCTTATTACCGCAGATCGGGGCTTGGCCGGGGGCTACTCGGTCAATGCGATTCGCGAGGCACAAGCATTGACTCAGCTGCTTACCGAGCAAGGCCGGCAGGTCGCCACCTATCTGGTGGGGCGCAAAGGCATCGGTTACTACCGCTTCCGCAACCGCGACAGCCGCGCCCAGTGGAGTGGATTCAGTGACGCCCCCACCTATGCTCATGCCCAGCAGATTGCCGAGGCGGTGCTGGAGGATTACCTGCGTTCCCACCCCGCAGCCTCCGCCCAGGGCGGTGCCGGTGGCGGGGCTGAGCAGGACGACCCGCACGCGGTGGATGAGATTCACTTGGTGTTCACCGAGTTCATCTCCATGGCCACCCAAGAGCCGGCAACTCGCCGTTTGGTTCCCCTGGAGATTGCCGACACTGACGAAACTCCTGCTCACGGCCCTATTCCGCTGTATGAGTTCGAGCCTGATGCCGAGCAGGTGCTTGACGCTTTACTGCCGCGCTACATCACCGCACGCATCTATCATGCCCTGTTGCAGTCCGCAGCCAGTGAGCACGCCGCCCGACGCAAGGCGATGAAGTCGGCCACCGACAACGCCGAGGACTTGATCCGGTCTCTGACGCGCCAAGCCAACGCCGCGCGGCAGGCCGAAATCACCCAAGAAATCAGTGAAATCGTGGGAGGGGCAAACGCCCTTGCCGAATCCAGCCAAGAAGGGGCCTAGAGCATGGCCAAGAAGACCGATACCACTCCCACCGCTGCGGCCCCAACCACCGAGGCCTCCCAACCAGCCGAGGCGGGGCAGACGGTGACTGACACTTTCACTCCGGCTGAAATCCTCACCCTGGAAACCTCCACTGCGCTGCCCACGGGGCGGGTGGCTCGGGTCATTGGCCCAGTAGTGGACGTGGAGTTCCTCACCGACAGCCTGCCCGACATTTACAACGCCCTAGAAGTGGACGTCACCGTTGGCGGGCGTACCTCCACATTGCACCTGGAAGTGGCCCAGCACCTCGGTGACAACATTTTGCGCGCGATTGCCCTACAACCCACCGACGGTCTCGTCCGTGGTGCAACGGTGCGTGACACTGGTGGCCCCATCAGTGTCCCTGTGGGTGACGTGACCCTGGGCCACGTATGGAACACTCAGGGCAAACCCCTGGACGTGGAGGAATCCAGCCTGAAGATTGCCGAACGCTGGCCGATCCACCGCCAAGCCCCCAAGTTTGACCAGTTGGAAAGTAAAACGGAAACCTTCGAGACCGGAATTAAGGTCATCGACTTGCTTACCCCCTACGTTAAAGGTGGCAAGATCGGCCTGTTCGGAGGTGCGGGAGTCGGTAAAACGGTGCTCATCCAAGAGATGATCTACCGCGTGGCGGAAAACTTCGGTGGGGTCTCTGTCTTTGCCGGCGTGGGGGAGCGCACCCGCGAGGGTAACGATCTGTTCCTAGAGATGACCGAAACCGGCGTCATTAACAAGGCGGCTCTGGTGTTCGGCCAGATGGATGAGCCCCCGGGCACCCGTTTGCGCGTAGCGCTGAGCGCCCTCACCATGGCGGAGTACTTCCGTGACGTGCAAGGCCAGGACGTGTTGCTCTTCATCGACAACATTTTCCGCTTCACCCAGGCCGGGTCCGAGGTGTCCACCCTGCTGGGCCGGATGCCCAGCGCGGTGGGCTACCAGCCAACCCTGGCCGATGAGATGGGTGTGCTGCAGGAGCGCATTACCTCCACCCGTGGTCACTCCATCACCTCACTTCAGGCCATTTACGTGCCCGCCGATGACATCACCGACCCGGCGCCGCACACCACGTTCGCCCACCTCGATGCCACCACGGTGCTCTCCCGCCCGATTTCTGAGCTGGGCATCTACCCGGCGGTGGACCCGTTGGACTCCACCAGCCGCATCCTCGACCCGCGCTATGTCGGTGATGAGCATTACCGCACCGCTCAGCGGGTCAAACAAATCCTGCAGAAGTACAAGGATTTGCAAGACATCATCGCCATCCTGGGGATGGACGAGCTCAGTGAGGAGGACAAGCTCACGGTTCAGCGAGCACGGCGGATCCAGCGCTTCCTCTCCCAAAACACGTTTGTGGCCAAGACCTTTACCGGCATCGACGGTTCGTTCGTGCCGGTCAAGGAGACCATCGAAGCGTTCACCAAGATTGCTGACGGTGAGTATGACCACGTGCCCGAGCAGGCGTTCTTCCTCTGCGGTGGCCTGGAGGATCTGGAGCGTAAGCACCACGAGCTGCAAAAGAGCCTGTAGCCATGGCTGACACCACCCACGCTCCTTTAAAGGTCAGCATTGTCGCCCCGCAGCATCAAGTGTGGTCCGGCAGTGCCTCCTCCGTTTCGCTGCGCACCACAGAGGGTGAGATGGGCATCCTGGGCGGTCATGAGCCCACGTTCAGCGAGCTTGTGGCCTGCGTGGTGCAGGTACGGACCCCCGAATCAGGCCCGTTGATTCATGCCACCCAGAAGGAGGGCAACCTCCTGCGTCTGGCCATTGATGGTGGGTTCGTTTCGGTGCACCACAACCATGTCAGCGTGTTGGCCGAGCAGGTGCTCCTACCTACCGAGATTGACACTGCCGCTGAGCAGAAGGCCCTCACCGACGCTGAACGCACCGGTGACCGTGATGCTGCTCGCCAAGCCCGCTCCCGCCTGGCCCTGGTCGAGGCCACTGCCGTGCAGCACTAGGCAACCTCCGGGGGCAGGAGAGAGCACGTCTTCTCCGGGGGTGCCCCCGCCTGACCCTCCTTGGGCCTGCTGTGGTGTTGGAGACTGCCTCCTCGCCGCCCCTGCTCGTCCCGGATCAGCGTGGGGCGGACTGCCCCCTATACTGCTGCGGCGATCGCGGCAGCACGTTCGGGAGGCTGCCCCAGGATGGCGGCCCAGGCATGGGAGACCTCCTCGCGGTAGAGGTGCCCGTGCCCGCCGGTGGAGGTGGGTTCGGGTTTGGCTCCCATGACCACGTCCATGGTGGTCTGCCAATAGCTGAGCAGGGGGATCCACCGCAGGCCAGGGTTGACGTCTGCCCCGACATCTTCGCGCATCCAGTCCGGCTGACGCACCAATAACTGCGGATGCCACCACACCACCGGGTCGGAGGCGTGCTGCAGGTAGGCCACCCGTGGGGTCTCCCAGGGCCCGTAGGCACTGCCATCGGCGCGTATCCCTAACTGTTCGGGCGTGGCCGCAAAGCGGATGTGTCGACCTGTGTCCACTTCAGGCAGCAACTCCGTAGAACCGGGTTGGCGCTGGTCGGTCAATTGTGACCGTAGGGGGGTGAACCGGGGGGTGCCGATCCACAGGGCCCCGTCGACGCGACGCAGCATGTCCTGGGGCGTGGAGAAGGGGGCCTGCCCACCGAACGCGCCGAGCGAGAGCCCGGCCACCAGCAAGCGAGGCCGTGCGGTGGCGGGCAGCAGGGAGCGTTCGTGTTCGATGCGTTCAAACAGCAGCCTGCCTGCCTGTTGCGGGGCCTCGCGGGAGCCGGCAAAGGCCACCCAACTGGGGTCGTTGCTGTATTGAATGCCCACTGTGGCACAGTCTCCACTGGTGAGGTATTCCACGCTGGCCACGATGAATTCGTCGATCCAGCCCCGTCCGGTGGGGGTCACCACCAGCAGGGTGCCTCGGCTGAACGCCCCAGTGCGTCGCAATTCGGCCATGGCGGTCTCCACGGTTTGGTCCAGGTGGCGCCCGCTGCCCATCCCGGCGTAGGCGCGGATAGGCTCCTGTGCGGGGGTTCCGGTGACCTCGGTGATTCGCTGCGGGGTGGGGCCGCCGGAGACGAACCGTCGCCCTTCATAGCCCAGGGCGCTCCATGGTTGGGTGCTGCCGGGCCCGCCGGAGCGCAAGCTGGAGGTGGGTGCGCTGGCGTCTGGAGGGTTCTGCGCATCTCGGGCGGTGGAGCTGGCCCGCATCGCGTTGATGACAGCAGGTACGCCTACCCACTGCACCAGAGCCAGCACCGTCAAACCCACGGCCACGGCCGCGACCAACCGCCCCACCCATCCTCGGCCGAGCCCTCGGCCCAGCAGCCTCCACAGCCCCCAGATCAGGCCCACCATCCCCGCGATGCCCGCCACCAATCCCAGGGCGGTCAGTGCAGCCTTGGTGTCCTCAGTCAGGCTCGGGGGAGCCAGCCCTACCAGGCGCGCAGTGGCAATCCGCCCCTGACGCCCCCACGCCAACAACAGCCCGACCCCGGCAATGGTCACCACCCACCCCACCCGCTGCAGCACCACCCTCGTCCGCCGCGCCAGCAGGGGTTGTCGCATTTGACCGGGTGTTGTGGCCTGTCGCACCCGGTTCAATGCGACAACCCCCACGGTCAGGCCGGTGGCCACTATCCATCCCAGCAGCAACCCGCCCAGCACGCTGACAGCGGTGGTGATGCCCTGGCCCAGCCACGTTCGTGGCACCAGGCTGGGTCCGGTGCTGGCGGCCCCTGCCAGCGCTGCCGCCTGCACCATGGCACTACGCCGCCAGCGCGGCAGGGGAGGGGGAACAGTCGTCGGTTCAGTAGGAGTGGCATCGGTGGCAACAGCCGGGGTGGCGGAGGCTGGCATAGCGGACCTTTCCGTTCAGGATCATCTGATCCGACGGTACCGTCGGGCCCTGGTCAGGAGGGTCAACTCGAACAGTTTGCAGGTCGCAAGCCGGTCAAACTCGCCCACCTGGAGGCTCAGACAAGCAGCCTGAGAATCAACCGTGCCCTGCCGTGGCTACTCCTCGGCGGCATCTGGCTGCGCTGCGCTCGATCAGGTGTAATCCTCCAGTGGCCGTCATCAAGGATCAGGGCCTCACGTGGTGATACTGGCGCGACTCTGCCCTGGTTGCCACAAGCGTTCCCTGTCGGGTCCGGCCACGACCCGCGCCAAGATGAACACCAGGTCCGAAAGCCGGTTGAGATAGCGCGCGGCTAGCGGGTTCATGGTCGCGCTGTGGACCTCCAGGGCCGCCCAGGTGGAGCGTTCCGCTCGCCGGATCACGGCACGGGCCACGTGCAGGTGCGCAGCAGCCACGCCACCTCCGGGCAGGATGAAGCTGCGCAGAGCAGGCAGCCCAGCGTTGAAGCGGTCACACTCGGCCTCCAGCCGGTTCACCGCTTCCTGGCCAATGCGCAGGGGCTTTACTGCGGCGTGGGCCACTACGGGAGTGCTCAGATCAGCGCCAACGTCGAACAGCTCCTGTTGGACGCGCAGCAGCACAGTCTCCACAGCGGAAGGCAAGCCAGCGTGGGCCAGCACCACGCCCAGCAGCGAGTTGGCCTCGTCCACATCGGCATAGGCCGCTAGCCGCAGGTCAGTTTTCCCTACACGGGAGCCATCTGCTAACGCTGTGTCACCAGCGTCACCAGTACGGGTGTAGATCCGACTCAGGTGCACCATTCCGGGCACTCTATGTCAACCCGGTTCTCGTGCATAAGCGCTGAGCCGCCTACGATGCGCTGCGTGGAACGTTTCTGGATTCGCGGCGGCACGCAACTGCAGGGGCAGGTGCGGATCACTGGTGCCAAGAACAGTGTGCTCAAGTTGATGGCTGCGGCCCTGCTGGCCCAGGGTCCCACCACGTTGCGTGAGGTGCCCAACATTCTCGACGTGACCATCATGGCCGAGTTGCTGCGTCGCCTGGGCTGTGAGGTGACTCACGATGAACTCGCCGGCACTGTCACCATGGATGTCCCACCGCAGCCGGGCCATAAGGCTGACTATGACTTAGTCCGCCGGATGCGCGCCTCCATTTGTGTCCTGGGCCCCTTGGTGGCGCGCCTAGGGGAGGCTGACGTTGCCTTGCCCGGTGGGGACAACATTGGCACTCGGGGTTTGGATATGCACGTGGGTGGCCTGCAAAAGCTGGGTGCCCAGGTGGTTCATGAGCACGGTTTCGTCAAAGCAAAGGCTCCCAATGGCCTAGTGGGTGCGCAGATCTGGCTGGATTTCCCCAGCGTCGGTGCTACGGAAAACATTTTGACCGCCGCCGTGCTGGCTCGTGGCACTACGGTCATCGACAACGCCGCCCGTGAGCCTGAGATCGTCGATCTGTGTCACCTCCTGTCTCAGATGGGCGCCAAGATTGATGGAGCGGGAAACTCCACATTGGAAATCCAGGGGGTTGACCAGTTGCATCCGGTGGAGCACACCACGGTCTCGGACCGCATCATTGCCGGCACGTTCGCCTTTGCCGCCGCCATGACCCGTGGTGATGTCACGATCCTTAATAGCAATCCCACCCACCTGGAGATCAGCCTGGACAAGCTGGCGACAGCGGGAGCAACAGTTACGACCGTCGAGAATGGCTTTCGCGTGCAAGCCGACCACCGATTAGCCGCCGTGGATGTGGTGACCCTGCCGTGGCCGGGGTTTGCCACTGATCTCATGCCGTTCGTGGTGGCCTTTAACGCAGTCGCGCAGGGCACGGCGATGGTGACTGAAAACGTGTTCGAGAGTCGCTTCATGTTCGTACAAGAGTTGGCCCGGCTGGGCGCAGATATTCGTACTGATGGTCATCATGCTGTGATCCGAGGCCGGCAGCATTTATCGGGCGCTCCGGTCCAGGCCCATGACATCAGGGCCGGTGCTGGCTTGATCTTGGCAGGCCTCTGCGCGGAGGGAAGAACTACGGTCAGTGATGCTTTCCATGTTGATCGTGGTTACCCAGGGTTTGCTGAGCAATTGCAAGCGCTGGGCGCAGAAGTCGGTCGTGAGCCCGACCCAGACGAAAATCTGCCTGCGTAGTTTGGAAAATCATTGTTTTGACTCTGGGGTATGTCGGTGGACCACCCACTTGCACTACCTACTCTACGTAGTCAGTCGGATAGCACAAAGTTATTACGTGTTTTCCTTGCTCTTCGCCATCTCCGGCACGTAATGTTTCCAGTCCTGACCAAAGAGGCCAGACGCAGGAAAAAAAAGTTCAAACAGCAGTTTGAACTTCGGAAATCTTGTGCTAGCATCTACGGTCGGCCCTGAAACACTAGAGAAGCTCAGATGAGATCCTTAGTAATCAGGGGCGCCAGGTGTTTGAGAACTCAACAGTGTGCGATGAATCAATGCCAGACTTGGGCAATTGTCGTTTCGACGACAGTTGCTTGGTTCAAAATAATCACTGCTTAATTCAGCATTAAGCAGTGAGCCAGGTTTATTTGGAGAGTTTGATCCTGGCTCAGGACGAACGCTGGCGGCGTGCTTAATACATGCAAGTCGAACGGTGAACCACCTTCGGGTGGGGAGCAGTGGCGAACGGGTGAGTAACACGTGAGCAACCTACCTTCCACTCTGGGACAACCCCGGGAAACCGGGGCTAATACCGGATATGAACATTTTTCTCATGAGAAATGTTGGAAAGTTTTTCGGTGGAAGATGGGCTCGCGGCCTATCAGCTTGTTGGCGGGGTAATGGCCCACCAAGGCAGTGACGGGTAGCCGGCCTGAGAGGGTGATCGGCCACACTGGGACTGAGACACGGCCCAGACTCCTACGGGAGGCAGCAGTAGGGAATATTGCGCAATGGGCGAAAGCCTGACGCAGCAACGCCGCGTGGGGGACGACGGCCTTCGGGTTGTAAACCTCTTTCAGCGCCGAAGAAGCGAAAGTGACGGTAGGCGTAGAAGAAGGACCGGCTAACTACGTGCCAGCAGCCGCGGTAATACGTAGGGTCCAAGCGTTGTCCGGAATTATTGGGCGTAAAGAGCTCGTAGGCGGTCTGTCGCGTCTGCTGTGAAAATCCGGAGCTTAACTCCGGACCTGCAGTGGGTACGGGCAGACTAGAGTTCGGTAGGGGAGACTGGAATTCCTGGTGTAGCGGTGAAATGCGCAGATATCAGGAGGAACACCAATGGCGAAGGCAGGT
>JBDIAW010000004.1:0-75110 GCA_039812585.1 Actinomycetota bacterium | reverse complement strand
TCAACCCAGCAGCGTCATCAGCAGCCCGGTTGATCCGAAAACCACTGGACAACTTCTCCAGCGACTTGCTCATCTGCCCATCCGTCACCGACAGGTTGCGGTAGGCGTTCATTGCAGCGATGTTCTGGTTGATACGCAGACCCATGACGTTCATCCTCCGTGTTTATAGGGCCGGACCTACTCATCCATGAGTAGACCCTTGCTGGCACTGTGCCAGCCCATGGTTTATCGAGCGGCGCTGCCCTATCTGTAGTCCACAAGGACCACATCACCCGATCGGCAGGATGATCAATTTCTAGGTCGGAGAATCAGACAAAGGGACAATCCAGTTTTGCCCTTATTGCCCCGAAGTCGCGGCTAGTGTAGGTCGCAAAGATCTGCGTTGGGGATGTCCCCCACTACTCAGCAAGGTAGGCCCAGGGTGCTAAAGAGACGCAATGTCACGTGGATCGCTGCTGCAGTTGCTTTAGCTGCTCTGGCAACGGTTGCTGCAGTGTGGTGGGTCACTGCTGGCACCACAAAACCGGTCGATCATGCACCGGCGGTTCAAGTCTCAGCCGCAGGGCAAGTCAGTTCCTCGACCACGACCCCCCCTCTTTTGACCGGCACGGGCGCACAGCCCTCCTCTGTGCCTGCCGACGGGGTTGCCTTGGCTACGCCATCTTTGTCTACGGCCTTGGTGCAGATGCCCTCGGCGAACGCTTCTCTTCGTGCCCAGGCATTAGCGCCCGGCTCCAACTCCACGGCGCGGCGTGAGGGGACCTCTGCCTCGAGATTGCCTGGAGTAACCACCTCTGCGACCTCGGTTAAATCCCCGCGGCCTGCCTCTAAGGCTCAGATGTTGGGCACCCCTCCCTCGGGGTTGCCTTGGCATTCCGGGGTAGCGGTCGGCTTCCCCAGTGCGAACACGTTAACGCTTAATGAGTTTGGTCGGTGGCGCGGTAGACCCGTCGATGTGGTTGCCACATATAGCAACTGGCAATCGTGGAGTGGGTTGGGAGATTTTTCCTCGACATTCCAACCCGCTTACCTGGAAGGGTTTCAAGGCCGTTTGGTCTATTTGCTGCCACTGTCTACTCAAGATGATCCGCAATCGTGGGAGGCAATCGCAGCTGGTGACCATGACACGGTGTGGAGGGGTATCGCCCACAACCTTGTAGCCAATGGTCAGCCCAGGGCGGTCATTCGGCTGGGGTGGGAACCCAATGTCGAGGGGTGGCCTTGGACGCCGTCCACCGCAGCACAAGTGCAGTCTTACCAAAAGGCCTACCGTCACGTGCATGACGTCCTCAAAGGGGTGGCTCCGGGTCTGCTCTTTGACTTCTCCATTGGGTGTGGCTCGCCTATGCCTGACCAGACAGATCGGCTGGATTCGCTGACCAAGCTGTACCCCGGTGATGATGTGGTGGACATCGTGGGATGCTGGTTTCCCGATGCCTTGACCACTACCGGTGGCTCTGAAGCGGAGTGGCAGCAGGCTTTGCGCCCCGCTCTTGCCCCTGGAGCTCAGGACGTGGTGGATTTCGCTCGCCAGCATGGTAAGGGAGCATCATTCGCCGAGTGGCAGTTGGTCGACATGATGGGGATGCCCCCCGCTGGCCGAGGCGACGACCCCCATTTTGTGCAGAAAATGTTCGCTTTCTTCCAAGCCAACGCCGATGTTTTGGTCTACGAGGCTGTCGTAGATGACATCAATCGCATCGCTGGTTTCAGCCTTTCGCGGGGAGATTTCCCCGCTGCCTCCAAGGCTTACCGTGACCTGTGGGCTGCTCAATAGGCGTCACGCCTGCAAACCCCGATATCTCAAGAGCACGTCACGCCTGCACCCCGATATGGCGTGACGTGCTCTTGAGCAGAGGGAGAGACTCATGCGGGAGTTGCGCAACAGCGGGAGTTACGCAACGATGCGGCCTAACGAGCAAAGAGGGACGCTGGCATTTCATCTGCCGTAATGATGTACGAATGTTGATAAACGCTGCGTAATTTTTCCGGGCTGTTGACATCAACGTATTCTCCGAACCAAGGCAAAAACCACAGCATCTTATTCTGCGAGGCTTTGAGCTTATCGGGGTCAGGCACGATGTCGGTTTCAGTGAGTGCCACGGGTTTGGTAGGGGCCAAACTCTTGTGGGCACGGTAAATGGAGCTCCAATTGTCCTCATTGCTATTGCTCTTATAGGTGTCAGTTCCCACGATATCAACGTACTGAGTGCCCGGATACCAAGCTGCGTTGGGGGCTTCACTTTCTGCCGATGACCACACCCATATGAGGTTATTGAGCTTTTTTTCTTTAGTGAAGTAGTCGTAGAGATGGATCCACATCTTTTTGTAGACGTCGGGGCCGTTAGTGCTCCACCAAAACCAACCGCCGTTCATTTCATGCAGGGGGCGAAAGAGGACGGGGATTTGATTGTCTTGCAGTGGTTTTAACCTGGTCGCCATCTTATCCAGCATGCCCATGTAGCTGGCATTCAGGCTGGTGCCGGGTTGCAGGACCTGAGCCACATCGACGTCTCCGATGACGTTCTCCCAGGTCTGAGGTTTTCCGGGTATACCCATGTGCCAACTAAAGGTGGGAATCTGATGGCGCACTCGCCAGTCGTTGATGGCTTCGGGGACCGGATCGGCAATGTAGTCGGCCAGATCGTGGCCATGCACAGCCGGCAGTTTGCCGGTGATGCTGCGCATCCGCTCGCTTTCGCAATTGGTGCAGGTGTCTCGCTCTTCTTGCCCTGCCAACATCGCCTTGCCCTGGATGGATTGCAGATACTCATAAACACGACGGGCTGGGGCGATCAATTGCGGGTTAGCGGCGGGATAGTAAGTGCCACCTCCGCTGGGACTGGCAGTGGCGGCAGGAGTTGTTCTGCTCGTGGAGGCAGTCGATGATCGCGTCGATGACGACGTTGTTGGAGTCGGGGCCGTGCTGGTGGTGTCCGTGAGCGTGGGGGCCACCACAGCGGGGGTGGAGGTAGGTGATGTGGTCACAGTGACTTGATCGGCGAGACGATCAGACCGGGAGGAGCAACCTACCGCGAAGATCGAGACCACGATCAGCGCTAAAAAGCAGTTCCACACGCGCATGGTCGTCCGTATCATCACTGATCCTCCGAAGCCTTGAGGCGTATCGATTCGTGACTCAATCGTACGGGGATCGGTTATCTGTCAAAGCCGATCAATGCAATGAGGAGGAAAAAACTTGCCCTGCAACACTTTCCCGGTGGAGCGGGCGACGAGAATCGAACTCGCACTATCAGCTTGGGAAGCTGATGTTCTGCCATTGAACTACGCCCGCATGGACCACACGGCAGCTTCAGGTTCGGTTGCTCCTGCCGCTGCGGTGATGGCGTCGTTCATCGTAGTCGGTCTCCGCTAGATGTGCACACCGAGTTTTTCGGTGGACTAGGCGAGAGACAATGGAGGTGGGGCGCGTCGCCCCACCTCCACAGAAAGGACTGTATGCCTCAGGCCACCCAAACCCTGCGCAAACACCTGATCGACAATGCCTTGGCCGGGGAGGTGGCGACCGATCCGGGTAACACGTTGCGCAAGTGCCGCGAGATCTGGGAGGGGGTGTACTACAGCTGCTTTGGGCTGCTGGACCCGCAGCGGGCTAGCGGGCAGCTGCCGCCGATAACCGAGACTGCCGCTGCCGTCGCGGCTCTGTGCGGCGACCCGACTGGGGAGTTGATGCTGGCCGCCAAGGGTTGGCAGCAGGAGCTCCACGACCAGGGGGCCCAGCCCGGCAGTCGGGTGGAGGAGGACAAGCGGAGGGATAGCGACACGCACCGCCTGCCCGCCGACCCGCTCTTGGCTGCCTACTGCCAGCGGCCTGGATGGATCGACCCGGACCTGACCCTGGCCGGCATCGAGCACCACCGCCAAGCCCTGGCCACGGTGGCCCGCACCAAAGGTCGGGTGCTGTGCGCCACCGGGCATCCCACCTGCTTGCAAGTGCATTACGCACCGCTGTTGGCTGCGTTAGCCAACCGTGGCTGCCGCGTCCTCACGCCGGCTGCTGAGCAGCAGTTGCCCTCTACTTATGAGCCGAAAGTTCGCGACATTCGGATGCCCCGGGTGCGCTACTACGCGGGTGTAGCGATGTTGTCCACGGGCGCGAACCTGTACCACACGCACCGGCCCGACCTGATGGTGGCGATGCTGGCTGCCTTGGCCGGGGTACAACCGCCCCCGCACCCCACCGATGCTGTCACCCTGCCTGACCTGCACGAGCACGTCGACCTGGTCATTGCCGATCACGGGTTGGCCGGGGCCGCCATCGCCCGTGGACTCCCCACCATCAGCATCGCCGACGTCAACGATGTGGCTCTGCCTTATGCCCAGCACCAGGGTCGCACCGATGGGGTGCTGTGTGTGGATGACAACCTGGCCCCGCATCTTTACGGTCCGATCACTGCCGCGATGCTGGCCGGGTGGGCCTAACTGTGACTGTGTCCGTTTTGTTGGGGTGAACTTTCGCCGGAAAACCCCCATCAGTTGGGGCATAACGGGGCACAACCCGAATGGACTATCCAGATCCGCCCTACACCCCGCCCGTGCAGGCGACGATGCCATCATTAGGTCGCCACCATCCCCTATGGCACCGACGGGCGCGGCCTTCCGTCAGCGCGAAGAGGTCAGCGTGTCCCTGCTGAAGCTTCTCCCAGTCGGCGTGGCTGCCGCAGCGTTAACCTCGGTGGCCTTGCTGGCTGGCGCGCCAGTGGTCAACGACGCGTTCCATGATCCCCAGCTGCCCCGGGTCGGGGTGCCCGGTACCGACCTTCCCGCCCTGCCCGGCCAGTCGCCCGCTGCTGGAGCAGATGCCCCTGGGGGCGGCCACCTCTCCCGGCAGGGGTCGGCCCCTGCCGCACCGGAGCTCCCGTCGCTAGCTCCCTGGCAGGCTCAGTCCATTCCCGACCCTGCCTTGGCCTTCCTCACTCCCAGCCAACGCGCCGCCGCCTTGGCTCCCCAGCCCACCCCGGTGTCTGTCCCCACGGCGGTGGCCACCCTCACGCCTGTGCCGCAGCCCTCTCCGCAGCCCAGCGCCGAACCTAGCCCCACTGCTGCGCCGGAGCCCACCTCCACCTCCACGACCACCCCTGAGCCGGAGCCTGAGCCTGCCCAACCAGACCCAGCCCAGGAGGTCGCCCGTTGGGTGGCCACCCAACAGTTACCGGTTGAGGCCACCCTGGTGCCGGTGGCTCTACCCGGCGATGACCCACAGTTGGTGGCCCTTTATCGCCAGGTGGTGGGAGCAGTGCCGGTGCTGGGAGCTTTGGTGCAAGTGCGCTCTGGCCAGGAAGGCAATCAGCTGGTGGTCAGTGGGACGCTGAGCACTGCCCCTGTCTGCGCTTGCGAAGTCTCCACCACTGCCCAGCAGGCCAGCGCGAGCGCCTTGGAGTACTTGCAGGCCAACGCGTCTCCCGTTGATGGCGCCTCAACGTGGCAGGCGGGCAGTGTGCAGTTGTGGTGGTCTGACCCGGCCTTGCAGGAGCAGGCCAGCGTGGATGCGGTAGGCCCCCACGCGCTGCCCGAGCCGGTCAGCCTCGGTGTCGTCGTGGTGGGCGCCCACACCACCTCCGGCGATCCTGTAGTTCCCGTTGAGCCAGCAGCTCCCGCCGTGGCAGTGTGGCATGTGCCGGCGGTGCGCCAGGTCCCTGACGGGCAGGGCACCCTCGGGCAGCAACGCGAGTATGTGCTGGTCTCGGCCACAGAGCAAGGCAGTGTGGTCAGCTCTAGCGTGCCGTTGGCCACCCCTGCGGTGGAGCCGCAGCCGGAGCAGCCGCCCCAGACCGAGCCGGAGCCGCAGCCGGAGCCAACGCAGCCAACCGGGCCGGAGCCAACGCAGCCGCCGGCTGATCCCTCCGAGCCCAGCTCAGCACCGCAGCAACCGGACCCCACGCCTACGCCGGTGTCTCCAGATGGCACGGTTGGCCTGCCCAACGCTGACCCGACCCCTGAGCCTGACCCGGAGCCGGTCAACGACCCGTTCCCCATCCCGGTCGTGGAGCCCAACCCGCGCCCAGAGGAGCTGGAGCAGTTCCCCACCAGTGGCAATGGAGATCAACCCCTGCCCAACCCGGTGATCGTTGTGGTCCCTGCCCCTATCGCGCCTCAGCCCGAGCCGGCGCCCGATCCGGGACAGACCCTTGAAAATCCAGAGCCACCAGTGGTCTAGGCGCTGGCTTGCTGCATCTTGGGGGGGTAGTTGCCGGTGGTGTGAATCCACCACTTGGCGCTGTTACGGGTGGCCAGCATCCGCACCAGGCCGATGAGGGCTCCGCTGACCGCTGCCCAGGCCACGGCCTCCCACAACTCCACGTCAGGGTCGACCGGGTTGGCGGGGGGCTGCTTGCCCGTGGAGACCGTCCACGTGGTGGTCAGCACCTTGCGTGCCGCAATCCCCGCTCCTATCGCCGCCCCTGTGCCGACCAGCTTCCACGCCAATCCTGCGCCTGCCATGCCTGCCTCCTCGTGGTGGTCGCGCAGCCGGGACGGCCGCAGCGGTAACGTGCTGGTGTTCAGCCTAGGGGCAGGTGGGGGAGCGGGGAGGGTCGATGCAGCATTCGCCGCTCCCGCGCGACCCGGTCACTGGCCACGAGTTACCCCTGCACCTGATCGATGATGCTCCTGAGGTCCCCCAACCGGCGTTGCCCCTATCGGCGGCCTTGATTGCGGTGGCGTTGGGCGCCGCCGGGGGAGCTTGGGCCCGCTGGTTGCTGGGCCTGGCCTTACCGGCCCGTCCGCTGCTGGTCACCGCAGCGATCAACCTTGCCGGATGTGCGGCGATGGGCCTGCTCATGGCTGTGTTGGCTCGTTTGGGGAGCCAGGCCACCCAGGCGCGGTGGCACCTGCTGCTGCGCCCAGCTCTGGCGACTGGAGTGTTGGGCGGCTTCACCACCTTCTCCACCTTCGCGGTGGATGTCGTGGGGTTGGTTGATCAGGGCCGCTGGCTGGCTGCGGGTGGGTATCTCGCGGGGACCTCGCTGGGTGGGGTGCTGGCCGTGTGGGTGGGGCAGACGATGGGGAGGGGTGCAGGGGTGTGGGGGAGTCGGCACCGCAAGGGGTTGCACCCATGAGGGACCTCAGCTGGGCCGCAGCTGCAGCAGTCACTACGGGGGCGATGCTCGGAGGGGCCAGCCGCTACCTGGCCGATTGGTGGTGGCAGCGCCGTCCGGGCTCGCGGGCGGGTGACTCTCCTGCCGACCCTTCCCCCTTCCCGTGGGCCACCCTGGGGGTCAACGTGATCGGCAGTCTGCTCCTGGGCCTGATGGTGGGTGCGGGCTGGCAGGGATGGCGTCGAGACCTGGTGGGCGTTGGTTTCTGCGGGGCCTTGACGACTTACTCCACCTTCTCTTTTGAGCTGCTTCGTCACGTGGAGCAGGGCTGTTATCGCCGCGCAGTCACCTACGCCAGTGCCTGCCTGGTGGTCGGTCTGGGGGCTGCCGGGTTGGGTGTGATGGTCGCCCGGGCCTGGAGTTGATTACCCTCAGCCCTAGACAAAAATAAAAGTTGAGTCGGGAACACTCAACCCGGTTGCATGGTTGGAGATGGCAGGCTAAGTTGAGTCCCGAACGCTCAACTTCGCTTCTCGTCGATCAACCATCCCAATCGCAAGGAGAATCCCATGGCTCGTGCTGTCGGTATTGATCTAGGTACTACCAACTCGTGCGTCAGCGTCCTAGAGGGTGGCGAACCCACCGTGATCGCCAACTCTGAGGGCAGCCGCACCACTCCCTCCGTGGTCGCCTTCGCCAAGAATGGCGAGGTCCTGGTGGGCGAATCAGCCAAGCGCCAAGCGGTCACCAACGTCGACCGCACCATCCGCTCCGTCAAACGCCAAATGGGCACCAACTGGACCATCGACATTGACGGCAAGAAGTACACCCCTCAGGAGATCAGCGCCCGCGTGCTGCAAAAGCTCAAGCGTGATGCGGAGGCCTACCTGGGAGATACCGTCACCGACGCGGTGATCACGGTGCCGGCCTATTTCAACGATGCCCAGCGCCAAGCCACCAAGGAGGCTGGTGAGATCGCTGGTCTGAACGTGCTGCGCATCATCAACGAGCCCACCGCCGCAGCGCTGGCCTATGGGCTGGATAAGGGAGAGAAAGACCAGACCATTTTGGTCTTTGACCTCGGTGGTGGCACCTTTGACGTCTCCTTGCTGGAGATCGGCGAGGGGATCGTGGAGGTCAAGGCCACCAGTGGGGATAACAACCTCGGTGGTGACGACTGGGATCAGCGCATCATGGAGTGGTTGGTCGATAAGTTCAAGGCTGCCCACGGCATCGACCTGGCTAAGGACAAGATGGCCCTGCAGCGGATCCGTGAGGCTGCTGAGAAGGCCAAGATTGAGCTGTCCAGCCAGCAGCAGACCGCGATCAACCTGCCCTACATCACCGTCGATGCGGAGAAGAACCCGCTGTTTCTCGACGAGTCGCTGACCCGCGCGGAGTTCCAGCGCATCACCAGCGACCTGCTCGACCGCTGCCGGGCGCCATTTAACAACGTGATCCGCGACGCTGGGGTCAAAGTGGGCGACATTGACCATGTGGTCCTCGTCGGCGGCTCCACCCGTATGGTGGCGGTGGCCGATTTGGTGCGCGAACTGACCGGTGGCAAAGAGCCCAATAAAGGGGTTAACCCCGATGAGGTGGTTGCTGTGGGCGCTGCCTTGCAGGCCGGTGTCCTCAAGGGTGAAGTCAAGGATGTGCTGCTGCTCGATGTCACCCCGCTCTCGCTGGGAATCGAGACGAAGGGCGGCATCATGACCAAGCTCATCGAGCGCAACACCACCATCCCCACCAAGCGCTCCGAGACCTTCACCACCGCTGATGACAACCAGCCCTCGGTGCAGATTCAGGTCTATCAGGGTGAGCGGGAGATGGCCCGAGCCAACAAGCTGCTCGGTCAGTTCGAGTTGGGCGGCATCCCCCCGGCGCCACGTGGTGTGCCTCAGATTGAGGTCACCTTCGACATCGACGCCAACGGCATCGTCCACGTCCACGCCAAGGACCTGGGTACGGGCAAGGAGCAGTCCATCCAGATCACTGGTGGCTCGGGGCTATCCAAGGACGAGATTGACCGCATGATGCGTGAGGCCGAGCAGCACGCCGAGGAAGACCGCACCCGCCGCGAAGAGGCTGAAACCCGCAACCAAGGCGACTCGCTGCTGTTCGGTACGGAGAAGTTCCTCAAAGACAATGCGGACAAGATCTCTGCCGAGGACAAGGCCGAGACCGAAACAGCGTTGGGCGAGCTCAAGACCGCCCTGGCGGGCACTGACACCGTGGCGATTCGCACTGCGATGGACAAGGTGCAAACCGCTGCACAAAAGGTGGGCACCGCTATGTACGCCGCCGCTCAGGCTGCCCAGCAGGCTGGCGCTGAGGGAGCTACTGCCTCGGCAGCTGGCGAAGCGCAGCAGGGCAGCGCTGATGATGACGTGGTCGAGGCTGAGATCGTCGATGACGAGCCTGGCTCGACTCAGGCCAAGTAGCGCACTTTCCCCGGGTCTGACCAGCAGTCACGGTCAGACCCGGGCATCAATCTCTGTTTTTCCTTATATTTCAACGGTTTTTTGACAAGGAGTGTGACGGTGACCTCCTCGCCTAACGCTGATGAGACCCCTTCGTCCGGCCCTGTGGTGCGCGACAAGCGGCGTATCGACCCCGAAACGGGGAGGGTACGCGAGCAGGTGAGCACCCCTGCCAGCCCTCCCCCCTACGAGTCACTGTTCGGAGGGGCCGGCATGTCCAACTCCCCCGCTGCCTCTCCCACTGCCTCTCCCACTGCGGAGGAGACGACCACTGCCAAGGTGGCCACAGAAAACGCCCATGCTGCCCATGCGGCTAAAGTGGCGGCTGCGACCAAGGCCTACGCCGACACCTCGGCGGCTACTGCGCCGACACCGGCAGCTCCTACCCAACCGCAACAACCGCAACAACCGCAGCAGCCAACGCAGCCAACGCCACCTCCAGCGACTCCGGCTGCCGGGGCGCAAGCCGATCCGGCCACCCAACTGGCCGAACGCACCGCAGATCTGCAACGGGTCACTGCGGAGTACGCCAACTATCGCCGCCGTGTGGAAAAGGAACGAGAAACCATCAAACAGCAAGCCATCGCAGGCGTGCTGACCGGTCTGCTCCCTCTGTTGGACGACATTGATCGGGCGCGCGAGCACGGTGACCTGACGGGCGGATTCAAATCCGTGGGTGAGGCATTGGAGCAGAGCATGCAACGTTTGGGTGTGGTGAAGTTTGGTCAGCCTGGCGATGCTTTTGACCCCAACATCCACGACGCCATGATGCACACCCACAGTGATGAGGTCACCCAAACCACGGCAGTGCAGGTGTTGCAGGCGGGCTACATGATGGGCGAGCGGCTGTTGCGCCCCGCGCGTGTAGCCGTTGCCGATCCACAACCAGCAGCCTAGGAACGAGCTTGCAGAAAGGGGGCGGCGATGAGCGCGCAGGACTATGTGAACAAGGACTTCTACAAGACCCTTGGCGTGCCCAAAGACTCCACCCCCGAGGAGATCAAAAAGGCGTACCGCAAGCTGGCCCGCCAATATCACCCAGACGCCAACAAAGGGGATAAGCAGGCGGAGGAGAAGTTCAAGGAGATTTCCCAGGCCTATGACGTGCTCTCCGATGCCAAGCAGCGCAAAGAGTACGACGATGCCCGCATCCTCTTCGGTGGGCGAGGAGGTTTCCGTGCTGGCCCGCGTCACGCAGGCGGGGGCTTCAACGCCCAAACCACGCCAGGGTTCGACTTTGGTGACCTGTTTGGAACCAGCTCCGGTGGGCCTAGTGGAGGCATAGGCGATGTGCTGGGCGGCCTATTCGGGCACAGTCGCACCGGCGCAACTCGCGGCAGCCCCCGACGCGGCACCGATGTGGAGTCCGAGGTCACCCTTTCCTTCACCGACGCCGCTCAAGGCCTCACTCTGCCGCTGCGAATGAGTAGCGAAGCGCCTTGCACTGCCTGCCGGGGTACCGGGGATCGCCAAGCCAACCTTCCCAACACCTGCCCGGCGTGTGCGGGCACGGGCACGACCAGCCGCAATGCCGGCGGATTCGCTTTTGCGCAGCCGTGCGCCACCTGCAAGGGGCGGGGGCTCATCGTGGATAGCCCCTGCCTGGTGTGCGGGGGCAGCGGAAGGGCTCCTAGTACCCACACCATGAATGTGCGTATCCCCGCTGGGGTGCACGACGGGCAGCGGATTCGCCTCAAAGGCAAAGGTGGGCCGGGTGAAAATGGCGGCCCAGCAGGCGATTTGTTCGTCGTGGTGCACGTCACTGCGCACAAGCTGTTTGGTCGCAAAGGCACGGCGCTGACGATCACCGTGCCGATCACGTTTGCTGAGGCAGCTTTGGGCGCCCACATCAGCGTGCCGACTCTGCACGGCCCGGCGGTCACGGTCAAGGTACCCCCCGGCACCGCCAACGGGCGCACCTTCCGCATCCGTGGCAAGGGGGTGACCCAAAAAGATGGCGTCGCTGGCGATTTGCTGGCCACCGTCTCCATCGTGGTGCCCCAACGGCTTTCCAGCGCGGCTAAGGAGGCGTTGGAGCAGTTCCAGCGGGTCACCAAGGAGGAGAACCCGCGCGCCGAATGGGCTTCGCAGGGGAGTCAGGGGTAGCGATGTGGTCTGGTGACTCGCAGGAACAGCATCCCACCACGTACGTGATCTCCGTGGTGGCCAGCTTAACTGGCCTGCATCCGCAAACCTTGCGACAATACGATCGTCTAGAGATTGTCAGTCCCGGCCGAGCCTCCGGCGGGGGTCGCCGCTACTCCCTTGAGCATGTGCAGCAGTTGCACCGGGTCCGCGAGCTCACCACCGAGGGAGTCAACCTTGAAGGCGTGCGCCGCATCCTGGCCCTGGAGCAGCAGGTTGAGCAGTTGTTGCGCGAGCTTGCCGCCGCTCGACAGCAGGGCCACCCGCATCTGCCTGTTCCCTACACCACCACCGGCACTGCCCTCGTGGTGTGGCGGCGCTCCGGCAGTTGACAGCAACCCACAGGGGCCGAAGCTGCACCTGCCTTGCTGCACAACGTGGCGGGTACCTCACCTCCACCGGCAGTACCCCACCGGCGTCGGTGCTGAGTTCACAGGCTGTCCAGGGAGCCAAATCGATCGAGCATCACTTGCAGGATCGCGCCATACTCTTGCAGCGCGCGGCGGTCGGGGTCGATGGAGTTGATCCACTCGCCGTAGCCCTCTACGAGGACCACCGTGCCCCCGACCCGGGCAGCCAGCAGGTAGCTGCCTCCCGGAGGGTAGACGCGGTTGCCATCGGGTTGTTGGTTGAACCACGACTGCAGCAACAGCAGGCTGGCCTCGCCGTAACCCGGTAGGGCATGGGCCGTGAAGTGGGTACCTGACTGGGCGTCGTAAGTGCGTATTCCACAGGTGTTGCGCGTACGCAGGTCATCCAGAAAGGCTTGAGCCGAGGTTGCGTCGGCGAAGATTCCCACGCTTTCGCGGGTGAAAGACTCCTGCGCTTCAGAGTTGATGCTGCGCTGCCCGCGAACCGCCTGACTCAACGTCGCTGTGTGATTGTCGCTGCAATCCGCCCGCGACCAAGGGGCCTGAGTCCAGCCAGGCTTTCCTTCATCGGGCAGCAGAGGGGTTTCCGGCTTGGGTTCGGCAGCCGTGGAGGGCAGCTGTGCGGAGCGAGGCTGAGCCGAGGTCATGGAGCTGGGTGCGGTGCTCCACTGCACGGGATGGCTCAGCGCTGCCTGCACTGAGGTGGAGCTGGGCGAGCTCGCTGAGGGCGGATTGCTGCTCGATGCGGGGGAGGACGCCGCCGGGCTGCTCTGGCTCATCGCCGGGGAGGAGGAGGTGCCAGCCCCAGGAGAGGCCGCCACGCTACTCATCGGCGCGCCCACCCCGGGGGAGTTGGCGACGACTGTGGTGGGTTTGCCCTCATCAGGACGCAGCATTTGAGCTGCGGTCAGGCCTACGCTGACCAGGACAACCATCCCCAGCATCCCGATGGTGAAGGCGCGCAGTTGCTGACGCCGGTTCACGGTGGCAGCCAGGTGGGAGCCGGGTCGTAGGTGGGGGCGCACTCCCGCGCTGACCTGGCTCAGGCTGTGACGCACCTGGGACTCTTGAGCGGGTGTGAGGGTGCTGGAGGGGCGATCAGTGTGCAGCGGCATGACGTCTCCTTTCCAAAAGGCTGGAAGCGGGAAGGTATTCCTCAGAATCGGCCGGAGCCGGCAAGGTGATGGGGGCTGCCGGGCGTAGCTGGGCAGCAAGGGCGGCCCTGGCGCGGTATAGGCGTGACTTCACCGTGCCCAGCGCTAGCCCAGTCTCGGCGGCAATGTCCTCCACGCTGAGGTCGCACAAGTAGTGCAGCACCACCACGTGGCGTTGAGGAGTGGGCAATTGGCGCAGTTTGGCATAGAGGTCGGCCGCCTCCGGGCTGGGAGGCTCGACATCAGGAGGCAGCCCGTGGCGCTGGTAGGCGCGTAACTGTCGGGAGGCCCGGCGCCAGTGGTTCAGAGAGTAGCGCCATGCGGTGGTGCGTACCCATGCTTGGGGGTTGCCTAGGTCAAGATCTAAACTGGCTCGACGTTTCCAGGCCGTGATGAATGCTTCCTGCACACAATCCTGTGCTAGGCCAGCATCCCCCGTCATCGCATAAAGCTGCCCGACTAACGCCGGCCCGCAAGCGGCGTAAAAGTCGTGGAACTGCTCATCATCCATGGGGATCTCCTAGCCGGCTGGCGGCCGTAAGCGTAGGCAAGTGCTCTGCAGAACACTTGCCTACGCATACGTCACCACCAACAATCTAGGTTCCCACAGGAGGAAGGTTTTTTGCAGTCCCCTCCGACGGGGGTGGGTCTTAGGGCTGGAAGAGTTGACTCACCATGGCCTGTAAGCGAGGTTGGTAGTAATCCCGGGCTTCTGGGGTGGGCAGGATGTGGTCGGTAGAGGCCCAGGGACCGTAGCCGCTGACCATGACCAGCGTGGAGCCCACCTGTGCAGCGAAGTAGTAGTCGGAGGCGACGATCTTTGCCCCTGCTGCCTGGGGACTTGGGCCGTTCCACTCCGAGCGCATGATGACCATGCCGAAGTCCCACGAGGTTTGAGGAAAGTCGCCGCTGTAGGTAATGGCGTAGCTGTTCTTGGGCAGCGGTTGAGGCAGTTCGTGCTGCTTATACATGATGCCGTTGACATTGACCACTGTGGGGCTGGTAGCTAAGCGTTCAAACATGGCGACCTTCTCCATTGCCTTCTCGGGGCTGTCGAACACCGCAATGGTTTCCTCCTCCCACCCTTTGGCAGTGGTGGTGATGATGCTGCGCTGCACCGGTGCCGCCTCTACAGCAACGGTGGGTTGCCCCTGGGGGCTGCCCATGCTCAGGTAGGCCGGTTTGGTGTTGACTTTCCAGGCAGGGTCACCCTCGTGGGGCAGGCGGAAACCGGCAGGAATAGAGGGGGAACGCGCCGGTGTGGTGGATTTCACGGTGGTGGAGGGGCTGCTGACCGACGAACTGCGCGGCACAGTGGGGACAGCACTGGTGGGTGAAGAAGTTCCCGCCCGGGCCTGGCTTGAGGAGGTGGTCGTGGATGGGCTGGTGGTGGAAGCAGTGGTCCGCTCTGGCTGCGCAGTCTGCGAAGCGGGGGGAGTGTTGGCATAGATCGTGCCCTGTTGCTGGTTGCGATCGGTCAGCTGCACAGTTCCTACGGTCACCAAGGCAATAGCGGCGACAGCTAAGACTGCGCTGGCCTGCCAACGGTGCACCTGGCGCTGCCGAGCCTTGTGGGCCAGCAAAGGCGCGGGCATGAGCTGTGGCTGCACGCTGCGGCTCATGTGGGAAAGGCCCTGTTGCATCCGAGAGGTTTGCTCCGGGTCGAATGATTCATCGAGATGGACGGACATGAGGTTCCTTTCGCAGTAACGGTCGCAGTTAAAAGGCGCAGGCGGTGGGCAAGGTGCGAACGGCCAGATTGGGTCGGTGTTCAGGGCCCATGACCAGCGCCATCTGTTCCCGGGCCCGGTGCAGGCGTGACTTCACGGTGCCTAGGGCTAGGCCCGTTTCAGAGGCGATCTCCTCCAGGGGCAGGTCGCATAGGTAATGCAGGACTAACACCTGTCGCAGCGGCAGGGGAAGTTGGCGCATTGCGGCGGCCACATCGCTGCTGAGCTCATTGGGCGGCTCGACGTGGGGAGTCGCTCCGTGGCGCTGGTAGGCGCGCAACAAGCTGCTGGCCCGGCGCCACCGGCTCACTGAGAGGCGATAGGCGGTAGTGCGCACCCATGCTGTCGGATTACCCTGCGTTTCTAAGTTCTCCCGGTGCGTCCATGCCTTGATGAAGGCTTCTTGGACGCAATCTTGCGCCTCTGCCGCGTCACCAATCATGGCGTAAAGCTGACCCACCAGGGCTGGTCCAGATTCCTCGTAGAACGCACGGAATTGCTCTTCGTTCATGCACGACTCCTTGAAGGTTTGGCTCAGCCGTCTTGGGGCTGGTGAACAGTAAGGCTCATGGGGGGTACGCCTCTGACCTGCCACCAGGTTCTCACGCAGGAACCAAAGATTTATTCGGTGCGGGCAGACTCATTCCCATGAGCGTTTCACCGATCACTGTCCCTGCCGCCGCCAAGCCTGCCAAGCCCCTGGAGGAGCTGGTGCATCCCAGTTGGGTGCCTGCCCTGCGCCCGGTGGAGTCGGTCATTGCGGGTATGGGTCAATTTCTGCGCGCTGAGGTCGCTGCTGGCAGGGGCTACCTGCCGGCAGGAGAAAAGGTGTTGCGTGCGTTCAGCGTGCCCTTGGCGTCGGTGAAGGTGCTCATTGTTGGCCAGGATCCCTACCCCACCCCCGGCCATCCCATCGGCTTGTCGTTTGCGGTGGATCGCCACGTGCGCCCGCTGCCGCGCAGCTTGGCCAACATCTATCGCGAGTTGGTGGAGGACACCGGGGTGGCCCTGCCTGAGCATGGCGACCTCTCCAGTTGGCAGCAGGCGGGAGTGATGTTGCTCAACCGGGCTCTGAGCGTGCAGGCGGGTAAGCCAGCCTCCCATCGCGGCAAAGGGTGGGAGCAGGTTACCGATGCGGCCGTGTCGGCCCTGGTGGCTCGCGACCTGCCCTTGGTGGCGATCTTGTGGGGCCGCGACGCGGCAGGGGTGAGGCCCCTGCTGGGCGTCACCCCGTGTGTGACCAGCCCCCACCCCTCCCCCATGTCGGCTGACCGAGGTTTCTTCGGCTCGCGCCCGTTCACCCGCGCCAACGCTCTGCTGGCCAGGCAGGGCGCAGACCTCGTCGACTGGACAGTTCGGTAAGAACGGGTGCTGGCTCTGACTCCTACGGGCAACGTGGTGCAGCCGGTGGTGTGCCAACGGTTGCGGACTGCTGACGCCGGGTGGAAACCAGCTGCTCCTTGACGGAATAGGCTCACCGTCAGGGTCGTTGCCTCCACCAAAGCCCTGCGACGAAGGAGCCTGTTATGGATGCCTACAAGCTGACCACTAAGAGCCAGGAGGCCCTGGCCGATGCGGTGCGCCGAGCGGTCGCAGCGGGGCATCCGCATGTGGAGCCGGTGCATCTGCTGGCGGCGTTGTTGGCCCAACCCGATGGCATGGCTCATGCGGTGTTGGAGGCCTCCAACGCGGACCGTGCCAGCATCAAAGCAGACATGGACTCCCTGATGCGCCGCCTGCCCAGCGCCACCGGGCAAACCGTCAGCGCCCCCGGGTTGAGCCGTCCGGCGCTGGCTGTGCTGAACAAAGCCGCTGAGGTGGCCAAAGAACTCGACGACGAGTTCGTCTCCACCGAGCATCTGTTAGTCGCTCTGGCTGGCAGTGAAGGCACGGTGGGGGAGTTGCTGCGCAAGGCGGGCGTGACCTCCGAGGGTCTGCTCGCGGTGTTCTCCTCGGTGCGGGGAGCGGCGGGTCGGGTGACCTCCGAAAACCCGGAGGCCACCTTCCAGGCGTTGCAGAAGTACGGGATCGACTTGACCGAACGCGCCCGGGAGAACGAGCTGGACCCGGTCATTGGGCGTGACGCGGAGATCCGGCGGGTCATCCAGGTGCTGTCTCGCCGCACGAAAAACAACCCGGTGCTCATCGGGGAGCCCGGCGTGGGGAAAACCGCGGTCGTGGAGGGCTTGGCGCAGCGCATTGTCGCAGGTGATGTGCCTGAATCGCTGCGTAACAAGAGCCTGATCGCGCTGGACCTGGGCGCCATGGTCGCGGGGGCGAAATACCGGGGGGAGTTTGAGGAGCGCCTCAAAGCAGTGCTGGCCGAGATCAAAGACAGCAATGGCCAGGTGATCACCTTCCTGGATGAGTTGCACACCGTGGTGGGCGCAGGCGGGGGCAGCGAGGGGGCGATGGACGCGGGCAACATGCTCAAACCGATGCTGGCGCGCGGGGAGTTGCGCATGGTCGGGGCGACCACGCTGGATGAGTACCGTGAGCACATTGAGAAGGACCCCGCGCTGGAGCGCCGCTTCCAGCAGGTCTACGTTGGCGAGCCCAGCGTCGAGGATACCATCGCGATCCTGCGCGGGTTGAAAGGCCGCTACGAGGCGCATCACCAGGTGCAAATCAGCGACTCCGCCCTAGTGGCGGCGGCGGCGCTCAGTGACCGCTACATCCCGGCGCGCCAACTCCCAGACAAGGCCATCGACCTCATCGATGAGGCTGCCAGCCGCCTTCGCATGGAGATCGACAGTCGTCCGGTGGAGATCGACGAGCTGCAACGCAGCGTGGATCGCCTACTCATGGAGGAGTTGGCCCTGGCCAAGGACACCAGCGAGGGAAGCGCCCACCGGTTGAAGAAGCTGCGTGTCGACCTCGCTGATAAGCAGGAGTCTTTGGCTGCGCTGACCGCCCGCTGGGAGCGGGAGAAGTCCGGCCTGAACAAGGTGGGTGAGCTGAAGAAACGCCTGGATGCCCTGCGTGGTGAGGCCGAGAAAGCCCAGCGCACGGGAGACTTTGACACGGCATCTCGCCTCATGTATGGGGAAATCCCCACACTAGAGAAAGAGATGAACGCAGCCAGTGACGCGGCGCAAAACGGTGGCCCCGACCACTCCGAAGCGATGGTCAAAGAGCAGGTGGGGCCCGATGACATTGCTGAGGTGGTGCAGGCCTGGACGGGCATCCCGGCTGGGCGCCTGCTGGAGGGTGAGCAGCGCAAACTGCTGCGCATGGAGGAGGAGCTGGGCAACCGGGTAGTGGGCCAGGCCGAGGCGGTGGCCGCCGTGAGTAATGCGATCCGCCGCGCCCGTGCCGGGATAGCCGATCCGGATCGCCCCATGGGCAGTTTCCTGTTCCTGGGTCCCACCGGGGTGGGGAAAACGGAGCTGGCCAAGGCGCTGGCACAGTTCCTCTTTGACGACGAACGGGCGATGACGCGCATCGACATGAGCGAGTACGCCGAGAAACACTCCGTGGCGCGTCTGGTGGGGGCTCCCCCCGGGTATGTGGGCTACGAGGAGGGGGGGCAGCTCACCGAAGCGGTGCGCCGTCGCCCGTACTCCGTGGTGCTCTTCGACGAGGTGGAGAAGGCCCACCCGGAGGTTTTCGACCTGCTGCTGCAAGTGCTCGACGACGGGCGCTTGACCGATGGGCAAGGCCGGACAGTGGATTTCCGCAACACGATCCTGGTGTTGACCTCCAACCTCGGCAGCACTGCGCTGGTGGACCCCACACTGGACCCGCCGCAGGCCCGTGAGGTGGTGCTGCAAACGGTGCGCGCCACCTTTAAACCGGAGTTCCTGAACCGGCTCGACGACATGGTGATCTTCGCTCCTTTGACCATGCAGGAGCTAGGTTGCATCGTGCAGTTGCACATTCAACATTTAGCCAATCGCCTGTCGGCTCGCCGACTGCGCCTCGAGGTCACGCCTGCGGCCATGGAGTGGCTAGCCCTGGCCGGCTTCGACCCCCTCTATGGAGCACGACCACTGCGACGGCTGGTGCAAACCGCCATCGGTGACACCCTGGCCACCGCCCTGCTATCCGGTGAGATCACCGACGGAGACACCGTCCATGTCGATCTCAATGCAACCAAAGACGCCCTGGATGTGAGGAAGGGGCAATCGGGCGTCATCGATAGGACTACCCCGCGAGAGGCTGGATAGTTTTATCGATGACGGTGGCTTGGCCGTTCACCATCATGAGGTAGAGCGAAACCTGCTGGTCGGGCTTTCCCAGGTCGATGGGAGAGCCGTTGAGGCTAAAGCTGGTACCGGCACGGTTCTCCAGGACAAGTTTGGTGGCGGTAGAACTGCTGAATCCCACTGACGATCCAGGCTGCACTGTCCCTGACTTCACGAGCTGAATGTCGGTGTTGTAAAAAAAGTACCGGCTGGCTGCCCCCGATGAGTCCACTGCAATGACCGCTTGTAAGGGTGGCTGGGAGGGTGCACTTCTCTCCTCACCCTGGGCTTGGGCAGGAGCTCTGGTGCTGGTGGGAGCTGAAGGGCGGCTAGGCGCAGAACCGGTGGGAGAGCTCCATGTGCCAGCAGGCAAAGTGAGACCAACTGGAGTCACAGTAGCCCCGGCAGGAGCAGGGGTTCTGGGAGGGGCAGTAGTGGGGGAGCCGGTGGAGGTGGCGGTAGTCGCGCCAGATGAACGGTCTGGGGTTTCATCCTCGGGAGCGGCTGAACTGGTGGCGTCCCCGATTCCGGCTCCCCGACCGACGTTGAGTGGCGGGGAGGGACGCATACCGCCCAACAGCGATAAGGCCAGAACGCACATGGCTACAGTGCTCAGACATCCCGCTACAGCGATGGCTACCGTGCCCCGTCGAGTGGTGGGCCGACGGCGTAGCCGGCGGGAGCGGCTCACCACTGGTTGGCTGGCCAGGCCGTGGGGGGCCGCGGAATCGGGTGCAGGGTAGGGGTCTAATAAGTCACGAGCGAGCTGGTCACGCAGACGAGTGTCGGCTAAAGCTTGGTCTCCCCAGGAGCGCAGCGCATGCCCCCACCGGGTGGGGTGATCATCGCGCTTACTCATCATGCCTCCAAGGGCTGCAGGTGTCCTGAGGTGCTCATGGGGTGAGGGATGCTAGGAGTGCTCCCACCATCACGCTGTGGTTGATGTTGTGGGGTCCTCGGCAGTGCCCTCGGGTTTTCCCCATCCATTCTGCCCAGTTTTACCTTTGTGTGCACCTCGTTTGCGCAAATACTCCACCAGAGGGGGCAGTACCGAGGCGAGAACGATCAGAACGAGGATCAACTCCAAGTGGCGATGGACGAACTCCACCCGACCCAGGAAGTACCCCAACACGGTGACTCCAGTGGCCCACAGCACAGCTCCTACCCCGCTATACACCACGTAGGTGCGCAGGTTCATGCGTGCCACCCCGGCCATCGCGGTGATGAAGGTCCGCACGATAGGCACGAACCGCGCCATCACCACAGCTTGCCCACCGTAGCGCTCGAAGAACTCGTGGGTGCGTTGCACATACTCCCGACGAAACAGTCGGGAGTTGGGCCGCTCGAACAGGGGCTCCCCCGCTTTGTACCCGATGTAGTACCCGGTGAGGTTGCCGATGAAGGCGGCAGCAGTGAGCAGCAAACACGCCAGCACAATGTTGGTTTGAATGACACCGGTTTTGATCAGCAGGCCAGCGGTGAACAGCAGGGAGTCTCCGGGCAGGAAAAACCCCAAGAGCAGGCCACATTCGGCGAATACGATGAGTAAGGCCACCACAAGTGCCCAGCCGTTGAGGGACTCCAACATCTGCATGGGGTCCAGCCAAGAAGGCCCCAACGCGGTAGTGGTCACGGCAGGTGCGGCGAGGATCATGGTGGTGGGCACCCCCTCACTTTACCGGGCGCCACTGAACTTGAGGGGAGATTGGATGACGGATCAGCCCTGTCAGGAGGTCCTGGCTTCCCAGGAACCCCTCACCGCCAGCGAAGCCTATGCCCGCACGATCGGGGTGGGCCCCCATCCCCAGCCCTGGCCTGAGGACCCCCGCTACGATCCGGATTTGCTGACCCAGGGTGATCGTCGCAATGTGATAGACCGCTACCGGTACTGGTCGCGGGAGGCGATCGTTGCCGATTTGGACACGCGGCGGCACCCGTTTGCGGTGGGTATCGAGAACTGGCAGCACGACCTGAACATAGGCACGGTGGTCAGGACGGCCAACGCTTTTCTGGCCGACAGCGTGCACATCGTCGGCAAGCGTCAGTGGAACCGTCGAGGAGCGATGGTTACCGACCGTTACCAACACATCCACCATCACAGTGATGTCTCCAGCCTGCTCGAGCACGCGAGGCAGCATCAGTGGCAGGTCATCGGCATCGACAACCTCCCCGGCGCGGTGCCGTTGGAGACGGTGCAGTTGCCCCAGCGCTGCCTCATGCTGTTTGGCCAGGAGGGCCCGGGCCTGTCTGAGCCGGCACGGGAGGCCTTGGAACTCATCTGTTCCATTGCTCAGTTCGGTTCCACCCGCTCCATCAACGCTGGGGTGGCCGCCGGAATCGCCATGCACACCTGGATCCGTCAACACGCCACGCTGCCTGCTCAGCCCAGCTGCTGAGGTGGGTCGTGGTGGGGGGCGTTTAAGGGGCCGACAGGCCCTCTTAAACGCCCCCCACCACGACCCACACGGACGGCTCGGTGCGCAACGGAGCAGCCAACGTCGTAGGCTGGGAGCCGACGGTTCGTCCCTCTCACGCAAGGAGAAAGATCAGCTATGCCAGTTGCTACCCCCGAGTCTTATGCCGCGATGCTCGACCGCGCCAAAGCGGGCCGCTTTGCCTACCCTGCCATCAACTGCACCTCCTCCCAGACGGTCAGTGCTGCACTGCGTGGGTTTGCTGAGGCAGGTTCGGACGGGATCATCCAGTTCTCCACCGGCGGTGCGGAGTTCGCCTCCGGCACCACGATCAAGGACATGGTGGCCGGTGCGGTGGCCATGGTCGAATACACCCGCGTCGTTGCCAAGAATTACCCGATCACCGTGGCGTTGCACACCGACCACTGCCCGGCTAACAAGCTGGATGGCTACATGCGTCCCCTCATTGACCTCTCCTTGGAGCGCGTTGCTCAAGGTCAAGAGCCGCTCTTCCAGTCGCACATGTGGGATGGTTCGGCGGAGTCGATGAAAAACAACCTCTCCATCGCCCAGGAGTTGCTGGACAAGTGCAAGCGCGCTCGCATGATCATGGAGTTGGAGATTGGCGTAGTTGGCGGTGAAGAAGATGGCGTGAGCCACGAGATCAACGACAAGCTCTACACCACCCCCGAGGATGCGCTGGCGACTATCGACGCCCTTGGCGCCGGCGAGAACGGTCGTTACCTGCTGGCCGCCACCTTCGGCAATGTCCATGGCGTGTACAAGCCGGGCAATGTGCAGCTGCGCCCGGCGGTGCTCAAGGAGATCCAGGACGCGGCTGCGGCCAAACTGGGTCGGGAGCGCCCCTTTGACCTGGTCTTCCACGGAGGCTCAGGCTCTACCCTGGAGGAGATCCGCGAAGCGGTGGATTACGGTGTGGTGAAGATGAACGTCGACACCGACACCCAGTACGCCTTCACCCGGCCCATTGTTGATCACATGTTCTCCAAGTACGCCGGGGTGCTCAAGGTCGACGGCGAGGTTGGTGACAAAAAGGCCTACGATCCTCGCTCCTATGGCAAAGCTGCCGAGGCAGGCATGGCCGCTCGTATCGTCGAGGCCTGTGAAAACCTGCGCAGCGCCGGTACCGCGCCCAAGCAGTAAATAAGGCTGTCGAGCAGGGGTTTGTCGGGTTCATCCGGCAAACCCCTGTTTGGTGTGATCGCGTAGGTGTCTGGGAACGGCCCCGAAGGCGTATGAGGGATGAGGCACCCCCAGGGCCTCGACCCGGCCCTATAAGAATCGCCCGGGTGAGTTGTCCCCTGCCGCAACTCACCACGGGCGATCGCAGGGTCTCCCCCACTGAGAGATAACTTAACGCACGGGTTCAGGCACACTTTGTAACCGGGGTGGGCAGAGCGCGATTTGTCGCTTTCCTCGATCACTCACTGCACGGTCGTGGCTGCAGGGAGAGCAGGTGCCAACACCGACCAGGCGGCGGGTTCCACCCGCCAGGTGCGGGCGTGGACTCCGGTCTGAGCTTGACCGTCCACCATCACGGTGAAAGCTGCCTCTCGACTGAGGACGCTGACGCGGCGACCTCGAGCGGTACGCACCTGCTGTTCCACCGACTCCACATTGACTGCTCCGGCGTTGGGGTTACTCGGAGGAGCGACGTGGGCGTGTTGGGCGGCCACCGACACCACCACATTGAGGTAGCCATCATCGGGACGCGTGTTGGCCAGCAGCGGTATTCCATCGGCCAGTGAGGTGCCGTTACCTACCTCGACGAAAAACACCCGCGCATCGTCATCGAAGGTTCCACGTATGCCGTCATAGCCCACTGCGGTGTCCCACATCTGTGCATCGTCAACGAGGATGCGCAGGCTCCATCCGCGATGGGGGTGCACGGTGAGTGCTTCGGTGTGATGGGAGGGTTTGCGCGCCATTAAAGTCGATAGGCGAGTGACCTGGTCAGCGGCGCGCTGGGCGTGAGCAGTGGGGGCGGCAGCCTCATCCTGTTCACTGGTCGGCAGCATTCCTAGGGCAGCGATGCCGATGGTTGCGGTGTGAACGACCACCCCTCCCAGCTCGTCCACGAGCAGGTCCAAGGTGCGTGGCTGCCCATGCACAACGGTGTGTGCTGCGGTCAACAAATCCAAAGGTAGCCCCAGATTGTGGGCGAATTCGTTGCCTGGACCAGCAGGAAGCAGCCCGATGGGGTCGTTGATCGACAGTGCTCGGTGGCGATGGAGCTCCTGCACCAACGCGTTGAGGTTGAGGTCGTTGCACACCAACACCAGGCGGCGCTTGCCGCGCCGAGCCAACAAGTGGGGTAGCTCCCGCGCGTTGCGGTAGGTGGCGATTTGGGTGTCGGTCTGGCGTTGAAGAAAGTCGAAAGCTTCTTCCAACGCTTGACCTCCCCAACTGCGGTAGGGCACGGTCACCGTCTCTGGAGCAAGAATCAACAGGGGTTCGGTTGCGGCTGGTGCGTCGTGACTCACAGATGCTCCTTGTTTTGCTGGGGCTTTTATTCTGCCCGATGCCTCGCAGGTCTGGCAGGGCCGTCAGTAATGATCACGAGGTGGTATGCGGTGGGCGGCTAGGGTGCTTCAGGGACAGCCCCTTCAACCCCAAGGAGACCGTGATGCCTGCAGTGGTGTTGGTCGGAGCCCAATGGGGCGACGAGGGCAAAGGCAAGGCCACTGACCTGCTGGGGGAGCAGGTGGACTATGTGGTGCGCTACCAGGGCGGCAACAACGCCGGGCACACGGTGGTCATTGACGGGCAGCGCTATGCCCTGCACCTGTTGCCTTCGGGGATTTTGACTGCCGGGGTGATCCCAGTGATTGCCTCCGGGGTGGTCATAGACCCACAGGTGCTCTTCGGTGAGTTAGACGCCCTGGCCTCGCGTGGGGTGGATACCAGCCGGCTGCTGATCGGCGCCAACGCACACCTGATCATGCCCTATCACCGGCTGCTGGACCGACTCACCGAGCGCCACCTCGGCAACGCCAAGATTGGCACCACCGGGCGGGGGATCGGCCCGGCCTACCAGGACAAGGTGGCCCGATTGGGGGTGCGGGTGCAGGACCTCTTTGATGCCTCCATCCTGCGCCAGAAAGTCGAGGGGGCGCTTCGGGGCAAAAACGAGCTGCTGGTCAAGGTGTTCAACCGTCGCGCGCTGACCGTTGACGAGGTGGTCAGTGAGTATCTGGGCTACGCGCAGCGTTTGGCGCCGCTGGTGGCGGACACGCAGGCGGTGCTCAACCAAGCCCTTGATGCTGGGGCCACTGTACTCATTGAGGGCGCCCAGGGGACTCTGCTGGATGTGGATCATGGCAGCTACCCCTATGTCACCTCCAGCAACCCCACCGCCGGAGGGGCATGCACCGGTACCGGCATCGGGCCTACGAGGATCAGCCGTGTGATCGGTATCTGCAAGGCCTACACCACCCGTGTGGGAGCCGGCCCTTTCCCCACGGAGCTGCACGACACTGATGGAGATGGGGCCCGTCTGCGCGAGCTGGGCGGGGAGGTGGGAACCACCACGGGGCGACCGCGTCGCTGTGGATGGTTCGATGCTGTGGCTGCTCGCTACAGCGCGCAAGTCAACGGGCTGACCGACCTGTTTCTCACCAAACTCGATGTGCTCTCCGGGTGGGAGCGCATCCCGGTGTGCGTGGGCTATGAGGTCGAGGGGCGGCGCGTCGACACCCTGCCGGTATCCCAAAGCGATCTGCATCACGCGGTGCCGGTGTATGAGCAGCTGCCCGGCTGGCAGACCGATGTGTCCGCAGTGCGCCAGTGGGCTGACCTGCCCGTCGCCGCGCAACGCTATGTGCACACGGTCGAGGAGTTGACCGGGGTGCGGGTCAGCGCCATCGGAGTCGGCCCGGGGCGGGAGCAAACCATCCCTGTGCATCCCCTGCTGGGCTAGCCTGGCGAGCATGGCGATGAGTCGACGGTTGTGGGCGGCTGTGGTGCCCTTAGCGGCGTTGCTGGTGGTCGCGGGGGTCGTGGCGTGGTTCAGCCGTAGCTGCGAGCACCCTCCAGTTGTGGCTCCTACAGACTCATCGGCAGCTTCGGTTGCTGGTCGGCAGGAGTTGCCGGGCGGGGTGATCCTGCTGCTGCCGGGATGGGGTGGAGATGTGGCAGGGTTGCGTCCCACCGCTGCGGCCCTGAGCTCCCCGCAGCGCCGGGCGCAGGTCGTGGAGCCGGCGGGGCGCAACCTCGGTGACCTGGCAGATTCGGCGAAGCTGCTGGATGAGACGATCATGCGCGTGGTGGGCCAGGGGGCAGCCTCCGTGGACCTGGTGGGGTTTAGCGCTGGAGGGTTGGTGCTGCGCGAGTGGGCCCGCTCCCACCCCGACCACGTTGGCCTGGTGCGGCGGGTGGTCACGCTGGGCACCCCTCACCACGGAACCAAACTGTCTAGCACCGCCCTGATTTTCGGCCCGGAGCAGTGCCAGCTGGCGTGTCGCCAAATGGACCCTGCCAGCCAATTTCTGAGCACCCTCAACGCCACCGCTCAGTTGAGCCAGCAGCGCAAACTCAGCCTGATCACCGTGGATGACCAAGTGGTGTATCCCTGGCAGAGCTCGCTGTGGCCGCAGCAAGGGGCAAGCACTGCCCCGCTGAACCTGCGCCTGCAGGAGGTGTGCCCGGGGGTGCAGATTGCTCACCACCAGCTCCCCACCCACCCGCTGGTCGTGGGCTTGATGCGCCGCGAACTGCTCGGAGCTGGCCTGACCCAGGCTCCGGCCAGCGACCAGTGCGCGGCTTTGACCTCTGAGGGCTCCCAGGCGTTAGCTGGGCAGTGACATCTGGCTCAGCGCGTTGAGGGTGGCGACCTCCGTAGGGCTCAGAGTGAAGGCGGTGACGTCGAGGTTGGCCACCAGGTGATCGTGGTGGATGCTTCGGGGCAGGGCCACCACCCCTTGATCCAGATGCCACCGCAGCACCACCTGGGCGGGGCTGACGCCGTGGCGGGTCGCCATGAGGCCGATCTGCTCATCCTGCAGGTCACCGTGACTGAAGGGGCTGTAGCCCTGCAGCACGATCTTGTGCTGCCGGGCGTGCTCCAACGCCGCTGCCTGGTAGCGGTAGGGGCTCCACGGCAGTTGATGCACCGCTGGGGGGATGCCGGTGGTTTCAGCTAGGTAGTCAATCTGCTCAGCAGTGGCGTTGCTGACCCCGATCGCGCGCACCAGTCCCTCCTGCTGCGCCTGGATCATCTGCTCCCAGGTAGCCAGTTGCGCGGGGGAGTCGGTGCAGGCCTGCAGCAACCACAGGTCCAGCCACTGCACGCCCAGACTGGTCAGACTGCGGTGCAACACCTCCAGCGGAGGGTCCTCGGGACCGTCGGGAGGCAGCACGATCGCCTGGCCAGGCGGTGGGGCCATCGGAGCTGCCAGTTTGGTGGTGAGGAAGACCTCCTCGCGACGCAGTCCGCTGTCAGCCAGGGCTGCTCCCACCTCAACCTCATTGCCGTAGCGGCCTGCGGTGTCAAGGTGGCGGTAGCCCAGCTCCAGCGCGGTGCACACCACGTCGTAGGCGGCCTGCCCAGTCAGCGGCCAGGTGCTCAACCCCAGCATGGGGATGACTCCCGCATGGGGAGGGTGCAGGGACAGGGTGGGCAAGGGCGGGGCGGCCAACTTCACCATTGCCTCATCCTGCCACCTCGATCTGATCTCCGCTGCAGGTGGGTTAAGTGCGCGCTGCCTGGTAGGCAGCCAGAGCCTCCTGTCGGGCTTGGGCATGGTCAAGGATGCGTGGAGGGTAACCATGCTGGTATCCCTGTGGATGCTTCCAGGGCTCATGGGCCGCCGCGCCGCCCAGATGGGCCAGTTCAGGCACCCAGCGACGGACGTATGCCCCATCAGGGTCGTAGCGCTGCCCCTGCGTGACCGGGTTGAACACCCGAAAATACGGTGCGGCATCGGTGCCAGTGCCGGCCACCCACTGCCACCCGTGGTTGTTGTTGGCCAGGTCACCATCGTGCAGATGGCGCAGGAAAACCCGTGCCCCGTGCGGCCACCACACCCGCAGATCCTTCGTGAGAAAACTCGCTGTGATCATGCGGGCGCGGTTGTGCATCCAGCCGGTGGCCACCATCTGGCGCATGCCTGCATCCACGACGGGGAACCCGGTGCGCCCCTGCTCCCACGCCTGCACCCCGGCAGCCACATCAGGATCGGTGTCAGGATCGGCGTAGCGCATCCCCGCCAGCGCAGGGCTCAGGTCGCTCCAGGCGGAGTCAGGGTGATGCCAGAGCACATCGGCGTAGAACTCCCGCCAGCACAGCTGAGTGAGCAGCCGCCCGGCGCCGGGGGTGCGCTCCAGCAGAGGACCCAGGTCGGCCAGCAGAGTGCGGGGGTGGATGCTGCCAAACTTCAGGTGCACTGACAGCCCGGTGGTACCAGGTTGATCGAGGCGGCCACGGGGTTGCTCGTAGTCGGGCAGGCCCTCGTGGAGGAAGTGGTGCCACTGCAGCAGCGCCCTCTGCTGCCCGGAGTCGACTGGCTGCACGTACGAGACGGGTAGGTCGGGAAGTGGGGGCAGGGGGAGGCTTTCCACACCGCGATGCCACCGCAGACCCGTCGGTGCCTGTGCCGGGCGAGGCCAACCGTGATCGCGCCAGGCTTTGCTGAACGGGGTGAACACCCGGTAGCCCCTCCCCCCGCCGGTGCGCACCCTGCCCGGCGTGACCGCGTAGGGGGAGCCGGTGCGCACCAGCGGTACCGGTGTGGGCAGCAGGGACAACCCCTGCTCCACCTCCCGATCGCGCTGGTAGCCCCAGGGCTGGGGCTCCGCGCTGATGTGCACGCTGCAGGCTTTGACCTGGGCGGCCAGCTGCGGGATGGCCTGCTGTGCAGGGCCTTGCAGGAACACCAACGCCCCGTCGTAGAGCTCCTGCAGGTGATGCAGGGCGCTCAGCAGGGCGTGAGTGCGCACCGGAGACTCCTGCAGCAGGGTGGGTTCCAGCACGAACACGGGCAGCACCGCACCCTCCTGGGCGGCTGCGCACAGGGCAGGGTGGTCATGCAGGCGGAGGTCTCGGCGTACCCAGAGCAGGCTGGTCGTCACCCCAGCCACGCTAATCCCCACGGTTAGGAGGGAGGGCGAGCAGCGTAATCCAGCGGCAAGGGAACGTAATCGGCCAGAGCAGCAGCCCGCTCGCCCAAGGGCAGGGCGGTCACCGTGGCGTAGGTGCAGGCAGAGTTGGAGCGCAGGTTGAAGGCAGACAGGCCGGGACCTGAACCCCCCGACTGGGTCGGCAGGCGCGACACGGTGGCGGTGGCAGCAGAATCCACGTTCGGGGGGCCATCCACGTCGGCTTTGCGATGCGCCTGGGCTTGCAAACCCAGCGCTGCTAGCGCCCACGACCACACCCCGGTGGGCACCATCTGAGCAGCCCGCATCGCCAGCCCTGCGGTGGCGGGGAACACGATCTGCGCCTGTTGGCGTTGCAGACCGTCGCAGATCAACGCTGCTGCCCGGTCGGCCTCCAGCAACAGCGGCATGGGGAAGTCGTTGCGCTGGGTCATCTCCGAGCGCACAAACCCGGGGCAGATGGTGGTGACTGCCACCCCGTGGGGCAGCAGAGCCGCACGCAATCCCTCCAACAGGTTGATTTGGGCAGCCTTGCTGGCGGTGTAGGCCTGGGCGCCGGGGAAGCCCCGCCACCCGGCCAGTGAGGCAATGCCCACCAGGCGCCCATGCTTTTGCTCCAGCAGGATCGGCAGCACTGCCCCCAGCAGGCTGTTCAGTCCCCCAAGGTTGAGGGCTAGACAGGCATCGAACAGGGAGCGATCCCAGTGCTCCACGTCCATCGGCTGGGAGAGGCCGGCGCTGTGGATGACCAGGTCCAGCCCTCCCAAGTGCTGGCGCACCCGCGCGGCCGCCGCGTCGGTGGCGGCATCGTCGGTGATATCCAACGGCACCACCAGCATCGCTTCGCCAGCGACCTCCCGCAGCAGGCGCTCGCGTCGGGCGCTGATGGCCACGCAGGCCCCCCGGTTCACCAGCTCCTTGGCCAGGGCCGCTCCAATGCCGCTGGAGGCTCCGACCACCCACACCCTGCACCCCTGCAGGCTGATTCGAGTGCGCCGTTGCCGCAGGGCCCAGGCCGTGCCGGCTACTGCGGCAGCGCTGGCCAACGCGGTGCGGATCAAGGGGGAGTGTGCAGGCATGGGCCATCCTTCCAGGCGGTGCGCGAGAGGATCAGGCTATCCGCCCAAACGGTCATGCAGGCAGGGTCAACGTTCCTGCCTGCAGGACCAGGTGGGCAGGCCGAGGGCTTCTACGGTTGCGGCAGGCTGAACCAGCCGGGCCGCTGCGTCAGGCGGTAGGGGGCGACCTGCAGGTGCTCACCACGTAATTGCTGGCAGGTGATCTCCGGTTGATACACCAACACGTGCTGCGGTTGGCGCGACTGCAGCAGCAGACTCAAAGGGGCGATCGACCAATGCGTCAGGGCGTTACGCGGGGCTGCTGGCCAGGTGTCGCACACCTGGGTTTGGAGGCTGACCTGCGTGTCGATGCGCTGCAGCTGCCGGGACCACCACAGCCCCTGCGTGGAGATCACCAGCAGGCTGATCAGGGCTAACGCGGCGGGGAGCACCCGCAGCACGCCCCGGGTGTCGGGGGGGAGGGGGCGGCGCGAAGTCAGCAGCGCACCGGTCATGAGCACCCCCGCCAGCAGCGGCCCGATGCTGCGGTAGTCCAACGCCTGCGTCCACTGCCCCGGTTGGGCCGCCCAGGCCAGGCCTGCTGCTGCACACGCTAGAAGGGTCATTGCTAGCCCTGCGATCAGGCTGAGGCGCACCCCACGGGTTGGGGCTCGCTGCGCGTTGAGCCGGGGCAGCAAAGCCAGGGTCACTGCCAGCAGCCCGGCGCTGATGACCAGCACCAGTGGCAGGCCCAGCACACTGCTGCGGGCCATCAGTCGGAGGATCTGCGGCTGGCTGGAGTGGCTTTCGTAGCCGTTGGACTCAATGGCGACCAGGCGTAGGGCGGCCACGAGTGTGAATGCCGCCGCCCCCAACCACCGGTTGCGCCGCAGGGTGCCGGTCGCCCGCCACCCTTGTACCGCCAGACCAAGCCCAGCCGCGAGCAGCAGCACCCCGCCCAGGGGATGCAGCAGGGCCACCACGACCGCCACGCTCACTCCCGAGCGTGCCCCCCGCCGGGGGCAGCCCACCGCGATCCAGCTGATCGCTACCCACATCAAGGTGGTGGCAATGAGTGCTTCGGAGGCGAAAAAGAACTGCCCAGGCAGTTGCAGCAGGCAGATCCCCACGGCGGGCCACAGGATGAAGTCAGGTTGGCGGTGGCGCACCATCCGCCAGCACCACCACAGACTCAGCGGCAACACAGCGGCCATGAGCAGGCTAAACACCACCGAGAGCACCACAAGATTGTCGGTGATCCACGACAAAGCCACTAAAGGCTCCAACAGCAGAACGGAGCCCAGGCGCGCGTGGGTGATGAAGGGCTGCTGGTCGTGCAGGGTGGTGAACAGGATGTAGCTGCCATCCCAACTCAGCCCGCTGCGCGTCGCTCCCGCTACCACGGTCAACACCACCAGCAGCCCCACGCTCAGGCGGACGGGTCCCTGCCAGGCTTGAGTGGCGGGTTGCGCTGTCATGCCACCCGAGCCTATCCGGTGCGATTCGCCCAAACGGGGGAATTGTCAGGGGCAGCCGGGTGTGGCCGAAGGTGCTGCGTGCGCCCCGATCCTGCGGGGGAGATCATAGGAGCGGCTACCTCCTCGCGTGCGCCTGCCCAGAAAAGAGCCACCATGCCCGCCACTGATGCCCCAGCTGCGCGCCGCCGTGGCCGGATTGCGCTGGTGGGGCTCCTGCTGGCGGTGGTACTGCCTCCTCTGGTGTTGCTAGCCGTAGCGCTGCCCCACGGGGAGCAACGCCTGCGCGAAGCAGCCCACCAGGCCGCCGAGCACGTGCAACTCCTCCTGCCCGACCCAGCTAGCTCCGCCAGTACCGCCACGACCCCTCCGGAGAACTCCGGCTCTCCCGTGGCCCCTCCGGTCAGCGGTGCAGGATTGGAGCAGACCACCTCCGTGCAGTGCGGAGTGGTGGTGGGCCCGGCGACGCCTGGCCAGCTGCAGGCGTTGGCGTGGCTGCGGGTGAACCTAGCGCCCCGCTCGGCGGTGGTGGCAGCCAGCCAATTCCACGCCGCTCTGTGTGCACAGTCCAAACCGGCCAACTTGGCGGTGCCCTACCAGCCCAGTTTGGGTGCTGATCCTGCCACCTGGCCGGTGGACGTGGTGGTCAGCACTGAGCAACTGCGTGCCCAGGTAGACCCTGCGGCGCTGGAGAAGCTGCCGTTGCTGGCCAGTTTCGGTGACAGTTCCTCCGGCGGCGAAGCTGCCGACCCGCTCATTCAGGTGCGCCAACGCCGGGCGCTGCCTGACCTGCGGGCTGCCGCCGCTGCGCTGCGCGGCATCGCGGGGGTGCAGGTGCAGCCCGTTGCTAGCCAGGTGCTCGACCAGGAGGGGATTGACCCGCGCTTGGTGACGTTGTTGCGCGGATTCTGCGCCTCCACCGCCTCGGTGGTGCCGCAGCGTCCCGGTCAGCCGGTGGGGGTGTCGGTGGCTGGCTTTCCCTTAGCCACCGCCCAAGACGACCCTGCTGCGCCTCGGCGGGTGATGGTGGTGGACGCTTTCGACGGGCACAGCGCCGGCTCGCCTGTCTTCGACCAGCAGGCAGGACAGTTGCAGCAGTATGTGGCCTCCCTACCCGACGATCAACGCCCCGCTAGCTCAGGAGTGGTTCTCACCGCCTCCGGGCAACAGATGTTTCAGGTCTCCTTCCTGCTCCCAGTGGGGTAATGCTGGCCACCCCGGGAGATGGTTACGCTGGGGGCATGAGCATTCCGCGCCCGGTTGAGGGGTTGGCCCGGGTGCCGGCCTATGTGCCGGGTAAGCGGTTGGTGGGGGAGCAGGCCGTGAAGCTGTCCTCCAACGAGAACCCTTACCCTGCCTTGCCTAGCGTCGAGCTGGCTGTGGCGCAGGCAGCGAAGCAGGTCAACCGTTACCCCGACCTGGCAGCCATTGAGCTGACCCAGGCGTTGGCCGCCCACCACCAGGTGCAGCCCGACCAGGTGGTGGTGGGCACGGGCTCTTCCGGGGTGCTCTATGCGGCGCTGCAGGCCTTTTCCGGCCCAGGAGATGAGGTGGTCTTCCCGTGGCGTTCCTTCGAGGCGTACCCCATCGCGGTGGCGGTGGCTGCGGCCCGGGCGGTTCCTGTTCCGCTTCGCCCTGACTGGCATCATGATCTGCCGGCTCTGCTGGCCGCCTGCACCCCGGCCACCCGAGTGATGCTGTTGTGTAGCCCGAACAACCCCACCGGTACCGCGATCGGCGCCCAGCAGCTACAGACTTTCCTGACGCAGGTGCCTGAGAAGGTGCTGGTGGTGCTGGACCAGGCCTATGTGGAGTTCATCACCGATCCGCAAGCCCAGCTGCCTGTTGAGGCGTTACTGGCCGTTCATCCCAACCTTCTGCTGCTGCGCACGTTCTCCAAGGCGTATGGGCTGGCGGGTTTGCGAGTTGGCTATGCCATCGCCCATCCTCAGGTGGCCCACGCCGTGCGCCAAGCCAGCGTGCCCTTCGGGGTCAGCGGTCTAGCCCAGGTCGCTGCTTTAGCTAGTCTGCAACCCGGCGCTGTGCAGCAGGAGTTGAACCAGCGCGTCCAGCAAGTAGTGCTGGAACGTGAACGCCTCCATCGGGAGCTGATAGCTCTGCTGGGCCGGCAGGTGGTGGTGGGCTCCCAGGCCAACTACTGTTGGTTGGCGTTAGAGCAGAGCAGCCAGCTTTTCTCTCAGCACTGCCTGCAGGCCCAGGTGGCTGTGCGACCGTTCGCCGCCGACTCGTGGTGGCCCCACGCTGGAGTGCGGGTCAGCGTGGGCTCTGGGCAGGAAAACGACCGCCTCCTGCAGGTGGCCTCGACCTTCGCCGTTGCTGCGGGGGAGTGAACGCACTGGCTGTGGGGCACCACCACGGGGCAAACGGTTGCATCTGGTTTGTCCCATTGTGAGCAGGTAGTTTCGCTCCCTTTGTCTACGATGAGTCTGTTGCGGGTGCAATGAGGTTAGCCAGCCAATTACGAAGATCCTTGTCCTGCACAGTGAAAAAGCTTTACCATTTTTATAGATAGACGTCATGTGGAGCACTGCGAGGCACTGGGGGAGGTGGCGCGTATGGGTTTGTTCCGGCGACGCTCCGGCCTGCCCTCCACCGAGCAGGCTCTCACGGTGGAGTATGGTCCGGCCTGGTTCTTCCTGCTCCCCCAACGCATTCTCGAGGCGGTCTGGGATGGTGATGGCCGTCTGATCGTCAGCGATGGCCGCCGCTTGGCCAAGGTGTTGGAGCAGTCCGCCCCTCCGGTGGGGGCCGTAGAGCTGCAGGTGAACTTCCTGCACGCCCTGCTGATGTCGGCCCAGCGCTGGACTCACGTCAGCCACCGCAACGACCCCAGCAGTGATCTGGTCCGCTGTGGGGAGGTTTCCATTGCTGTGCGCGAGCTTGCCGAGACCACGATGCGGCAAGCCGCTTTGCGCGCCGGGGGTAAGGGCGAGGCGATGGCCGAGTGGTGGATGGCCTCGGCTGCTGACTTGGTGGTGCGGTGCGTGCGGTTCCGCGACGGCTTCACCATGCCGCTGCTGCTGCGCGAACTGGAAAAGTACCCCCATTTGTGCCGCACCGCTGACTCTCCCGCCCCCTGGGATGCCCCCACGACTGCAGTGCCGCTGATGACCCAGAAGGCGTTGCCCGCAGGCAGCAGCGCACCCCTGACCGGCAGCGGGTCACGGGGAGTTGCTTCCGCCGGGGTGCGCGTCACGGTGCACGCCGGTTCAGGGGCCATGGGGTTAGCCACGACCGAGCGGGCCAGGACCTCGGCAGCTGGTGGTACCTCCGGTTCCCCAGGGCGACACGCCGCACCTCTGCCCTCCCCGGCGGACACCCCGGCGCCCGGACCCGGCCACCGCGACACCAGGCCGCTGTCTGCATCCATGCCACCACCCGCAGTAACGGGTGGGCCTGGTTATGGCCCCTACCCGGGGCTTGTCGGCCCGCCGCTCATGCCCCAGCACACCCCGGGCAGCTATTTGGTGCACTTGGCTCAGGCAGCCTCCGCTATCGTCAACGGAGTACCCGACGGCGCCCGCAACGCTGACGAGTGCATGCAGGTGATTGCCCGCCGCTTTGGTGGGCAGTACCCTTTCGCCACCGCTATGCGCGCCGCAATGGTGGCAATCCGCGACGGAGACCAAGAAACTTTGAGAGAATTAGCCGACATGACCGCAGCTGCAGGCGAGGAAGACAGCCCCGCCCGAGTCCTGCACAGTCTGGTCCTGGCAGGAGAGAAGGTGCTCTATGGCAGGGTCGCTTAACGTCGTAGCTCCAGCCCTACCGATAGGGCCATCGGCACCGACAGAGATCACAGCGCCAAATACCGTTTTTAGTAAAGGTGCCGCAGAGGTTAATGCCATGCTTCCTCTTGCATGGCATTTAGCTAATCAAGTCCCTCTCACACGTGACCCCATCGTCACATTTTTGGGCAAAGTTGCTCATGCTCCCGCCAAACTTCAAGAAGTTTTAGGAGCTGTTGCGGTAGCTGCTTCGGTGGTCCTGAAGTCCCTGAAGCAACAGCAGGCCCCGAAGGTAAGGCCTGAAGACAATGCCGCTGTTTTACTCACCCGAGGCTCTGGAACAAATCCCCACGTGCTACCTCGCAGAGAGCAACCGCATGTGGGGGGGTCACCGCTGACAACTCAACCTCCCCGTGACACATCTAGTCCTCAAGTTGGGCCGTCATCGGATGTACACCAAAGTCCAGTTTTTTCCACTCGTTAAAGCATTGACTGAGCCGAACTGCTTCTCACCTGGCAAACTGTGGATCAATACATTCCCCTCAACCTGAAGGATGCCCACCATGAGTACCAAGCTTTCACCAACCTCCCCTGGTGAGCAAATCCCCGAGCACTTGAAGGCCTTCCGTCGCGTCATGGAAGATCCGTCCCAAGTGGCTGATGGAGCAGGTGATGGTGGGGAAGGTGAGGCGAATCCGCCTTTGGCACCCCAGGAAGCGGGCACGCAGCTAACGGTCCCAGTTCTGGGTAAAAATGGGGAACTTGCCCCGGCTGTCACAGACGCTCCATCACCTGCAGTTGCTACAGGTATTGACACACCTCATCAAAACCTGCGCCCTATCAGCACGGTTCAGGATCCGAGCCGGGTCAACTCAGGCGCACCTCAAGCAACCACACCGGCAGCTGTGGCTCTTCCTCAAAGTCTTGGGGTTGATGACCATCAAGGGGCTGAGGTTGCCTCCTCGACTATGACCCAAACCCCTACACGGGTGGGGGACTTGCACGTGCGAGAGGTTTCTGCTGAGGATCTGGCGGCTACGGCCACTGCCGCAGATAGGCGGTCGCTACAGGCCCTTGGAGTACCAGGGACCAGCCATCCCACCAGTGTGCAGAGCCTTGCGGTCCCACAGGTCCACACTCCAGCAGTCGATGCACGGCGGGATCGGGGAGCTAACGTTGATCAAACATCCACACTCGTTGACGAAAACTCTCGGAGGCTTCATCCAGAGTTAACTCAATCTGCCGGTACTGCATCGTCGAGGAATCTCCCGGCGACCAACGAATTGACACACCCTGATCGAATGAGGCAAGAGCTCAGGCAGCAAACGCCTGATCATGGGAGAGGCGACCAAGCGCAGAAACAAGTACAGAAAGATGAAGTCAACTCTGGCCGTGTGGCTCAGGGAAATACTCCTAGCTACCCAGGACGTCCCAACGCGCCGGAAAGATCTGGGGTTCATGAATCAGCTGCCTATACGACATTGGGTGGTTCGCAACCACTCGCCGATCGTGGCGTGTCCCGGGACGCTCGCAACGACCCGCACCATACTCACGCTCTGGCTGCCTAACCCCTGCTGAGCTTCTGCTGCCTCCTCTGCCCTACCGTGGTGGGGAGAGGAGGCAGCACTGTGGATGAGGCTGACGTACTGGGTGGGGCCGTGGTGGCCCCAGATGTAACGCGGGGACCTTGGCAGACTCAGCTGCAGGACAGACCGTTTGATCCGCAGCAGGTGCCGGTGGTACGGCTGTTGGACTACCCGGTGCAGATCGGGGTGCAGCTGGACACCTGTACTCAGGCTTTGCTGTGGGAGATCTCCCTCATGGCCCTGGACTGTCGGTCTCGGGGCACCGCTCCCCCGCAGCCTGTGGTGATCTACCAGGAGTTGATGAACCAGCACTTGGCAGAGATCTCCGCGTGGGGGCGTCAGCAGCGTCAACTAGCCCAGGAGCAGGGCAAAGACCGCCTCGATATGGAATACCCCACCAATCCGCAGGCGTATGCGATCATCACCTACGTGTGGCGCTGTATTGATCGTCTCAATCATTACGCCAAAACTGGCCAGTTGCTCTCGGTGGAGATGCCACCCTTGCCGCAGGCCCTCTTTGACTGGGTGCGCGAGGAGTTTTTTCGCCAACTCGAGGGTCAACCACCTACGCCGTGGCCCGGCCCTTGGCGGATGGAGGGCTAAGCAGTAGTTCGCTCGTTTGGGGGCTAGTCTGCAGCCACTTCAGAGTGCTACATTTCCTACCGGAATAGTAGACAATACGGGGGGTGAAGTGAACAAGATCATTGCATTAGCCCTGGTGGGCTTTGCGGCGCAAATGGTGGATGGCAGCCTGGGGATGGCTTACGGAGTGACCTCCTCAAGTCTGCTGCTGGCGGCGGGGTTCGCTCCTGCGGCGGTATCAGCGTCGGTGCATCTGGCCGAGATCGGGACCACGTTGGCCTCGGGGACCTCCCACTGGCGTTTCGGCAACGTCGACTGGAAAGTGGTGCGCCGCATTGGCCTACCCGGTGCCCTCGGGGGCTTTGCGGGGGCGACGGTGCTGAGCAACCTGTCCACGGAAAAGGCCAAGCCGTGGATGGCCGCGTTGTTGCTGTTGCTGGGGGTTTACATCCTGCTGCGGTTCGCGCGTGGGGTGCCGATGCAGGTCGGGCTGCCGGAGCATGGCTCGCGTTTTCTAGCTCCACTGGGGCTGGTGGCGGGTTTTGTCGACTCCACGGGAGGTGGTGGCTGGGGCCCGATCGCCACCCCCACCCTGATCTCCGCCGGGCGAATGCAACCGCGTACGGTCATCGGCACCGTGGACACCAGTGAGTTCCTCGTTGCCGTGGGGGCCAGCCTGGGGTTTCTGCTGGGCCTGAGAGGCCAAGGCATTGTGTGGAACGTCGTGCTGGCGCTGCTGATTGGCGGCATGGTGGCTGCTCCCTTAGCCGCTTTCTTGGTGCGTGTCATTCCCACGGCCATGCTGGGCAGTCTGGTCGGGGGGTTGATCATCTTCACCAATGCACGGCAGCTGATGAAAAGCCTGCACGCCTCCAGCGACACTGTGCACGGGGTGTACGCGCTGATCGTTCTGGTATGGGTCGTTGCGGTGGTCGCCAGCGTGCGGCTGGTGATACGCCAACGCCGCGAGCAACGCCTGCTGCACGATCAGCAACACCATCTGCGTGAGCAGGTCGCCACGCAAACCCACCCCGGGCTGCCGGCGGAGGAGCCCAGCGGGGCCCAGGGTGATACCAGCACCCTGGAGTTCAACCTTCGGCGCTAACCCATAGGGCAGGATAGAAGGGTGCCCCTGCCCAAAACCGGCCTGAGCTGGCTTGCCCTCTGCACCCTGGTCTTTCTGACTGGGGTGGGGTGGGGTTTGTGGCGGGGCGGGATGTGGCTGCTGGTGGCGCTGGCTGTGTGCCAGGTGGTGTTTCTGCTCGGCTGGCGTCGGCAGCTGATTCCAGCGGTGACCCGTGCAGCAGTGGTGGCAGCTGTGCTGGCTACCGGGATGCAGACCTGGCTGGTGTTGGCTCAGCGCCGCGAGTCGGGGCTGGCGTTAACCCGGGCTAGCCAAGTGCTGCTGTGTGCGGTGGCGGCCAGCGTGGTGCTCGGGTTTGTGGTGCAGTTCACCCGCCGCCCTCCTCGCCGGGCGGCCACGGTTTCCCTGGCTGCGGGAGTGGCAGCGGCGCTGGTGTGCTTGCTCGGTGCAGGCTGGCTGGTCAGTGGCAGGCAGGTCAGCGACGCCCAACATCTACAGATCCGCCTAGCCGCTCTGGCAGGAGTCGTGGTGGGCCTCGGTGTGGAGGGGGGGCTGTGGTGGTTGGTTGAGCAGCGGCGTCTTCGCCGGCTCGCCCCCTGGCCGCAACTGGCCCTGGCGTGGGTGATGGCCCTGATGGCGACTGGGCTGGGCGCCCTGGTGGCGGGGGTGGGGGCGCGTTCATGGCTCGCGGCGGCTGTGGGGGCCGGCAGTGCGGCGGCGGGATGCGCCAGTGTGCGGGTCTCCTCGATGATCAGCTTCAGGAACATCTCAGCTCCTCGACCTGCGTTGCGCCCACTGCAACGTTTGGTCAACCCGCTGACCCGCTTGGCTGTGGGCTCCAGCATGGGGGTGTTGTTGGCGGGAGTGGTGGTCCTGTCCGCCACCACCTGGACCAGTCGTTAAGGTGGGTCAGCGGAAAAGGGGGCAGCCGTGCGTAAGGTGCTGATCGGGCTGGCCGTGCTGGTGGCAGCGCTGGTGGTGGTGGATCGGGTGGCGATCGTGGTGGCCACCGGCAAGGTCGACCAGCGTATTGAGCAAGAGGTGGGTAGCCCCGTAGACACCACGCTGGGAGGCTTCCCCTTTCTGCCCAGCGCCTTGAGCCGCACCTTGCCTTCGGTGCACGTGCGGGCTGGGCAGGTGCGGATGCACCAGGCGGACCTCACGATCCAAGAGGTGGACTTTCGTTTCACCGACGTGAGCGTGCAGGGCAACTCCAGTGCCCGCGCGGGTTCGTTGTCGGGCAGCTTCGTCGTGGACTACCCGGAGGTGGAGCGTCGCGCCAACCGTCCCCGGGGCTCCCTGTCCGGGGGAGAGGATGGGTTGCTGCGGATTCGTCGTCTGCGTAGCGAGGCCACCTCCAACGCCCAGGAGGAGGAGGAGCTGGTGGCCCGTCCTCAGGTGCTCCTGGAGGGCTCCCATGCCGTGGCTCAGCTGGTGCCGGTCAGTGTGCAGGTCGAGGGGCAGCAGCTCAGCGTCACCTCGGGTTTGGGTGCCACGCTGGCGCACACGATGAGCTATCAGATCTCCCTGCGCGAGTTGCCTGCAGGGATGCGCGTGGTTGCAGTTCGCGCCCAGCCCCAGGGATTGCGGGTGCAGGTGGAGGGCAACGACACGGCTGTCTCGGGCTGGTAGCCCTACCCAGGCCCCTTTAGGCTGGAGAGTATGGGAACCTTCGCAGTGGTGTTTGTGGCAGCCAGTTCGCTGATGATGCTGGGCTGCCTAGTCCTGGTTGGCCTCCTGTTCGCCCGCTCGGGCCGTGGTCAGGGGGCGCGGCGATGAGTGCTCCCCTGGTGCTGCCCCCCAACCTCCCCCCGGCTTTGGCTGGCGTGGCGTGGATGATCGGCACCTGGGAGGGTGTGGGGGTGGGGGTGCAGCAGGGTCAGGAGTTTCAGTTCGGGCAGCGATTGAGCTTCCGCTTCGACGGCCAACCTTGTTTGGCCTATGCCTGCCAGGTGTGGCAGCTGGATGAGCAGGGGCATCCCGGCGCCTTGCAGGCGCAGGAGAGTGGCTACTGGAGGTCGGGTGCTGACTCCTCCACTGTGGAGGTCCTGTTGGCCAACGCTGAGGGGTATGTGGAGGTGTATCTCGGCACCGCCCAGCCGGGCAGCGCTCAAGTGGAGGTGGCTACCGACATGGTGGGGCGGACCAGCACCGGTGTGGCCTACACCGCCGGTAAGCGCCTCTATGGCCTGGTGGAGGGGGAGCTTCTCTACGCCCACGATGCCATGTTTGAGGCAGATGCCCAGCTGGCTCCTCTGCGTTCGGCTCGGCTTCAGCGGGTCAGCTCCACCGGGGAGCAGTGGCAGTGAGCAGGCCCCTGGGGTGGAGTCTGGGTTGTCCTGGCGCGGTGGCCGGCGAAGGCCTGGACGCCGGCGTGGCGGTGCACTACGGCGACCCCTACCGGGAGCAGCGTCGCTGGGGCCAGGGCGAGGCCTGGGTGGACCGCAGCCATCACGGCGTGCTGCGGGTCCAGGGTGCTCAACGCTTGACCTGGCTTCATAGTTTGCTCACTCAGACAGTGGCCGATCTGGCCCCCGGGCAGGCGATGCAGGCGCTGATTCTGACGCCTACTGGCCATGTGGAACACCAGGTGCGCCTCGTCGATGACGGCGAGGCCACGTGGCTGCTCACCTTGCCTGGCCAGGCGCAAACAGTGGAGCGTTACCTGCGCTCCATGGTGTTTCGTTCCCAGATCAGCGTGGAGGATCTCAGCACGCAGTGGGCAGTGGTGACCCAGCCTGGCCGAGCCTGCTTGCCGCAGGCACACCTCACGTTTGACCTGCAAGCCCAGCCTGCAGCAGACCTCGAGCCAGCCCGGTGGAGGGACGCCTTGTTGCCTCGCACGGTGGCTCAGCTGCCGGCCCAACCTGACCAGCGTGCGGGTCTGTGGGCATTCGAGGCTTGGCGTGTGGAGCATGGGCTGGCACAGGCGGGTCTGGATACCGACCATCGCACCCTGCCCCATGAGGTGGGTTGGGTAGGCACACCAGCTGCGCCTGTGGCTTTGGATAAGGGGTGTTATCGGGGGCAGGAGACAGTGGCTCGGGTTCACAACCTGGGTCGCCCGCCGCGCCGCCTCGTGCGCCTGCACTTAGATGGCAGCGTGGAGCGCCTGCCCACTCCCGGTGCTGCAGTTCACGATGGGCAGGGCCAACCAGTGGGTCGTCTGGGTACGGTGGTTCGTCATTTCGAGCTGGGCCCGATTGCGTTGGCGTTGGTGAAACGCACCCTTGACGTGCAGGCTCCCCTTCAGGTGGAGGGCATTCCCGCCACGCAAGAGCTCATCCTGCCCGCCGACACCACTCCCGCCGTGGAGTTACCCCGCCTAGGGTCGCTGGCCTCCCGAGGCCTAACCGGAGTGAAAACCCTCAAGTAAGGCGGTGGTGGTGATCATGCGGTTATCTGTGTTCCTAGGCGCCGTATGTCTCCTTGTGCCGCACTTATCCACAGATTCGGCTTTCTGATTGTTTTCTGCTGTTTTGTGGGGCAGGATCAGTCCAGAAGTTGTTCCCTGTTGCCCATAGAGGAATCATGCGCCGAAAAATACTTGTTGTTGTGGGGTTTGCCCTGGTGGGAGTGGTTTTATTCACCGGATGTAGTCAGGACACCCCCGGTCCCCAGTCCACTTCCGCTCCGTCTCCGTCCGCTTCTCCCCCTGCGACTCGGCAGTCACACGACGAGGCACTGTATGTGTATGGCAACTATGTCAGCAAGGCTTATAACCTGCGCTCTACCGTTGCCTCAGGCAGGAGCAGCGCTCTGGGTGCCTGGGCCACGGGCGAAGCTTTGGATAACGCAGTGAAGGCCGCTGCCGTTATGGATGAACACGATATTCGTAACCTGGGTTTCATTGGCGTTCGACCTCAGCTGGTTGCGTGGAGTCCGAAAGCTGTTTCAATTTTTGACTGTCAAGATCTCAGTCAGTCCTCGACTCAGCAGGGTGAGTATGGGCGCGCGATAGGCAAGGTGAGCAATCGCTTCTCAGAGGCGACACTTATCCGTGACCCCGATGGCAAATGGAAGGTCAGCAAGGCTAGTCAAAGCCCATTAAACTGCAAGCCGCACACCGATCCTTATTACTGGCTTGGTGCACAATCTCATCCATCTAATGCAGACGAGGAAGCCGCCTTTGCTGCTTATAAGAGATATTGGGATTTGATGTACTCTTTATCAAATTATCCTAGAGATCAGTGGAAGCTGCTTATCGGGAAAGTAGCAGCAAAAAAGCCATCAGAAGTCGCATTAGGTGTCGCAAATGACATAACAAAAAACGATTACAAGATGTCCGGACAGTGGAGATCAAATCCAATTGTCATTGGGACTGCGAGAGATAAAATTGAAGTTTATGACTGCAGGGATGATAGCAAGGTGAATTATGTGGATAGAAACGGAGTAGTTAAGGGTGAGTTTGACAAAGACACACCCTTTAGAGCGTTAGTTGAAAAAGATAAAACTGGTACATGGTTGGTCGTAGATTTAGCGCGTGTTGGGAACGAGGTTACTTGCCGATGAAAACTTACAGACGTTATGTCGCTCTATTAATTGCTGTTGCTCTGATACTTCTTTCAGACACCTCAACGGTATTAGCGGAGGAAAGCCATACTAAAATCAACAAGATTGGCGATCGTGTCACTACTGAGATCATCACCAAAGAGACTACCTAAACTCCTTCATCACCAAAGTTTGAGCCTGATCGTTGTGTCTATACGCTGATTGCGGAGACTTTTTACGATCAGGGTGAGATGTTTCTTGATCCAATGACCCAGACCGAGGTGTACTCAAATCCTCTTGGAGCGGTCGCTCCGCCGTTGGCGTCGACTTCTGTGGTGTATCGGTATACCAAAGTGCAGTGTCCGGGTGTGCCGGTGCGGTATGTGAAGTCTGTGTTGGATCGGGATGCCAAGCCGGTGCGTCAGGGTGGTGGGCAGGTTGAGGTGATGGCGCGGCGGGTTTCCTCGACGATGGTGTTGCCTCGGCCTTCGGCGGGGATCGCGTTGGGGGTGTTACCCCGCGATCATGTGGGTGGGCTTGCTGCGGGTAGCCCGGTGGTGTATGTGAATGCGGTGACGGGGTTTTGGACTGATCCGGTGGTGTTTACTCCTCGGTTTGATAGCACCCGGTTGGGGGGTGTGTGGGTGCAGGTGATGGCGACTCCGGTGGCGTTGGAGTTCACCCCTGGCCCGGGGGTTCCGGTGGTGAGTTGCCCGGGTCCGGGGGTGCGGTTTTACCCGGCTAGTGTGCAGGATTTGTTGCGGGTTCCTCAGCATGATTGTTGGTATCGCTACCGCAGTAGCTCGGTTAATCAGCCGGATCAGATGGTGAGCGCGACGTGGACGATTCGTTGGCGGATCACTTGGGTGGGTTCAGGTGATACTGCGGGGGAGTTGCCCATGATGACTACCAGCACCACTGAACGCTTCGCCGTCATCGAAGCCCACACCCTCACCACCCGCTAGGTGAAGTGACGCAGTCTGCCTCACCCCACGTCCAGGATGAGGGTGAAAGGGCCGTCGTTGACTAACCCAACCTGCATACGAGCGCCGAAGACTCCCGTAGCCACAGTCAGACCCAGCTCTCGTAAGCCGCCGACCACGGCCTGCACCAAAGGTTCGGCATGGGGGCCGGGTGCCGCCGCCGCCCAGGACGGTCGACGGCCTTTGGCAGCGTTGCCATAGACCGTGAACTGGCTGATGACTAATACGGGGGCACCTACGTCGAGGACTGACTTCTCCTCATGCAACAGGCGCAGATTGGCCAGCTTGCGGGCCATCTCCACGGCCTGGGGTGGCCCATCGCTGTGGGTCACCCCCAACAGCACGCATAGCCCGGGTTCGTCGATAGCTCCCACCACCTGCCCCTCGACCGTGACGCTGCCGTGGGTCACTCGTTGCACGATGGCTCGCATAAACACCAGTGTGCCCCCACCGAGGCTGGTGGGGGCACACAGATGAAGGCGTTGTTTTAGGCAGCTTCACCTTTTTTGCTGGTGGTTTTGGCGTGTTGGCGCTGATGGTATTCCTGTATCAATTGCTGCACTCGTTGGTGGGTGCAGCCCAGTGCGGTGGCGATGTCGCGCAGGGTGAAGCCTTTGCCAGCCAGCATGACCGCCGTGGAGCGTTTGAGGTCTGCTGCCCGTTCTGCGGCCCGCATCACTGCGTACAACTCGTCCAGTTGGGTGGCGATATCACCTTCCCACTGAGGTTGGACGTCCAGTCGCAGACTGTCCTCGGGCATCTTGAGTAGCCCAGCCAGCATCTCTCGGGCACGAGCATCGACCTGGTCCAAACGACGGGCATGGGTAGAGGCCTGCTCAACCTGCGGCACTGTGACTTGCCACCAGGAGCCGTAGCGACGGCATTCCACGCGGTAAACCTTCTCGTTCATTCATTCCCCCTTCGCAACTTCGCAAATGTGTCATCGATAGTTCGGCGACCCGTGGCCGTGGGGTCCGGTGCGCCAGGTCGTTTCAGATGCATGTCAGTCGATCTTGTGACCCTAGGCCAGAATGGTAGGGGGCTTAAGAGGGTCAAAGTCTGAGCTTGGTGGGGTTGGCCCAGGCAGGGTCGTTGCGTTCGGGGTGAGCGTTGGCGACGTATTCATGCGCCCGGCAGTTTATGTGGATCTCTAACTTCGCTTACTGTGAGCAATCAGCCACGAATCAGGCACGCTCCGATAGGTTCGTCGCAGCACTTCCTGGCCCTGCGACCGAAATATCATCAATGATGAAAAAAATCTTGAAGTGGCAGCAACCAAGTCCTGGAGGTAAGAAACGGGAAAATATTTTGCCCTACTTTGCCCTTAACCGTTCCACCGGTTACGCTTTGCATTGACTAGATGACTGTACGGTGATCTTTGTCGCTCTCGGTGGACTCAACTTAGAGGAACGTGTGCCGATAGGGCAGGCAGATAACGTGCTGTGACAAATCGTGACAAGATGTTATCGGCAGGTGGCGCCTTGGCGCCCAGGCAATGTGGGAGTTGGAGGAAACCATGCCCCAGAGTCCTGAAGCAGGGGGAGCTGAAGTGATGAACGAGCGCCATAGCTTGGCTGAGGAAGCCACCAATGCCATCCCAGGAGGGCGGCGGCGCATAGACCGCGTGCTCGGGGAGGGCTTTGCTGAGCACCTTGAGGATCTGCCCATGGAGGAGTTGCGCGCTCGCCGCAAGGACGCCGAACAGGAGGAGACCGACCTGTCCTATCTGCGCCGGCTCATTCAGGGTCGATTGGACCTCGTCAACGCTGAGGCAGCTCGGCGTGGTGGCGCCCCTGAACACGACCTGGTCTCTACCTTGACCTCTGTGCTGTCTGAGGGCACCACGCGCAGCACGAACCCCTCCAACGCTCGCTTCATCTCCATGCAGCCCTCGCGGTTGGATGAACGCCGTCGTCACGTGGAGAAAGTGGTGGCCGACGTGGACATCTCCAACTCCTCAGGGTTGAGCGACGAGCAACTGGCCGCTGCGGTAGCCAAACTGCACGAACTGGAGGCGGGAATCTCCCACGATCGGCGTTTGGTGCAGCAAGTCATGGATGTGTGCACCGCAGAAATTGGCCGTCGTTACCGCGAAGGTGCTGCCACGGTTGACGATTTACTGCAAGCGCGAAATTAGCGCCGACTGACGCCGCCCCGGTCGGACCGTAGCGGTCTTCGCTCCACTCTGCGCACCTGTCCGTCCGCCCACGCTTGGCGGCTGTGTGCCACTCATGCGCGAAATGCTGCCTGCGCCGAGTCAGGGGGTTCTGCTCGGGCCGTGTTACTCGTGCCCCTCAGGCGTAGCGGCTCCACAGTTGGTCAACGGGGCAGGATGACCAATGGGCGCTCAGGATCGTAGCGATAAGTTCGCTCACGTCGATACAGGACGGTACTGCAGTGCTAAGCGACCCTCAATCCACCTCATCTGTGGAGACTCCCCCCGCTTACCTCGCGATCATCTGTGCTTCAACTCGCGAAGGGTCAGGGGTTCAACTCACGAAGGGTCAAGCCTGCACGGCCAAGGCAGTGTCGGCCAGGCAGTCCAGGTCGATGCTGGGGTAGAGCGGGTAGTCAGCCAGCAGGTCGCGCACTGCGGCGCCGGCGGAATCGAGCACCGACTGGTCGCCAACCTCGTACTTGGCGCCAGGTAGCTCCCGCCCGTCGGGGGTGTGCGCGGCCACTTTGCGACCCAAGGGCTTCACCGTGGCCAATACCGAGGCGATGATGCGCCCAATCTCGCGCATGTCCTCTGGCCCCATACCACGGGTAGTCAGGGCTGCAGAACCCAAGCGCAGGCCAGAGGTAAACCATGGGCCGTTAGCGTCGAAGGGCAACGAGTTGCGGTTCAAGGTGATACCCACACTGCGCAGCGCGGTTTCCGCTTGGCGCCCGGACAGGCCATAAGTGTCGAAAACATCAGCCAAGACCAGGTGATTGTCGGTACCCCCTGTCAGCACCGAGATGCCGTGTTGCTGCAGACCCTCGGCCAGGGCTTGGGCATTGGTGACGATGCGTCGGGCGTAGTCGGCGAACTCCGGCGTGGAAGCTTCCCGCAAAGCCACCAGCTTGGCGGCCATCACGTGGGGCAGGGGACCTCCCAGGATCGTTGGGCAGGCCTTGTCGATCACATCCGCATACTCGCTGGTGGCCAGCACGATGCCTCCGCGGGGCCCGCGCAGCGTTTTGTGGGTGGTGGAGGTCACCACATGGGCATGTGCCACTGGGTTGTAGTCGCCGGTGAACACCTTCCCAGCGACCAGACCGGCGAAGTGAGCCATGTCCACCATGAAAGTGGCCCCCACTTCGTCAGCCAGCTCTCGCATGTGGGCAAAGTTGATGGCGCGTGGATAGGCGCTGTAGCCCACCAGGAAAATCAGGGGCCGCACGTCATGTAGTTGGGCCCGGATCGCGTCGATATCCAGACGTTTGGTCTGCGGGTCGACCGTGTAATTGTGCGCCTGCAGCATCCAGGAGGAAACGTTCATCCGGTACCCGTGGGTGAGATGCCCACCGGAGTAGTAGTCCATCGCCAGGAGCCGTTGGTTCATGAGTTCCTGACGGATCTGCTCCCACGTGCGCCCATCGGCAGCGCTAGCGTTTTTCAGCCCCAGATGGTCCAGGGCGGGAGTCTCCACCCGCTGCTTGAGGATCGCGGTCATCGCCACCAGGTTGGCGTCAATTCCGGAGTGGGGCTGAACAAAGGCATAGTCGGCTCCGAACAGACTGGTGGCAGCTTGAGCGGCCAGGGCCTCCACGGTGTCCACGTTGTCGCAGCCGGCGTAGAAACGGTGGCCGGGGAAGCCCTCCGCATACTTGTCGGTGAACAGGTTGCCCATGGCGGCTTGCGTGGCCAGGCTGGAGTAGTTCTCGCTGGCGATCAACTTGAGGGTGGTGCGCTGATCGTGAAGCTCCTGCACGATGGGGCGGGCGACCTCCTGGGGCAGGGTGGCCAGCTGGGCGAAGAACGCGGTAGCGGCAGGGTCGAGCGGCTGGCCGCTGCTGTGGGCGGCCGCGAGGTAGCGGTCCAGCACCCCTTGCAGGGGGTAGTCGGGGGTTGGAGTTTGGGCGTGGGCAGGCGACTTGGTCACGGCGGGGCCTCTCGGCGGGCGGCAAGGGGAGTACCGCCATGCTATGTCGCTGGCAACTGATCGGGAGTTTTCTGCCTGTTGGAGCCTTGGTGCACGGGGCCTGTCCGCACCAAAAATGAGACTCACCCGTCAGGGTCGGTTTACGGCAGCAGTAATCTCGCTGCTGTTGGTGGGTAGCCCCGGCACTGCTGGGTGAGCCACCAAGCTCAAGGGGGCGCGAGTGTGCGTGGGGAAACCCCGGTGGCTGGTTGAGTACGGCCGGTGCACCGGAAGCGCTACCTCTACGTCAGCGCAAGCCCTGGTGAGCACCAATGCCCGGTACCGCTTGCTTTTGCAAGCAGCACCGGGCATTCTGGTGCTTATGCCGACCCTTAACATCAAAGTCCCCCTGCCACCTCTGCCGCCCAAGGATTCCGTAGGGGCATTCATCCGGGAGCAGCGCACTAATGCCCAGGTTTCACTGCGGCAACTCGCCCAGTCAGCGGGGGTCTCCAACCCCTATCTCTCCCAGATCGAACGCGGGCTGCGCAAACCCTCGGCTGAAATCTTGCAGGGCATCGCCCGAGGGCTGCAGATCTCAGCCGAAACCCTCTACGTGCAGGCAGGTCTGTTGGACCGCGCCGATGGCAGCGAGCACGTCCTTGCCGCCCTTCGCGCCGATGTAGGTCTGACCGGGGCGCAGAAAAACGTCCTGGTGGAGATCTATGAGTCCTTCCGTCGCGACAATGCACGCCTAGGCCCTACCCCTGACCAGGAGCCTTCACCGGAGCAGGTCACCCCCGCTGAGCCGGCGCCTCCCCTATAGTGCCCCCATGGGATATGTGGGCACTGCCACCTGGGGTATTGGCGCGTTGGTCACGCTGTTCGTCATGCTGATCTGCCTGGTCGCCTTCATCGAGGCCTTGCTGCGCCCCGCCCGGGCCTATGAGGCAGCGGATAAGCAAAAAAAGGTGTTTTGGGGGATCATCCTGGGTTTGGCTGCCCTCGCACCGTGGGCATTTGGGGCCATGCATTTCATCACCGTGTTGGGAGTTGCGGCTGCCATCATCTACCTAGTCGATGTGCGCCCGGCTCTACGCAGCAACGGAGGCAGCTTCGGAAAGCTAGAGAAGATCGCCATGCCGCTGATCGTGGTGGGCGCCCTGGCGGTGGTGGTGCTCCTCTGGGTCCTGCAGTTCTCCTGGTGAGAGATAGGTAGGGTTACCGGCATGACTGCTGACACCAATGCTCACCTGCTGTTGCTGCGCCATGGCGAGAGCCAGTGGAACGCCAAAAACCTGTTTACTGGATGGGTTGATGTTGACCTCAGCCCTCAGGGTGAGGAGGAGGCCCGACGGGGCGGGCAACTGCTGGCCGAGCGCAACCTCCTGCCCGACGTGTTGTTCACCTCCATGCTGCGCCGGGCCATCCGTACCTCCGTGCTGGCGTTGGAGGCCGCCGACCGGCTCTGGATTCCCGTACAGCGCAGTTGGCGGCTCAATGAACGTCACTACGGAGCTCTTCAGGGCAAGGACAAGAAGCAAACCCTGCAGGCCTATGGCCCGGAGCAGTTTGCCCTCTGGCGCCGCAGTTATGCCACCCCACCCCCTCCGCTGCCTGATGATGACCAGTACAGCCAGGTTGGTGACCCGCGCTACGCCCAGCTGCCCAGCGAGGCCATCCCGCGCACCGAATGCCTGCAAGACGTGGTCGCCAGGATGCTGCCCTACTGGTATGACGCGATCGTGCCGCAACTGCGCGCTGGGCAAACCGTCATGGTGGCTGCGCATGGCAACTCCCTGCGGGCGCTGGTCAAGCATCTGGACGGGATCAGCGATTCGGCTATCGCCGAGCTGAACATTCCCACGGGCATTCCCTTGCTCTACCGTCTGGATGTCGATCTTCATCCAGTGGTCGCTGGCGGGGAGTACCTCGACCCTGAGGCCGCTGCAGCAGCCGCTGCCGCCGTAGCCAACCAGGGCAAATAGGCTCGACTAGCCCGTTGGCCTACCGATGGGAGCTTGACCAGGGATGGGTCGGCAGCGCAGGTGAGGGGGTGGCTTGGTGAGTACTCCCCCCTCACCCCCGTCGGGGCAGCCGCCCTGGGGTCACACCGAGCAACTGCCGGTGGTGGGCTATGTGCACCAGCCGCCGTCCTGGACTCCGCCGCCGACCGGTCCGTCCACTACGCAGGAGTTGCCCGTCCAAGCGGCTGGCACCAGCGATACCTCCCAGCTGCCGCAGTTAGCCTCCCCATCCACACCCTCTGCTTTCACCTCGCGCCCACCCACTCAGTGGATCATCATCGGTGTGGTGGCGCTGGTGGCAGTGGTGATCCTGGCATCGGTGATCGGGATGCTGCTGGGGCGAACGCGTGAGGGCAGTTCCACGCCGAAGGCCACCACCTCCGCATCGAGTCCTCGCTCCATCTCGCCCAGCCCTACCACGAGCACATCGCCGTCCAGCACCACGCCAGCCGGTCAAAGGATCTATCGCCTCGACGGCTCGCAGGCGCACATCTCCTCAGCACAGTTGGATTTTGGGGCTAAACCTAAGGGTTTCAGCAGCACCCAGCTGTTGGGGCAGCGGGCTTTGGTGAGCCGCAAAACCTCCCAAGCGCTGGTGATTCGCACTCAGCCCTCCGAGACCCAGGCTGCGGATGATCGAACCGCCACCACGAGTGCTCTAGCTCAGGCGCTCACGCGCGTGGGGTCCTCAAACGGAGATTCAGGAACGGTCATGATCCCCACTCGTTCGGGAGGTGAGGTGGAGTTCGCCTATCGCACCTACACCAGCGCCGACGGTCGGGACCGCCAACTGATGGCAATGCGGGTCATGGATGATCACCTGCTGATGGTCGTCTATGCCGCTGCCCGGGACTCCTTCGAGCTGGGCCGGGCCCTGCAGATGGTGCAAACAGTGTCGGTCACCCTCCGCTAGGCAGGTGCAGGCAGACCGCCAGGCACGATCAACAGCACGTTGTGTCATCGCGGAGGTACCAGAGGCGGGAAGGTTGGTGAGGCATCGGCATGGCGTGGTTGTGGCAGCCTGCGACAAGTGGGTGAGGCGGCCATATCGAGCTGCCCGGGCTTCCCTGCGAGCCGTACGCTTCTGGAGGACGGATCATCTTTGAAGCGCCCTGAGTGGCGATGGTGTAGGTGGAGGTAACACTGTGTCTAACCCTTACTATGGGTCTACCCCCTCAGGTGCCCCCGGAAATCCTGGTGGCGAGCAACCGGGCTGGGGGCGCAATCCTGGCCCTACGCCGGATCAGTTCACCCCACCGCAACCTCCTATCCCCCCGCCAGCACCGGCATGGCAGCAGCCGACGATGGTCATGCCGCCGGTTTCCGGCCCGCCGCCGGGTTTCGCTGCAGGTGCGCAAGGCCCTAACCAGTACAACCAGCTGGGTCCGGGCTATCCCGGCCAGGGTTTTGGTCCTGGGCAGCAACCTCAGTCCAAAACTGCACTCTGGGTGGTTCTTGGATGCGTGCTGGGCGTGGTGGTGCTGGTCATTCTGGCTGGAGTGTTCTTCCTGCTCCGCAGTGGCAGCGACGGCCCCACGCCGCGCGCCGATTCCACGACATCGGCTAGTCCTCTGACCTCTACGGTTCCATTCACTGCTTCTTCTTCCCCCGCAACGAGCTCGTCGAGCCCCACCATGACCACTTCGCCGGTGACGACCTCGAGCCCGATCGGTGAGGACACGTCAGGCAAGTCTTACCCGCTCTCGCGAACCTTCACGGTCAAGTCCCTCTCGGGGACCTATCCCACCCCTCCGGCGGGTATGGAAAAGCAGGGGGCCAAGACCTGGGTAGCTACTTCACCTGATTCAAATGCTGTGGTCATGGTGGAGGGACAAGCTCTGGGTATCGGAGAAGCCACTGATGACCTCCTACTCACTAAAAGAGCCATGCGAGAGGCCACCAGCAAAATGAGTACTGGAACTGGTCTGACTACCCCGACATCCATAACGTTCTCTACTAGCACGGGTGGCACAGTCGAGGGGCTGGTGGAGCAGTTTAATGCGAATATGGATGGTACTGCAGGTACCGTGATGGTGGCGGCACGTGCTATGGGTGACCAGTTGATGATGGTCATGTACCTCGACACCCAAGCCGATTTTGATGCCGCTCAAGCACTCAAAGCCCTGAAGGGCATGGTTGTCACGGTTGAGGAGTAGCTGTTACGGCTGCCCATCGGGGAAGGTCACACCTGACCGCCTGCATGAGCCAGGTGAAACCCCCCAGTCCGTCAGGATCGAGCAACTCGCTGGACTGGCTGCGGGTCAGCAAGCGCTGCAGCAGATCTGCGCCCGCAGCGGCCTGCGTGCTCACTCCCAGGTGGCCCAGAGCCTCGTGCTGGGCCACTAACGCTGTGCATGCCTGGGGGATGGCTGCAGCGCAGGCATCCAGGGCCACGGCAGCGGTGAGATCGCAACTGCCATCCGGCACGGGGCGCACCTGGCGACCGGCGCGGTAGGCGGTTAACGTGCCGGTGGGGTATAGCCCACTGGCACGCGCCTCTGTCGTGGTGGCGTAGTCGATCGCCACCGCAATCCCTCGCTGGAGGTGCCCGACCAGCCAACTCCACTGTTGGTCGCGGGAGCGGCCCACCTCTGCCCTTAGACCCGCTTGAGCCCTCGCTGCGCTCTCCAAGGGCCACCAACGGGCCACCCAGGCTGCATCCTCGGGGCTTGCGGGTCCACCCAGCCTCTCCTGCCCCTGCGGGTTGACCTCCACCACTGCCAGGTGCTCAGGCTCGGGCAAGCCGGTGGTCTGCACCACATCGCAGGCCACGTTATCCAGCCACTCGTTGGCAATGATCAGCCCGGTCATGGCGGTAGGAGGCTGGGGTAACCAGGTGATCTCGGGGTCTAGCCCCACCGGGCGGGGGGCTATCTCCACCGCCTGCACCTGGATGCGACCAGCCAACGGACTCTGACGGGCCAGGGTGAGCAGCCCAGCAGCCAGCTGCCCCTGGCCAGCAGCCATGTCGATCACTTGGAAGGGGTGGGGGTGCCCCAACAGACGATCGGTCTGCAGCACGAGCTCCCAGATAGCCTGAGCAAACGTGGAGCTGGCGCTCACACTGGTGCGAAAATGCCCAGCAGGCCCTGGTGCCTGGCGGTAGAAACCACTCGGGCCGTACAGGGCCTGCTGCATTGCCGTGCGCCAAGTCACAAAGCTCATCGAGGGCAGCGTAGTCACCCACCAGGCATACTGGGGGGGTGCTGTTAACCATTGATGTAGGGAACACCCAAACCGTGGTTGGGGTGGTCGCACAACAAAAAGTGCTCGCCCACTGGCGTCTGATCACTGATGCACGTCTGACCGGAGATGAAATAGGGATCAAAGTCACCGCCCTGGTGCAGCGGTGGGCGCAGAATGATTACCCCGCCTCAGTCTCGCAAGAGGTGGGAATAGGTGCCACCTACGGACTCCAGGGGATTGCTTTATGCTCCACGGTCGCCCCAGTTATTCGGGAAATGCGGTGGATGTGCCAACGTTTCTTCCCCGAGTTACCTTTGGTGGTGGTTGAGACTGCTCCCGAGGCGGGTGTAGATATTCTTACTGATAATCCCGCCGAGGTGGGTACTGATCGGGTCGTCAACGCGGTAGCTTTGGCCCACCTCTACGGGGGGCCTGCTTTATGTGTCGATTGCGGAACTGCCACGACCGTTGATGTTATCTCCAGTGCCGGACGCTATATGGGTGGCGCCATTGCCCCTGGTATCAACGTGTCATTACAAGGATTATCAGCGTGTGGGGCCCAGCTGCCTCGGATCGATATTTCTGCCCCCCCACATGCGCTGGCCACAAATACGGTGGACGCCTTACGGGCTGGTGTAGTTTACGGTTTCGCTGCTCAGGTAGATGGCTTAGTTCAACGGTTATGGAGCGAATTACCGCACCGCGACCCTGGATGCGATCCGATGGTCACTCCGACGGTGGTGGCCACGGGAGGGTTAGCCTCGGTGATTGTCCCTCATTCACGCACCATAACTGCTTACGAACCCTGGTTGACTTTAGTGGGCTTGGCATTGATATTTCGCCGAGTTCACGCTAGTTGAATGATCCCAGTCAGGACAGATGATGAGGCAGGTAGGGCATGTTTACTACGATTTTTCCAGTGCTGACAGTGGTTTTTCTCTTTGTTGTGTTGATCGTGGTTGCGCTACGTTCCGTGTATCCCCCTGCTAGCGATGCGTGTTCTCCCTTAGGCAACGCGGCCACAGATCAGGGATGTCAAGAAGAGACAGAACAGGGCGACCAATCGCCGTAATGAAGATTTTTTGTCATTTCTTGAAAATTATCTCTGGGTAGATGTTTGAAATCCAGGTTCCTACCCCCTAAGCTCAGTCACACGGCATGACGCACAATTAAGGAGATATCTGTGGCACAAAAAGTTCAGGTCCTTTTGGAAGACGACCTGCAGGGTGGGCCGGCTGAAGAAACAGTCAGCTTTGCACTTGACGGCGTTTCCTACGAGATTGATCTCAATGCAGATAATGCACGGGGTTTACGTGAAAGCTTGGGACGTTACCTCGATAAAGCACGTAAGGCGGGCGGGCGTGGTCGTGGTCGTGGTCGTGGGTCGCGGTCTTCTTCATCGGCTACTTCCGGTCGCACTGCTGAAATCCGGGAATGGGCCAAGAATAACGGTCATGCTGTCAGCGAGCGTGGGCGTATTCCTTCCCCAGTCCTTGAGGCTTTCGAAGCAGCTAACAACTAATTCGTGCCTTCCAGCTATCCTTGGTGGATAGTTCAAAAAGGCGCCTTCACCCGTGGTTTGTCGGGTGGAAGGCGCCTTTTTTGATCGTTGATTGCTGCAGGTCGATGGGGGTTATTCCTCAGATTCAACCGTCCAGGGGCGACCTGCAGGGGAGGAAGGCGTAGGGAGAATGGGGAATGCCACCCCGTGGAAGGGGGTTGAAGAAGGTCGCAATCCCGACAGGACTGCCAGCAGGCCTGCAGATCTGTCAGCGGAGGCGGCTAGCATGCCCCACAGGGGTTCGCGCAGAGGTTGCAGCAGGTGCCTAGCCCGCCAGCGGTGACGACAATGAGGAGCTGAAACGATGTTCGAACGGTTTACCGACCGCGCTCGGCGGGTGGTGGTCCTGGCCCAGGAAGAGGCCCGGATGCTCAACCACAACTACATCGGTACGGAGCACATCCTGCTTGGGCTGATCCACGAGGGCGAGGGAGTGGCCGCTAAGGCGCTGGAGAGCTTGGGGATCTCCTTGGAGGCGGTGCGGGCCCAAGTGGAGGAGATCATCGGCCAGGGTCAGCAGGCTCCTAGCGGGCACATCCCATTCACTCCGCGCGCGAAGAAGGTCCTGGAGCTTTCCCTGCGCGAGGCACTACAACTGGGCCACAACTACATCGGTACGGAGCACATCCTGCTTGGGCTGATCCGCGAGGGCGAAGGGGTGGCCGCGCAAGTGCTGGTCAAGCTGGGCGCTGACCTCAACCGGGTGCGCCAGCAGGTGATCCAATTGCTCTCGGGGTACTCCCAAGGCAAGGAGGCAGTGACGGCAGGCGGGCCGGCAGAGACCGCGCCCTCCACCTCCCTGGTGCTCGACCAGTTCGGGCGCAACCTCACCCAGGCCGCCCGCGAAGGCAAGCTAGACCCGGTGATCGGGCGGGAGAAGGAAATCGAACGGGTCATGCAGGTGCTTTCTCGGCGCACCAAGAACAACCCGGTGCTGATCGGCGAGCCTGGCGTGGGCAAGACCGCTGTGGTCGAGGGGCTGTCGCAGGCCATCGTGCGCGGCGAGGTGCCTGAAACCCTGAAAGACAAGCAGCTCTACACCCTTGACCTGGGCGCGTTGGTGGCCGGGTCGCGCTACCGCGGTGACTTTGAGGAGCGACTGAAGAAGGTCCTCAAAGAGATTCGCACCCGTGGGGACATCATCTTGTTTATCGATGAGCTGCACACCCTGGTGGGCGCGGGGGCTGCGGAGGGGGCTATCGACGCCGCCTCGATCCTCAAGCCAATGTTGGCCCGAGGGGAGTTGCAAACCATCGGTGCGACCACGCTGGATGAGTACCGCAAATACCTGGAGAAGGACGCAGCGCTGGAACGGCGTTTCCAGCCGATTCAGGTGCAGGAGCCCACGTTGGCCCACACCATTGAGATCCTCAAGGGTCTGCGCGACCGTTACGAAGCCCACCACCGGGTTTCGATCTCCGATGCGGCTCTGGTAGCGGCGGCTACGTTGGCCGATCGCTACGTTTCCGACCGCTTCCTGCCCGACAAAGCCATCGACCTCATCGACGAGGCGGGCTCCCGGATGCGGATTCGGCGTATGACCGCCCCTCCGGACCTGCGGGAGTTCGACGAGCGCATCGCAGACGTGCGGCGGGAGAAGGAGTCCGCCATCGACGCGCAGGATTTCGAGAAGGCCGCCTCCCTGCGCGACAAGGAGAAGACCCTGCTGGGGGAGAAGTCCACCCGCGAGCAGGAGTGGAAGACCGGCGATATGGATGTGGTCGCCGAGGTGGATGAAGAGCTGATCGCCGAGGTGTTGGCCACGGCCACGGGCATCCCCGTGTTCAAGCTGACCGAGGAGGAGTCTGCCCGCCTGCTGCGCATGGAGGATGAACTCCACAAGCGCATCATCGGCCAGGAGCAGGCCGTTAAGGCCCTGTCTCAGGCAATCCGGCGCACCCGCGCGGGGTTGAAGGATCCACGCCGCCCTGGTGGGTCGTTCATCTTCGCCGGCCCTTCCGGGGTGGGCAAGACGGAGCTTTCCAAGGCGCTAGCCGAGTTTCTATTCGGTGACGAGGACAGCCTGATCACCCTGGACATGTCCGAGTTCGGCGAGAAGCACACCGCCTCGCGGCTGTTCGGCTCCCCGCCCGGCTATGTCGGCTACGAGGAGGGCGGGCAGCTGACCGAAAAGGTGCGCCGCAAGCCCTTCTCCGTGGTGTTGTTCGACGAGGTGGAGAAGGCCCATCAGGACATCTTCAACTCCCTGCTGCAGATTTTGGAGGACGGGCGCCTGACCGACTCTCAGGGCCGGGTGGTCGACTTCAAGAACACGGTGATCATCATGACCACCAACCTGGGCACCCGCGACATCTCCAAGGGGCTCAACCTGGGCTTCGCCGACAGCGGCGACACCACCACCAGTTACGAGCGGATGAAGGCCAAGGTGCAGGACGAGCTGAAGAAGCACTTCCGCCCGGAGTTCCTCAACCGTGTCGATGACATTGTGGTGTTCCACCAGCTGTTCGAGAAGGAGATTATCCAGATCGTCGACCTGATGATCAACAACCTGGATAAGCGCCTGCATGACAAGGACATGGGCATCGAGCTGACCCCAGCTGCCAAGTCTCTGCTGGCCAAACGCGGCTACGACCCGGTGCTGGGGGCCCGGCCGCTTCGCCGCACCATCCAGCGCGACATCGAGGACACCTTGTCGGAGAAGATCCTGTTCGGGGAGCTCCGCCCCGGCCAGATCGTGCTCATCGACACCGAAAGCGACAGCGAGGGTGAAGGCGAGAAGTTCACCTTTACCGGCTCGGCCAAGGCCGGCGTCCCCGACTCTCCCGAGCTCGTTGGTGACGCTGGAGCCGGGGCGTAACCCAAGTCTCCTGGATGGGTTGTGACTGCCCCTGGGGCTGAGGCGACCTCCATTCTCCGCCTTTGCATGACCCATTGAGAGCCAACGCGCAGTTCAAGGCATAGATCGATGGCAATCTGCGCGCTCACACCGTTGCAATCCCTCGGGGAGCGCCTCTGACCTGGGGTTTTGCCTCAAGAGGGGAGGCAGCGATGGCCCACCGCCGCCCTGATGGGGTGACGATGGGCAGATTGGGGCTTTGGGGCCGTAGAGGTTGGGTCGGTCTGGCCGCTAGCGTGGCGCGGTATGGACGTGGAGGCGGTGTTGGGGCGGTTGGAGCCCTCCCGGCGGGCGCATTGCGTGGCGGTGGGTGCCCGCGTGGAGCAGGTGGCGCTCCACCATGCGCCTGACCACGTGGAGGTGGCCCGGCTGGCGGGTCGGCTGCACGACTGTGGGTATGCCACCGACTGGGTGGGCGAGGTGATCGGCGAGGACAGGGTGTTGGGCTTCCACCCCCTCGACGGGGCGGCCGCACTGGCAGCGTTGGGAGTCGACCCGCTGGTGTGTCACCTGGTCGCCTTCCACACCGCCGCACCGATGGAGGCACAGGCCCGTGGCCTAGACCCTGGTGTCTTCGCCCCCTTCGCCGCGCTCCACGACCCCGCACTGGCGCAGCGGTTGCTGTCCCTGCTGACTTGGGCAGACCTGACCACCTCTCCCACCGGGCAGCAGGTCAGCGTGCAGCAGCGCTTGGCCGAAATCCTGCGCCGCTACCCGCCGGACTCCCCGGTCCACCGCTTCATCACCGAGCACCAAGACTGGTTGCTGGTCGCGGGTTCCCAACCGCTGGGGATGGCAAAAAACGGAGGCAACTAGCCGGGTTTCACGGCGCACCCGCCGGCCCCGCACCTTCGTTGGCGGGCCACCCGCCGGTAGGTCACTGCGGCTACGGCGCGGATGCCGGGGGCTCGCAGCGCCCAACCCGCAGGCCGCGCCCACCACCGGCTGGCGCTCAACAGCCGGGCCACAGCCTGCGCTGCGCTGTGGGCGCGACCGGGGAACTCCACCCACTGTAGGGCGTCATGGCACTGCTGGGGGCTCACGCCCAGGGCGCCCAGGTCGGCCTGCTGCCAAGCCACCACCGTGTAATCCTCGGGGTGGGTGCGCAGATGCTCCACCACGAACCCGGCCAGGCGGGTACACCTTGTGCAATCACCGTCAAAGACCAGGCAGGGTTGCATACAACCATTGTGACCTGTCTAAGGCAAGCCATGGAGGTAGCGTCAGGCCTGCGTGACGATCAACTTCGTGTCGCGTTGTCACCCTCACCGCTTTCCCTGTTTCTTAACGTGCGGGTTTACCCCAATCCACCTGGATAGCTTGCAGCAAACTCCACGGGAAATCGGCCAGCTGTTCGTACTGGGGAATTGGGCCGAAAATACTGGGATAGGGATTAGGCTGACCCAGCGAGGTGAGACCGATAGCGTTTTCGGCCCGTAAACTGACCGCTCCGGAAGTATCCCACAGGACAAACCCGTATTTCTGGGCAGTTTCAGCAAGTATTCTCGTGATCGGATTGAGTTTCATCGTCGATAAATCAACCGTTGGGTCGAGACGGAAGCGCTGCCCTTGTCGTGGGGCTGTGGGGTCATCACTGGGGTTGTAACCATCGCCGCGCATCGCAGGCCAACTCAACGAACCATGCTGAGCATTGGGAAGGGCCAGTCCTATGGCATGGTTGATAACTCCCGCTTTTAGTTCATCAGCCATGATGGTTCCGCCAAACAGGCTCAGCCCGGTCGCGGTACATCCCCACGGATACGTAAAAGCACCCACATTGTGAGAAACTGGCGAAATCTTGCCTCCCCAGCAGGCACTATAGGAACCATTGCGTTTATCAAAGAGCCAAAGCTCCCACAGAGTATCGGTGGACTTATCATAAATCCCGATCTCTTTATCGCTGCCTTTGGAAGGAAGTGCCCAGGTCGGTATAGGAACATTGTTCATTTGCGTTTCCCAGCCATCGGGCACCCAACCCTGCTTGAAGCAGTCGTAATGCTTCACATTGTACCGAGGAGTATCAGCGTCAACGTAATAAAATGGCGGAGTGTATTCAGTGATATTAATGGCCAGGTTCGGTCGGTTTGCCGTGGCGTAAAAATGCTCAGTTTGGTATTTGATGTTCTTCACGATGGCGGCTGAGTTAGCTGCTAGGGGGGCTTTTCTGACATCGGCATACCAGAACGAGTCCCGAGAAAAGAGGGGACGTGGGCGGTCACTGGTGCCCGGCCCTGGTCTAGGCAGCGGTCCGGTACGGGTGCCCGGCACGGGCGCAGGGGTGGTCCTCGAGGTAGTGGTGCTGCTCATGGTTGAGGTGGTGGCCAGCGGCGGGATGGTGGGGGTTGGCGGAAACGTGACCGGTGCCTCGGTGGGACTGCAGGACCCGTTGGTCTGCACTGTTTGGCCGTTGGGGCAGGTGACCTGGGTGGTGGTGACGCTGGAAGGCTTAGCGCACCCGACCAGCCCGAAAGCTGCCCATGCTGTGCAAACAACGACGCAGACCAGCCACCGTGGCTGGATCCTCTGCCGGTTTCTGTTCATCACCCCCATGATGCTATGGCTTGGGGGCCGGCTATGTCAGCCACAATGCAAGGTAGTCAACTCTGCAAGGCGCCATCGCTCCGACTAATTCCACCCCTAGGCCTAGCGCTCAGAGGTAGCCAGAGGCGGGCTCAGGTCGCCTCGACGGGCGGTTTGACCCCCTGGGAGGCTCCTGCCTATGGCAGCTGGTGGGCGCCGGGCGCGCCTACGACCAGGCCGTCGGTTAGCAGGCTGGCCAGGCAGCGGTGGAACTGAGCCTGCTCGGTCGGGCAGGGCGCCAGAAGTGCCTGCACGTCCACCGGGGTCGCTGCCTCGCGCAGCACGGCCAGGATGCGACCGCGCATCTGCCGGTCGGTGCCCTCGTAGACCTGCCCCCGTCGAGGGGTAGCCGGCGGTGGGTAGCCGGCGGCTCTCCAGGCGCACACGGTAGCCAGTGGGCAATCCGTGCAGGCGGGGCTGCGCGCGGTGCACACCAGGGCGCCGAACTCCATGACCGCCACCGCCCACCGGCTGGCGGTCGCAGGGTCACGGGGTTGCAACGCACGGGCCTGCTCCACCTCCACAGCGGTGCGACTGGTTGTGGAGGGGAAAGCCGCGCCGCCCAGCACCCGGGCCCACACTCGGCGTACGTTGGTGTCGAGCACCACCTGCGCCTGGCCAAAGGCGAAGCTGAGCACCGCAGCCGCCGTGTAGTCCCCCACGCCCGGTAGCGCCCGCAGCGCCTGCTCGTCGCGGGGGACCTGCCCGCCGTGTTGCTGGGTGATCACCCGGGCCGACTCGTGCAGGCGCAACGCTCGGCGCGGATAGCCCAAACGCCCCCATGCGCGCACGGCCTCCCCGGCCGGTTGCGCCGCCAGGCTGGCCGGAGTCGGCCAGCGAACCATCCACTGCTGCCAGACAGGCAACACCCTAGCCACCGGAGTTTGTTGCAGCATCACTTCACTGACCAGAACCGCCCACGCTCCCACCCCCGGCTCACGCCAAGGCAGAACTCGGGCATGGAGGGTGTACCACTCCTGCACGGTGCGGTGCAACCAGGCGGGGGAGGGTCGCGCAGGTGAGGAGGCCACCCTCCCAGCCTGCCGGAGCGTGGCAAGAGCCTTAAAGGTTGACGTTTGTGCGGTTTTAGCGGCCTCTTCGCGGCCTAAAACCGCACAAACGTCAACCTTTAAGGCTTGCACCGCCCTTTAGGCGTAGCGCTCGGGATAGCCGGGGTCGGCGATGCGGGTGAGGCCGTCGCGGATGGTGCGGGCTCGACTCTCGCCGATACCCTCCACGGTCTGCAGGTCGTCGCTGGTAGCAGCCAGTAGCTTCTGCACATTGCCGAAGTGCTCGATGAGTCGGTCGGCAATGTGGCGCGGCAGGCGGGGGATGCGGGCCAGTACCCGGTAGCCACGAGGGATGACCGGGGAGTCCAAGCCTTCGCCGGCGGGGAACCCCAAGACGGAGGCGATTGCCGGCAGATCGAACAAGTCAGTGGAGCTCAAAGCCGCCATCACCTGCAGGTGGTCGCCGGCGGCTCCGGCGCGCTCCCAGGCTAGCGGAAGATAATCCTGAGTGATCAACTCCCGATCAAAGTCGACCCCGGCCATCAACTCCTCCAGCTGCAAGGCCAACAGGCGGCCATCTTCGCCCAGCTCCAACAGGTACCCCTCGATCTCTGTGGCGATGCGGCGCACCATCTCCAGACGTTGGGCCAGGGTGCACACCTCCCGCACGGTGACCAGGTCCTCCACCTCCAGCAGCGCAACGGTGGAGGACACCTCATCCAGGCGTTTCTTGTACCGCTCCAGGGTGGCCAAGGCTTGGCCACCGCGCGAGAGCAGCGAGCCGGTGCCCTCGAGCACGTGGCGTCGGCCGTTGACATAGACCGCGATGATGTGCATCGACTTACTCACCGAGATCACCGGTCGGCCGGTTTGCTTGGCGACCCGCTCCGCAGTGCGATGCCTGGTGCCGGACTCGTCGGTGGCGATGGAGGGGTCTGGCACCAACTGCACCGCCGCCTGGTGGATACGGCTAATCGTCTCGTCCACGATGATCGCGCCGTCCATTTTGGCCAGCTCGCGCAGTCGGGTGGCGCTGAACGCCACGTTCACCGTGAAACCACCCGTGGCTAGGGACTCCACCAAATCGTCAATACCCAGAACGATCAGCGCCCCGGTGCGCCCTCGCAGAATGCGCTCCAATCCATCGCGAAGTGCTGTGCCAGGGGCCAGAACTGCCAACGTGGAGCGCAACAATTCCTCGGTGGACAGGCTGTGAGACACCGCTGATTTCGCGGTGGAGGATTTCTCCGCCTTGTCGATTCCGGTTTTTTCGGCCACGGCCACTGCCCCTTGTATGTGCGTTATCTCTATGCGCTCCCGTGGGCACAGTTTATCGAGCCATGATGGCCCCAGAGGGCTGTTGGTTGCGCTTTTACCCTGCGAGTGTTCCTGAATGGACACTAGTTATTGCTCGGCCAAGTTTTGATTCAGGATGTGGCAGGAGGGGTCGCACGTGGAGTCAGAAGCTCCAGGCCAGGCCAAGGCTTCGGTCTGATCGCTAGCCCATGGCGCGCACCTGGCCTGGGTTTAGCGTGGTCAGCCTTCGGTTTTCTGTAGTGCCGCCAGGGCTTCGCGCAGGGTAGAGACCTCAGCTACGTGCAGACCGCGAATGGGAGCCAAGTGAGCTCCGGTGGGAACCACGGCTCGGGTCATGCCTAGTCGGGAGGCCTCCATCAGCCGCCGTTGCAGGCCAGGAACCTGGCGAACCTCCCCGGCCAGGCCGAGCTCCCCCACCGCCACCAGGCGTGCAGGCAGCACCGCATCGGTGACCGAGCTAGCTGCGGCCAACGCCAACGCCAGGTCCGCTGCTGGTTCAGTGACCCGGGCTCCACCGACCGTGGCCAGGTAGGCATCTGCAGCCCCGACATTGATATGGGCACGTCGATGCAAGACCGCCAACACCATCTCCACCCGGGCGCCATCCACCCCGGAGGTGGTGCGCCGTGGCGCGGGGGCGCTGGTTCGGGCCAGAAGAGCCTGCACCTCGACCAGCAAGGGGCGCCGGCCCTCCAAGGCCACGGTCAGGCAGGTGCCCGCGACCGGTTCAGGATGGCCGGAGACAAACAACCCACTGGGGTCGGCCACCTGCTCGATGCCGAGATCGGTGAGCTGGAAGCAACCCAGCTCGTCGCTGGGCCCGAAACGGTTTTTGCTGGCCCGAAGTGTCCGCAGCCAACTGTGACGCTCTCCCTCGAACTGCAACACTACGTCGACGATGTGCTCCAGGGTGCGAGGGCCGGCCACGCTGCCGTCTTTAGTGACATGACCGACCAAAACCGTTGTCAGATCGCGGTTTTTGGCATAGGACGTCAGGGCGGCGGTTACTTCGCGCACCTGGCTCACCCCACCAGCGGCACCGACGGCCTCGTAGCTAGCCATGGTTTGCACGGAGTCCACCAGCAGCAGCCCTGGCTGCACCTGCTCCACTGCGGCTAGCAGCGCCCCCACATCGGTCTCGGCGGCCAGGTAGAGCTGCGGGTGTAGCGCCTGCAGTCGTCCGGCCCGGGCGCGCACCTGGGCCGCAGACTCCTCCCCGGTGACGTAGAGCACGCGGGTGCCGGTCTGGGCTGCTTGGTAGGCAGCGGCCAGCAGCAGCGTCGACTTGCCGACTCCCGGCTCCCCAGCCAGCAGCACCATCGCCCCAGGGACCCAGCCGCCGCCCAACACCCGGTCGAGCTCCCCGATGCCGGTCGTGCGATGGGCGCAGGTGGAGGGGTCCACCTGCCCGATGGGCAGGGGGGTGCTCGAGCAGGTCAGGTTGAGGCCGGTACTGCTGCCTCGGTAGGGGTCGTTGCGCTGCTCGACCAGACAGCTCCACGCCCCACATTCCCCACATCGCCCCACCCACTTTGGGGTGCGCCACCCACACTCGGAGCACACCAACTCCACCCGAGCGCGCCCTTTTTTGCCCGGCGCTTTACCGGTAGCAGTTGTCATACCGGGCAGGCTAGGGCAAGGGTCTGACACAACAGCACTGCCCAACGTCTGCTGTGCTTCCTACAGATCAAGCAGGCAGTCAGTGCCCACCGTAATGATCACCCTCCAGGTGTATGCGTTTTGCGGCAGTTTTGCTTGTATCTGCCCCACCTTCAAGGTTTATCTTCCGCTACCCCTAATGGTATCAAGTCAGTTTTTAAGGTAGGAAAATCTTGATACAGCAAAGCCTGCATTCCTGCCCTCTTGGCAGCCATGACATTGGTAGTGCTGTCGTCAATAAATAGGATGGTGTCGGCAGCTAAGTCGCATTGCTGCATGGTGAGCGCAAAGATCCTAGGGTCAGGCTTAACTAATCCAACAGCAGAAGAGACCACGACAGGATCAAAGCAGTGAATCCAATCTCCGAGGAACTGCTCAATCATGACCTGAGAACCATTACTCAAAAGCCCAACACGGTATTTCTGCACTAAGTGCTGGGAGATGAACTCCAGTAGTTCATGATTGAGCTGAAGAACGCTCATCAACTCTTGCACTTGGTGTGTGGTGGTGTGTGCTGCAGTTGCCAACTCTGCGATGAAATCATTCATACTGAGCTGTCCCAAGTCCAACTTCGTGAGTTGATCCATCCAATGCGGGTGGGTGTCACTGGGTAGTAGTTGGGCAATCGCTGTACTCCCAGGCCCACCCAAAATTAAAACATTGATCACATCAAAGATGACAGCTTGAACTTGGGTATGCGGCACTTCTCTAGAATCAGTGGGGGCCATAGACAATAGAATAGTCGCTGATTGGTCGTACGGTGACTTGGCTAAAGTTCTCTCGCTTATCCTGCATCCTGCTTTACGCAGAGGATTATTCTGAACGACGTGCCCAGCTGTGGCCGCCTCTGATGTTCTCTACGCCGGTCAATAAGCTCTACCTATGGGTGACACGGTGTGGGCGTTGCCTACCAGTTCATTGTGGCGAACGCCGGAATAAAAACGGCCTCTACCGTACCTCCACAGCAGGTGCGGAGGCGTGGGAGGGGGAGGAGGCTGCGCTGACGACCGGGGGCAGACTCCGGGAGTGTCCGCTGCGGCGGCGGCGTAGCAGCCAGGTGGAGGTGGCGACCACCCCCATGGCCACGATCGCAGCACTCAGAGCCCATCCGGAGCGGGCGGCATGGGCAAAGGTGGCCTCCCACAGTGCCCAGCCGATGGTGGTGTAGATCGTAGCCCAGGCCAACACTCCTACCATCTGGGCCAGGGTGAAGCGTAACCAACGAATCCGCAGCACCCCGGCAGCAGCCAGCACCAGCGATTGCACCCCCACGGTCAGGTAGCACAACGGCACTGCCGCCAACCCAAAGCGGCGCACCAAGCGTCGGCCGTAGCCAGCCCCGGTGGTGCGGGCGTCATGCCCCACGCCCACCAGCCGGCCCACGCGCGACCATCCCTGCGAGGCCATCCCGCTGGCGGCACGGGCTATCCAGTAGGTGGCCTGGCCACGGAGAAAGCCAGACGCATACAGCGCCAGAAAGATCACCCATAGTGGGTATCCGTGCAGCCAGCTGGGCATCTTTTCTCGATTCTCAACAGTTGTGTGCATCGGCTTGGGCAACTCAGCACGCAGGGTGTCGCACAGGGTTACGGTAATGCCTATGTCTGCCCCGCTCCACTCCGATGCCCACCGTCAGCCCCGCGTGGTGGTTGATGTGGGCTCCAACACCATCCATGCGTTCACTGTGGAAGGCAAGGAGCTCAAACTCCCGGTGCGCTTGGGGGCTTTGGTTGAAGGGGCCACTCCTGGGCAGCGGCAACTTTCTTCGCCCGGTATTGATGCCCTGGTCGAGGCATTGCAGCAGGTCATCGCCCACTTCGAGGTCAACCAACCGGAGCAGGTTCACGCTTTTGCCACCTCGGCTGTGCGTGACTCCACCAACCAGGGGTACATCGTGGAGCAGGTGTTGCACCGCACCGGCGTGCGCTTGGCGGTGATCTCCGGCCTGGACGAGGCGGGGCTGACCTACCGGTGGGCGGCAGATTGGCTCGTCCAGCAGCACCCCACTCTGACCCAGGCGCGCTTGGGCATGGTGGACATTGGCGGGGGCTCGGTGGAGTTGGCCACCGGGGTAGGCCTCCAGGTGGAGGAGGCGATCTCGCTGCCGCTGGGAACAGCGTGGTTGACCAGTACATCGGACCCCGAGGTGGAGCCGCAGAGGGCCGTGCAGCGCTGGCGTGATCTGATCGCTCAGCAGTGGCGGCGCCCCGACACCATCACCTTGGCAGGCCGCATGGTGGTGGGAACCTCCAAAACGTGGGCCACCTTGGGTTCCCTCTGCTCCGATAACCCTGACGCTGCGCACGTGGACCGGCAGCGCCTAGGGGAGCTGTTGCAGGCTCCTGACCGCATTCTGCACCTGCTGCAGCCCCTAGCCTTGAGCCCGGGGCGGGCGCAGCAAAGCCTGGCAGGGGCGGTGGTCGCACACGCCCTGTTGGAGCACTTCGACGGGGATCGTGTGGTGGTGTGTCCCAGCGGAGCCCTCCGCGAGGCGTACATGACCTATGTCCTGGGTGTGCTCGCCACCCCCACCTCGCAGCAGCAGAAGGCAGCGGGCCTAATGGTTGCCCCTAAACTAGGCGGCGATGCCCCCCGATTCCCCTCCGAGCATGCCCCCCGCTATCACGCCCCCAGGCCCGGGGTCACGGGCGACTGGGTGGCGACCTGCCCCTACCGACCAGCCCGCTATCCGTGTGGGGCTGTCCACGTCCAGCGTTTATCCTGACGCCGCTCCCACGGCCTTTGAGTTGGCTGCCCGCCTAGGTTTCGACGGGGTGGAGATCATGGTCTGGGGTGATGCTGTCAGCCAGAATCCTGATGCGCTGGCCCGTTTGAGCCATCACTACGCGGTGCCCATTCTGGCGTTGCACGCCCCTTGTTTGCTGATCACTGCGCGGGTGTGGGGGCGCGATCCGTGGGGCAAGCTGCATCGCAGCGCCGATGCAGCCCAACGCATCGCCGCAGCTACCGGGCAGCCCCCTCCGGTGGTGGTCGTACATCCGGCGTTCATTTGGCAACATGCCTACGCGGAGGGTTTTGTTGCGGGCATCGCGCAACTCAACCGCACCACGGGTGTGCGTTTCGCGGTGGAGAACATGTATCCCTGGAGGGTGGGTGGGCGCAACGTACAGGCCTACGCCCCCAGTTGGAATCCGGTGGGCCACGGTTATGACCACACGACCCTCGACCTCTCCCACGCGGCTGTGGCTGGGGGCGATGCTTTGGAGATGCTGGCTGCGTTGGGATCTTCGCTGACCCACGTGCACCTGGCGGATGGCACGGGGGCGCGTACTGATGAACATCTGGTCCCCGGTCGCGGCAACCAGCCCTGTGCAGCAGTGCTGCAGGCTTTAGTGCAGAACAGCATGTGCCCCGATGTGGTGGTGGAGGTTAATACCCGGCGTGCCACCACTGCCACCGAGCGCGAGGCTGATTTAGCTGCCAGTCTGACCTTCGCCCGCACCTACCTGCAGAGCACTGCAGTCGACTCGAGTGCTGGGCCAGGGGTACTGCACGGGGACGGTTTGCAGGGCACTGGCAGCGCCTACAGGCCTAGCTAGGCTGACCGGGTAGGACGCTGATTCTCGCCTCGACGATGCCCACTGCTGCCCATATCGGGGTTATGCAGCGGGCCATGGGTAAGCCCGCAGGCGCAGGCGCAGGTGGTGTGGGTCGCCAATGCCGCTGATGTGGAGGACGGCCCCCACGATTGGGTGGTGGCCAACCGGGAGGTGTTGGTCCAGATGGGCTTTTCGGTCACTGATCTGGACCTACGTCTTTACGTTAAGAGCCCCGATGTTTCAGCCTTGATGCAGGTATTGGCTCAGACTGATTTGCTGTGGGTCAATGGGGGTAACACGTTTTACCTGCGTTGGCTGCTGCAGGCCAGCGGCGCGGATCGCCTGATCGCCCAAGCAGTCCAGGCAGGGATGGTGTATGGGGGAGGCAGTGCGGGGGCGATTGTGGCCGGGCCGACGCTAAACCAGTCGTGTGGCTGGGTTGACGTTTGTGCGGTTTTAACGCGCTCTCGCGTCGTTAAAACCGCACAAACGTCAACCCAACTACCCCACCAGCCATTGATCCCTGATTTTGATCAAGTGAAAGTCGTCATTGCCTGCAGGTTTGCCCGAGTAGGTGACTGCGCTAGCTGGAACTGTGGCGTGGGTAGGGTCATCGAGGCGAACACGGGAGCTATCGACAGCAATGTTGACCATCTGAGCCCGCTGCTCAGCTGGCATCATCTGGGCGAGCTTCTCGGGGCAAGATGGTCCGTAATCGCGGATGGCAGGGTTCATCAAAGCGCACGCTGCTTGGAAGTCTCCCGCGTGGAGGTGTTCTAGGTGGGTGACTAAAACTGTGGCCACCTCTCGCTGGGGAGGCTGTCCGGATCCGCAACCTGCCAGTGTGATCACCCCCACTGCCACTGCTGCCATCAGTCGCCTCATGAGCGCCTCATCTAACGCCTCCTGCGGTTGGAGGAGGGATCTGGGTGCAGCGACTAAGCTGAGCATGAATCAGTTGTTGTCCACCGCCAGAAAGTGAGTCACCCGTGGGTTCTGTAGTAAAAAAACGCCGCAAGCGGATGGCGAAGAAGAAGCACCGCAAACTGCTCAAACGGACCCGGGTGCAGCGGCGCAAAGCCGGTAAGTAAGCCCTGGAGTCAACCACAAAAGCCCGGTCAGGACGCTGACCGGGCTTTTGTGGTTGAGGACCGGATGGGTCCTGGCCTCATGCCCCTACAGCTCGCCGGCTGCTGGGGTAGACCCACCACCGGACAGGTTGGGATTGTCGTTGCCTGGAGGCGGGGGAACACTCGTGGGATTCCCAGATAGCGTTGAGGCTGTCACGGGAGTGGTGGGCGAGCCGAGGGTCGATGGCGTCGACGGCTGAACAGTGCCTGGATCTGATGGAGGCACCACTGGAGGTTGTTCAGTGGTGGACGGAGCCGTGGGGGTGCCACTGGTCACCGAGGTGGTCACAGTGCCCGTAGCCCCAGGTGTGTCGGTCGGGGGGGTGGTCGGTGGAACCGTCCCCGTTGCAGAGCTTGGAGTGGTGGGTGCGCCCACGGGTGTATCGCCCGGAGTGCCCGTGCCAGGGTTCGTAGCTGTAGGGGTGGGGGATGCAGTGGCCAAGGTGGCTAGAGAATCGAGAGAAATGGCCAATGCGGGCTGGGACTTTACCGTCTGCTTCAAGGCATCCAGACGCGGTGCGGCCTCTTGGAGGAACTGAGCTAACTCCTGCCGTGTGGCTGCCGCCTGCTCGGGCGGGGATTGCTGAGCCTGGTTGGAGCTTTTCTTGGCGGCGTTGATCAAATCGCGCACAGTGGCCTGCAGCTCGGGGTCGTTGGAGGCTCCAGGTTTTCTGGCCAGAGTTTCGGCCTCCTCAAGGCGTTCGTGGACTTGCTCAACGTAGAGTTTGGCGCGAGTGTGCTCATCCCAAGCCAGCGCCACGCGGACATCTTCCAGGGTGCGTTTGACTGGGTAGAGAGGTTGGCCAGGTAGGGCGGATTCGCTGGCCATAGCAGTGCCACCCACTCCGCTCAGCGCAAAGCCCAAGACGCCTGCAGCGATCCATCGGCGCCGCGTTGACCACAATGAGCCCCAGGTATTCAGCGGAAGGCGGTCGGTGACCAGGCGCCAACGCACGGGGGAAGCTGCTGGGGACATTTGCTCGGTGAGCAGCCTTTGGCGCAGCGTCGTTTTGAACTCGACTGACGCTGCACCGACAGGCTTGTCCGCGCGCACGGAACGGGTCAGGTTGACCAGAGCAGCGGAGTCGTTCTCAAAAAGCCCGGCAGGCAAGCGGGTTCCAGTCGATAAACCGGTCCAGATATCCTGATCGGTGCAGGTCGAGTCTGCTTCCGCGTACTCCACATCGCGCGCAAAGCGTTGCGCTTGCGCCCGAAAGCCAAACATCAGCCGTTCCATGTGCTCCCCTCCGTTCCTGCTCAACGAATACGCGCGCAGGCACGTCACGTGTTCAGGTGAACTTCTTCTTTCATGTTTACTCCAACAGCCTTGCCAAGGTGCGTATGGCCCGGAATTGCAATTGTTTAACCGCCCCTTCGCTGCGACACATCACCGAAGCAGTCTCAGACAGTGACAACTCATACCAAAAACGTAAGCAAATACATTCACGTTGCTCGGGTTTCAGTTGAGCAATAGCGTCCAGTAAATGCTGGTTGTCTAGTTGGATCAATACGCGCGTTTCGCTGCTTTCCCCCGCTTGATCCATCGTGGCGAAGTCATCGGTGGTGACTTCACGTCGATGGGTGCTGGACTTAAAGTGATCAGCGGTGAGGTTGCGGGCGATGGTAACCAGCCAAGCCCCTAGATCACGGCCCTCCCAGCGAAACTTACCCAGGTTGTGCAGGGCGCGGATGAATGTCTCCGAAGTGAGATCCTCTGCCAATGGCACCGACAGGGTTCGGTAGTAGAGGTAACGGTAAATACTGTCGACATAATGATCGTAAATGCTGGCGAAAGCCTCGCGGTCACCCCCTTGCGCTGCTGCCACTAGGTGCCGCATTTGGTCTTGGTCTGAGGGGGCGACCAGGACGGGGGGAGGGGCAGAAGGTGTTGCTTCGATAACGGGCAAACGTAAGAAGTCATCAGTGGCCGTGTCATCGCTGGGCGCGTCAGTACTGCGCGCAAACCCCTGATGAGCCATGGACTATCCCGACTACTCGGCTATGAAGACAAGACGCCAAACGTCACGCGGGTAGGCTGGCTCCACCTTCCAGCCCCCCTACGCTTCCTAAACCCAGGGTAACTGCCCCGCAGCAGACTGTGGGCGATTTTGTGGTCACAGTTGCCTGTCACCACCCAGGTGTGGGGTAGAGACCCATGGTCACTTGGCTGGGTTTTCTCTAGAGTACGAATGCACCATGGCCATCGATAGTGCGGAGGGCAGAGAAGGTGACTACTGTCCTCCTGCTTACGCGGCAGGGTTGCCACCTCTGTGGGCCCGCCCGAACTGTGGTGGCGCAGGTCTGTCAGCAGCTCGAGGTGTCGTGGGAGGAGCAGGCGGTGGATCGTTGCCCCCAGGGGCAGCAGCGTTACGGTTCGCTGATTCCAGCACTGCTCATCGACGGGCGGTTGCAGGGGTATTGGCGCCTGGAGGCAACGCAGGTGCGCCAAGCGATTCTGGGGGCTCTGACCGGCACACCCCCTAAGGAATAGTTACAGAAAGTAGTTTCATTGCAACGCGGCGTCACGATCGATTTTGCGTATGCAACAAAAACCTCTACGCTTTGCAACTAGGTGGTTGCTAGTAGTGACCGCCGCTCCTACTGGCTTAACTGAGAGTGATGTTTAAACCTTCGGTGACCAGACAGAGTTGCCCCGCTGTTCCACCACCTGCTTGACCGAGCCTCGGCAGCTCTGGGCCAGGCAGGGCCGCAGCGACCCACCCTCCACCGGAGCGGTAGTGAGCCGGCGGCGCTAGCAAGGAGAACCCCATGAGCACCACCTCCCCGCGCCCCCGGTCTGGCGCCGGCACAGCACTCGCCACCAAACCTCGAAACTCCACGTGTGGTGCGACCTCCATGGCTGCCACCAGAACGTCAGACAAAACCAGCAGCGTCAAGGCCAAAAGTAAGGTCAACCCCACCCCTCCCCCTGCTGCCAACAAAGCCGTCAGTAAGGCCAACGGACGCAAAGCCGCTGCAGTGAAACCCGCTATCAACACGGTGGTGGCCCTGCCCGAGCAGCTCAACGTCACCGGCAGCCTAGCCTTTGTGGGAATGGGTCCCGGGGACCCCACCTTGCTGACCCTGCGTGCGGCTGACCTGCTAGGCAAAGCCGACGTGGTGCTGGTCGATGACACCCTGGGCGAGCTCGATCTGCGCCTGGTGCGCAGCCGCTGCCGCCCTGACGTAGACCTGCGGGTCACTCCCACCGCCGCAGAGGGAAGCGAGCTGGCGACTCACCACAGCGCAGCGCGAGTGAAGGACCTGGTGGCCTTGGCTAAGGCCGGGCGAGCCGTCGTGCGCGTTCTGCATGGCGACCCGGCTATGGCTACCTCCCTGAGTTTGGATGCCGCTGGCTGCACCAAGGCCCGCGTGCCTTTTGAGGTGGTTCCTGGAGTCTCCGCTGCCTCCGCTTGGGCCGGTTATGCGGGCATCCCGCTGGCCAGCACCTCCACTGCCCAAACCTTGGTCCTACGCGTGCAAAGCGGTATCGACTGGCAGCACGTGGGGGCTGGCACGGCCAACCTGGTGCTCGTGGGGGCGGTACCCACCCTTGATGCCATTGCCAAACAGCTCATGGCCGCAGGTCGGCCCGAAACCACCCCGGTCGCGGTCATCGCAGAAGGCACCACCAGCCAACAGCGCACCGTGGTGTCCACGCTAGCGGGGTTGGCCCGCTCCCTGGCCGAGATCCCGCTGCCGCTGCGCACCAGCTCTCCCATCACCATCATCGGCGATGTGGTTAACCAGCGCAGCGCCCTGTCATGGTTCGAGAGCAAACCCCTGTTCGCCTGGAGGGTGCTGGTGCCGCGCACCAAGGAGCACCCCAGCCCCGTGCTGGCTACTCTGCGCGGGTTCGGAGCAGTGCCCGAGGAGGTGCCCACCATCGCCGTGGAGCCCCCACGCACTCCTCAGCAGATCGAGCGGGCCATCACCGGCGTGGTCACGGGGCGCTACAACTGGGTCGCCTTCACCTCTCCCAACGCAGTGCGTGCGATCCGCGCCAAGCTGGAGGAATACGGTCTGGACGCCCGCGCCTTGTCGGGAATGAAGGTGGCAGCGATGGACGCTCCCACAGCTGAGCAGCTGTTGGCATGGGGCATCAAGCCTGACTTGACCCCTTGCGATGATGCTGCCGACCCTGCGGCTGGCTCCACGACCGCTTTGGCACAGGCCTGGCCGACCTACGACCCCCATGAGGATCCCATCAACCGGGTGTTCATTCCCCGTGCCGACATCTCCACCGAGGCATTGGCCGAGGCGCTGACCGCGCGGGGGTGGGAGGTCGACGACGTCATTGCCTACCGCACGGTGCGTGCCGCCCCTCCGCCGGCCCCGGTGCGCGAGGCTATCAAGGGTGGGTTGTTTGACGCGGTGCTGTTCACCTCCTCCTCGGCTTTGCGCAACCTGGTGGGTATCGCGGGCAAGCCGCACACCTCCACCATCATTGGTTGCATCGGCCCTGCGACAGCCGCCACCGCCGCCGAGCACGGTCTGCGCGTGGATGTCATGGCTGCCGAACCCACCCCGGAGTCTTTGGCTCAGGCCTTAGCCGCTTTTGCGGTGCAGCGGCAGGTGGAGGCTATTGCCGCTGGGCTGGTGGTCACTCCTGGCTCACTACGCCCCAGTCAACGCCGCGCCGGCTCCCGCCGCAAGGCCGCCGCAGCCGCCGCTGCCCTCTCAGCGTGGTGAGGATGGTAGGGGTATACGCAGCAGACGCCCTCTGCGCTTTAGTAGCGAGGCTGGCCGTCTGTAGGAAAGGAAGTTGGCCCTGATCAAGGATGCCAAACACCGAGTTTGGCTGATACCAAGTCCTCAAACGTGATAAAACAGGCGCAGGCTTCATACCTTTCTGGGGTTGATAGTTATCAATTAGCCTGTTCGTTTGCTGACTAAGAGGGGTAATGAAAACGGTCAGAGTCTGGGCTCCAGACGCCGAAAATGTCGATTTGCTGGTGTGCGAGCCGGACCCCAACCGCCAGCATTCTTCAGGCAGGGGGTTGAACCCCATCGACTCGATGCCAATGCAACGGGTAGGCACCCGCGGCTATTGGGAAGTTGCCATGCCGGCTGAGATCCTTGCAGAAAGCGGCGCGCCCACCCCGCGATGGGGGTACATGATTCAGGTGGATGGGAAGCATCCTGTTCCTGCCCCAGATGCCCAACGTCTGCCCTGGGGGTGGGATGGGCCTGGGGTACTTACCTCCCCATCGATCGCTACGCCGTTGGATCGGGCGCAATTACCCCAATCAGTGGGAAGGCTGATTTGGGAAGGGCATGTGGGAACTGCCACTCCAGAAGGCACATTCGCGGCTCTGATCGGTCTATTGCCAGAACTTCGTGATCGGGGGTTCACCACTGTGCAGTTGATGCCTGTTACCCCTACCCCTGGCGAACGTAACTGGGGTTACGATCCGACCGGATTTGGGGCAGCCAATGAGTCTTATGGTGGCCCCGAAGGTTTGGACGCACTGATTGATGCAGCGCATCGACTTGGCCTAGAAGTGACGCTTGATTCCGAATATAATCATATGGGCCCCGAGCAAGCACTTTGGCCTTTCCCAAGTTTTTTTGCAGCTGCGGATACTCCTTGGGGTGGTGCACTTGATTTCAAAAATCCTGAAGTGAGACAGTTCTTTATTAACAATGCTTTGTATTGGCTTTTTGAAAGACATGTAGATGGGCTGCGGTTAGATGCAGCTCATGAGTATCGCCCAGCCGAATATGGGGAGATCTTTCTTAAAGAGCTCGATGCAGCTATTAGAGAAAAAGAAGCCGAAACGGGAACCAAAAAGTGGATCATTGCCGAGGTTGATGCACCGGACGCCGCTTTATGGGCTCAGCCCACAAGGGAAAGCGGTCGTGGTTTAGACGCGGTCATTGTTGACGAAGTGGCCCATGCCTTTGCGACTGCAATGTCACGCCAACCGAGGGTTGCCTGGCTGGCAGATTTTGGAGACTTGGCTAGCATCGCAGCTGCGCTGTTAGCAGCGGGGCATGTCTACACAGGTCAACATTCTGCATTTCGAGGTAAAGCGCATGGCGTACCCTACGATTCCAGCGAAATACCTGCGGACACCTCTGTTGGCCATGTGGGAACACACGACCATACGGGTAATCGCCCATTCGGCGATCGTCTCAGTACACGCATAAGTCACGATCAGTATCTACTAGTCACTGCAATCTTATCCTTATCCATGAGAAATAGGCTTGTTTTCATGGGGGATGAATATGGAACGAGGATACCGTTCCAATTCTTTACAGATTTCTTGCCAGGGTCGGACGTTTCTGTTGGTTGTAAAATAGGCCGAGCTCTGGAGTTTATTGACTTTTCTAAAATCTATGGCTATACCCCTCCAACCGATCTGACTAAGGCAGAAGTAGAAGCTTTTGTGTGGGAACATATGACCGACAGAGTGAGGGTTATGCAAAAGTCTGTATGAAGAATATTAGTGCTCTCGCGGTTCGGTATGTTTGCATCCAGGCCGAG
>JBDIAW010000003.1:0-95179 GCA_039812585.1 Actinomycetota bacterium | reverse complement strand
GCTAGGGCCTTTAAGAGCGCTGTGCCCTGCGCAGTAGTACTGATGGCGTTCGAATCAATGGTTGGGTGCTGCGCAGGGGCGGTGATGCGTATCTGGCCAATGCCGCCCTTAATCGCCTCAACAGGCCACAGCAGGTGAGTAGGTACAGTTTCGCCGACACACAGGTGTGTCGTAACCAGGCAGAAGCCTGGTTCAGTGTGATCAAGAAAAGCTGCCACGCCTACGCGGAAACTTCTCATCGTGGGAGCGACGGTGCGCAGCCTTTGTTCAACGAAACTGGCCAGGACTCCGTTGAGACGTATGACCGGTCCTATCAGAGGGTTTTGCGCTGGGTCCGGTTCGTTGGGTGCTGGTGTGGGGGCCTGAGAACGTTTTGGTGCAGCCATTGTTCCTCCAATGTCTTCCCGATGCTGGCGGTGGATTGATCAGTCAAGTTGAGGGGTAGCCAACCACATCTGAGCCAAACGCGAAGGAGTTTTGCTCCAAACAAGCATCGTTCTTTTGCCTCAGGTCGATTTCACACAACCTTCACTGGTGCTGATGCGGGTGCTCAGCACATCTTCAGAAGGTGATTTCTACGCTGGTCCTATGACGCACAGGGTGTTGGTGGTAGAAGACGAGCCCACGATCAACCAGGCTTTGGCCGATCGGCTGCGGGCCGAAGGTTTTGAGGTGCTGCAGGCCTGGGATGGGCCCACGGCAGTGGAGGTGGCCCTGGGTGAACAGTCACCCGAGGTGATGATCCTCGACGTGATGCTGCCCGGCTTCGATGGGTTGGAGGTGTGCCGCCGGGTGCAGGCCAGCCGGGAGATCCCGGTGCTGATGCTCACGGCGCGCGATGAGGAGACCGACATCCTGGTCGGTTTGGGGGTTGGCGCCGATGACTACCTGACCAAGCCGTTTCGGATGCGGGAAGTGGTGGCTCGGGTGCGGGCGTTGCTGCGGCGGGTTCAGCGTGCCCAACACGCCGCTGCGCTGGCTCCACCAACCCCATCAGCTGGCAGTGCGCCTCCGGAGCTGATCGGCGATGGGGACCTAGACGTTGATACCGCCGGGCATCACGTGTATCGGGCCGGGCAGCAGGTGCACCTCACCCCCACCGAGTTCGCTCTGCTGGTGACCCTCATGCGCCAGCCGGGGGTGGTGATGGCCCGCGAAGAATTGATGCGGCAGGTGTGGGACTGGCCAGGTTCCTCCAGCCGCACCTTAGATAGCCATATCAAAACCCTGCGCGTCAAGGTAGGCGCGGCGCGGATCCGCACGGTGCATGGGGTGGGCTATGCGTTCGCGCCGACTGACACGGCAACACCAGAGGCCCCTGTAGGGCAGCAGCCATGACCGGCCCGTTGACGCTGCTGCGTCGCGGTATCGCTGCCATCCCCAGCCTGAAAGTCAAACTCGGGGCTGTGGTAGCGGTCAGTGTGCTCACCTCCGCCGCAGTGGCCTGGTGGGGGGCCAAGGGGGGAGTACCGGTCTGGGTGGTGGTGCCAGTGACCACAGTGGTGGCCCTGGTGGTCAGCCAACTGGTGGCTCAGGGAATGATCGCCCCCCTGCGGGACATGAATGCTGCGACCCAGGCTATGGCTCTGGGGGATTATCACTACCCGATCTCCCCGGTCGGCCACGACGAGGTGGCGCAGTTGGCTCACTCCTTCACGGCGATGGCTGGGGAGTTGGCCCGCGCTGACCAGCAGCGCCGCGATCTGATTGCCACCATCTCTCACGAGCTGCGCACGCCGGTGGCGGCGCTGCAATCAGTGGCCGAAAACCTCGCTGACCAGGTCATTCCTGCCGATTTACCCACCCTGGTTCGCCTCAGTGAGCAAGCTCACCGCCTGGGCCAGCTGGTCGCCAGCCTGCTGGATTTGACGCGCTGGGAGGCCGGGGTCTGCGGCCTGGAACTGGACCGCGTGCCGGTGGGGCAGTTGCTGGCCAGTGCAGTGGCTGAGGTGCCGGTGCGCGCCGGGGTGCCGCAGGCGCAGGTGCAGGTGCATCCCACTGACCTGAGCGTGCGTGCCGATGAGGTTCGACTGCGCCAAGTGGTGACCAACCTGCTGGAGAATGCCTACCGCCACAGTCCTCCCGGCGGGGTCGTGCTGGTGAGCGCCCAATGGCAGCCTGGTCAACCCGCGTGGCAGCTCCAGGTCATCGACAGTGGCCCTGGAGTGGACCCGGCCCAGCGAGAGCACATCTTCCAACGCTTCGGAACTGCTACTCCCAATACCGGCGCGGCCGACCTGGCTGGAGGGACCGGCCTGGGCTTGGCCATTGTCCGCTGGATCGTCGGGGTACACGGCGGCCACATCGAGGTGACCCACCGGCCCGACGGCCAGCCGGGGGCGTGCTTTGACGTTGACCTGCCCGTGGAACCTGACCAACGCCCCCGCTACGCCCCTGCGGCTTCGCAGTTCGCCCCCACTCCTGTCACCAACCCTGCTGCTCCCCACCGAAAGGACCCTGCCATGACACCCCCGCCACCTCCATCCGAGCCCCCCACGGGAGCGCCGGTACCTGCACCTGCGCCGCTGATGCCCCCGCAGCTACCCGGCCTGCTCCCACCCAAACTCCTCCCGTCAGCAGGGGCGTTGGCCGGGTTGGAGCGGCTGTGGCCGCAACCGTTGCACCTGCGCCTTCCTGCTGCTGCGCTGGTCGCGGCCCTGGTGGCCGGGGTGGTCGTGGCCACCACCATGCCGTTCGCCCGCAACGGACTGGGCACTGTGCTGGGGCTGGGCGCCAGCGGTGTGGCGGCGTGGTGGTTCAGCCGCAACCGGCGTGATCCGTGGACGCTGACCCTGATCGGGCTGGCCAGCGTGCTGACTGTCATGGTGATGCTGCGCGCCAGCGGGTGGCTAGCTACGTTGTGTGTGCTCACCGCCTGCGGCTTGCTGTTGCTGGCGTTGACCGGTGCGCGCACTCTGTCGGGGATGATGTTGTCTGGCCTGGCCTGGCCCGTCAGTGGCCTACGCGGCGCGGCGTGCCTAACCGCCTCGGCAGTAGGCCTGCGCCGCGGTCGGCTCGCGCTGCGGTTGGCGGCCACGCTGGCGCTGTGCTTGGCCCTGTTGGTGATCTTTGGTGCTTTGCTGGCCAGCGCCGACGCCTTGTTCCGCGAGTGGGTTTCGGTGGTGATCCCCAACCTCAACCTGGGTACGTTGACGTGGAGAGTGTTCGTCGGGGTCGCCGCCAGCGTGGCAGTGGTGTGGGCGATCTACTTGGGAGTCAACCCGCCCCAGGTGGATCTACCTGCTCAATCGCTGCCCCAGAGCCGTGCCCGCCACAGTTGGGAGGTCTACGCGCCGCTGGCAGTCGTCAGCCTGCTGTTCGTGGTCTTCTTGCTGGCCCAGGCCACCGCCCTATTCGGCGGTCACGATTACCTGCAACGCACCACTGGCCTGACCTACGCCCAGTACACCCACCAAGGCTTTGGCCAGTTAGTGGTGGTCACCCTGCTCACTCTGATGGTGGTGGGCTTTGCGGTGTATCGCAGCTCCGACCTGGCCGCTGGCAGTCTGGTGGCCAGGCTGGTGATCAGCCTGCCGTGCGTGTTGGTGCTGCTGGTGGTGGCCTCCGCCCTGCATCGCATCACCGTCTACCAACAGGCGTTTGGTTTCACGGTGCTGCGCCTGCTGGTCATCGTGTTCGAGGCCTGGCTGGGGGTGGTGCTGCTGGCGGTGTCGGCCCGGGTCAACGGCCTGCTCTCGGCTCGGTGGCTGCCCCGGGTGGCAGTACTCACAGCTGCAGTCACGATGCTGGGCGTGGCACTGCTCAACCCTGACGCCTGGATCGCCTCCCATAACATCAAGCGCTACCAGGCCACCGGCACGATCGACTGGTACTACCTGTCCCATTCCTCCGATGATGCCATCCCCGCCGTGGAGACGTTGCCCCAGCCGCAACGCCAGTGCGCGCTGACGATGATTGCCACTTATCGGAATATAACTTTCGCTCTACGAGGGGAAAGCGTCGCACAGGGGGATCATTCCCTGCTGGCTTGGAACGCCTCGCGCCGCCGGGCTGAGACTATCCTCGGCCCCATCTCTCCGGCCGAGTCGATCTCCTACGAAACCTATGGCAATGCCATCAACGATTTCGCCAGCTGCGACACCCAACCTCCTGGCCTCACGGTGAGTGCCTGGTGAGGGCGGAAGTTACGCCTCATCCAACCGTGACCGCAGACCCTTCACCCTTGCAGCCGCCTGCCTCATCGCGGCCCTGCGCGGAGGGCGATTGGCCAAAGACTGCTGCAGCGGGGCGCGGGTAGATCGAGCCGTGCCAATAGGGGTGCACGGCTGTAGACAACCCGGCTGGGTGGGGTCGCAGCAGGTAGTGCCACACCTGCACGGTCCACACCGGTAGGTCCTCGTGATAGGTGGCGTGCACCACGATGGCCTGCGCAGCGTTGAGGCGCAGCACATCCAGGTGGTAGAACTCACACCCGTCAGGGCAAGGGTGCCGGGTGAGGGTGGCCTCAAAGATTTGCGGCACCACGGCCCGGGCGCACACGCTTTGTCGCACCGGCCAGGGCAGGAGCCCCAGCACCTGGTAGGTGCGCGCCCACGAGGTTTCGGTCTCAGGGATCTGCCTGTCCTGCCCGCAGCGGCGCGTCGGGCGGTGCCAGCTGTGTGCATCGGCCACCAGCTGACGAGTCGGAGAGAGCGGGCTCGCCACGGCCCGGAACACCTGCAGAGGTTGGTGGTGGTAGTCACCTCGGGTGCGAAGGCTCCAGCAGGGCGCCTCAGCGGGCGCAGGCTGAACTGCTGGCGTGCGGGATTCTTTGGCGTCGAGCAACTCCACGCTCTGGTGGCTGGTCAAGACCATCACGGCGTCCTGGGTGGCACGCCAAGCCACTCGGCGGCGGAACAGGTGCTCCCCTTGTCGCCACACGATGGGGTCGTCATCGCAGCCCTGGGCCAGGATGGCTCCATCGTGGGCGGGAAACACCAGCCCTAAATGGGCCGGCTGGAGGGCGCAGACCGTTACGGCGCTCGGGGTGGGGTCGGTGGTGAACAGCGGCAAGGCGGCAGTGGGTGGGCTGACCCACGGATCAGCACAGTCGGCGGGGTGATCTGCATACAAACGGCGAGGGCTAGGCAGCATGGTGGTGAGGTTAAAGGCTTTGCCAGCGGCCTGCTGAACTTATCCACAGGCAGTGAGGTCACCCGAGCCGCTAGCCTGGCAGTTCACCATGAGTACTGCCTTCGATGAGCATCTGTCACCCGCCTACCCCGCGCGCGCCGCGTGGGGCACTGCAGCGCGCCTGCGAGCCTGGCAGGTTGAGGCGCTGGAGCGCTACCGGGCCGTCGGAGCGCGCGACTTTCTTGCGGTGGCCACGCCGGGGGCGGGAAAAACCACCTTCGCCTTACGGGTGGCCCACGAGTTGTTGGAGCAGCGCGTGATCAGCCACATCGTGGTGGTGGCTCCCACCGAACACCTCAAGGTGCAGTGGGCGGAGGCAGCCGCACGGGTGGGTATTCAGCTCGACCCTGGCCTGGGTGGTTCGGCGCGTCGGGGGCGCTGCCGCAGCTTCGATGGCCAGGTCAGCACCTATGCCGGAGTGGCGATGCGCCCCCACCACTACGAGCAGGTGTGCACGAGCAGACACACCCTGGTGATCCTCGATGAGATCCACCACGCGGGAGACGCTCGCAGTTGGGGGCAGGCGTGCGCGCAGGCGTTTGCTCCCGCAACGCGGCGATTGGCCCTAACCGGAACTCCGTTTCGCAGCGATAAGAATCCCATCCCGTTTGTGCGGTATGAACCCGCTGGTCGGGATGCGACCGGGGCACCCCTGCTGCAGTCCCACGCTGACTACACCTATGGCTACGCCCAAGCCTTGCGTGACCAAGTGGTGCGACCGGTGCTGTTTTTGGCCTACGGAGGTGACATGCGCTGGCGCACCAAAGCAGGGGAGGTGTTGGACGCCGCCTTAGGCCAGCCCTTGACCAAGGACGTGACAGCCCAGGCCTGGAGGACCGCCCTAGACCCTCAAGGGGAGTGGATTGCGGCGGTGTTGCGCAGCGCTGATGCCCGCCTTACTCAGGTGCGTCGCCATATCCCCGACGCGGGAGGTTTGGTGATCGCCACCAATCAAACCCAGGCCCGTGCTTATGCCCGTTTGCTGGCCGCCATCAGCGGGCAGCAGCCCACTGTGGTGCTCTCCGACGACGCGGGAGCCAGCGCGCGCATTGAGGCGTTCACCGACAGCGACACACGCTGGATGGTGGCGGTGCGCATGGTCTCCGAGGGAGTGGACGTGCCCCGCCTGGCGGTGGGGGTGTATGCGACGGCCACCTCCACCCCGTTGTTTTTCGCCCAGGCGGTGGGGCGGTTCGTGCGCTCCCGCCGTCGGGGGGAGTTGGCCTCGGTCTTCCTGCCTACGGTGCCGATCATCCTCTCCCACGCCACGTTGTTGGAGCGGGAGCGTCACCATGTGCTGGGAGCCAGCGCCTCCTCCGGCGAGGGGGAGCTGTGGGCCCTGGAGGATGCCTTGCTGGCCGCAGCGCAGGGCTCGGCTGATCACCCCGACGAGCTGACCGGGCAGTTCGAGGCGCTGGCCTCCGCCGCGCAGTTTGACCACGTGGTGTTTGACTCCCACCAGTTTGGCCTGACCGCCGCCCCACACAGCGACGACGAGCGCGACTACCTGGGGCTGCCGGGCCTGCTGGAGCCCGACCAGGTCACCGATCTGCTGCGGGAGCGTCAACGACGCCAGCTCGCCCGGGCCGACCGGGAGTCTCGCCGCGCCCGCGAACCAGAGCCGGTGGCGTTACACCGCGCCTTAGCCACTCAACGCAAGCAACTCAACACCCTGGTGGCCCAATACGCCCGGGTCAAGGGCGTGCCGCACAGCCATGTCCACGCCGACCTGCGCCGCCACTGCGGAGGCCCACCTCTGGCCCAAGCCACCACCGAGCAAGTCCAAACCCGCATCGACGCTGTCCGCAGCTGGTTAGCCGCCTAGGAGCACCATGCACAACCCCTACACCATGAACTCGGCGACGGGCAAAGAAATCCTGGCCTGGCTTCGGGCCGGTGATTACGCCCACCCAGGCGAAGCGCAGGGCATTGACCGGATGCTCCAGGCGTGCCCGGTCACACTTGACTATGCAGCCACCTCCGTGCTGGATGCCGGATGTGGCCGGGGAGGCACCTTGGGATATCTGCACCGAAGTGGTTTCACTTCTTGTCGTGGTTTCGACTCCGATGCCGAGTCCATCGCCTATGCCCAGCCCACTTATCCCACCGTCGAGTTTGCTGTGGGGGATCTGCTCTTGGCTGCCTCGGTTTTTCCCGACCGCAGATTCACCCTGGTCACTGCTGTGTGTGTGCTGCACCTGTTTGATGACCAGCAACGCCTGCAGATCTTGGGTCAACTGCGCCAGCTCAGTGAAACTGCCGGGTGGTTGGCGGTGTTTGATTACACCAGCGGGCGCAGCGACCTCATCGGTGAGCTTGATGGGTGGAGCCCGCTGGATCCGGACGGATTTGCGCAGATGGGCGCTCAGGCAGGGTGGCAGCTGGACACCTTCACCGATATCACCGACGATTTCATCCTTTGGTATTCCTGGTTGGTGAACACCACCCGCAGCCATGCTCGGCGGATTATCACCAGCTACGGTCACCAGTGGCTCTCCACGGTGGAGTCCACCTATGGCAACCAACTCCTCGCGTTGCGGCGCGGCAGTCTCGGCGGAGGGATCTGGTGGTTGCGCGCACAGTGAGTGCCGTGGAGTTACCCCAGCCCACCGACTAAGGAGCCCACGGCGAAGGTAAGCCCCATAGCGAGCACCCCAACCAGCACGTTGCGCCGGATCGCCGGGATCACAGCCGCCTTGCCTAGTCGTGCCGAGATCCACCCGGTGGCCACCAGAGCGATGATCACGCAGGTCACCGTCACCGGTATACGCGCGCCCAACGGAGGCAGCACGATGGCCAGCAGCGGCAGTAAAGCTCCTAGGGTGAACGCCAACATGGAGGCCCAGGCGGCGTGCCAGGGGTTGGTGATCTGCTGGGGGTCGATGCCCAGCTCAACCTCGGCGTGGGCTGCCAGCGCGTCGTGGGCGGTGAGCTCACGCGCCACCTGTGCTGCCACCTGCGGTGAGAGGCCCTTAGCTTCGTAGAGTGCCGTCAGTTCCCTCAGTTCCTCATCAGGCATGGTGGCCAGCTCATGGCGCTCCCAGTTCAGCACTGCCTGCTCGGTATCGCGTTGGGTGGATACGGAGACGAACTCTCCGCCCCCCATAGACAGCGCCCCTGCCACCAGCCCCGCAATGCCGGCCAGCACCACAGGCCCACGTTCGACGCTGGCCCCAGCCACCCCCATGACCAGCCCAGCGGTGGAGACGATCCCGTCGTTAGCCCCCAAGACTCCCGCCCGCAACCAGTTCAGTCGAGAGGCCAACCCTGCGGTGGGGTGAGGTTCGTCCAAGAGAGGATCAGGGGTGGTGGGTTCACTCATACAGCCAGCCTAACCGCACCGTTGATCGTCGACACACACACAGCGGTGGCGTGGTTGAGCAAGAAACTCAGCCACGCCACCGCGAGAGAAGATCTGTGTGGTTAGTTGGAGCTGGAGACTCCACGGAAGAAGTCGCCGACCATGCCGAAGGTGTCGCCTAAGGCTGCGCCTGCTTCACCAGGGGTAACCCCAAACAGGGCCAAGACGACCAGGATGATCGCCAGCACGACCAAAGCACGCAGAACAGTCTGCAGAATGTCCATCATGGTTGATGCTCCCTCCCGGGCCCCCACGTCGGTGGTGGGGGCATCACGTCAGACACACCACCAGAACTCCCGGGGATGTGTCAGTACCTAGCTTGCCATACCACCCCCCAGTCGACCAGACACAGGTGGACTATGAGGCAAAACTGCAAGAGATCGTGTTGTCTTCTCCAGGTTCTGTGCGCTGGCGTGCTCGGGCGATCACCGTTGGTGATCCAGTCATAAGTGCCCGGCAACCAAGGCCGATAGGCCCGCAGGTTTACCGGTAGTAGCCAGCACACTTATCTGTGTGAGCGTGACCCAGCCCCGCAGCCCTTGGCCGCACCCCGACCAGCCCCATTCAGGGCAACCCGGGGTGGGGCAGACGCCTTGGCTGGCTTGGTCAACAGGGTGTGGGGGGGCCTGCTCTGCACATGATGCCCAGGTACGTGCCTGCCGCCTGTCCTGTTGCACCCACACCCACGATGGCCGTGGAGGTTGGGCTCGCACCGCCTCCCTCTGGCAAGCCCTTAAGGTCGTGCCTAGCGACGTGCGCCTAGGGGCTGCCCGCTGCAGTTATCGCCCCGTGGAGTAAGCCCGAGGCCGATCCAGAGCTTGCCGTCAATGTCTGTGGGGGTCGTGCTGGGGGGTGTTTAAGGGGCCGCCAGGCCCTCTTAAACACCCCCCAGCACGACCCCCACAGCGATACGTCGCTGATTTGACGCTGCGCTGCCGTGGCGGCTAGGGTTAGGCACATGCGTTATCAGCAGCAGGTTCTAGTACTGCCCCAGCGCGCCGCCTAAGTTTCACAGTCGGCGCGCTACCCCTTATGTCCTCACGGGCTAAGGGGTTTTTTATTGCCCCCAGCCCGCATCAGCACTCAGCAGCAGTAGCAAGGAGACCCCATGAGCACCCCCAACCCTCACATCATGACCGGTGCACAGGCGTTGATCCGGTCGCTGGAGGACGCGGGGGTGGAGGTGATCTTCGGTATTCCCGGTGGTGCGATTCTGCCGGCCTACGATCCGCTGTTTGACTCCCGCAAGATCCGCCACATCTTGGTCCGCCACGAGCAGGGTGCAGGCCATGCCGCCCAGGGTTACGCCACCTCCACGGGCAAGGTGGGGGTGTGCATGGTGACCTCCGGGCCGGGGGCGACCAACCTGGTGACCGCGCTGGGCGACGCCATGATGGACTCGGTGCCGATCGTGGCGATCACCGGCCAGGTCTCCAGTGTGGCCATTGGAACTGATGCCTTTCAGGAAGCCGACATTCGCGGGATCTCTATGCCGGTGACTAAGCACAGCTACCTGGTCACCGATGCCACGCAGATCCCTCGGGTCATCGCTGAGGCCTTCCATCTGGCTGCCACAGGCCGGCCTGGGCCGGTACTGGTGGACATCAGCAAAGATGCGCTGCAAACGGTCATGGCCTCGGGGCACTTCACCTATCAATGGCCGCCGGCGTTGGACCTGCCCGGATACCGCCTCCCCGGCCCGGTGGAGCAGTCGCAGGTACAGGCTGCTGCAGCGTTGATCGCCCGCTCGCGCTGTCCCGTGCTCTACGTGGGCGGTGGGGTGATCAAAGCTGATGCCTCCCTGGCTCTGGCTCGACTGGTAGAGCTGAGCCAAGCCCCGGTGGTCACCACACTGACGGCGCGGGGAGCTCTGCCCGATAGTCACCCGCACCACTTGGGGATGCCGGGCATGCATGGCACGGTGGCAGCGGTCACCGCCCTGCAAAAAGCTGACCTGCTCGTTGCGCTGGGCGCTCGCTTTGACGACCGGGTGACGGGCAAACTGGCCAGTTTCGCCCCGCAGGCCAAGGTGATCCACTTGGATATCGACCCAGCGGAGATTGGCAAAAACCGGGCTGTCGATGTGGCGCTGGTCGGTGATTGCCGCCAAGGGATCGAAGCGCTGTGTGAGGCACTGGACACCCATCCCGAGCGGGCAGATGTGACTGGGTGGCTGGCTCAGGTGCAACGTTGGCGTGAGCGTTACCCGTTGGGATGGGAGCAGACCAGCGATGGGTTGTTAGCTCCCCAGCAGGTCATTCAGCGCATTGGACAGTTGGTCGGGCCTGAGGCGTTTTACGTCTCCGGGGTGGGGCAGCACCAAATGTGGGCCGCCCAGTTCATCGGCTATGAGCATCCCCGTCACTGGCTGTCTTCCGGCGGGGCGGGGACGATGGGCTACTGCATCCCAGCGGCCATGGGAGCAGCGGTGGCTCACCCGGGCGCCGTGGTCTGGGCCATCGATGGAGATGGCTGCTTCCAGATGACCAACCAGGAGTTGGCCACCTGCGCCTTGGAGGGCATCCCCCTGAAGGTCGCGGTGATCAACAACTCCTCGTTGGGGATGGTGCGGCAGTGGCAGACCTTGTTCTACGACGGGCGTTACTCCCACACCGACCTGCACTCTCGGCGCATCCCCGACTTCGCGTTACTGGCGCAGGCCTACGGCTGCGTGGGGTTGCGCTGCGAGAGTGAAGACCAGATCGATGCAGTGATCCAGCAGGCTATGCAGATCAACGATCGCCCGGTGGTCATCGACTTTTGCGTCAGCGCCGACGCGATGGTGTGGCCCATGGTGGCCGCAGGAGCCAGCAATGACGACATTAAATACGCCCGCGACCTGGCCCCGGATTGGGAGCAGGACGAGGTGGTAGACAGTGCACAAATGGAGGAAGACATGATGGCCGCATCCGCAGCAGATGTCAGTGCAGGCGGTTCACGATGAGCGCCACCTTCGCCCCGGCCCGGCCCTGGGCGGCGGCAGAACCCAGCCCCAGCCAGCACGTGCTCTCCGTGCTGGTGCGCAATCAGCCCAGTGTGTTGGCCCGCATCAGCGGCCTGTTCTCCCGACGCGCCTATAACATCGCCTCCCTGGCGGTGGGCCCCACGGAGAACCCGCACATCTCCCGCGTCACCATCGTGGTGCAAGGCGACCTGCACGTGGAGCAGGTGTTGCGTCAGCTGGACAAACTCATCGACGTGGTGGCTATTGCGGAGCTAGACAGCGCGCGCAGTGTCAGCCGGGAGGTGATGCTGCTCAGCCTGGCGGTGCCGTTGGCCAAGCGGCCTGCCCTGCTGGATTTTGTGCAGCAGTGCCGGGGCACGGTCGTGGATATCACCGCCGAAACCATCACTTTCGAGGTCACCGGTACCCCAGCGCACATCGACGCGATTGTGGCCCAGTGCTGTGGAGAGAGGGGCTGTGGCGATGGGGGCCGTGGCGAAGCGGCCTACCAGGTGGTGGCGTTGGCTCGCTCCGGCACGATCGCCTTGCCCAAAACCAGTGCCGGCGAACAGGCGTTTGTCACCTCCACGGGCGGTATCACCGTCGGCGGGGCAGACGAGCTCCCGGCGTTATTAGTGTCCGCATAATGTGGCTGCTCAACCCCCAACTAATGGCAACAACGAAAGGAAACCCCTGACATGGCTGAGATTTTCTACGATGACCAGGCTGACGCCTCGGTGCTGGCCGGGCGCAAAGTGGCAGTGCTGGGTTATGGCAGCCAAGGCCACGCCCATGCCCTGAACCTGCGTGACAGCGGAGTGGATGTGCGCGTGGGTCTGCGGGAAGGATCTTCCAGCTGGGCGCGTGTGCAGGCCGACGGGCTGAGCGTGATGACCCCCGAACAGGCCTGCGAAGAAGCAGATGTGATCATGGTGCTGACCCCCGATCCTGGCCAGGGCGCGCTGTACAAGCAGGCCATTGAGCCGCACCTGAGTGCGGGCAAAGCTTTGGCGTTCGCTCATGGTTTCTCCATCCGGTTCGCCCAGATCGTGCCCCCGCCCAACGTTGACGTGTTTCTCATTGCTCCTAAAGGGCCTGGGCACCTGGTGCGTCGCCAGTACAGCGCCGGCCAGGGAGTGCCGGTGCTGGTCGCCGTGCACCAAGATGCCACTGGGAAGGCCTGGGACGTGGCGTTGGCTTACGCCAAAGGGATCGGTGGAACCCGTGCTGGTGCGCTGAAAACCACCTTTGCTGAGGAGACCGAAACTGACCTGTTCGGTGAGCAGGCTGTGCTGTGTGGAGGCCTGTCCGCCCTGATCACCAGCGGTTTCCAAACCTTGGTGGAGGCGGGCTACCAGCCAGAGGTGGCCTACTTTGAGTGCCTGCACGAGGTGAAGCTGATCGTCGATTTGCTCTACGAAGGCGGGCTGTCCAAAATGCGCTGGTCGGTTTCGGAGACTGCCGAGTACGGCGACTACACCCGTGGCCCGCGCGTGATCACTGATGCCACTCGTGAGGAGATGCGCCGCATCCTCGGCGAGATCAAAGACGGCTCGTTTGCCCGCGAGTGGGTTGGGGAGTATCAGTCTGGCCTGCAGCACTACAACCAGTACGTGCAGCAGGGGCGTGACCAGCAGATTGAGCAGGTGGGAGGGCAGCTGCGCTCCATGATGAGCTGGCTGCCCAACCAGGCTGAAACCGAAGGGCCAACCCAGCAAGGCAGTGCAGGCAGCCAGGAGGTATCTCAGTGACCACCCCCACTCCGATCACCCTGTTTGACACCACGCTGCGTGATGGGGAGCAATCTCCCGGTATTGCCTTGTCGCACAACGAGAAGGTGGAGATTGCCCAGCAGTTAGCCACCTTGGGTATCGACGTCATTGAGGCGGGGTTCCCCGCCGCCAGCCAAGGTGACTTCGAGGGCGTAGCTGCCATTGCTGCTGGGGTGGGCACCTCCCCACGCCCTGACGGTAAGGATCCCCGACCTCCCGTCATTGCCGCGTTGTGCCGGGCCACCCCTGGTGACATTGCGCGGGGGTGGGAGGCGATTGCGGCGGCGCATCGCCCCCGCATCCACACCTTCATTTCCACCTCCCCAGTCCACATGGAGAAGAAGCTGCGGATGAGCCCGGCGCAGGTGTTGGCTGCGGCCACCGCAGCGGTGACCCAGGCGCGGCAGTTGTGTGAGGATGTGGAGTTCTCCGCTGAGGACGCCACCCGCACGCAGTTGGACTTCCTCACCGAGGTGTTCGCTGCCGCGATTGCTGCAGGAGCCACCACGATCAACGTTCCCGACACGGTGGGCTACCTGCTGCCTGACGAGTACGCCGCCCTACTCACCCAGTTGCAGCGCACCGTTCCCGGCGCGCAGAACGTGGTGTGGTCGGTGCACTGCCACGACGATCTGGGCCTGGCCACCGCCAGCACCCTGGCCGGTATCCGGGCCGGGGCGCGGCAAGCGGAGGTCACCATCAACGGCATCGGGGAGCGTGCAGGCAACACTGCCTGCGAAGAGGTGGTGATGGCGCTGCATACTCACCGCCACACGCTGGGCTACACCACCAATGTGACCACCACCCAGATTGCTCGGGCCTCCAGGTTGGTGTCGATGTTGACGTGCTACCCGGTGCAGCCGAACAAGGCCATCGTGGGAGCCAATGCCTTCAGCCATGAAAGCGGCATCCACCAGCATGGGATGCTGGCTGACCGCACCACCTACGAGATCATGGATCCGCGCGAGGTTGGCCTGGGAGGAACCCGCCTGGTGCTGGGTAAGCATTCCGGTCGCCACGCCTTCGCCGATGCCCTCACCTCGTTGGGGGTGCGGATGGCTCCCGAGGCGTTGGATCGCGCCTTCGCCCGCTTCAAGGAGTTGGCTGACCGCAAGGTGCAGTTGGTCGATGAGGACCTGGTAGCCCTGGCCACGGAGGAAAGTGGCGATACCGCCGAGCAGGTGGGCTCCATCTGGCGGCTGGAGCATTTCGAGGTTTCCGCTTCCACTGGGCAGCCTCCTCAGGCCTCGGTGCGCCTGTCGCGGGGGGAGCAAACCGCCGGGGCCAGTGTCACCGGAGCCACCACTTCCGGTTCGGGCATGATCGACGCGGCCTGCCTGGCTGTGGCTAAGGCGGCGGGGGTGGATGCCCAACTGCTGGCCTTCACCGTGGCCGGAGTGACCCCAGGCACCGACGCGGTGGGCGATGTGACTGTGCAGGTGGAGGTGGCCGGTCAGCGCACTAACGCCCGTGGAGTCTCCACCGATGTGGTGGAGGCCAGCGCGCGCGCCTTCCTCAACGCCATCAACAAAGTCATGGCCGGAGTCACCCCCACCAACCGCACCGGCAACCCGTAGAAGGCGGGGCCTGTCTGCCTCAGTCGGCCAGGCCCAGGGCGGCCAGGGCGTGGTGCAGGCCGGTGGTGGTGTCGGTCATGTCGACAGACATGCGGGGGCCGTCGCGGGTCTCGTCCCAGGGCACGTACTGCCGGTCTTGCACCTCCTGCCAGGTGGGGACCACCTGCCCGGGCAGGTCTGGGGTGCGGGTCTGGACCCGGCGCTGATGCTCGTCGGGGTCGGGCAGGTGGCACTCGAAGACCGTCAGCGGCACGTGGAGCTGTCCGGCCAGGTCCCTCCACATCTGGCGGGTCAGTGGCAGTGGGTTCACTAGGTCCAGCACCACCTGTGCCCCCAATGTCAGGTTGGAGGCGGCTACCTCGCGCACCACCTCATACCCCAGGGCGTTTACTTGGATCCCGGCGCGGATCAGTGGGGTCTCCACGGCGTCAACGCGCAGGTAAACCGCCTTCAACTCGCGTACCAAAGCTTGCGCCAGCGTGGTTTTGCCTGTGCCAGGCAGCCCCGACACCACGATCAAACGAGCCATGGCACCCAGGCTAGGCCAGCGTTTGTCGGGGAGGGCAAGCAGACTCGACCCGCTCCTGCCGGGGGTTGAGAATCGTGACCCTCAAGTCATGAAAATCAGCAACGTTGCGGGTGGTAACCCCGTAGCCGTGCACCAGTGCGGTGGCGGCTATGAGGGCATCGCGCTCTGGCCGGGGATCGGGAACATGCAGAGCCGCAGGAGCCAGAGCGACCCGGAAAGCAATATCAAAAACCTTGTCCTGGAAAGCGGGGATGACCTGCTGGCTGAGCCAGTGACGAAGTACTTGACCTAAAGCATGATCCCTACGTTCAATACAGCGCACTCCAATGTCTCATTCCAGCACCGTAATGACTGAAAGAGCGGTATGAGCGAAATCTTGCTGTCAGGCCCAGGTAGCAAATTTGAGATCGAGCACGCTGCTCTTGCTTTTGTTGAGTGTGCGCAAATCGCTGACCACAGTGGTATCCAGGATCCACCTCATCATTGCGGCACCTTCAAGCCAATCTCCAATGTGGGCGGGGTGAAATCGTCATCAACTGCATCAGCCAAAGAGGCAGGTAGTGCCAGGGCATCGGCCACACTGACCCGTACAGTTTGGGTTTGGTCGTCATCGTCGATGGTGAGCAGGACCAGGCAGGGTGTGCCACGGTCAGTGATAAAAACCGGCTCATGTTGGGCGGCGCGTTTGGTTGCGCTCACATCCTGGTTAAAACTCTCGGGCACTAAAAACAGTCATAGCTACCCCTCTGTTCATAGAGTGTGTAAGCCACTGCGGCTACGTAACTACATTCCGTCAAGGGGGGAAACCGAGGATGGCTTTTCTGGCCCCGGGCAGGAATTGACCGCATCTGGGGTAGTTTTTTTCCTCCTGACCAGGCTGCTTGAAAGGACCTCTCATGCCCGCTGCTCCATCTGCCCTGAACCTGGCTGTTATTGGTGGTGACGGTATTGGCCCGGAGGTCACCGACCAAGCGTTGGCGGTGCTGCGGGCGGTATGTCAGCAGATGCAGGTGCAGGTGCACACCACCGACTACGACCTGGGAGCGCGGCGCTACCACGCCACCGGGGAGGTGTTGCCCGAGGCCACCCTGGAGGAATTACGCGGCTACGACGCGATCCTGCTGGGAGCGGTCGGTGACCCGAGCGTGCCGCCGGGGGTGTTAGAGCGGGGGTTGCTGCTTAAGCTGCGCTTCGCCTTCGACCATGCGGTGAACCTGCGTCCGGCCAGGCTGTTCCCCGGGGTGGCCACGCCCCTGGCCGGGGTGGGAAGCGACGCGGTGGATTTCGTGGTGATCCGCGAGGGGACCGAGGGTGCCTATGTGGGTGCCGGGGGAGTGATGCGTCAGGGCAGCGACGCCGAGATTGCCGTGGAGGAAAGCCTGAACACTGCCCTGGGGGTGCGTCGTGCTGCCCGCTACGCCTTTGAACTAGCGGCCAGCCGCCCTCGCCACACGCTGACGCTAGTTCACAAAACCAATGTGCTGGTCCATGCGGGAGGGTTGTGGCAGCGCATCGTCAACGAACTGGCCGCGCAGTATCCCCAGGTCAGCGTCAACTACTGCCACATCGACGCGGCCACCATCTACATGGTGACTGACCCAGGCCGCTTCGATGTGATTGTCACTGACAACCTGTTCGGTGATATCCTCACCGACCTGGCTGCTGCCGTGGCTGGAGGGATAGGACTGGCCGCCAGCGGCAACCTCAACATTGATGGCAGCGCACCCTCAATGTTCGAGCCGGTTCACGGCTCCGCTCCCGACATTGCTGGCCAAGGTGTTGCCGACCCGGTGGCGGCGATCCTGTCAGCGGCCCTGCTGCTGCGTCACGTGGGGTTGGCGGCTGGGGCTGATGCCGTGGAGACCGCCGTGGCCGCCGAATTGGTTGCTCGGGCCCAGGAAGGGGCGGCCATTCGTACCGCAGAGGTTGGCGCTCGCCTAGCCACCGCCGCCGCAGAGGCGGTGGCCATCTGATTCGGTTTACCTAGTGACCACCGTTTGGGCTTCAACCACGGCATAGCGTAGGAGGACCGAGGTGGTGGTGGAGGGCAACTCGCCGCCGGTGTTGTTGGCGCCGACCCAGGTGATACGCCAGCGGATGCTCAACGTGGCGGTCAGCATCTGCCCCGGGTCACGCGCGGTGGTCTGTTGATAGCGGTAGTAACAGCCGTGAGAGGGGGCTGGGCCCAGGCTTTGCAGGCTCAGGGTTTGTGGCTGCCCCGGGCCCTGGCAACTGACTGGAGTGCCTCCTTGCCGGGGGGTGAACTCCAACGCCACCGCAGTGGCAGTGACACGGGCCCACACATTGTCCAATTCAGTGAAGTCGGTGCGGCTGGTATAGGTCTCCGGGTCGGTCCAATACCAGTAAGCACCGTTGACCAACACGTAGGGGGTTCCCACGGGCAGTGTGCCCACCCGGTCTGCCGGCAGGGACATGAGAGCCATCCCAGGCGTGGGTTGAGGCAGATCCATGACCGAGGTGATGGACTTCGCCACTGCTTCGACATTTTGGTAAACGTCTCTATTCTTCGGGTTGCGTTTATCTTCCAAGATCCTAACAATTTTAGCGGGCTTATTTGGACATGTAACTTTCCAGTACTGGTACCCTAAGGCATCAAGTGGGTATCCCGACGGAAGGTTATCCTCTGACTTTTGGGTGTCCCATCCACCTATAGAATTCAAACCGAACTCTGTACCCATGTCATAGCGGGACGTGAGAGATAAACTCCAAGAACATGTAGTTTTTGGCTGTGGGATAGTTATCGGCTTCTGCCTCTTGGGGGTCTTCGTTTTAATCGTCGTAATTGTCTTTCCATCAGTTGTAACCACTCGCGGAGGCGTCTTGCCGCTTAAGAATGTTGCGTTGGCTGGATGCATGCCTATGGAAACGAGCGCCACCACAATGAAGAAGTACACCATTAAGCGTTTCATGACTACCTGCACACCCCCAGAAACTCACTGCTGTCAGTGACGACCCAATTTCCTTTTTCATTTTTCTCTACTGATGATTGAGTAGGAGTACCTGAATTACCTGCCGGCCATGCATCCCCATCTTTGTCAATAAATTTTGCGGAACTCTTGTCGTAGCAATCGTATATACGGTAATAATCTCCCTGTGTCTCAACAATTAGTGGGTATGTCAATGGTCCCGTGCTATTTTTTAAGCCGTTGTTTTGATTTTCAAGTGCAATCTTTAACTGTGTTGCCACTTCATCTCCCGATGCGTATTTTTCGAGCAACTGCTTTCTTTGAGCTTCTGGGTACCTGGTGAGGGCATAAGAAACTTCTCGGTATTTCTTGTACGCTTCTATTGCTTTTACTTCGTCTGATTGTGGTGGGTAGGTGGGTGGGGTAGCGGTGTTATAAGACTGCGGTGAACTGCAAGTGCCCTGCCCAACTTCCAGAGTGTTGGCTTTCCACTCATGTGTTTGAGTGGGGGCCATGAGCGTGATGACTAACTGATCCGGGAGTGGACCCAGCGAAGTCCCGTTATTGAGGGTTCGCGTGTGAGCGCGGTTATCTTGGCAGTCAAAAATAGTGATGCCATCATTTCCCCAGGCAACTACCTGTGGCCTTGGTGCAGGAGATCCATAGAAGCGGAGGCCAGTCTCCTGATCTTCTTTCGCCTTCAACTCCAGGGCCATTTTCAGGGCCTCGCCGGTGGCGTAGGGCTGCAGGTGCGCTTCACGGTGATCCTTGTTGACCATGTTCAGGGTTTCTTGGGCGGTGAGGAACTTTTTGTAGGCCGCCAAGGCGGGCTGGGCGTCGGGTTGGCCTGTTGGTGTGGCAGTGGCGGGTGAACTGGGAGGGCTTGACGTGCTGGAAGAGGTGGTGGCGGAGGGGGTGGAGTCGTTGCCGCAGGCACTCAGCAGCGCCCCTGCCAGCAGCAGAGCGATGAGGGCGGGCAGTGCTGGGGTGCCGCGAGGGGGCATGGTTCCTCCACAGGTTGAGAAGCGACAGCAACGAGTACTGATTCTGGTCTGAACGGTCGGGAAAACTGCCTATTTGGTCAAACCTTGGCAAATGCGGAGAGGGGCTGCCTGCCCTATTCAGCGCCTCAGTTCCCGCTCGGTCAGGGCTCCGGAAAAACGTAGAGTTGGTGGCGCTCCACGATGCTGATGTTGGGTAGCTTATCCAGCGCTGGGATAGGGGGGGTGGGGTAATCGAGGGACATTTGGGTGACCAGGGCTTTGAGGGCAGGGCGAGCCAACAGGTGCAGGATGTCTTGGGTGATGCGGTAACGGACCTGCGGAGAATGACTGGTCACAGTACGTAGCGCTTGCTCCAGTTGGGGGCGCAGTGGTTGGGCAGGCGCCGGAGCCACAGGCGGCTCGGTTGCCAGCTCGGAGTCAGCGGACAGGCAAGTCAGCAGCAGGGTGTTCACCTCGTCTTTGCGCAGTGCCCGCAGGCTGCCCAGCAGCACACTGCCCGTGTTCACCACGCCCCGCCCCACCAATTGGCCTGCCGGGGTGACCAGGCGCACCACGTCACCCCGCTCAAACTCCCCCTTGAGGCGTTTGATGCCCGAGCCGAACAGGCTGGTTCCGTTGCGGATGCTCTCCTCGGCCTCCCGGTTGATGATCAAAGTGCCGGTGGAAGGTGCAGCGGCGGCCAGCCACGACCACTGCGGGCCTGGAGGTTGCCCGAGGGCCTGCACCCTGGTTCCCACCGCCTGACCGCCGATGGTGCGCCCGATCACGCTGGGATCTCCGGCTCGGGCAATCACCGCCGGCACCCCACCCAAAGCGGCCAACTGGGCGGCGGCCAGTTTGGAGGCCATCCCTCCCCGCCCGCTGCCGCCACTGCGCACTGGGATGCCGCCCAGTTCATGCGCAGCGGCGGTGGGGATCAGCGCCCCCGAGGCATCGAGCACCCCCTCCACGTCGCTGAGCAGCAGCAGGACGTCAGCTCCCAGCATGACCGCCACCCCAGCGGCCAGGCTGTCGTTGTCCAGCTCGTAGTGGTCCACTGCGTCGTTGCCGTTGACGATGGGCACAATGCCCCACTGCAACGACTGGTCGATGACATCAATGAGCGACTGCATCCGTGCCGCGCTTTGCACATCCGAGCCGCTGACCAACAGCTGGCACACTTCGCTGTGCAAGAACTCGCCCAGACGGCGATACATCCCCATGAGATAGGGCTGGCCGACCGCTGCCTTGAGTTTGGCGCTTGCTGTGGTGCTGCCCTGAGGTGGTGCAGTGATCCAACCAGAGTGGGCCAGCCGGGAGGCCCCAGCCGAGACCGCTCCGGAGCTGATGAGCACGGTGTCCCACCCGGCTTGACGGGCCCGCAGGCACGCATCGAGGGTAGCTGCCAGCACGGTGGGGTCGGGGCCGGTTTCGCGGGTCACCGAGCTGGACCCCAGCTTGATGACCACACGGGGGCGCCCAGAGCGTTGAGGTTGCCACATAGTGCGTCAGGCTATGCGCTCGCTCCAGCCTCGCTGCGGATCTGACCCTCACCCTCCACGATCCATTTAGTGCTGGTCAGTTCGGGTAGGCCCATCGGGCCGCGTGCGTGGAGTTTCTGGGTGCTGATGCCGATCTCGGCCCCAAAGCCAAACTCGCCCCCGTCGGTGAAACGGGTGGAGGCGTTGACGGTGACCACCGCTGCGTCCACCTGTGCCACCCAGCGTTGCGCCGCCGCTCGGTCGTTGGTCAGGATCGCCTCGGTGTGGCCGCTGCTGTAGCGCTGCACGTGCTGCATGGCCTGCTCCAGGCTGTCCACCACGCGCACCGCCAACTCCAGCGCGTGGAACTCCGTGGCGTAGTGCACCTCGGTGGCAGGGGTCATGGTCACTCCGGCAGCGTGGGCGTAGGTGCAGCAGGCAGGGTCTCCATGCAACACCACCCCAGCATCGGCCAGCTGGCGCAGCAGGTCGGGCAGCAAGGCCGGCGCGATCGCAGCGTGCACCAGCAGGGTCTCCGCCGCGTTACACACGCTGGGTCGCTGGGTTTTAGCGTTCATCACCACCCGCACGGCCATCTCCAGGTCGGCACTGGAGTCCACATAGACGTGCACATTGCCACTGCCGGTTTCAATGACCGGCACGGTGGAGTTCTCTACCACGGTGCGGATCAGCTCAGCTCCGCCCCGAGGAATGATCACGTCGACCAGCCCGTGGGCGCGCATCAACGCCGTAGCTGCCTGCCGGCCCTGACCGCTGTATGCAGCTGAATCCAGGGTGTTCAGCGCGTCGGCGGGTAGGCCCAGCTGAGTCAGCGCTTCGCGCAAAACCTCCACCAGCGCAGTGTTGGTGTCTTGCGCGGCGGAACCCCCGCGCAAGATGACCGCGTTGCCACTTTTCAGCGCCAACGCGGCGGCGTCCACCGTGACGTTGGGCCGCGCTTCGTAGATGATGCCCAGCACACCCAAGGGCACCCGCACTTGGCGGATCTGCAGCCCATTGGCCAGACGCGAGCCGCGCAGCACTTCTCCCACCGGGTCAGGCAGAGTGGCGATCTGTTCCACGGCCTGGCTGATGTCCTCCAGCCGTTGCACTGTGAGGCTGAGCCGGTCAAGCAAGCCGCTGGGTAGCTGTTGCTCCCGCCCCCGCTGCAGGTCGGCCTGGTTGGCCTGCAGCAGGCGCTCCTGCTGCTGGCGCAGGGCCTGGCTGTAGCGGTACAGGGCGGCATCTTTATCCGCTCGCGTCAGTTGCCCTACCAGGCGGGCGGCGTGGCGGGCCGCCTGGGCCACCTGCCCTACGTGGGTGGTGAGGTCAGTCACGGCCGGTGCTCCTTCTGGTGCTGCATCCACCCCGCGAGGTTGGCCACAGTGGCCTGGCTGAGGCGTTGCTGGGTTTCAATGCTGTAGGCCGCGCCGATGCGGGGGAACACCACGCGCGGAAAATGATGGTAGGTCTGGTAAATCTGCTCCCCAGCGGCGTAGTCGAAGATCGCGGCGTTGCCGTCGCGCCCGATCCAGCGCTCAAACGCTTGCGGGTCAATGACCCGACCCAAGCTTGCCTGCACCAGGATGCTGGCTGGTCGCATCTGAGCGAACTGCTCACTTCCCATGATCAACGTGTCGGTGGGCACGGTGAGCACCACGATGTCGCTAGCCGCGAGCAGCTCACCCAGCTGGCAGTGGGTGACACCGCGCTGCTCCCATTCCGGTTTGGGGCTGCGGGAGGTATGACGCACGCGCATGCGGTAGGCCAGCGCGAGGTGCGCCACAGCCTGACCCAAGGCTCCCAAACCCACAATGCCCAGGCTCTTACCCATGAGTTCGTGGCTGTCTGCGCGCCACTGCACCTGTCCCACCCCCCGAGCCAGGGCCACCAACTGCATGAGGATGAACTCTGCCGTCGGCTCGTCGCCATAGTCCACCACGCGCGTCAGGGTGATCCCCTGCTGCAGGATTGCGTCGGTGTCCATGGTGTTGATACTGGTACCGGCCACTCCGATGTAGCGCAACTGCGGGCAGGCCTGCACGTACTCCTGGGGTAGGGCGGTTCCCGGAGCCACCAGCACCGCCTGCGCCTGACCTGTGCGCGCCACCAACTCCTGCACCGAGGGAGCATCCCCCTGCGGGTAGGTCGGCAGCGGTGCACCCACCAGTTGCTCAATCTCGGCGTAGGACTGCGGCAGGAGGGCCAGGTTGGTCAGGGCAGTAACGGTGAGGGACATGCCTGCCAGCCTAAGGGTTTGCCTCGCCATCTGGGGCATCCTTTCAGGGTGGCTACGGCGCTGCCCAGGTCAGGTCGTCCAGGGTGAACTCCTTGGTGCCGCTGTTACGGGAGGAGCGGGCTAGAGACAGGTGCAAACGCCCCGGGGAGGACACGGCAGGGTCCGTGCCGATCCAGGTCCACGCCGAGGGCTCCGCGCTGCCCTCGGGCCACAGCTTCAGGCGCAACGTCGTTGCCTGCGCGCCGAAGCGCACCCGCATCCGACCCGTGCCCACCGGCTGTGCGCCAGTCAGGGACACCAACGGTGTCATTACTCCGCCCACGGTGCGCTGGACCTGGACCGTGCTGGAGTCGTTGGCCACCTGCACCCCGTAGCCGTTCCATGGCCGGTAGGCGTTTTGCCACCCTCCGGAGCCGCGCAGGTAGACGCTGGCATACGCCGCAGCCCAGGAGGAGCTCCAGCCGTAGCTGAAGCTGACCTGCGCGTCGCTCAACGGGTCCCCCGCCTCCAGCCGGGCGCGAGCGTAGGCCCCAGCCACGTCGGTGAACGCCAGCCGCCCCCTCCCGGAGCGCACGTCCACCGCCCCAGAGTTGGCTTGGCTGCTCCACGCGGAGGGCCAGGCGGCTGCGTCAACTCCCGAGAAGGTGTCGGTGTAGACCTCCGGGGAAGGGGGGGTCGGGGAGGCCGAGATGGTGAAGCTATCGGTGAACGTGGTGGCAGGCGTGCCCACGAAACGCATCGACAGGCTGCTGGGCGTGATGGTCAGCCGGGAGGACCCGGCCAGCTCACCGGTAGTGCGCCCCACGGTGCGAGCGAAGTAGCCGGCCTGTGCATCAGCAGGGTTGATGGCGTAGGTTTCGGCTCCACCCAAACCGTTGATCACCAGCACGGTGCCCTTGCCGGCGATGTAGGAGCCCTGCGCCCCATCGCCAGTCACGCACGCGGCCAGGAAACGCCCCGTGGGCACGGTAGGGCAGGTTGCGCTGGTGGCTAGCTGCTTACTGCGCTGGTAGGTGTGATCATGTCCTTGCAGCAGGAGGTCCACCTTCTTGTTCACCACCAGGGTGAAAAAGTCGCTGCCGGCTTCGTTGCTTTTGGTGCCGCTGGAGATCGTGTTGAAATGGTTGCCGACGATCACCCACTTCGTGCCCGCCGCCCGAGCGCTGTCCACCGCCTGGGCCAGCCAGGTGGCGGCCGCCGACCCCGGCGCATACGAGGTCCCCAAGCCGGGGGAGGCCATGATGATGCGAGCCAACGGGGTTTGGCCGGCCTGGGTGGTGGGGGAGGCGAGGTCCACGTAGTAGTCGCGCCCGTAACTGCCACTCACTCGCTCATGCATCCCCACCAGCCGGTTAGGCAGGCAACTGGGCGCCAGGTATTGGCTTAGCGTGGCCGTGTCGTGATTGCCGCCCACCACCTCCACGGGCAGCGTCTCCCCGTACGGGTCGCGCGCGGGCTTACCCGCTCCAGCGTTGAGCTGGTCCTTCACCAGTTGGCACCAGGCCGACGGGCTCACGGTGTCGTAGCTGAAGTCTCCCAGGCTGAACAGGGCGGCGGGCTGGTCAGCTCCGATACGCCGCAGTACCTCCCGTGCGCGGGTGTTGCTGCCGTGGTCGGCTGCGATCGCCACGGTCAGGCTGGGCTCGGAGTTCGCCACCGCCAGGTAGGTCTGGTTGGGGAAGCCAGTGGAGCCCGCCGCGCCCTGCTTTGCTTTTGCTGCAGGGTGCTGGCCACCGCCGTGCGCCTCGGCCACCAATCCGCCCGTCACCAGGCACGCCGTCACCAGGCAAGCCGTCACTACCTTTGATGCCGCGCCCCTCATTCCCGCAGCCCCCTCAACGTCCATGGCCCTCTCGTCATCCACCCATCCCCTCCACGATTATGCCTTCGCCCAGCCCCGCCAACCACCCACTCGCCGTGATCCGCCCGAGGTTGTCGCAGTGAACCGGGTGATAAGCCCCATATCACCCGGTTCACTGCGACAACCCTCCATCCAAACGGCGGTCAGCCCAGCACGCCGTGGAGATCCAGGTGGCGTTGGGCGATGACGCTGCCCACGCGCTCCACGAACTGGGCCACGGGAGCAGCGTGCTGCCCGTCGACCCCGCGAACCCGCAGGGCCAGCGAGTCGGTGGCCACCTCGGCGGATCCCACCACGGCGGCATAGGGGAGGCGTTGTTGATGCCAACGCCGCACCCGCGACCCTAGGCTGGAGGTGGCTGGCCACAGCTGCACCCTCACCCCAGCGCTGGCGAAGCGATCACGCACCTGACGGGCGTACTCCTCCTGTTCATCTGCCACCGGCAGCACCGCCACCTGCACCGGGCACAGCCACGCAGGGAGCGCCCCGGCGTGCAGGTCCACCAAATGACCCACCATGCGCTCCATTGAGGAGAGAATCCCCCGGTGGATCATCACCGGGCAGCGCCGGGAGCCGTCGTGGTCCACGTAGGTCAGGCCGAACCGTTCCGGCTGGTTGAAGTCGACCTGCACGGTCGACAGGGTCATCTCCCGGCCCTGCTGGTCAACCACCTGCACGTCCACCTTGGGTCCGTAGAAGGCGGCCTCCCCGGGCGCGGGTTGGAACGCCACACCAAGCGCGTCCAACCCCTGTGCCAACTGCTGCCGGGCCAGCGCCCACTGCTGGTCGCTGCCCAGCCACCCTGGCCCCTCGTCGCGATCGGAGAGCCGATAATAGGCCACCTCGATGCCCAGCAGCGCGCTGCAGCGTTGCACGGCCCGCAGCCCCAGCGCCACCTCCGCACCGATCTGCTCGGGCGCGCAGAACACGTGGCAGTCGTCGAGGTTGATCTGGCGCACCCGCGACAGGCCGTGGAGCACCCCGCTGCGTTCACTGCGAAACATCGCCCCGATTTCGGCGTAGCGCAGAGGCAGCTCGCGAATGCTGCGCTGGCTGCTGGCATAGACCATCGCGTGGTGGGGGCAGTTGGCCGGGCGCAGCACCAATTCGCTCTCGCCGACCTGCATGGGCGGGAACATGTCGTCGTGGAACTTGTCCCAATGCCCCGACAGCTCGAACAGCTCTCGCTTGGCCAACACCGGGGTGTACACCTGCTGGGCGCCGCTGCGGATGGCCTCCTGCGTGACCAGTTTCTCCAACTCGGCCCGCACGATGGCACCATCGGGGTGCCACAGCGGCAGTCCCGCTCCCACGCGGGCATCGGTGGAGTACCACCCCATCTGCCGGGCCAGGTCGGGGGAGGATTGTGCGTTACTCATGGTGATCCTTTCGGGTTGTGCCCTAGGGAATCTCGCCTGCGCCGTGGGTGCCCGTGACACCACAAAGCCCCGGGAGAACCCCGGGGCTGAGTTGGTGAGGGTAGGTCAGCTCACACGCGCACAGCACGCCGGGAGTCCCGGCGCTGTTGTCCACAAAGAAGCTGCCATAGGCCCAGCGTAACGGCCGAGTCTCCCCAGCCGCATCTAGTTTTTGGGCGGCGCCGGTGAAAAGAGTTTCGAGAAATCGTCGCAGGATCGCGATTTCTCGAAACTCTTTTTCGCTAGGCCTGCAGGGCGGCGGCGATGGCGTGGCCGAAGGCGGTGGAGGACTGGGGGCCGTCAGCAGTAATCAGCAGGCCGTCGGTGACCACTCCGGGGCCCTGGTAGTGGGCTCCGAACGTCTCGATCTCCTGGGCCTGCCCGGGGGTGACGGTGACGTTTTTGCCCTCCAGTAGCCCCGCGTGGCCGAGGATCATCGGAGCCAGACAAATGGCGGCCAGCGGTTTGGCGACTTGCACGCATTCACGGGCCAAGCGGTGGGCGTGGGGGTTGTCGAAGTAGACGCTGCATCCGTTGCCACCGATGAACGCCACCGCGTCCACCTCGCCGAGGAGTACCTGCTCCACGGCCAGGGTGGCCTGCGCGGTGCCGCCCAGTTTGCCGGTGCAGATGCCCAGCCGGGTGCTCACCACCGTGGTCTGGTGACCCAGGTCGTGCAGCGCCGCCTGGGTATCGAACAACTCTTCGTCGCGAAACACCTCCGGAGCAATCACCAACGCCACCTGTGCCATCGCTACCTCCTCTCAGCAGATGTCCTCTGTAGATGTGTCAAGGCCACTGTAGGCCGCAGCGTTCGCCCTCATCGCGCCTGCTCAAACCCTCACATCCTGCTCGCCCGCATACAGTGGGAGCCCTCGGCCTCATCATGCACTAAGGAGTGACCCATGCCCAAGACGATGGCGGAGAAGATTTGGGATGCGCATGTGGTGCGCCGGGCAGCGGGGGAGCCCGACCTGCTCTACATCGACTTGCACCTGCTCCACGAGGTGACCAGCCCGCAGGCCTTTGACGGGCTGCGCCAGACCGGTCGCAAGGTGCGCCGCCCTGAGTTGAGCCTGGCCACCGAGGACCACAACGTGCCCACTGACACTCTGATCATCACCGACCCTGTCAGCAAAACCCAGGTAGAGACTCTGCGGCGCAACTGCTACGAGTTCGGCATTCGCGCACACCCCATGGGAGATCCTCGCCAGGGCATCGTGCATGTGATCTCCCCCGAGCAGGGTCTAACCCAGCCGGGCATGACGATTGTGTGCGGCGATAGCCATACCTCCACCCACGGGGCGTTCGGGGCTTTGGCCTTTGGCATCGGCACCAGCCAGGTGGAGCACGTGCTGGCTACCCAAACCCTGTCCATGGACCTGCCGCGCACGATGGCGGTGACCTTCACTGGGCAGGCTCCTGCTGATGTCAGCGCCAAGGATCTGGCCCTGACCGTGGTGGCCACCTTGGGCACGGGCGGGGGAGCCGGCTACGTCGTGGAGTATCGCGGCCCGGCTATTGAGGCCCTCTCGATGGAGGGTCGCATGACGTTGTGCAACATGTCCATCGAGGCCGGGGCTCGGGCGGGGATGGTAGCTCCCGACCAAACCACCTACGACTACCTCGCTGGGCGCCCTTACGCTCCCACCGGGGCGCAGTGGGAGCAGGCGCAGGGCTGGTGGAACAGTCTGCGCACCGACCCAGATGCCAGCTTCGACGCCGAGGTGCTCATTGACGCCTGCGCCCTGGCTCCGTTTGTCACCTGGGGCACCAACCCTGGCCAGGGGGTGCCGCTGACCGGGGCCGTGCCAGATCCGGATTCCTTCGCCGAGCCTGAGCAGCGCTTGGCAGCCCAGCGCGCGTTGGAGTACATGGCACTGACTCCCGGCACTGCGATGCGGGAGGTCGCCGTGGACACCGTGTTCATCGGCTCCTGCACGAACGGGCGCATCGAGGATCTGCGCACTGTTGCCTCGGTGTGGCAAGGGCGCCGGGTGGCCCCCGACCTGCAGGTTTTGGTGGTGCCAGGCTCGGCTCGGGTTGCCGCCCAGGCCGAGGCCGAGGGGCTCGATGAGGTGTTTCGCGCCGCCGGGGCGCAATGGCGCCGCGCGGGGTGCTCCATGTGCCTGGGGATGAACCCTGACCAGCTTTCTGCCGGGCAGCGGTCAGCCTCCACCTCCAACCGCAACTTTGAAGGCCGGCAAGGCCCAGGGGGCCGCACCCACCTGGTCTCCCCGGCTGTGGCTGCCGCCACGGCCATCACTGGCCGGTTGTCCAGCCCCGCCGATTTGCCCGCGGCATAACGGTTTTACCCTTGATCACGAAGGAGAGTTGCTATGCAGAAGTTCATCACTCACACCGGAGTGGGGGTGCCGTTGCGGCGCAGCAACGTGGACACCGACCAGATCATCCCCGCCGTGTATTTGAAGCGGGTGACCCGCAGCGGCTTTGAGGATGGCCTGTTTGCTGCGTGGAGGGCCGAGCCGGACTTCGTGCTCAACCAGCCCGCCTACGCCGCCGGGTCGGTGCTGGTGGCGGGCCCGGATTTTGGCACCGGCTCCTCCCGGGAGCACGCGGTGTGGGCGTTGCAGAATTACGGCTTCACCGTGGTGATTTCCCCCCGCTACGCCGACATTTTCCGCAGCAACTCTCTGCGCGCGGGGCTGCTGACCGTGGAGTTACCGCAGGAGGCAGTGGACCAGTTGTGGCAAGCCCTGGAGGCCGCCCCCGGCACTGAGATCACGGTGGACTTGGCCCAGTGCCAGGTCAGTTGCGGCGCGTTGGTGTTCAGCTTCGAGATGGACGACTACGCCCGCTGGCGCCTCATGGAGGGCCTGGACGACATTGGCCTGACTCTGCGCCACGAAGGAGACATCACCGCCTACGAACAAACCCGCTCCGCCCTGCTACCAACAGTGGGGTAGCTACCGGCGTGGAGAGAGCTCGTCAGCGCCGGTACGGTGACGAGCAGGTGCGGCAGGGGTGCTGGAAGGCGGGAGGTGTGCAGGGGTACCACTGCCGAAAGCCCTGGTGCCAGTAGGTGAGACCTGGGCAATTGCTCCGGTCAGAGAGGCTGAATCTGGGGCAACCGTGATTCTCATGACTCACCCCTCCCGGTGGGCGCTGGACTGTAGACGCTCGTAGAGATCTAATGCTACCTGATGGTGGGGGTAGGTGCGGGTCACCCAGGGGGTCAGTCCGGCGAGGATTTCGCTGTCTTGGGGTTGGTCGGGGTCGGTGTCATCGACCCAAATGGCCCAAATCGCCAGGGCCAGGGGGGCGTCGTCGGCCTCCAAGGTTCCCACCGCGCCGGGCTCGTTCAGGCCCAGCACCACCCGTAGGTGGAAGTCACGCAACGCCCGCCGTTCGTAGTTGGCCTCGGCGGCCTGCCGGGTCAGCGGCCCGGCGCGCAGCTGGTCCAACTCCGCCCGGCGCGCGCGGCTGGTGGTCACCCAATCGGCCAGGGCGGCGGCGAAGGTGGAGGGATCGGCGGCCTGATCGGCCTGCGCCACCGCCCGCACCAGCGCCCCCTGGGGGGAGAAGCCGCGCGCCAACCAAGCCTGGCTAGCAGCGAAAGGGCCCGGAAAGTCCTGCTGCACCAAGGTTTCCAGACGAGAGACCAGCTTTTGGTTGCTCACCTGCTGGTCATAGCCGCGCAGGTGGAACCACTGCTGCAGACGTTGCCTGGGCTGGCTGGGGGACTCCATCACCTGGCGAGCCGACGCGGCGGCCTGTTGCTTCTCGGCTGCCAGAGCCACCATGCACTGCCGGGAGGTTTCCGCCTGTCCGGCCTGCTTCATGCTCACCGCGCAGTAGCCCAGCAGGTTGTGAAAGGCGTGGTCGATGCCTCCTAACTGGGCCATGGCGATGACCTCGGCAAAGTTCAGGGGGGCAGCGCTGGGCACCTGGGGAGGTTGGTTCACCGTCTGCTTCACGGGGTCTCCTTCAGCTGGGAGGAGGGGTGGCTGCCTCTACGGTAACCGGTCGGGAGGGTTCTACGCTGGGTTCATGCGTGCTCACCCAGCCAAGGCAAATCTGCGAGTGATCATCAGCGTGGCGGTGCTGGTGGGGCTGACAGCTTGTGGGGCAGGATCGGAGTCGATCAGTCCCACTCCCGACCCGGCCTCTACCACCTCGACGAGCCCGACGGTGACCCAGAGCGTGCCGTCGCTGCTGACCTCCGTGCCGCTGCCGTCTGGGTCGTCGAGTGCGCCCTTCTCCAGTGCGATCATCACCAGCCCTACTGGGCCCGGGTCCGCCACCCCGGCTCCATGGCCCACCCGGGCGGGGGTCAACCTGAGCGCATTCGGGGCTCGCTGCGATGGCAAGGCCGATGACACCCAGGCGTTGGTCAAGGCGTTGGCCGAAATCCCCAAGCAGGGCAAGGACATTGTGATCCCTGCTGGTATCTGCCGGGTTCGCACCGCCGGGGGAGGTCTCGATGTTGGGTCGGGCACCACCCTGCGTGGGGTGAACACTCGGGCAACGCTGCAGCTGGAAACCACGGGCGGGTGGGCGGCGCTGCTGCACCTGCAGGGCAGCGCAATCACCCTGCAGGGCTTGACCTTGACCCGGCAGGGGGACTTCCCGGGTCTGCTGCTCAATGTGGGTGCGGTGAGCACGCTGCGCTTGCGGGACGTGGTCCTCGACGGGCGGGTGCCCACCTGGCCTCGCCAAGACCTCCACGGGATCATGATCACGGCTACGAATGGTCAGCGGGTGAAGGGGGTGAGCATGGTGGGGTGCACGTTGAAAAACCTCAGCTTCGCCATGTTCCAGCCCAGCGAGGGCACTCCTGTGGTGCAGGGGTGGACGGTGGATCGCAGCACGTTCACTGGCAACGGTGCAGATGATCTGGAGTTCAACGCCCCCAACTCCACGATGCGCGACATTCGCGTGACCAACTCCACCTTTCGGGACAATCGCTACCCGCCCAACCAGCACAACGCGGGTTTTGGAGTGGGGCTGGCCCACGTTACTGGCGCGGTGATCGAAGGGAACACTTTCAGTGGTTACGCCCAAGAGCCGGTGCACGTGGAGGATCGCAGCAGCGCCATCACCATCGCCAACAACTCGTTCGTGCGCACGGCCATGACCTCCACGTATGACTGGATGGCGGTGATGATCATCAGCAGTGGCTCCTCGGATGTGAGGGTGACCGGCAATACGGTCGATATGCGGGCCAACACCAACAAGGTAGCCGGGGTGCTCACCACCGGTGGTGGTGGAGCTCCACCCACCCGGATCACCATCACCGGCAACCGTTTTCTGCTGGGCCCCAAGGCCCAGGCAGTGGACCGCGCCGATGCCACTGCGCTGACCATCAGTGGCAACACCACCATCTAAGTTCACTCGACCGGGGGATAAGGATCACCCGGGATACCCCCATTTGGCCCTGGTCTGACTGGACTAGGCGCGACTACCTGGCGATCACTGTTCTAGCGCCGCCCCTTTCACCGGGGCTGCGGCGCGGACCAGCCAGCCACGAGTAGTCGATGGGCCAAGGGGATTAGCGATGGATCGCTCACCGGTATATGTCGCATGGAAGCCGCTGCGTTCAACCCGCCATGCCCGGCGGAAGTTCCGCTGGAGTGATCTGTTCCTCGCCCCCGCGCCCCAACCGCAACCCAAGCGCCGGAACCACTTCGGTACGTGGTTGGCTCTGCTGGCTTTAATCGCCAGCAGTGGGGTTCTGCTCCAGTTGCACACCACCAAGGCCGCCGCTGTGGAGGCTGGGCCTCGCCGCATACTCTCCGGTTGGCTGCCCTACTGGAACACTCAAGCCGCGTTGGACAGCGTGACAACCAACGCGGATCTGTTTACCGACGCCTCCCCCTTCTGGTACACGCTGGACAGCGACGGATTGGTGCGCCTGGCCTGCCAGAGCTGCGCCTCAGAGGAGCGCATCGCTGAGATCGTACAGACCCTACACACTCGGCGCATCCCGGTGCTGCCCACGATCACCCAGGTGCAGGATGCCCCGGCGATGGCTGCCTTCCTGGCCGATGAGGCCAAGCGCGCTGCCCATGTCCGCCAAATCGTGGGCCTCGTGGTCGATCACGACTATGCCGGCATCGACTTGGATTACGAGTCGATGAACTACGGCGGAGGGATAGCCGACATCGTCGCTACCAAAGACGGGTTCAGCCAACTGGCCCAGGAGCTGGCCACCGCTTTGCACGCGGTAGGCAAGAAACTGTCGATCACGGTGGGGGCGCGGACCACCACGTCGGACTACGGCAACTGGCCGGTGTATGACTACGCCGAGATTGGCCGCGTGGTCGACAAGTTCCGGATCATGACCTACGACTACGGCTGGAGTGGTGGCCCGGTCAACCCGGTGGCCCCCTACTGGTGGGTCGAGAAGGTGATCGCTCACGCCACCAGCCTGGTGCCGGCGGGCAAGGTGTGGCTGGGAGTGCCCAGCTACGGCTACGACTGGCGCGACGGGGTGGTCGGAGGGGCCAGCGCGCTCACCTACGCGAAGGTGCGTGAGCTGCAGGATTCCACTGGGGCGCGCCGGCAGTGGGTGGAGACTGATGCCACTGGCCGTCCGGTTCGGGCTCCCCAGCTCACCTACCGCGACTCCAAGGGAGCTACCCACACGGTGTGGTACAGCGACGCCGCCTCGATGCGCCGGCTGATGCAATTGGTCGGGGCTTACAAGTTGGGCGGAGCGGCCATGTGGGCGCTGGGCAGCGAAGACCCCGCAGTGTGGGACGCGGCTCGTAGCTACGCTGCCAGCATTGCGGTGGCCTCCACGACGACCACGGCGTGGACCTCCACCCAATCGGTGCGCTATGGGAGCTCGCTGCGCCTCAAAGGGCGGGTGACTGACTCCAACGGCCAGGTGATCGTTGGGAGGTCAGTGACGTTGCAGCAGCGCAGCAGCTCCACGGCTAGCTGGGTGAGTCTGACCAAGGCCAGCACCGATGCTAACGGCCAGGTGGCCTTCACTGTGACTCCCAAGCGGGGGCAGCACTACCGGTTGGTGGCCGGGAGCACCTGGGCCTCGGCTGGGGCAACCAGCGCTATTCGTTCGGTGGCGGTGGCGCGGGGAGTTGCCGGCAGCAACGCCGTGACCCGGCGCAATGCGGTGCGCACCATCACCACCCAGGGGTCGATCTACCCCGCTGCCCGAGGGGTGAGCGTGAGCCAGCAACGGCTGGTCAACAACCGGTGGGTGACGGTAGCTACGGCGCGTACCGATACCCAGGGCAAGTACCGCTTGGCCGTCTCCACCCGCAGTGTGGGCACGCCGACGCTGCGGGTGCGGGTGGCCAGCACCACCTCCTACTTGGCAGGAGCCACCCCTGCGGTTCGCGTGGCAGTTCGCTGATCGGGCTGGCACCATGGAGTCATGACCGTTGCCACTGCTGCCCTGGACGCGCCGCTGGTGGAGGACCCTGATCTGCTCGGGATCAGCGACTTTGACTCCACCACGGACAAGCCTTGGATCACCATCGTCTGGAATGACCCCATCAACCTCATGTCGTATGTGACCTACGTGTTCCAGAAGCACTTTGGCTACTCTGCAGACAAAGCAGCCAGCCTCATGCTTGACGTGCATCACCAAGGCAGGGCGGTGGTCTCCGCTGGCAGCCGGGAGCAGATGGAGCGTGACACGCAGGCGATGCACAGCTACGGTCTGTGGGCCACCATCGGTAAGGACGAGTGAGCCGTGACCAGTGAGCAGCCGCTAGGGGTTCAGGTGGGGGTGGCCGACGGCCTGATTCACGTGCACCTCAGCGAGATGGAGGCCCTGATCATCAGCGACTTGCTCCAACAGGTCCGTCATCTGCTGAGCTTGGATCAGGCCGCCCCGACTGTCCGCCTGCGCCTGGGCCCGGAGGGCTTGGGGCTGGACGAGGCGACACCGGCCTCTACCCAGGAGTCTGGCGCAGCCCCCGACCCCAGCGTGGAGGAACTGGAGGCGCTGGTAGGGATGCGCCAGGGCCCGATGCACCCTCCCACCGACCCCGCGTTGGCCCGCCTGCTTCCCGATGCCTATGCCGAGGACTCAGCCGCTAGCTCGGATTTTCGCCGTTTCACCGAGCAAGACCTGCGTCAGCACAAAACGGCCCAGATCGACGCCACGTTGGCAAGCCTTGCTCCCGAACAGGAGGATGACCAGGCGGGGCAGCAGATCCCTCCCGATGATCTCGTGCACCGTTACCGGCAACTCCACTTGCTTCCCGAACAGGCCCAGGCGTGGTTGTCCGCACTCAACGATGTGCGTCTGGTGATGGGCACGCGCCTGCAGGTCAGCGAGGATGATGACCTGCTGTTGTGGCTGGACGAGCAGCAACAACCCACAACCCCCACCCAGCAGGGTCTACAAGCCCAAGCCATGCGTGCCGTCTATGATTACCTCACGGCCATCCAAGAGCACTTGGTGGAGGCGGTCTGTGCTCTCCACGACGAGGTGCAAAAATCAGGGGAGTAAACCCACTCCTGATACCCGCTTAGGGGGTGGCTACCCTAAGGGCCATGAATGCGCAGGCGCCGATTGGGATGTTCGACTCCGGGGTGGGGGGGTTGACGGTGGCGCGGGCGGTGCTGGATCAGCTGCCCCATGAAAACCTGCGCTACGTGGCCGACACGGCCAACTTCCCCTATGGCCCCAAATCGATCGCCCACGTGCGGGCCTTGGCCTTGGAGTTGATGGATCGGTTGGTGGCCGATGGGGTGAAGATGCTGGTCATCGCCTGTAATACCGCCAGCTCCGCTGTGCTACGCGACGCCCGGGAGCGCTACCCGGTGCCGGTGGTGGAGGTGATTGGCCCGGCTGCTCGCCGGGCTGCGGCAGCGACGCGCAATGGCAAGGTGGGAGTGTTGTCCACCCAGGCGACGAAAACCTCGCGCGCCTATGACGATGCCTTCGCAGCAGTGCCGGGGGTGCAACTGACCACTCAGGCCTGCCCGCAGTTCGTCGACTTCGTGGAGGCCGGCATCACCAGCGGCCCGCAACTGCTGGAGGTGACCCGTCAGTACGTGCAGCCGGTGCTCGATGCCGGGGTGGACACGCTGGTCCTGGGGTGCACGCACTACCCCCTGCTGGCCGCCGCCATCTCCTACGTGGCTGGCGACGCGGTCACCCTGGTCTCCAGTGCCGAGGAGACGGCCAAGGACGTGTACCGCATCCTCACCGCCGAGGAACTCCTGCGGCCTGTTGGAGGCTTGGCTCCCACCCACAGTTTCACCGCCACTGGACCCACCGATTTGTTCGATCAGTTGCGCCACCGAATTATGGGTACCGACGGCTTAGCGTCCTGAACGGTTTTGTCAGACCCGGCGCATAGTGTGCTGGGCATGTCTGAGACCCTCACCGCTGCTGCCCACTGTGCCCCTATCCTGGCTCGCGCCGATGGCCGGCAGGCTGACCAACTGCGTCCCATCACCCTGACCCGCCGGTGGCTGGACCATCCGGAGGGATCGGTGCTGGTGCAGTTTGGCGGCACCCGGGTGTTGTGCACGGCCAGTGTGACCGAGGGGGTGCCTCGGTGGCGTAAAGGCAGTGGTCAGGGGTGGGTGACTGCGGAATACGCGATGCTGCCCCGGGCCACCCTGACCCGCAACGACCGGGAGAGCGTTAAAGGCAAGGTGGGGGGTCGCACTCACGAGATCAGCCGCCTCATCGGGCGCAGCATGCGGGCGGTCATCGATGTGGCGGCCCTGGGGGAGAACACCATCGTGATCGACTGTGACGTCTTGCAGGCCGATGGAGGAACCCGCACTGCGTCTATTACCGGCGCTTGGGTGGCGCTGGCCGACGCGGTGGAGTGGATGCACTCCCAGAAGGTGCTGGCCGCCGACGCTCAACCCTTGCGCGACAGTGTGGCCGCGATCAGTGTGGGCATCATCGACGGTCAGCCTCGTCTGGATCTGCCTTATGAGGAGGATGGCCGTGCGCAGACTGACATGAATGTGGTGATGACCGGCAGCGGGGGGTTCGTAGAGATTCAAGGCACCGCCGAAGGGGCCCCTTTCAGCGACACTGAACTGAGTCAATTGTTGGCTCTGGCCCGCAGTGGGTGCGAGCAACTTGCCCATCTGCAACGTGAGGCGCTGGCTGTGGAGCTAGGCCGATGACCCTGCCTCTGCTGTTAGCTACCCGCAACCAGGGCAAGATCGCGGAGTTGCGCACGATCCTGGCCGAGGTGGGCTTGCCGCAGGTGGAAGTCCTCGGTGTGGAGGACTTCCCTGGCCTGCCCGAGGTGGCCGAGACTGGCCTCAGTTTCGCCGAGAACGCTCTGCTCAAGGCCAGTAGTGCGGCAACCCACTGTGCTGCAGCGGGGCGCCCGGTCCTGGCCGTGGCCGACGATTCCGGCTTGGCGGTGGAGGTTCTCGGCGGGATGCCAGGCATCTTTTCCGCCCGCTGGGCAGGTCGGCACGGCGACGACACGGCGAACCTGGCCCTGCTGCTGGACCAGCTAGCTGACGTGCCTGCCCAGCACCGCCAGGCCGCCTTCGTCTGCGCAGCAGTGGCGGTGGACCCCAACGGTCAGCAGTACAGCGTGCAAGCCCAGGTGGAGGGCCAGCTGGCAGAAAAACCCCTCGGTATCAACGGGTTCGGCTACGACCCGGTCTTCGTTCCCGGCGAGGACACCCGCACCATGGCCCAACTGAGCCCGCAAGAAAAGAACGCCATCAGCCACCGAGGTCGCGCCTTTCGCGCCTTGGCTGAGCAACTGCAGCAGGTCTGGGGGTAATCGTGGACCGTTCGGTCACGTTCGAGCAGGCCCAGCAGGCAGTGGTCGATTTCGTTGCGGCCCGAGGCTGGAATCACGATGCCACCAGTCGCGGTCTGGCCATCTCCCTATCCCTGGAGGCCAACGAACTGCTGGAGCACTTCCAGTGGCAGGAGGAGCCCCTGGGCACCCCGGCTGAGCTGGCCAGCGAACTGGCTGACGTGGTGATCTACGCCATCCAGTTCGCCCACCGCTACGAGATCGACCTGCCCACGGCCATCATCGACAAGCTCGCTCAGCAAAACCTCAAATACCCCGAGCAGGCTTTTCAAACCGGCGATGAGGCTCACCGTCACCAGGCGTGGGTGGAAGCCAAGCGCACCTACCGCCAAAAAACCACCCTCTGAGGGCGGCAACACTGGTGGGGCCGGTGAGATTCGAACTCACACTGTCGCGCACCTAAAACGCGTGCCTCCTGCCGTTGGGCTACGGCCCCGGGAAGCTCTACCCAGTTTAGCCTGTGGCCGCCCCGTCCAGACCTAGGATGCGCCGCAGCATCTCCACATGGCCTGTGGCTTTGACATTGGGCAGCACATGCAGCAGCACTGCGTCAGGTCCGATGACGAAGGTGGAACGGATGACTCCCACACTGGTGCGCCCGTAGGAGGATTTCTCCCCCCACGCCCCGTAGGCCTGCAGCACGCCATGCTCGGGGTCGGACAGCAATGGGTAGCTCAGCTGGTATTTGTCCCGAAACCGTGCCAACGCCGCCGGGGAGTCCGGGGAGATTCCCACTAGGGCGAATCCGTCGCGCTGGAATGACTCCAAGCTGTCACGAAAATCGCACGCCTGCGTGGTGCATCCAGGGGTGTCGGCCTTGGGGTAGGCGTAGAGGATCACGCTGCGTCCGGCAAAGTCGGTCAGGGACACCAGATGCCCTTGGTCATCCGGCAAGGTGAAGGCGGGGGCAGGCTGCCCAGCAGTCAATGTAGAGGTGACCATCAGTTTCTCCTTCAACTCATTACGTGGTTTTTCAGGCAGGGGTGGGTGGCAACGACTAGGCTCAAGGCTACCTGTGAGCCTGAGGCGTGAACCCAAAACTGTAACCCAGACGTAAGACCCTAACGCAAGAGGAGAGTCGTTCCATGCCGGTCGAGACCACGTCCCCCCTAACCCCTGAAGCCGCTCCGGACCCCAACCGCAGCGCCAAACAGATCGAGCGGGACATCAACGAGCGTCGGGAGCGCCTGGTGGCTACCGTTGACCAGATCACCACGCGGGTCAAGCCGGCGAACATGGCCAACGCGGCCAAGCAGAAAGCCACCAATCTGGTAGTTGACCAGGACAGTGGCTCGATGCGACTGAACCGCGTGCTGCCTGCCGTGGGGGTTGTGGCCGGTCTGGTCACCCTAGTGGTGGCGCGCAAGCTCACCCATAAGCCCACTCGCACCGAAAGAGTGCAAGCTCTGGGCCACGACGCAGCCGACCAAGCCAGCCAGTTGCGGGATTCTCTGGTGGAGTTGTTCACCCACGCCTCGGAGGCTGCCCGCCAGCGCGCCGCTAGCGCCTGGGAGGCTACGGCTGATGCCCGTGGCAAGGTAGCCGATGTGGCCTCCTCCGCCGCCGAGGGCACCCGTTCGGCGGCGGAAACGGTGCGTGACCAAGCCAGCACGGTTGCTGGTGCCTCCAGCGACGCGGCGTCGGGTACCAGCAAGCGCATGTCCCAGCTGTGGAAGAAGGCCTCCAAGCGTCTGCCTTGGGGGTAAGGCGGCTATCCCGCCGTGCTGACGATGAGGTTGATCGTGGCGGCGACGATGCCGGTGCCGAAGAGGTAACTCAACAAGGTGTGCCAGAGGATGATGCGGCGCATGGCGGGGGTTTTGATGTCGGTGTCGGAGACTTGATAGGTCATCCCTAGTGTGAAAGCCAGGTAAACGAAGTCAGACATTCGTGGCTCATGTGTGGTGTTGAAGTCCACACAGCCAGGCTCGTTGAGGTACCAATGACGGGCGTAACGCAGCGCGTAGGTCACGTGCACCGACAGCCAGGCTCCGACCACACTTCCTAGCGCCAACCCCGCATTGACCGTCTTAATCGCCATGGAGGCGTTAGCGCCGGAACCGCTCGAACTGAGCAGGAAGTATCCGATCGCCGCCAAGCTAGCCAAGCTAGCTGCAACCACCACCACATCGAGTTGGGTACGGCTGCCTTGCCCGCCCACGAAGTGCTGGGTGCGCTCATGGCTGGTGGCCATGAGGTGCGCCATCATCGGCACCGTGTAGAGCAGGCAAGCTGTGACCCATCCGGCGAGGATGTGCCCGCCTACCTGACCTTGAGGAACGGGGATCAACACGCCGGCAAGGACTCCTAATAGCAGTGCAATCAGGATGTGGATACGGGCGTGCTTCACTGCAGCCTCCTTTACTGAGGGGGAACTCCCGGGCTCACCGCTACGCAGTGAGGATAGTCAGCCTCATAGATTCAGCGTCTACCACGTGGAGTAGGGGCTCGTTGGTCACGGCGCTCATTAAACGAGATCAAGCACCTGGAGTGTGCCATCAATGACGGAGCAAAACTCACGCCAACACGCGAAACAGTGACATTCCTCTGACGAAGTACGCCGCCTGGGACTTGAACCCAGAACGCACGGATTAAGAGTCCGTTGCTCTGCCAATTGAGCTAGCGGCGCAAGCCTTGCCAGCCTACCTGATCGCTTGGGTCAATCGCTAATGGATGGCAGCAGCCGGCTGTGGCTGGAGACCGGGTTGGGCCGCCTCGGGGTGGTGCAGGTCGAAGGCGGGGCTTTCCGAGCGGATGCGGGGCAGGCGAGTGAAATTGTGTCGCGGCGGCGGGCAGCTGGTGGCCCACTCCAGGGAGCGTCCAGTGCCCCACGGGTCGTCCACCTTCACGCGGGGGGCGTGACGAGCGGTGAGGTAGACGTTGAGCAGGAAAGGCAGGGTGGAGATACCCAACAAGAAAGCCCCTACTGAGGAGATGGCATTCATGGTGGTGAAACCATCAGCAACTAAATAGTCGGCATAGCGGCGAGGCATTCCCTGCGTCCCTAACCAGTGCTGAATGAGAAACGTCGTGTGGAAGCCCACCATCAGGGTCCAAAAGTGGATTTTGCCCAGGCGCTCATTAAGCATGGTGCCGGTGAATTTCGGCCACCAGAAGTAGAAACCAGAAAACATGGCAAACACCACCGTGCCAAACAGGACATAGTGAAAATGCGCCACCACAAAGTACGTGTCGGTCACGTGCCAGTCCAGGGGTGGAGCCGCCAAGATGACCCCAGTCAGGCCCCCGAACAGGAAGGTCACCAGAAAGCCAATCGCCCACAGCATGGGGGTTTCAAAGGTCAAAGACCCGCGCCACATGGTGCCAATCCAGTTGAAAAACTTGATACCGGTGGGGACGGCGATCAGCAGGGTGAGGAGGGAAAAGAAGGGCAGTAGCACTGCTCCGGTAGCAAACATGTGGTGGGCCCATACAGTGACCGACAGGAAGCAAATCGCCAATGAGGCGAAGATCATACCGTGGTAACCAAAAAGCGGTTTGCGGCTAAACACCGGAATGACCTCACTGATAATTCCAAAAAAGGGCAACGCAATGATGTAGACCTCGGGGTGGCCAAAGAACCAAAACAAATGCTGGAACATGACCGGCCCATTGTTGTTCACGTCGAAAATATGCGTCCCGAATTGCCGATCGCTGATCAGTGCCACCATGGTGGCGGCCAGTACAGGGAAGACCACCAGGACCAGGATCGAGGCAACCAGTACGGTCCAGGTGAACAGAGGCACCCGCAACATGGTCATGCCGGGGGCACGCAGGGTGAACATCGTGGTGACAAAGTTGACTGCTCCCAGAATCGTGCCTACACCACCTAATGCGAAACCCACGAGGAACAGATCGTGACCAACTCCGGGGCTATAGAGGGAGTTGGAAAGCGGAGGATAGAAAAACCATCCGAAACTGGCCGCTCCCTGGGGGGTGAGAAAGCCGGCAATGGCGATCAGACCGCCGAAAAGAAAGAGCCAATAGCTGAGCTGATTCAACCGGGGGAATGCCACATCCGGAGCCCCAATCTGCAGGGGAACCAACACATTGCCAAAGCCGACGAAGAGCGGGGTAGCAAACAACAGCAGCATGATCGCCCCATGCATGGTAAACAGCTGGTTGTATTGCTCATTGCTGAAAAACTGCAGGCCAGGCTGGGCTAGTTCGGCCCGAATCCCCATAGCCAACAACCCACCCACGCAAAAGAACACGAACGAAGTGATCAAATACATGTAACCGATCACTTTGTGGTCGGTTGAGGTGATCCAGCGCACCACGGTAGAGCCCGGTTGGCGTACCCGCTGGGCAGAGGTCGCCTCCAGGGCAGGGGCGCGTTCAACCACGTGCGTCATGGATCCTCCTGGAGATAGGGACAGGCCTGGCAGACACCTTAGTGGCACCGTGAGAGGAAAGCAGCCCCAGCGGGCTGATGAATACTCCAACAGCCACTCCTGATACCAACAGACAGCTTTCGGCGATCATCAGGCGCAGACCGGGAGTACGGCTTAGACGTGACCACCTGCGCTGGTGCGCGACAATAGTTGGTGACCATCTGGTGGTGAGCAAACGGGAGCACGAGGCGGTGGGGCCAGCAGGGTCATGCCGTGGGGGCTAAGGGCGCGCTTTCTGATGGTGCTGCTTGGGGGGCGGGCAGGCTTGCGTGGGTCAGCGCTGGGGTGAAAGTGAGCGCGGCCAAGACCCCGGTGATGAGCAGAGGAATGATCATAGCGCGTTGAATGCCGGCCAGCTCTGAGGCCAAACCAACCCCGATGGGACCAAGGAACAAACCGGTGTAGCAGAAGGTGGTGATCAACGCGAGGCTGCGACCGCCGCCAAGACGACCGGATGCTGCATAGATCTGAGGGATGACTAATCCAGTCCCTAGACCGACCAGCGCCCAGCCCAGCAACACTAACGGTAGTGAGGCTGCGCTCATCGTTACCATCCATCCCAAAGCAGCTACCGCTACACTGATCCGCACGATTTGCGCTCGACCCCATCGGTTCACCAAGTGGTCACCGACGAGGCGCACCAACAATGCAGTCACTCTCATAGCCACCCCCGCCATCGCTGCGTATCCCGGCTGGAGATGGGTGACCTGCTCCAGGTGGACCGAGGCCCAGCTTCCAGCGATACCTTCGGTGGTGGCTGCACAGAGGGCTACCACTGCCAAGACCCAGGCTGCGTGGGGGATACCACTCATATGTGAAGGGGCCTGAGTGGTGGTTGCAGCGGCCTGGGGTGAGGTCGCCCCACGGGTCGCCACTGCTACTGCCGTCACGACTACCAACCCTGCAACGCTGGTCGTGAACATTGCCAGGCGGGGAGCCTGCAACAACTTGGTGAACACCACTACCATGGCTGTACCGGTCAGGGCTCCTACTGAAAAGGTGGCGTGAAAGCGGTTCATGAGGCTGCGGCCCCTGGCCTGCTCTACCCGGGCCCCCAGCAGGTTCATTGTCACGTCCATCCCGCCGTTACCCAGCCCAAACAGCATCCCTGCCGCCAGCAGCCACTCATAGCTAGTGGTGAGGGGGATGGCTGTGCACGCAAGCGCCATGAGGGCGACGCTGACCATACTGGGGCGCATCGGACCGACTCGGTCAGACAACCACCCGGCAAGCTGCATGGCCACCACACAGCCAGACCCGACCATGATCAGCACCCCGGTCAGGCCCAGATCGTCAAGCCCCACCCGGTGACGTATCACCGGGATCGACCCCACCCACGCTCCTGCCATGAGCCCCATGGTCAGGAAATACGTCATGGTCACCTGCTGCAAACGCCTCAGGTCGGGGGTGGCTGAGCCGGCAACCGCTGGGGGTGTGACCATAGAGGAACACGTTAGCCCTGAAAGGCTCCCGACACTTGCTCCATGAGACCCTCGACGCCCAAAGGAATCGCCGTGAAACCGTGGAACCAGATCGACTGGGAGGCTCCCCGTCCCACCGCCGCAGAAGTGGCCGCCTCGTGGCAAGAGTTGGAGTGGGAGCCCGTGGCTGTGCAGGACCCAGCCGTGGACCGCTTCCTCGACGCGGTGCGCGACACCCACACCAACGGTGGGGTGCTGCTGCGGCGCTTTCGGGCCGCAACTTATCCGCCTGCCACCCAGTGGTTCACTTCGCGTAACCGGCTGGTCGAGTATGAGCTGCACCGGGTCTTCCTCGACCACGCGGTGGTGCGCCAAGAGTTGGCCGAGCTGCAAATCCCCGCCCAGCTCGACCGTGTGCCAGCGGGGTTGAAAGAGGAGTGGAGTGGCGCGCTAGCGCTGGATGGCACCCTCGCTGCTCGGTTGGTCCACGGTGGGGCGTACCAAAAGTTCACCGGGCCAGCCCACCAAGCTAAAGCCATCAGCGCTGCAGCGGTGCAAGCGCTCATTGGGCAGCGCTACGAAGACGTCCGCGTCGATCGCTCCACCAACGCATGGACACCCTGGTTTTTCGACATTGCCTGGGATCTGACCATTCTGCTGACCGACTATGGCACTGCCACGATCACCGCATTGTGTGTCACCGATACTGACTGACCCAACTGCAGAGGGGCACGTGAGTAGGGACTGACTGCGGAAGGCCATTGCCGTCATCGAGCGAGGAACTTCTTGTCACCAACCTGGCCTGGGGCCGATGGCTGTGACGTGATCCCACTGTGGGGTGAGTGAAGGGACTTGAACCCTCGACATCTTGGACCACAACCAAGCGCTCTACCAGCTGAGCTACACCCACCATGCAATCCCTCCGCAGGAGGGCCGCACTGTCCATCGTAGCCGGCTTCGTCCACCTGTTGCTAGCCGGTTCTCGTGCCCTCGCTCACCCCCGGGCAGCCACGATGGCTGCTGCGGCCTGCTTGGCCTGCTCGGTGGTGGGCCCCGGGTCGCCGGCAAAGATGGTGCTGCGGTAGTAGCGCAACTCCTCGATGCTTTCCATGATGTCGGTGAGGGCTCGGTGGGATCGCCCTTTTTCTGGGGCTGCGAAGTAGGCACGTGGGTACCAGCGTCTAGCCAGCTCTTTGATGCTGGAGACGTCGATCATGCGGTAGTGCAGGTGAGCGTCCAAGGCAGGCATGTCACGGGCCAAAAACCCCCGATCAGTGGCGATACTGTTGCCCGCCAAGGGGGTTTTGCGGGGTTGAGGGGCGTGTTGAGTCACGAAAGCCATCACCATTTCCGTGGCCTGCGCCAGGCTGACTCCTTGGTCCAATTCTGTGATCAAACCCGAGGCCGTGTGCATCTGTCGAGGAATCTCTTGCATCTGTTCCAAGGCCCGTTGGGGGGGTTTAATCACGACCTGAAGGCCTTCGTCGAGGATGGTCAGCTGTGGGTCGGTCACCAGTGCCGCCACCTCGATCAAGGCATCGTTGGCCAGGTCCAGGCCGGTCATTTCACAGTCGATCCACACCAATACGTCACTCATGGCCTTAACTGTAAGGGGTAGGGGTGACAATTCTGCGTGTGTCCACGCGTGGGTCTGTCGGTGGCAGCATAGGAGTGTGACCAACCCCCCTGCGCCACCCCCGAATCAGCGGCACTATTTCACCTCGCCATCCACCCCCGTTGTGCCAGACCGATGGGTGGATCTACCTGTTGAGGGGCGGATGTTGCGCCTGGCCACCAGTGCAGGAGTGTTTTCCGGAGATCGGATCGACCCGGGCACGCAGGTGCTGTTGGACCTGGCCGGGGCGCCCCCCTGTGCGGGAGATCTGCTGGACCTGGGTTGTGGTTACGGGCCCATCGCCTTGAGCTTGGCGCTTCGGTTTCCCGATCGTGCAGTGTGGGCAGTGGACGTCAACAGTGCAGCCGTGGAGCTGACACGCCGCAATGCTGCTGCGGCTGGACTTGAGTCGATCACGGCGAGTACACCGGAGTGCCTCTCCGAGGCGATCAGATTTGCTGCTATCTACACCAATCCTCCCATTCGTATTGGAAAAGCAGCGTTGCACGCCCTGCTGTTGACATGGATGGCACGACTTACCCCCGGAGGTGTGGCTTATATGGTGATTTCGCGCCATTTAGGTGCCGATTCACTGTGCCGATGGTTGGGGGAAGAGGGGTTTTTGGTGCAGCGGTTGGGTTCTCGTCGCGGCTATCGGGTGATATCGGTGAGCCTGTCACGGTGATTCATCCATACGGCAGGTATAGCCACGCTTGATGGTGACGATGCTTGAGTTGCAACTGGTCGAAGTGGCCGGATCGCCTGCAGAGTTCAACCTCGAACTCAGCAGAAACATGATCAATTGTTCTATCAATTGAATAGATGCATGGAGGCATTATCGTGAAAAAGATCGTTGCTATTGTTGCTTTGGCATTGGTTGCAGTCGGTGGTGTGGCAGCCTCGGTACCTGCTGACCACTCGAGCCAGGAACAAGCGGCTGGTGCCACTGGAGGCGGATGGCGCTGGTTCTAAATAAGTTGGTTCTCACTACGTTGTACTGCTCATGCGGTGACTTGATCACAGACGATCATCACACCGCATGAGCAGTACGCTCAATCAAGAGTCATTCGCTTGGCAATCGATCAAGTAATTCTTGCTTGACCTCTGCCAGACCATGATGGATTCAACCGTAGACAGTGACCAGGAACCCTCATGGTCATTAATCTTTAGGAAAAACCAGCTCAATAATTCAACTGACATACTGATCTTTACTGCATGTGATTACTGTAGGAGACGATGAGTGAAAAAAGTACTCGCCATTGTTGCCTTAAGTGTGTTGGCTGCCGGGGGAACGTTTATATCCCAAGGTATTGATGACCCCAAGAATGACCAAGCGATAGGTATGAGTTTATATGGTTATCGCTTCGTCTAGGTGCCTGAATTGATGAGGTAGAACATGATCATATGGCGGTTTGGCCCCGAATGAACGTTGAGATCATAGCCATTTGATGTTGGAGGTTGTTATGGGTGCGGCGAACGGACGAATCTTTGCCCCGCCATCTTACGGTGCATCGGCGGTCTTTTAAGATGGGTACACGTAGAGGCCGCATATTTATCACCATGACCTCCATGTTAAGCGTATTGATGCTCGTTGGGGTCTTTGCTTCCGCCCCGCATAGAGATCTGCCTGTTTCATGGTTACCGATAGCCTTGTTGGCGATCGGGATCATTGTCGGTGAAATGCTGCCCGTCAGCTTCCAGGCTCGCAATTCCAAAGAAGGCGTTTCGATCAATTTTTCTGAGGGGTTTGCACTTGCCATTATATTCCTAGGCTACCCACTGGTAGCAATTTTTGTACAAATTGCTATTGTGATGGCTTATGAGTTGTTCAGAGGCATGAAATTGACTCGACTTTTTGGCAACTCCTCTCTCGTGACCATAACGTTTTGTGGCTCGTGGATGACATTTTACTTTGTCAATGGATTTCAGGTAGTTAATCCCAGTCAAATGTCTCTCCGCGATGTCATAGCAATCATAGTTGCTCTCATTCCTCACAACGTTATCAATTTCTCATTAGTAGTTATTGGTTCCTCAGTATTTTCGGGGCAGCCCCTCAAGACTATCTTGGTCGAAACTGATCTGAAGTTATTTTGGCTGCCGCCAACGCTTGAACTTGGTTTAGCACCGATGGCGGTGGCAATGGCTGTTTATACCCCATTCTTAGTGCCTTTACTTTTATTGCCCCCATCGGTGATATACTTCAGTACGAGATTAGCTGCCCAGCGAGAACAAGATGCCACACATGATGTGTTGACGGGACTGCCTAATCGATCCAAGTTGCAGCGCCTCTTCCAATCAGATTTAGACATGGCAATACGAAATAAAACTAGTTTAGCAATAATGCTAGTTGATCTAGATCATTTCAAAGAAGTCAATGATAACTTTGGCCATCATATTGGTGATGCTTTGTTGTGCGAGGTTGCTTCTCGGTTGTCTGGGACTATTCGTGAAGGCGACTTGGTAGCCCGTCTGGGTGGAGATGAGTTTGCTCTTCTTGTTCATTGCGACCAAGGCACCCCGGAGCAAGCCTTGGAGGTGGCGCAACGCATTGTTGAAACCCTGAGCCAACCGTTTGAAACCAACAATGTACGGCTCGAGGTTCTGGGCAGCATTGGGTGTGCCTTAGCGCCTTTGCATGGGGATAGGCTAGAAGAGCTGATGACTAAGGCTGACATAGCTTTGTACGAAGCAAAGTCACAACGAGGTTGCGCCAGCCTCTACGAAGAAAGCGATCACGTTGATGCCGACGCGCGAGTGCATTGGCTAGGCGAACTCAACCAAGCCGAGCAGGAACACCAGCTGCACATTTATTATCAAAACATTGTGGATCTTACCGGACAGCGGGTGACCAACACGGTGGCATGTGTCGGGTGGATGCAACAGAACAATGGTTTACGCAAGGTTGATACTACTGATGTCAGCCTGGCTGCAACGACCTTAGGGAACATTCTTGCTCTCAAAACTGTGGAGGATGCTCTTGTTGGTGTCCACACGTGGCTCGGGGAAACCCGCGCTGTAGGTGCCACTGTTGATATCACCGCCCGTACCTTAGCCGACCACCGTTTAGTCGAGCTCCTCAGCCAGGACAATCACGATGTTCCTTTAGGTTTGTTGACTTTACGGTTGTCGGAGCAAGATATCCTCGATGATCTCACACGAGCAAGTAAAGCGTTGAAAAAGCTGCACCAACTGGGTGCGCGGCTGGCAATTCGTCATTACGGAACAGGGTATCTATCCGTTAACTACCTCAAAAAACTAGGCGTGACCACCTTATTTATTGAACACGACCTGATTGTTCAGGCTCTACTTGATCCAGACAAGACTTTTGAAATGACGACGACTTTGGCGTTAGCTCGTCACTTTGGAATGGAAATCATTGCTGAATCGGGAGATCTCATTACACAAGCCCCAGCCTTGAGAAGGTTGGGCTTCACCGCCGCTGAAAGCCCTGACTTAACCCCACCCCTGCTGGGAGGGGGAGGAGAAGTCGGCGTCAACGATGGGTTGTTAGTTCAAGAATCATCCAGCCTTCACCTATTTACCACCTAGCCAGGACTGTGGTGAGCCCACGCTTATGTCCTATCGCCCAAGGTGGACCATACGGTCAACGAAAGCCTCTCTTGGTGATCCACCCGATCAACATGTCGTGCTAGCTCACCAGGCCATAGGCACAGTGAACTCCACTGATGATCTGGCTGCCTAGGGAGAGTTCAACCAGCGCTGACCGTTCTCAGCGCGGCGCTACCCCACCTGCGTGCTTCGAGCCTTGGCAAGGCGGGATGCCACATTGCTCCAGTTGACCACGTTCCAGAACGCCTTAACGTAATCGGCACGCACGTTCTGGTAGTCCAAGTAGTAGGCGTGCTCCCACACATCGAGCATCAGCAAGGGGATCTGACCGGGGGGCATGTTGCCCTGCTGGTCAAACAGCTGAAAGATCAATGGCTGGCTGGCCATTGGCTCCCACGCCAAAACAGCCCACCCGGAGCCTTGGACTCCCAACGCGGTAGCGCTGAACTGGGCCTGAAACTTCTCGAATGAGCCGAAGTGCTCCTCCAAAGTCGTGGCCAGCTCACCCACCGGCTGGTCGCCTCCATCAGGGGACATGTTGGTCCAAAACACGCTGTGGTTGAGATGCCCCCCCAGGTTGAAGGCCAGGTCCTTCTCCAGCTTGTTGATCGTGGCCAGCTCGCCGGTCTCGCGTGCCTGCGCCAACTGCTCCAGTGCGGTATTGGCGCCAGTCACGTAGGCCTGGTGGTGCTTGCTGTGGTGCAGCTGCATGATCTGGCCGGAAATGTGCGGGGCCAGAGCGTTGTAGTCATAAGGCAGCTCGGGCAGGGTGTAGGTGGTCATAAGGGCCTCCTGGTGGGCGCGAAACGGACAGGCGCGGACCCTGTGGAGACTACGCGAGCGCTTCAAGCCTGACTAGCCACCTTCACGGAGGTGGGCGGTGTCAGACCCCCCGGCGCCGCTGGAGAGCCACTCTGAGTGCTGCGCCTGGATCTGAGAGGTCAGCCTGACCTGGGGGTGGCAAAGTCCTTACCACGGCAGCCAAAGTGTCGATGGTGACCTTGACGACTCATGGAGGAGATTGCCATGATCACCTGTGATAGGAGCTCGGTGTGAAAGCAGCACATGTGACCCGATTTGCCCTGGCAGTTGCGGTCATAATGGGGGTAATCACCGTGGGAGCCACGGTGCTCAATATTCGCGCGGTGAAAAAAGATGCAGCGGTGACAGCCAATCGTGCCGCATCTCTGGTAGAAGTCAACGCGGTGCGTGATTCGTCGCAACTGCTGACAAATACGGTCAGAGCCTATGTGGTCACGCGGGAGAAGCGGTGGCTGGATGCCTACTGGGCAGAGGTAGAGTCTGGGCATCAAGCCCAGGCCATCAAAAAACTCAAAGCATTAGGAACCCCCGCTGCGGAATTGGATCTGCTGGCGCAAGCGAGTAGCTTCTCGGCCGAACTGGTCACTTTGGAAACCAGAGCTTTAGGGCTGGTATTAGCGACTCAACCACAAATCCCCACGCCGTCGGGAATGGCTAATTTTCGCCTCACGCCCCAGGACGCTCAATTGCCAGAAGATCAAAAGCGTGAACTAGCCCGTTCCCTGGTGTACAACGATGTGTATTTTGGGAATGTAGAAAAAATTATAGGCAAGTGGCAACAATTCCATGATTCGATTATTAATCGGCTTGACGCTGAGCAAAAACAGGCGGCGACCAGTCGTGACATGTCGGGAAAGGTGCTTATTGGTTGCTGCCTCTTATTACTCATTGCACTGGGGATTGTTTTGTGGGTGTACCACAACAAACTTGGTAAAGGTGTCAGTGAGTACGCAGCTATGCTACAAAACAGAGACGCTCATGATCTTTCCTTCACTCTCACCCCTTTGGGAGTGGTAGAACTACGCGATTTGGCAGAGGCGTTCAACGCACAGAACGCGCAGGTTTCCCAAGTAATCTCCACCCTGAACTCCCATGCTCAACAGTTGGCTGACTCCTCAAATCGGTTGGCTGATAACGCCCGTGTGGTTGATCAGGCATCAGGTCAAACCAGCAGCCAGGCCCAATCTGCCTCTGGCACCGCAGCAAGCGTCAGCGGCAGTGTTTCTACCCTGGCGTCGGGAACAGAACAAATGACCGCCTCAATTCAGGAGATTTCCCACTCAGCTGCCAATGCTAGCCGGGTAGCCCAGGACGCGGTGGGAGCTGCCAACGCTATTGCCCGTATCGTGGCAAAACTCAGCGACTCATCGCAGCAGATCGGTGCAGTGATGAAATCCATAACCGCAATTGCCGAACAAACCAATCTGTTGGCTCTTAACGCCACGATTGAGGCGGCACGAGCTGGGGAGGCCGGTAAAGGTTTTGCTGTGGTGGCGACAGAAGTAAAACAACTCGCCCAACAAAGCGCATTGGCTACTGATGACATTGCCGAAAAGATATCCAGTATTCAAAGTGACGCCCTGGATACTTCCACGGCGTTGGAAAAGATTACAGAAATTATTGAGCGAATCGACAGCACTCAAGCGACCATTGCCGCCGCTGTGGAGGAACAAACAGCCACCACGCAAGAAATTAGCCGAACCGTGCACGTGGTGGCTCAAGGTTCGGAAACGATTTCCCATGACGTCACACTGGTCACCACAGCTGCCCAACAGAGCCGTCAGGCCGCCACCGGCACCTTGAGCGAAGCCGAAGCATTGGCCGAATTGGCGCAGCAATTGCAGCACATCGTCCACAAGTTCCAACTCAGTACCGTGTGACAATGCCTGTGTGAGGCCACACCGTATGGACGGAAATGCACCCAGCGGCGGGAAGCAAGGCTGACCAATCGTTACGTTTCCGAGCCTGCGCTAGGTGGGAGAGGCTGGCTAGGCGCTGCGGCTCGGGCTCTTTGGCGGCGTACGGTCAGGATGACTCCAATGATGACCAGGGATACCAGCAGCAGTAGGCCTCCTACGATCAGGAGGGGGACCAGCTTGTTGTCACTGCTCTCCATCGGCTTACGGCTGAGGTCGACGGTGACAGAATCGCTCCATTTTTCGTCTGTTTTGCCGCTAATCCGCACTGTGTTGTCGTCTATGCGTCTGGTGTGGGAGCCAATGGTGGGGTTGATGTAGCCCTCCACGTGCAAGGTTAGGTCGATGGAGCCGCCCGGGGTCGCAGTGTCGTTGCTGACCGTGATGGTTTGGATGTCCCCCTGCCGAGACGTTTTCCACGGCATCTCCTCGGCTGGAAAATCCCCTTTACTTGTAATGATATAGGTCTGGGAGGTTTCCGAGCCGGTCCAAGTGATGCCTGGTGGTGTGTCAGGATCTTCTTTCATTTTTTGGATCATCTCGTCCACCGACTTGACGCCGCCCATGCGCATCATTTGTTTGTTGACCTCAACGGTGACGTCTCCCTTCGAGGTCCCGTCTGCATGGAGGTCGGCTTCTCCGCGAATGTCAACACAAGCCGATAACAGGGCCACCAGCAGCAGAATCCACCAAGCTTTTACCACAGTACGCATGGCACTTCCTTTGTAGGACGGGTCTGCAGTGGAGAATAGCGCTCTACGGTGGGGAAAGTGTGACGGCGGGAGGCAAAGGTGCAAGCCCTCATGGTGGTGCTAGCTGGGCTGGTAGCGGGAGTGATCAACGCGGTGGTGGGGGCCGGGACCTTGTTGACCTACCCTGTCTTGGTAGGGCTGGGAGTGCCTGCGGTGGCGGCCAACGCGACCAACACCCTGGGCCTGGCCCTTGGGGGAGGTGTCAGCTCCACCTGGACTTACCGGCGGCTGTGGTGGCCCCGACGGGCGGAGTTGGCAGGCGCTGTAGTAGCAGTCGGCCTGGGGGCAGTGGTTGGGGCGATTCTGGTGGTGCGCCTGCCGCAGCGTTACTTCGAAGCGGTGGTGCCTTGGTTGATTCTGGCTGCGGTGGGGGTAGTGATGGCAGCGCCACTGGTGAAGCGCTGGCATGAGCGCCCCCGGCTAGCCAGGGGCGGCTTGGCGCCGTGGTCGATCCCGCTGGGGGTCTACGGAGGCTATTTCGGTGCGGCCTCGGGAGTGATGTACCTGGCGGCGCTGAGCTGGCTCTACGACCAGGACCTTCAGGTCTGCAACGCGGCGAAAACGTTGCTCATCCTGGTTGCCAACGCTACGGCAGCAGTGGTGTTTCTGCTGTCCGGCATGGTCGTGGGCAGTTATGCCCTGTTGCTGGGGATCAGCACGCTGGTGGGTGGGTATCTCGGAGGTCATGGTGCTCAACGCCTGCCCCAAACATGGCTGCGTGGCGCCGTCGTGGTCATCGGCCTCGCCGCAGCCGCCTACACCGGCCTGCGGTGAGGGCCGGGAACAAAAAGCGCGCCTGGCAGGGATCGAACCTGCGACCTTGGGATTAGAAGTCCCCTGCTCTATCCGCTGAGCTACAGGCGCGGGTGGTAGGCAATCGTCCCCTATTGTGGCAGGGTGGTGATCGGATTTCGACCCGATTGCTATGCCCGTACCCCAGCAGAGTAGTTGACCATCGTCAACGCTGCCCAGGAGGTAGGCCGAGTGTGGGAGGTAGCGTCCATCTATGCCCAAAAAACTCACCTCTGGTTGGGGTCGACAGGCACCCCTCGAGCCTGAGCCCCAGCCCGAGCCGGATGCGGGGGATTGGTGGCTGCTGACTGACGCGGTGGTTCACCTGCGGCAGGTGCTCGCCCAGGTTGAACTGCCTCTACCCACCCCGCAGGCAGCTGCGGCACGCCAGCACACGGCAGGATTGGTGGCCCAGCTGGATGACTACGTGATCCCGCGCCTGAAAGCGCTGGACGCCCCCTTGCTGGCGGTGATCGGAGGCTCCACCGGCGCGGGCAAATCGACTTTGGTCAACTCCCTGGTCGCCAGGACTGTCACGGCTCCCGGGGTGCTGCGACCCACGACCCACAGCCCCGTGTTGGTGTTTGCCCCGGAGGATGTGGGTTGGTTCGGCGATCAGCGCATCCTGCCGGGGCTGGCTCGCACGAATGCCGCCAGCAGCGACCCCGGCAGTGTGCAACTGGTGCCTGAGCGCAACCTCGCGACGGGATTGGCGTTGCTGGACACTCCCGATGTGGATTCGGTGGTGGCCATCAACCGTGAGCTAGCCGCCCAACTGTTGGCCGCCGCTGACCTGTGGATTTTTGTGACGACCGCCGCCCGCTACGCCGACGCGGTGCCTTGGCAGGTGCTCGCCCAGGCCAGTGCTCGGCAGGCCAGCGTCGCCCTCGTGCTCGACCGGGTCGCGCAGGAGGCCGCTCAGGAGGTCAGCGCTCACCTGAGCTCCATGATGACGGCCAACGGGTTGGAGCACGCGCAGCTGTTCGTCATCCCCGAGTCGCCCCTAGAGGAGGGCCGCCTGCCCGAGCAGGCCATCGCGCCGTTGCGGCACTGGCTGTGGGGGTTGGCTGGCGACTCCACCAGTCGTAACGCGGTGGTGCGCCACACCCTGGATGGAGCATTGGACTCCCTGCGACCCCGGGTGGAGCAGACCGCCACCTACCTGCAGGAGCAGCAACGCAGCGCGGAGCATCTGCGGCAGCAGTGCCAACTGACCTACGCCCAAGCGTTGCAGCAGGTGGATGCCAGTGTGCGAGGCGGCAGCTTACTGCGGGGGGAGGTGTTGGCGCGCTGGCAGGAGTTGGTGGGAGCTCCGCAGTTGATGCATCGCCTGCAGGATCGGCTCAGTTGGGTACGCGACCGGATCGGGGAGCGGTTCAAACGCACGCCGTCAGATCAGCATGGCGCGTTGGGCACAGCCTTAGGGTCGGGCATCTCGCTGATCATCACGAATGCGGCGGATCAGGCGGCTCACGAGGTGGTGAGGCTGTGGAAGGCCGATCCGACGGGAGCCACGCTGCTGGCCGACCAGCACGATCTTGGCCGCCGCAGCTGCGAGGCGGAAGCGGCCACGGCGCAGTTGGTCAACGACTGGCAAGCTGCGGTGCTGGCGTTGGTGCGCCGCGAGGCTGCGGCGAAGCGGTCCACCGCGCGGCTGCTGTCCTACGGCATCAACGGAGCCGGCTTGGTGGTCATGATCGCGGTCTTTGCCAGTACAGCCGGGCTGACTGGAGCGGAGGTAGCGGTGGCGGGGGGAACCTCTGTGGTGGGGCAGAAGCTACTCGAGGCACTACTGGGTGACCAGGCCGTGCGTGACCTTGCCGCGAAAGCGCGCCAGGATCTCCACGGGCGCATTGAGGTGCTGCTGGCCCGCGAACAGCAGCGTTTTGACGCCCTGCTCAACACTGACAGTGTGCAATCATCCACTTTGCGTGATGCCAGTGCTGCCGTGGAGCGGGCCCGGTGAGCGCGCTACTGACTCCCGCCCCCAGCCAGGGCCACGGTTCAGGCGAGGCTAACGCCATTGCCCAGGACGGCCTCTCCCATCGGCTGGTGGTGCTGCGCGAAATTGCCGGCCTGGGGCAAGAGCGGCTGGACGAACCACTGCTCGATCAGATCAGCATGGTGGTGGACCGCGCCGGTCAGCGGATGTGCCTGGCTGCCGGCCACACGGTGGTGGCCCTGGCTGGCTCCACGGGCAGCGGCAAATCCTCCCTCTTCAACGCCCTGATCGGCCAGCCCGTGGCTGCGGTTGGGGTGCGACGGCCCACCACCGCTACCGCCAGTGCAGCCGTGTGGGGGCAGCTGGACGTTGCCAGTCCCCTGCTGGACTGGCTGGCTGTGCCGACGCGTTACCAGGTGCAGCAGGGCGACCAGGGTGGGCGGGAAGAGTTGGCCGGCTTGGTGCTGCTCGACCTGCCCGACCATGACTCCCAGGCTTTGGCGCACCGCTTGGAGGTGGACCGTCTCGTCGGTCTGGTCGACCTGTTGATCTGGGTGGTTGACCCGCAAAAATACGCCGACAACGCCCTGCACAGCACGTATCTGCGCCCGCTGGCCACCCACGATGCGGTGACGGTGGTAGTGCTCAACCACATTGACACGCTGCCCGGCGATCAGGCGCGGGAGTGCCTGACCGACCTGTCGCGCCTGGTGCACGCCGACGGCCTGCCCGCCGCCACCGTGCTGGGGGTTTCCGCGCGCACCGGCGCGGGTTTGGCGGCGCTGCGTGCCCACGTGCACGATGCCCTGGTGCGGGGGCAGGCCATGGCGGAGCGCATCAGCGCGGACATCGACCAGGTAGCTGCCACGTTGGCCGACCAGGTGCCCCCTGGCGGCTTCGCACCTACCCGGGTCTCCCGCTCCCAGGGCGAGGTGCTGGTGGGGCAGCTGTGTCTGGCCGCAGGAGCTCCTGCGCTCAGCGCAGCCGTGGAGCAGTCCTACCGGCACCAGGCGCGGCTACGCACCGGCTGGCCGGTGCTGCGCTGGTTGCGACACCTGCGTCCCGATCCTTTGCGCCGGTGGTTGACCTCCCCGGCCAGCCAGGAGCCATCACCTGCCAACACATCAGAGGGCCCAGCTCCACTCGCCGGCAGCGCAGCGCGCAGCCGGGTGGAGTTGGCGGTGCGCCAGTTGGTCGACGGGCACACGCAGAAGGCTCCCGCCTGGCAGCGGCAGGCGTTGGTGCGCCGCCTCGGCTTGGACCCCTCCGCCCCGGCCAGCGCTGGAGGCGCCACGATCCCCGAGGTGATGGTGGCGCTGCAGCACGCGGTGGGCAACACGCCTCGAACGTTGCCGCGTCACCCCCGCTGGTGGACGTTGCTCAACGCCGCTCAATGGCTGCTGTTTGCGGTGCTGCTCGTCGGGTTGGGGTGGCTGTCCGCGGATTTCGTCCTGGCCTGGTTCCACCTGCCCGCCCTGCCTAGCGTGAAACGTGGCCCAGTGCCGCTGCCGACCCTGCTGGTGGTTGTGGGGGTGCTGGCAGCGTGGCTGTTGGCGCTGTTGGGCCGTGTGCTGACCCGCTGGGGAGCCCGTCGGGCCGCCCGCCGCACCGCCCGCCAGCTGCGTGCCCAAGTCTCTACGGCTGCTGAAACCCACCTGTTGGCCCCCCTGCGCACCGACCTGCAAACCTCCGCCCGCCTGATCCGCCGCATCAGGGAGGTCGCCCGAGGGTGAGGGGGAGGGCTGGGAGTACCCGCAAGCTGTTGAAACGAAGTCCTGCCCCGGTGGGCCCTCCATGAAGCGGTAGTAAACCTCTGTCGCCTCCATTATCGAAAGGTGTTCCGTGAAGTTGTTGCTGACTGGTTCGACCAGTTACCTGGGGACCAAGTTTGTTGACTTGTTGGGGCAGCGTTTCGACATTGTTGGTGTGGCTCGAAGCGATGCGCAGCATCCGGTGGATCTCAACGACGCGCAGGCGGTGACTCAGGTCTGGCAGCAGTGCCAACCGGATGCGGTGGTGCATCTGGCTGCTGATCTGGGGCGTGATGCGGCCAGCTCGGAAAGCATGGTCGGCACGGCAAGCGCCACGATGCGCACCCTGGTGGAGTTGGCCCAGCCTGGTCAGACTCCGGTGGTTTTCACCAGCAGCGAAGCGGTGTACGGCGGGCGTTGGGACACTGGCGGCTACTGCGAGCAGGGGCCGTTTCAGCCGCGTAGCCGCTACGGGGAGTCGAAGGTGGCGTGTGAGCAGATTCTGCGCGAGTCTGGCTTGCCGTACCTGATAACCCGCGCTCACCGTTATGTGGGGGTGAGCCGCCGGTTTCACCGCCCCAAACAGTTCCCGGATGCGCTGGCCAGCCTGACTGCGGACAGGCCGGTGCATTGCGACCCGGTGAAGGTGTTCACTCCGCTGCTGATCAACCATCTGTGCCAGGTGATGGCGCACTACCTGAGCACCGACACCTCCACCCAGGTCACCGTGAATGTGGGAGTGGACCGCGCCGTGACCTTCGCCCAGTTCATGCGCGACGTGGCCGTGGCCCTGGGAGCCGACCCCGACCTGGTCATTCCCGACGGTGAGGAATCCGGTTGGCCCGCCAACAGCAGCCTGGCCGTCGAACGCCTAGCGGAGTTAGGCTACCCCACCTGCGCCTACCCTCAGGCCCTCATCACCATCGCCGAGCAGTGCCGGTAGCGTCTGCCTTTCACCCCACGTGCATGGCTTCGCTGGTGGAGGGGGTGGAGTAGTCGTTGCCGAGGTAGCGGAACCTCCAGGTACCAACGGCGGGGTGGGCGCCGGGTTGGCTGGTGTCATAGACCACGGTGGCGTACCCGGAGATGTTGGTGTCGCCGAAGGCTGCGTGGAGCCACTGGCCGCTGGCCGGGTCGAGGTACTCCAGGGCCACACGCTCAGCGATGACGGGCCGGTCGGCCTTGGCCTCGAAGTTGACCCGCAGCAGCTGCCCCTGGCCGGTCAGCAGGCCGGTGGAGGGGTTGAAACTGTAGCCGTAGTCCTCGAAGTGGGTGGCGCGCCGGATCTGAAACACAAAGTTGCGATAGGTCACGTTGTGCGCCGCCGCGTTATCCCACACCTTCACCCGGGCATCGCTGGGCCCGGAGAGGTCGTTACGCCAGAAGTGGGGCATCAGCACGGTTGGCGCGCCTGCGGTGACCAGAAAATGGCTGTCGTGGTCGGGGGTACTCCACCGACCAGGAGGCAATCCCGCACGGGTCGCTGGCCTGCACGGTGAACGTGCGAGGCACCCGAGTCAGGGCTGCGTCGTAGCGGGCGGGGGCGAAGCCGGTCACTGTGGGTGGCGCCTGCTCGGTGCGGCAGTCCGTCCCGGGCGGGGCCAGCGTTGGGGGTGTGCCGAGGCGGATCACGTTCGAGGTGGTGGAGGCAGTGGTCTGGTTGCCCAGCAAGCGCAGCCGCCAATCCCCGTCGAAGTAGTTCTTCGGTGGGAGGCTGGGGAAGGAGTAGCCCAGCGCCTCGAACGACTCATACACCCACCCGGCATTGCTGACCTGCATCACCTTCTCGTGCTGCCAGGTGCTCGACCCCAATGGCCGCCGCTCCAGCACCACCCGGCGGTTGGGGTAGTACTCGTAGGTGCGTGAGACCCACGAGGCGCGCAGCAGCTTGGCCTTGACGAGGATCTCCTGCGGGAAGGCATTGATGGTCACTGTGCCAGTTTGAAACGTGGAGCGCCGCAGCTGGCTCACCCGGAAAGCGCGGCTGGTCAGGTTGCGTTGCGCGGAGCCATCCCGCGCGGTGACCGTGACGGTGATCCACCCCGCCTGCTTGTTGGTGCTGGGGCGGCCTGTACGGCTACTCCTCTGAGGAAAACGTGCAAGAAAGTGTCGTCAGGTGACACATTCTCGCATTTCCCTCACTGCGCTGAGGGTGCGGGGTATGCGTGATGGCGAGGATGCCGTAGCGCCGCTGGTCAGCTAGCTGGTGCAGCAGATCCCACACCCCCGCAGCGCCATCAGCGTCGAGGTGCTCGGTGGGCTCGTCAAGGATGAGGTAGCGCGCTTGGGTGAGCAGCGCACGAGCCAGCAGCAGACGCCGTCGCTGACCTCCCGACATGCTGGCGCCGCCACTGGCTAGCGGCGTGTCCAGGCCTTCGGGAAGCTCCCGCGCCCAATCGGCCAGGCCCACCTGCTCGAGCGCCTGCCACAGGTCAGCCTCCACCCCCTCGGCGCAGGGATCCGGGCAGGCCAGCAGCAGATTATCGCGCAAGGTGGTGCCGAAGATGTGCCCATCGGCGGCGGCGTAAAACACCGGCGCGTCAGCGGTGATGCGCCCAGCCAGCGCAGGGAGCAGCCCGGCCAGAGTCAGCCCCAGCGTGGACTTGCCGCTGCCGTTGGGGCCGGTGAGCAGCACCATCTGACCAGGCTGCACGAGCAAGTCCCGAGGCAGATCAGGCAACGGGTGCTGCCAGCCCACCTCCAGCCCATCGGCAACCAAGCCGACCCCAGATTGCACAGGCGCAGCAACGGTTTCTGCCGTGGGTGGTGCTGAGTCCTCGGGGCGCAGCAGTGCGCTGATCCGCGCCGCTGCTGCGGTGGAGGCCGCCATCTGCAGGGCCGCAGAGGGCAGGCCGGCGCACACCTCCACAGCGGCCAGGGGCAGCAGGCACAGCAACCCCCAGGCCGGAGCCGACAGCTGCCCCGCCGCTACCGCCTGCTGCCCGGCGACTAGCGCCGCCGCTACCGCACCGAGCATGGCCAGCAGGTGCACCGCGTCGGCCCACTGGTGGGGTCGGGCAGCCCGCTGGTGGGCGGCGGCCAGGCGGGCCTCCGCGTCAGCCACCACCTGACGGTGCGTGTGGATGCGGCCAGCCACCCGCAACTCCTGTCGGGCCTGGAGGTGGGTGTGCAACGCGGCGCTGACTGCGGCGTGGGCTGCCACCAGCTCGGCTTGGCTGGCCTGCCCGAGGCGGTAACTCCACCAGGGGGAGAGCACACCGCTCACCAGCAGCGCGGCGGCCAGGCCTAGCGCTGCCCACCCGTTGAAGCAGGCGCTCAAACCCACCGAAGCCACCCCCACCAGGGCGGCGCTAGCCATCGGCACCATTGACTTGATCACCACGTCGCCGATGCGGTCAATGTCGGCCCCAATGCGGGCCAGTACATCCCCGTAGCGCAATCCCTGCACCGGGTGGCCGGCTAGTGGTGTGGTGGCCAAACGGGTATAGACCTGCTCACGGAGGCGCACCAGGCCGTGCAGGGCGAGGTGGTGGGTGCCCAGCCGTTCGGCATAGCGCAACACCCCGCGACCGATCCCCAGCGCCCGCACCGCAACCACCGCGACTGACAGGTCCAACACTGGGGGCATCTGCCAGGCTCGGGTGATCAGCCAGGCGGAAACCGCCAACAACGCCACCGCGCTGGAGGTAGCGGCGGCCCCGGTGAGCACCGCTTGAAGCAGGGCCCAGCGGGAGATCTCCAACGCGGCCAGGGTGGTGCGCAGAGGGTTGGGGGTGCGGGCGGTCATTGGGCCGCCTCTACGGGTGGGGACCCGGTCGGCTGCGCCTGCATGGGGAGCACCTGGTCGGCCTGCTCCAGCCAGGCGGGCCGGTGGGCGGCCACCAGCACTAGGGCCCCCGCAGCCGCCATCTCGCGCAGCAGGCCCGGCAGCAGCGCCTCGGTGGCCGGGTCGAGGTGGGCTCCCGGCTCGTCGCAGATCACCACGTGCACGGGAGGGGCGCCGTGCTCCGGGTCCAGCCGGATCAACGCCCGGGTCAGCGCCAACCGTTGCCGCTGCCCCGCTGACAGGCCCACGCCCTGCTCCCCGATCACGGTTTCCCAGCCGTGCGGCAACCCCTCCACGATGGCGTCCAGGCCGGTGCGTTGGGCAGCCCGCTGGCGCATCGCAACGGTGACCGGCCCAGTGAGCAGGCTCAAGTTGTCCGCAACGCTGGCCGCCACCACGACCGGGTGCTGGGGCAGCCACACCACCTGCTGCCACCACAGCTCGCGCAGGGCAGGGTCGGCTAGCACCTGCTCCACGTCAATGGTGCCGGTGGCGGTGTGCAGCGCGACTCGGCCCGTGGAGGGACTGCCCACCCCCAGTAAAGCGGCAAACAAGCTGGACTTCCCGCTGCCGTTCGGCCCCGCCACCACGCTGAGTTGGCCGGCACCAGCGCACCCACTGAACTTCCAAGGGCTGGCCCCTTCCCGCCCTGGGTGGCTCACGCTGACCTGCTGCCACTCGATGGCCTGCACCGGTCCCAACTGCTCGGGCGCATTGTTGGTGGGGAACCTTTGGCACAGTTTTTGCCCCCGAAATTGTGCCGAAGGTTCCCCACCAGCGTCCATAGACGCAAACGCGGCGTCGGCGGCTGCTAAGCCGTCGGTGGAGGCATGGAAATGCAGCCCCACCATCCGCAGTGGCAGATACACCTCCGGTGCCAAGATCAGCACTGTCAGGCCGGTCGCCAAGTCCACATGCCCATACACCAAGCGCATCCCGATGCCCACCGCCACTAAGGCAACGCTGAGGCTGGCCAACAGCTCCAACACCAAGCTGGACAGGAAAGCCACCCGTAACACGGCCAGTGTGCGGCGCGCATAGCGCTGGCCAACCTCGCGCACCACGCCGGCTTGGGCCAGGGCTCGGCCGTGGGCGCGCAGCGTGGGCAGCCCGGCGATCAGGTCCAGCAGTTGTTGACCCAGCTGACCCATCTGCTCCACCCGTTGTTGCGATAGCGCGTGCGACATCCACCCCACCAGGACCAGAAACAAGGGGATCAGGGGCACGGTGAGCACCATGAGCAGGGCCGACAGGGGGTCCAGCACAGCAACGACCACCAGCAGCACTGGCAGTACCACTGTGCAGGAGATCACCTGGGGCAAGAAGCGGGTCAGGTAGCCCTCCAAGCCAGCCAAGCCGGAGGTGGCCAGGCTCGTCAGCTGGGTGAGGTGTGGCAGGTGGGGTTGGATTTCGGCGTGGCGCAACAGCATCCCGCGCAGGCTGGCGATCACCGAGGTGCTGGCTTGAAAGCCCAAGCGCTGCCCCCACCACGCCACGGCTGCCCGGGCCACGAATGCTCCCACCAGCAGGAGCAAGGCACTCAAGCGGCCCAGGGTGAACAGGCCAAAGTCCACACAGTCGCTGTCGGCAGCGACGGCAGCGACCAGGGTGGCCAGGCCGATAGCCTGCCCGATGAGCAGCACTGCCGAGGCCACCTGTAACCCGGCGCACCACCCAATCCACCGCCGCACGGCATGCACGCGCCGCATGAGGCGCGGGTCAATGGGAGGTGGCATGGCCGCTCATGACCCGGTGTGGCCCTGCACCGATTGCCGCCGCGTGTTCGTCTGCACCGGTTGCCGCCGCGTGTTCGTCGCATTGACCCGGGTTATACAGGCGTTTTCACCCGGGTCAATGCGACAACCCCAAACGTTCCACAGGAGGGTGGGCGGGTGGAGGCGGCCAGGCAGGGGGGTGGTCATGGTCAGGAGGTGGGGCTGTCGGGCGCGGGCTGTTGCTGCGCCGCAGGAGTAGCAACAACCGCAGCCTCCACTGCGGGGGCGTTATCCCACCGAATGGGGGTGTGCGCGCCGAAGTGGCCGATCTCCAGCCTTTGCCGGAATACCCAGTAGGTCCATCCTTGGTAGAGCAGCACGACTGGAGTGAGCAGCACCGCCACCCACGTCATGACCTTCAGCGTGTAGGCGGTGGAAGCAGCGTTGTGCACGGTCAGTGAGAATGCTGGGTCGGTGGAGGAGGGCATGACGTTGGGCCACAGGCAGCCAAAGATCAGCACCACTGCACTCACCAGGGTTAAGGCGGTGCACAGAAAGGCCAATCGCTCGCGGCGCAGCCGGGTGAGTGCGACAACTCCGACCAACAGGGCTGCGGCCAGCAGAACAGGAGCCCAGGTCCAGGTCTTGCCGTAGGCAAGCTGAGTCCACACTGCCCAAGCGCCGGCAACCACTAAGGCACCTGGAGCTAACTGCTGCGCTAGACGACCGGCATCCTCGCGGATCTGCCCTCCCGTTTTCAACGCCACAAAGACCGCTCCATGCAGCAGGAACAGCACCAGAGTGGTCAATCCACCCAGAAGGGCGTAGGGATGCAACAGAGTAAACAGGGTGCCAGTGAACTGCTTCTCGGCGTTGATGGGGACCCCGGCGACGAGGTTGGCAAATGCAACTCCCCACAGCAGTGCGGGAACCGCCGAACCGAACACGATCGCGGCATCCCAGCGTGCCCTCCACGTGGGGGAGTCAATCTTGCTGCGCCACTCGAATGCACACACCCGCACAATCAGTGCCACCAAGATGAGGAACAGCGCCAAGTAGAACCCGCTGAACAAGGTGGCGTACCACTCCGGGAAGGCGGCGAAGGTGGCACCTCCAGCGACAAGCAGCCACACCTCGTTGCCGTCCCACACCGGGCCGATCGCATTGTGCAGCACCCGGCGACGCTTCTGCGCTTCCTCGGGCCCGTACTTCTGCTTGCTACCCAGCACCGGCCACAGCATGCCTACGCCGAAGTCGAAGCCCTCCAGCACCAGGTAGCCCGTCCATAGCAGCGCAATAAGCAGGAACCAGACAGTGGTCAACTCCATAGGTCACCTCATTGGTTTCAGTGCGTGATTAGTACGCAAAGTGCAGGATTTTGTCCTCGTCCTGGGCACCTGCAGGAGTCTGGCTAGGTGGCTGCTCCTGAGGGAGGCCCTCCGTGGTGTAACGCTTCATCAGTCGCACCCAGAACACTGCTAGCACCCCGTAGAGCAGGGTGAATCCGATCAGCGACGTAGCAACCATCCACGCGGGGTTTCCCGAAACGCCAGCGTCAACCAGCATCCGCACGTCAGGACTTCCGGTGGGGTTAGGAGCCACCACCCACGGCTGGCGACCCATCTCGGTAAAGATCCACCCAAACGAATTGGCCAGGAATGGCATGGGGATAGCGATCAGCCCCAGGGTTGCCAACCACTTTTTGTCGCTGACACGCTTGCGCCGGGTCAGCCACAGGCCGGCCAACGCCAACAGCGCGCTGAAGACCGCAAAGCCGATCATTAAGCGGAAGGCCCAATAGGTCACAGCTAGAGATGGCTTCTGGTCGGTGCCGTAATGGATGAGGTTGCGCTGCTGGATCTGCGGTACCCCCTCCACGGTGGCGTTAAAGTTGCCTTCTGCCAAGAAGGAGGTCAAACCGGGGATCGCCAGTACACGCTTGACCCCCGAGCAGTCATTGGATAAATCTCCGATGGTGAGCAGGGAAAATGCTGCTCCTTCTTCGGTGTGGCACAGACCTTCGGCAGCGGCCATCTTCATGGGCTGCTGGTCGAACATCATTTTGGCCTGAGCGTCGCCTGAGATCGTCACCACTACTCCGCTGATCACCAAAGTGACTAGGCCCACCCACAGGCCTTTGCGGTAAATCTGTGCGTTCTCGGCCTGCCCTGCCCGGGTGGAGCGCACCATCCACCACGCGGCGATACCAGCCACAAACGTGCCCGCAGTAAGCAAAGCTCCAGCGATAACGTGCGGGAAGGCAGTCAGCGTGGTGGGATTAGTCAGCAAAGTGGCGATGCTGTCCAACTCGGCCCGGCCCGTGGTGGGGTTGTAGTGCACCCCCACTGGGTGCTGCATGAACGAGTTGGCGGCGATGATGAAGTAGGCACTCAGCCAGGTGCCGATGGCAAACGCCCAGGCACAGGCCAGGTGCACCCCGCGAGGTAACCGATCCCATCCGAAGATCCACAACCCCAGGAAAGTGGACTCCAGGAAGAATGCAGCCAAGCCCTCAATGGCCAGCGGAGCTCCGAACACATCACCAACGAAACGGGAGTATTCACTCCAGTTCATCCCGAACTGAAACTCCTGCACGATCCCGGTTGCCACCCCAATGGCGAAGTTGATTAACAGAAGCTTGCCGAAGAACCGGGTCAGTTGGTACCAGCGTTCGTCGCCGGTTCTCCACCACAGTGTTTGCATGATCGCCACCAATGGCGAGAGCCCAATGGTCAGCGGCACGAACAGGAAGTGATAAACGGTGGTGGCCCCAAACTGCAGCCGGGCCAAGTCCAAAGCGTCCATGGCCCCAGATCATAGAACGCGGGGGCGACAAATCCGCCGCAGGGTAGGCGGCCCGCTAGGTGGCTGCCTGGCCCCGCCAAACTCCCGCCCTCACACCCATCGATGCATCCCTGGCCCATTAAGGCAGGCCTAGGCGTTCTCGTGGCTGGGAAGTGAGTAACAGGACCAGACTGCACCCATGGTGGCCAGGCCTGAGAGCAGCTGGTTGACGGGAGCACTGCTCATGAAGGACCCTTGTGTAGGGCGAAGTTATTCAGTACGACCTGCCTGCTGGCACTTGGTTCGTAGGCTGGGGGGTATGGCTGAGTTCATTTACACGATGCGTAAGGCGCGTAAGGCTCACGGGGACAAGGTGATCCTCGACGATGTCACCTTGGCTTTCCTGCCGGGGGCCAAGATTGGGGTGGTCGGGCCCAACGGGGCGGGTAAGTCCAGCGTTTTGCGGATTATGGCGGGGCTGGATACTCCCAGCAACGGAGATGCCTTCCTCAGCCCCGGCTACAGCGTGGGGATTTTGGAGCAGGAGCCGCAACTGGATGCCTCCAAGACGGTGTTGGAGAACGTGGAAGATGGTGTCGTAGAAACCAAGGCCATGCTGCGTCGTTTCAACGAGATCTCCGAGCTGATGGCCGACCCCGAGGCGGACTATGACAAGCTGCTGGCCGAAATGGGGACCCTGCAGGAGCAACTGGACCACGCAGGAGCCTGGGATCTGGATGCCCAGCTGGAGCAGGCCATGGATGCCCTGCGCTGCCCGCCGCCCGAGGCGCAGGTCAGCGTGCTCTCCGGGGGGGAGAAGCGCCGGGTGGCGTTGTGCAAACTGTTGCTCCAGCAGCCGGATCTGCTGCTGCTGGACGAGCCGACCAACCACCTGGATGCCGAGAGTGTGCTGTGGTTGGAGCAGCATTTGGAGAAGTACCCCGGCACAGTGGTGGCAGTGACCCACGACCGCTACTTCCTGGACAATGTGGCGCAATGGATTCTGGAGCTGGATCGGGGCCGTGCCTACCCCTATGAGGGCAGCTACTCCACCTACTTGGAGACCAAGGCCGCACGCTTGAAGGTGGAGGGTGCTAAGGACGCCAAGCGGGCGAAACGTTTGGCGCAGGAGTTGGAGTGGGTGCGAAGCGGGGCCAAGGCTCGCCAGGCCAAGAGCAAAGCCCGCCTGCAGCGCTACGAGGAGATGGCTGCGGAGGCGGAGAAGACCCGCAAGCTGGACTTCGAGGAGATCCAGATCCCTCCCGGGCCCCGTCTGGGTAACGTCGTAGTTGAGGTTGAGAAACTGTCTAAAGGTTTCGATGATCGTCAGCTGATCGACAACCTGAGCTTCACGCTGCCCCGCAACGGGATTGTGGGGGTCATTGGCCCTAACGGGGCTGGGAAGACCACCTTATTCAAGATGCTCATTGATGAGGAGAAACCCGACAGCGGAACCATCAAGGTAGGCGAGACAGTCAAGGTTTCCTATGTCGATCAGTCTCGCGCTGGGTTGGACCCCCAAAAGACCCTGTGGGAGGTTGTCTCCGACGGCCTGGATCACATCAACGTGGGCGCGGTGGAGATGCCCAGCCGGGCCTATGTTTCAGCGTTTGGGTTCAAGGGCCCCGACCAGCAGAAACCGGCGGGGGTGCTCTCTGGAGGAGAACGCAACCGCCTCAACCTGGCGTTGACCTTGAAGCAGGGCGGCAACCTGCTTCTGTTGGACGAGCCCACCAACGACCTGGATGTGGAGACGTTGGGCTCGCTCGAGAACGCCCTGCTGGAGTTTCCCGGATGCGCGGTGGTGGTCTCTCACGACCGGTGGTTCCTCGATCGCGTGGCCACTCACATTTTGGCCTACGAGGGTGACTCCCAGTGGTTTTGGTTCGAGGGCAACTTTGCCGCCTATGAGCAGAACAAGGCGCAGCGCCTCGGCGCAGAAGCGTTGCGCCCTCACCGAGCTACCTACCGCAAGCTGACCCGAAGCTAACCAAGCTGGCAGTCAATGCTGGCTGAGAGTACAAGCTTCACCAATGGTCTAAAAAGAGTCAAATCATCGCAATGTGTCAACCCGCTTGCCTTTCTTTGTGCGACGTTTCGTTGAAGGACTTCATCCGATCAGTCCTGGCTAGCTGCTTCCTGCGGTTGTTATTGAGTCACCAACGAGAGGACGCACGATGGGTACGACCAAGCGGTCCAGGCAGGTTCGGTCATCACAGTTGAGGAAAATGAGCCTGATAAGGCACAAACCCGTGGTGGTTGCTGCCACGTTGGCGCTAGCGGCAACAACGCTGGTGGCAGGGATGGCAGCAACCCAATGGGCCTCAGCAACCGATGACACCACATGTGCACTCACCGCAACGTTGACTCCGGTCGTGGCGATCAACGCAGGTGGGCCGGAGTTGACCCTGGGTGGCCGGCAGTGGTCAGCTGACCGGGATTTCGTTGGAGGCAGTGCCTTCGTCTCCACCAACAACGAGCAAGAGCAGGTAGACAACGACCTGTATCAAACTGCACGCAAGGGGCAGTCGTTTTCCTATGAGATTCCGGTTGAGAATGGCACGTACCTGGTGCGTGTGCATTTTGCGGCCAACGCGGCTCAGCAGCAAGACACGCAAACCCTCAATGTGGAGGGTGGATTTGTCGAGCTGCCCAAGCTCAACGTCAGTCAGCAGGCTGATACTCGTGGCGTGCTAGTGCAGGGATTTGAGACTGCGGTTGCTGACGGCACACTGTCGGTGTCAGTGCAGGCAGTCAAGGGCCTGGCCAACCTGGCTGCAGTGGAGGCGTGGAGGGAGAGCACTCAGTGCGCTCCCGAGGAGTCTGAATCTTCGGATACCTCCTCGCCTGCTGCACCAGCTTCAACTCCACTTTCTCCTTCACTTGGATCTTCACCCTCCACCCCAGTGGAGCCGTTGCTGCCGACAGGCTCGGTTTCACCGAGTGTTCAACCGTCAACAACCGCTGCGCCTGCGGTTGGGTCTGGGGGAACTGCGGCAATGCGCCTGCTAGGTGCGACTCGTTCGGGCTTGCCGTGGCATTCGGGAACGTGGGTTGGGGGGCGCTTTAACGCTGGCATGCTCGAGCAATTCGGTAATTATCGAGGCAGGCCTGTGGATTTGGTCACAACATATGGCTATGGGGAAAGCCCGGATAAGTTAATAAATGATGAATGGCCTATTACCACCTGGGAAGGTTTTGGCGGGCAATTGAATTACAGTTTGCCTTTGGCCTTTGACAATGGAGTGACGGTGGCCGATGTGGCTTCGGGTGCACAAGATGCGACCTACCAGGATGTAGCTGCCGATTTAGTTAAGCATGGCCGTGGTCATTCGGTGGTGCGTTTAGGCTGGGAGTACAACTACGTAGGATGGAAATGGGGCACCACGACTGAGACGGTGGATACTTTCAAAGCAGCGTTTCGTCGGGTGGTGACGGTCATGCGTCAGAAAGCCCCTGACTTACGCTTTGAGTTTGGTATTAGCTGTGGAGATTGGTTGAAAGGATCCTCTGATCGACTGGCGCCTTTGACCATGGGTTATCCCGGTGACGATGTGGTGGATATTGTGGGCTGCGATATTTACGATTGGTGGCAGACACGAGCAGTAGGAGATGCCTCGGCCTCAACCATCTTGCGCCCTCATTCCACGCCAGGTCTTGCTGACGTGGTGGAGTTTGCCCGCGCCCACGGAAAAGGCGCCGGATTTGGTGAGTGGGGGTTGTCGAAGATTGCCGGCAACAATGCCGGGGGAGACAACCCAGCATTCATCCAACAAATGTGGGACTTCTTCCAAAAGAACAAAGATGTGGTGGTGTTCGAATGTTACTTCGATGAGACCGCCGACAACATGCTGAACAGCTTGGTCGCTGGTCAGATGCCCCAGTCAGCCGCACTGTACAAACAACTCTGGTAATCATCTGGGGTTGGTGAGCATTGGGTTGCACCGCCTCAGCGCTGTGGGGTAGTGACTGTCACAATGGAGGCATCGCCCGAGATGAGCAGGTGCCAACCGGAGGACTTTCATGCAGACAGTGGACAGTTTCGCCAGCCGTCAAATCCTGTCGTTACCCCTTGACGGTCGGCAGCAGACGGTGCGTATCTTCCGCCTGGACGCGGTGCCCGGGGCGGGGCGGTTACCGTTCAGCTTGAAGGTTCTGTTGGAGAACCTGCTGCGTCACGAGGACGGGGTGACTGTTACTCGAGCCGATATTGAAGCCCTGGGCAGTTGGGACGGCAGCGCCAGCTCCACGGAGATCGCGTTTCGCCCGGCGCGGGTGTTGATGCAGGATTTCACCGGCGTACCGGCAGTGGTGGACCTGGCTGCCATGCGCGAGGCGATGCAGGGCTTGGGCGGGGATCCGAGTCGCATCAACCCCCTGGTGCCTACGGAGCTGGTGATTGATCATTCAGTGATTGCCGATTTCTTTGGCACCGAACAGGCTTTTGCTCGCAATGTGGAGGTGGAGTATCAGCGCAATCGGGAGCGTTACCAGTTCCTCCGGTGGGGTCAGTCCACCTTGGAGCAGTTTCGCGTGGTCCCCCCAGGCACAGGAATCGTGCACCAGGTCAACCTTGAGCATTTGGCCAGGGTGGTGTTTAACGCTGACGGAGAGGTTTATCCAGATACCGTGGTGGGGACTGACTCCCACACCACGATGGTCAACGGGCTAGGGGTTTTGGGTTGGGGAGTGGGTGGCATCGAAGCGGAGGCGGCGATGCTGGGCCAACCGGTCAGCATGCTCATCCCGCGCGTGATGGGGGTGCGCCTGACCGGTGCCCTGCCCGCAGGGGTCACCGCCACCGACCTGGTTCTCACCATCACCCAGAAGTTGAGGCAGCTGGGCGTGGTGGGCGCGTTTGTGGAGTTCTTCGGGCCTGGCGTGAGTGCGATCAGCTTGGCTAACCGGGCCACCATTGGCAACATGAGCCCGGAATACGGCTCCACCTGCGCGATCTTCCCTATTGACCAGGTCACCGTGGACTACCTACGCCTGACTGGCCGTGACCCGGCGCACTGCGCCTTGGTGGAGCAGTACGCCCGCGCTCAAGGTCTGTGGCACGACCCGGACGCGACCCCCACATACAGCCAGGTGGTGGAGCTCGACCTTGCCGCAGTTGAACCCAGCCTGGCCGGTCCCTCACGCCCCCAAGACCGGGTGCCGCTGGCCCAGGCCCAGCAACGTTTCCGCGAAGACTTGCCGCAGTTCACCGGTACACCCAGCCAGCCGCCCGCCGCTGTGAGGCTGGACAACGGTGAGCAGGTCAGCCTTGAGCACGGGGCCGTGGTGATCGCAGCCATCACCTCCTGTACCAACACCTCCAACCCTTCGGTCATGGTGGCAGCGGCCTTGCTGGCCAAAAAGGCCGTTGAGCGTGGGCTGAGCGCCCAACCTTGGGTGAAGACCACCTTGGCTCCCGGATCCAGGGTGGTTATGCAGTATTACGAACGTGCCGGGCTGCTGCCTTTTCTGGAGAAACTGGGCTTCTACCTGGTTGGATACGGCTGCACCACGTGCATCGGCAACTCCGGTCCACTGCCGGTGCCCTTGAGCGCGGGCATCGCTGAGCACGACGTGGCGGTGGCTGCGGTGCTCTCGGGTAATCGCAACTTTGAGGGGCGCATCAACTCTGACGTGAAGATGAATTACCTCGCCAGCCCTCCGCTGGTGGTGGCCTATGCGCTGGCGGGAACGATGGACGTCGACCTCACCACTCAACCACTAGGTCACGACAGGCAAGGCCAGCCGGTGTATCTAGCCGACGTGTGGCCCAGTGACGCCGAGGTGGCGCAGGTGGTCAACCAAGCCATCACCCCAGCGCTGTACATCCAGGGTTACGCTGACGTTTTCTCCGGTGACTCCGCTTGGCGCGGCTTACCGACTCCAAGTGGCGACACCTTTAGCTGGGACCCTGACTCCACCTACGTGCGTCACCCGCCATACTTCACCGACCTACCCGCCCAGCCAGCCCCGGTGGAGGATATCCGCAACGCCCGGGTGTTGCTGTTGCTGGGAGATTCGGTGACGACCGACCACATCAGCCCCGCCGGTTCGATCCAGCCCGACGGCCCTGCAGGTCGCTACCTGACAGAGCACGCAGTGAAACGTGCGGACTTTAACTCCTATGGAGCTCGCCGCGGCAACCATGAGGTGATGATCCGAGGGACGTTTGCCAACATCCGATTGCGTAACCAGTTGGTACCAGGCGTTCAAGGTGGGGTGACTCTCAACCATCTGAGCGGGCACCAGGGCAGTGTGTACGACGTGGCGATGGCTTACCAGCGTGCCGCAGTGCCAGCGGTGATCCTGGCCGGGAAAGAATACGGCAGCGGCTCCTCCCGCGACTGGGCGGCCAAAGGGACAGCGCTGCTGGGGGTGAAGGCGGTGATCGCCAGTTCTTTTGAGCGCATCCATCGCAGCAACCTCATTGGAATGGGCGTGCTGCCGCTGGAGTTTCCTCCCGGCCAGAGCGCCGCCAGCCTGGGCCTGACCGGGGCCGAGCAGATCACCATCACCGGCCTTGCTGATCAGCCCCAGATGCCGAGCCAAGTGCACGTTCAGGCCGAGGCTGTCAGCTTCATGGCGCGGGTGCGTATCGACACCCCAGGGGAGGCGGCCTACTACCGCCACGGAGGCATCCTGCCTTACGTTTTGCGTAACCTGGCCTCCAGCTGAGACTTGAGTAGGTCTGGGCGCTTTTATGCCCGCCTACCGAGTGGGGTTAGGGTGCGGATGGCCTAACTGGGACGATTACGCTGCGGCGATCCACTCCGATGTGAAAATATTTTCCCTACCGGGGTCGTGTGTTTGGTGAGTGAGGGAGTGGTGTGTCGCAGCAGTGGGGCCAAGACTATGGCGAGGTCACTCCTCGCCGAGGTCGCCATGCTCGCAGCGAACCCGAGCTGAGTCAGCAGCAGCCCTACTCAGAGGTTTCCTCTGCCGCCTCGTATGACTCCTCGGGGTGGAGTTCCCCCTCGTCTGAGCAGCCCACCTCCACCTGGAGGCAGCAGGGCCAGGAGTATCAGCCTCGTCGACACCAGCACAGCTCTGGCCAGCAGGAGGACCCTTGGGCTCCCCGCTGGGCCAGCGAGCAGCCTGATTCCTCCGCCTTCCAGCCCTCTTTCCAGCCCGAAGCCCCCCAGCCCGTTCAGCCCGAGTACATTCCCCAAACGTGGAGCTACGAGGATCCGTGGGTAGCCAATCCTGCAGCAGCACCATCAGCACCTCTTACCCCCCAACCCCCGCCGGCGACCCAGGCCGCAGCGATGCCCATCACCGAGAGCTGGATGCGTGAGCAGCCCACCCCGGCCTCCCCGCAGGTGCAGCAGCACCAGGCCTGGGCTCAGTGGCAGTCACAGCCAACCGACTCTGGGCGTGGCTGGGGCTATGCTCCCTCCTCGCAGGGTTACCAGCATCAGCCTTCCGCCACGACCTACCGCTTCGAGCAGGCTGAGGAGCTGCCCGAGCTGGCCTCCACCCGCAGATGGCGTGCTCCTGGCGAGGAGTACCACGATGAGCGCTCCCGTTATCAGCAACAGCCGGATGAGGACGAGCGGGACGATGACGGGCACGAGGAAGACTACTTCCCCCCCACCTCCCGCCGGCTCCTGCTGCGTTTGGTTGGTCTGACCTGCCTGCTGGCCTCGGTAGGGATGGGTCTGAACTGGGCGAAAACCGGTACGGCGATTGAGTCCCAATTTGAACAAGGGCAGGAGCAACAACTGATCGCTATTGCCCAGACTCAAGCGATGAACCTGCTTCCTCGCGGCGCCATGGCCTCCACTGCGACCGAGGCGGGCACTGGTTCATGGGCTGCCTTAGCCCAGAATCTCAAGACCTCCCACAATTTGGCAGAGGTGAAGTTCTTTGCCATCAACCGGGGCACCTCCACGGTCACGGTGGTGGCTAACACAGCTGGAACCAATATTGGCAGTCAGCTGGTGAATACCGCCCCTGGGTATACCGCGCTGCTGAGCGGTAAAGCGGTCAGCCAGCCGGTGCAGTGCAACCAGGGGGAGGAATGCCTGATCGCGTGGGCTAGCGCTGAGGTGGGTAACCCCACCGTGGGAGTGGCGCTCACCCGCAGCGTGGCTGGTGAGAAGGAGCCGGTCACCAGGCAGAAACGCCAGAACTTGGTGTTGGCCATCGTGCTGGTGGCTCTGGTGGGAGCACTGCTGTTTTACCTGCTCTCCCGCTGGGTGTTTGGGCCTTTGCGTCAGATTCAGCATGGCCTGCGCGGTGTCGTTGAGGGGCGAGTGCAACAGCGGTTGGACTGGGATGATGACAATGAGCTGGCAGCGGTGGCCGATGAGGTGGATGCGGTCGCCGGTTTGGTGGAGCAGCAGAACCACCACATGCAGCATCTCGCCTTAGAGGACCCTCTGACTGGTCTGCCTAACCGGCGGGCGGGGCTCACCTTGCTGGCCAGTGACATCACCCTGGCCTCCCGAGAGGGGGTGCCGATCACCGTGGTGGCTCTGGAGGTTGATCATCTGCGCCACGATGCTCATCGCTATGGCCAGCATGTGGTGGACCAAACCCTGCGCAAGATGGCTGACGCCGCCCGGTTAGCCATTCAAACCAACGATCGTTGCATCCGCCTGGAGCAGGATCGCTTCCTGCTGGTTTTGCATGGCCAAAGCTCCCAGCAGGCGCACGCAACAGTGGATCGACTCCGTGACATCATGGCCCGTCTGCGGGTGGGTGCTACCGGTCATGCTCGCTTGCACACAGGAGTGGTGGAAAGCTGGGCCGATGTCGATGCCCAGGAGTTGATGCGCCGCGCCGAGGATGAGTTGTCCCGCGCAACCTCCCGTTTAGCTTTGCCATCAGGGCACTAGCACTGCGTTGAGGGACTAACCTGTGCGGACAAAAGCATGAGGTGAGTGATCAGTCTGGGGGAGGACGTGCGATGACACTGCTGGACGAGCTCACAGGTCCACGCGATCTCGCAGGTCTGACCGATGAGCAACTCCATGAGTTGGCTGCTCAGATTCGTCGCTTCCTGGTCGCATCAGTGTCGAAAACCGGTGGGCACCTTGGCCCCAACTTGGGGGTGGTGGAGTTAACCCTGGCCATTCATCGGGTTTTTGACAGCCCTCAGGATGCCGTGCTGTTTGATACTGGGCATCAAGCCTACATCCACAAGATCCTCACGGGGCGGGCGCAGGGCTTCGCCACCTTGCGTCAGCAGGGGGGTCTGTCTGGCTATCCCAGTCGAGGCGAGTCTGCCCATGATGTGATCGAAAACTCCCATGCCTCCACGGCCTTGGCTTATGCCGATGGGATCGCTAAGGCGTGGGCGGTGCAGGGGGACTCCCAGCGCAGTGTGGTGGTGGTGGTGGGTGATGGTGCGATGACGGGAGGGATGACGTGGGAGGCGTTGAATAACCTCGCGGCGCACAAAAAGCTGCCGGTGGTCATTGTGCTCAACGACAATGCACGCTCCTATTCCCCCACGATTGGAGGGTTGGCCCAGCACTTGGCGCGCTTGCGCACAGCACGCGGTTACGAGGCGGCGATGCATGTAGGCCGGGGGATTCTGGAGCGCACCCCTGTGGTGGGGCAACCCATGTTTGACGCTTTGCATGGGATGAAGCGGGGCATCAAGGACGTCATCACCCCACAGGGGTTGTTTTTTGAGGACGTGGGCCTGAAATATCTGGGCCCGGTGGATGGGCATGATGTGGCGGCCATGGAGGATGCGCTGCGCCGGGCCAAAGCCCTGCGTGCTCCCGTGGTGGTTCATGCCATCACCGAGAAGGGGCGCGGCTTTGCCCCAGCCGAGACCGACGAGGTGGACCATTTTCATGCCGTGGGGGTGATCGATCCCGAGACGGGTGAAGCAGTGTCGACCTCGTGCGGCTCAGGGCAGGCCAGCCAAACCTGGACCTCAGTGTTCTCCGATGAGATGGTGGCGTTGGGTTTGCAGCGGCCTGATCTGATGGCGATCACGGCGGCGATGTGTGCTCCGGTGGGGCTGGAGGCCTTCGCTCGGGCTTATCCGCACCGTTTCGTGGATGTGGGCATCGCCGAGCAGCACGCAATCACCAGCGCGGTGGGGATGGCCTACGCCGGGGCTCACCCAGTGGTGGCGGTGTATGCGACGTTCCTGAACCGGGCGTTTGATCAGGTGTTAATGGACGCCGCGTTGCATAAGGCTGGGGTCACCATCGTGTTGGACCGGGCAGGATTAACTGGCGATGATGGCCCCAGTCACAACGGCATCTGGGACCTGGCATGGTTGCCTCTGGTGCCGGGTGTGCGGGTGGCCTGCCCCCGCGATGCCACCCGCCTGCGTGAACTGCTGCGCGAGGCCGTTGAGGTGGCCGATGCGCCCACAGTGCTTCGCTACCCGAAAGCCCTGGTCGGCCCGGACCTGCCTGCGCTGGATCGCCTGGGCTGCGTGGAGGTGTTGCGCCGGCCTGCCTCCACCGAGGAGGCCGCTGCAGTGTTGCTCGTGGGAGTCGGTCCCATGGCCCAGGTGTGCTTGGAGGCAGCGGATTTGTTGGCCTGTCAAGGGGTTGCGGCCACGGTCGTCGACCCTCGTTGGGTGCAACCCGTCCCGCCGCAGTTGGTGGAGCTGGCCCGTGCTCATCGGCTGGTGGTGACCGTGGAAGATGGCCTACGCTCCGGCGGCTTCGGTGCCGCTCTGGGCGAGTTGCTGCGCGATGAGGCTGTGGCGACCCCTCTGCTCACCTGTGGGGTGCGCGACCCCTTCCCGGCCCACGCCAAACGCGAGGCTTTGTTGGCCGCCAACGGCCTGAGCCCCCAGGCAGTAGCCGAGCAGGCCAGCCAGGCGCTTGGACGCTCAGCAATCAGCCGCGAGTCGGTTGTGACGTTCAACTCTTAAGAGAGCCTGTTACCTCCACAGGGAGAACTGCTTGGTGATGGGGTTGAGCGTCTGGCTGGTTCCGAACATGGTTAAGCCCCGACAGTTCCAGTTGCTCCGACGGGTCATTGGTCTCTTGTGGTGTCAAGAGACCAATGACCGGAGTTGGCAGAGCAGGAGCGTCAACTTGAGGTTTTCCTCAACGACCCAACCAAAAGATAAATTCAAACCACCTAGAAGTACTTTTCTGCTGTTGTCGCGTTAGAATTTTTTCGCACTCATTTGGGTGCCCTGTAGAAAGGAAGTGAATTATGCCAGCATTCATGTTGGACGTAAATTCCGTTGATGAGGACTCCCAGGAGCCGCGGACGGGAGTTCCCTGGCATTAAGAATGTGTCGAAAAGTTTGCGCGCTGAATGTTTGTGTCTTATCGTGACACTGGCTCCAGTGCAATAACTTTACACATGTTCGCATTGTTCAGCGCGTACCGATGACGGCACGCACTGTTGTCGCCATCGGTACGCGCAAGCAGTGATGATGATTTTCTTGTGTAGCACCTATGTGCAGGTGGAGGTCAAGTAGTGAAAAAGAAGATAGTCATTGTAGTTATGCCCTTCCTGAGTTCATTTACACCGTCGCTTCAGGCGGGGTTGGTCACCAGTATGGCAGAAGAGTCAGGGTGGGAGGCTACTTCTTTCTATCCATGTTTGGACTTCGCTGCTCTTACCGGCGTCAGTGTGTATGAGTCGCTGGCCCAACGCACCTCTCTCCTGCTAGGTGAATGGCTATTTTCTCACGCTGCTTTTGGTGAGGAAGCACCAGACCCTCATGCTTGTTTCCCTTCGGACCACTCCAATCATTTTGATTACCTCTTCCCTTATTTTGATGGGAGTAAATCAGAGACCCTAAAATTTTTAACTGATTTACGGCAGCAGAAGGTGCCGACGTTCTTGGATAGCATTATTGACTCATTCGACTTTGGTTCATGTGACGTGGTGGGATTCACCTGTACTTTCAGTCAGTTTACCGCCTCTGTGGCACTGGCCAAGCGTCTCAAACAGCGCTTTCCTCACCTGATCACACTCTTTGGGGGTTCAAACTTTGATCTACCTATGGGTCCAGAACTTTATAAGACCAGTGACGCCATTGATATTGCCGTTGTGGGAGAGGCGGACCTCATTTTTGATCGCCTCTTGGACAGCCTTGCCCAAGGGTGTTCTCCACAAGGAATTGAGGGTGTTATCTGTCGAGATGCGCAGGGCACCATGTGTTTTACTGAACCCGGCCCTTTGAACCGTGACTTAGACCGGCTTCCCTTTCCGAATTATCAGCCATATTTTTCCCACCTGAGTGAGGTTGGGCTGAAGGTGAGGATGCGGGCTGACACGAAAGTCCCTATCGAATCATCAAGGGGTTGTTGGTGGGGTCAGGTCAAACACTGCATTTTTTGTGGTCTCAACGGTGTTGGAATCGAATACCGGGTCAAATCTCCAGAGCGCACCAATCTGGAGTTTAGGGCGCTGGCTTCAACTTACCGAACTCTGAGGTTTTCGGCAGTCGATAACATTATGCATCGTGACCTTCCTGATAAACTTTTCACCAAATTTGCGGAAGATAATCTTGGTTTTCGAATTTTCTATGAAACCAAAGCCAATGTGAAGCCACAAGCGCTAGCGACCATGGCTGCCGGTGGTGTTAAGGAAATCCAGGCGGGGATTGAGTCTTTGTCAACAGATGTTCTCAGGCTCATGCGTAAAGGAACAACTGCTACGCAAAATGTTAACTGTATGCGCTGGTCTCGGTATTTCTCCATCACGCTGATGTGGAACTTTCTTTATGGTTTCCCCGGGGAGGTCGCCAGTTATTATGAGGATCAGAACACTCTCATGAAGAAGATCACGCATCTGGAGCCACCAGACGGAATCGGCAGGCTGCGCATGGACCGTTTTTCGCCCCTATATTATGAAGCTAAAGAACTTAATGTGACCAGCTTTGAGCCGGCTTTTGCCTATCGTTATATTTATCCGAAGTTAACTAATTGTCACGACGTAGCCTATTATTTCGATTATACTCGTCATGACGAGTTACTCGAGGAAGACATCGCTCCCAGCAGAGAAATTATCGAGCGTTGGTTGAAAGCCTGGAAAAGTAATAACGTTCCTGTCTTTACTGCCCGTATGGGCCCCGATTTTGTGGCCATTGATGATAGGCGTTTGGACTATCCCCGACTGTCCTACACCATTGATGGCGATCACGCCCGCGTATTCAGAGCAAGTTTCGTTCAACCACGAACTAGATCAGCTTTGGAAAAGGAATTGCATCTCGACTCCGATCGTTTGGAGGCTATTCTGGGCGAGTTAGATTCCGTGGGTTTGCTGCTGCTGGACGAAAATCGGGTCCTCGCTCTGCCCATTCCCGAAGGTCCTTTTCATCTCCCAGCAATCAAGCACGACGTGAATTGTTGTGCTTCAAAGGGTAACCCATTGCAACTGACTTCCCAGTGAAAGTCACTATTTACTTCTGTCAACCTCGCACCCTGATCCCGAGGAAGTAATCCCAGAAATGACGATCTTCTGTCACTTTCTCGGATATCCCCACCCCCCTGTCTGAAAAAAGTTTCGAGTCATCGTCGCAGGCAGCCGCGAGTCGGTTGTGACGTTCAACTCTTAAGAGAGCCGGTTACCTCCACAGGGAGAACTTCTTGGTGATGGGGTTGAGTACCTGGCTTGCGCCAAACATGGCTAAGCCCCAGTAGTCCAGTTCCGTTTCGGGTATTTCGCTGGTGCGCTGCATTTGTTCCACAGAGGTGTCGCCGGTCATGGATTGGGTGAAATCGACGGTGAGCACTCGCGCCTCCAGTGCTGCGGCGCGTGCGGTGCGGATCTGGTTGGAGTTCTTGGCGGCCAGTACTACTAGGGACAGCCCGGAGACGGGGTGCACTCCACCGCCTTTGTCGCGGTACTCGAGAAAGGACATGCGCGCCCGGGTGTCCGTGTCGGCCTGAGCCCCCAGGCAGGCGGCCATGTGGGCGACAGCGTTGAGAGCCGGACCCACCTCGAGCCCCTTCTTGAGCACCACCACCAACTTGTCAGTGGCCAAGGTAAGGGTGTCGTTCATGCTAAAGCCTCCTGCGGGGAGTGGGTGGAGTCGTGATGATTGTCACCGCCCGCCTCGCGGACAGTGTGAAGTAATGGTGACTAGATGACCAAACCCTCCTCGACCCCTCAGGAATTTTAGGCATACTTTTTGTCATAACTGAAAGTTTCCCGTTGGGGCTGGCCAAGTCGGAGTTGGGGGACGGGTGCATCGCACTCATGACCGGGTGACGATCACCAGGCACGGTTCGCCTGAAGCGGTGTTGGTGGCCCCCGGGGTCTGGCCGTCCTGGAGGACACCCTCGACCTGCTCAGCGACCTCGAAGCGATGCGCGGGATTGCCCAGGCCCGCGCCGAAGCCGTCAGCGGCGACTGGATCGACGCGGATCAGTTGCGTGCCAAGTACTGGCGTCGTAGGGGCCTTGATCGCCAGTCTCCAGCGGCGTCGGCAAACCATTGCGACCAGAGCTGGCCGACCTCCACAGCGCGCGCCGGGGAGCCTTGCCGCATCGTCTGTGAGATCCACGATGATCAACGCACAGTAACAGTAATGCGCGTGCAGCATCGCGTTGACGTGTATCGCTGCTAGCGAAAGACACAGGGCTGAAATCCCACTACGAGCAGGCGAGTCGTCGATGTGACGATGGCTTGGTCGTCAATTAAGCAGGCTTGCAGTCGTCAGATTGAAAACGGGACACTTGCACCCCACCCCCTGTCTGAAAAAAGTTTCGAGTAATCGTCGCAGGATCGCGATTACTCGAAACTTTTTTCAGACAGGGGGTGGGGTGCAAGATCACCTGCTGCATCCGGTGGAATAGCGGGGTAACCGGAACCGCGATCAGACGGGTGACAAGAATGGGCAGCAGGCAGGCAAGCGGGCTTTATCGTCCGGAGTATGAGCGGGACTCCTGTGGGGTGGCGTTTGTGGCCACCCTCACCGGCGTGGCGAGCCACGACATCGTGCAGCAGGCGTTGCAAGCGTTGGCCAACCTGGAGCATCGCGGGGCCAGCGGGGCCGACGCGGACACTGGAGATGGAGCGGGGATCCTGCTGCGGATGCCCGATGCACTGCTGCGTGAGGAGCTTGCCGGGCAGGGCATTCAGTTGCCTGAGCAGGGCGCCTACGCGGCGGGGTTGGCGTTTCTGCCCACCGACCAGGCTCAACGTGCCCAGGTGCGCGAGCGCGTGGAGCACCTAGCCGGCCAGGAGCAGCTGCGAGTGCTGGGCTGGCGCCCCGTGCCCACTGACCCCAGTGGGATCGGCCCTGGGGCCCGGGAGGTGATGCCCCACATTGACATGCTGCTGCTGACCGGTCAGCAGCAAGCTTTCCGAGGCCGCCAGGCCAGTGGGATGGCGTTGGAGCGGCGGGTCTATTGCCTGCGTAAACGCCTGGAACATACCTGCGCCGAGCAGGGTCTTCAGGTGTACTTTCCCAGCTTGTCCACCCGCACTTTGGTGTACAAGGGGATGCTCACCGCGCCGCAGCTGGGTCGCTTTTTCACCGATCTGACCGACCCCCGGTGCGCCAGCCCGTTGGCGTTGGTGCACTCAAGGTTTTCCACTAACACCTTCCCTTCCTGGGCGTTGGCGCATCCGTATCGGCTGGTGGCCCACAACGGGGAGATCAACACGGTACGCGGCAACCGCATGTGGATGGCCGCACGGGAGTCGGGGTTGCGCAGCAGTGTGCTGCCAGGAGATCTGCAACGGCTCAACCCGATCTGCACGCCGGGGGGATCGGACTCCGCCTCGTTTGACGAGGTGGTGGAGTTGCTCCACCTGGCCGGGCGCAGCCTGCCGCACGCAATGCTCATGATGGTCCCGCAGGCGTGGGAGCACGACGAGGCGATGGCTGCCCACCAACAGGGCCTACGAGCGTTTTATGAGTACCACGCCACGCTCATGCAGCCCTGGGACGGCCCGGCCTGCCTGACCTTCACCGACGGCAACCAGATCGGGGCCATGCTGGACCGTAATGGCCTGCGGCCTGCCCGCTACATCATGACCCACCAGGGCTTGGTGATCCTGGCTAGCGAAACCGGAGTGCTCGACATTGACCCCTCACAGGTGGCACATCGGGGCAGGTTGGCCCCGGGCAAGATGTTCCTGGTTGACACGGGAGTGGCCCGCCTGGCTGCCGCCGGCCCGGCCCCCCGGCAGTGGTCACGAAGCTCTGGTTTGCCGGGCAGAATCCTCGACGATGACGATATTAAGGCTGGCCTGGCCGCCGCTGCCCCCTACGAGGAGTGGTTGCACGCGGGTTTGCTGCGCCTAGACGAGCTGCCGGAGCGGGAGCACATCGTGCACACCGCCCGCTCTGTGCTGCGCCGCCAACAGGCGTTTGGCTACACCGCTGAGGAGATCCGCTTGCTGTTGGCTCCGATGGGGCGCACCGGCGAAGAGCCGGTCGGCTCGATGGGAACCGACACTCCGCCGGCGGTGCTCTCCCAACGACCCCGGCTGCTGTTTGACTATTTCAGCCAGCTGTTCGCCCAGGTGACCAACCCTCCCATCGACGCCATCAGGGAGAAAGCGGTGACCAGCCTGGAGATCGTGGTCGGCCCGGGGGCTGACCTGTTGGAGCCGGGCCCCGCTGCGGCCCGGCAGGTGGTGCTGCCCAACCCGGTGTTGGATAACGATGCGCTGGCCAAGATTTTGCACCTGCAGGATGCTCCCAGCGCGCGTCGTGCCCAGCAGAACTACGCCACGGCGGTGATCAGCGGACTGTTTCCCATCGCCGAGGGCGAGCAAGGCCTGGCCGCTCGGTTGCAGGCCATCGGGTCTGAGGCGGTGCAGGCAGCCCAGCAGGGGGCGCGTTTCCTTGTGCTCTCTGATCGGCACTCCAGCGCCTCTCAGGCCGGCATTCCGACCCTGCTGCTGACCAGTGTGGTGCACCACGCGCTGATCGAGGCCGGGCTTCGCGATGCGGTGGGCCTGCTGGTGGAGGCCGCCGACGTGCGCGAGGTGCACCACGTGGCGCTGCTGATCGGCTTTGGCGCCAGTGCGGTCAACCCCTATCTGGCCTTGGAAACCGTGGAGGATTTGGCCCGCCGGGGGCAGTTAGGTGGCCCTATCGGCGCTGGTTTGGGGGAGGAGGCCATCGACGAGCCGGTCAGCAGCACTGCGGTGCTGCCCAGCCCGCAGGAGGCGGTGGCTCACTTGGTAGCCGCGCTGAGCAAGGGGTTGCTCAAGGTGATGTCGAAGATGGGCATTTCTACGGTGTCCAGTTACCAGGGGGCGCAGCTGTTCGAGGTGTTGGGCTTGTCTCAAGGCCTGTGCGACCAGTACTTCCCTGGCATGATCTCCCCGCTGGGCGGCATCGGTCTGGCCCAGATCGCCCAAGATTGCGCTCGCCGCCATGCCCGCGCCTACCCCAGCGTGCCGTTGGCTCGCGGGCGGGAACTGGAGACCGGCGGGGAGTATCAATGGCGCCGCGACGGGGAGGAGCACCTGTTCGACCCCGAGACGGTGTACCGGCTGCAGCACGCTACGCGCAGCCAGCAGTACGAGCAGTTCGCCCGCTACACCAGCCGCATCGACGAGCAGGCCACCCGCAGGTTGACCCTGCGCGGGTTGCTGCGGCTGCGCGAGGGGGCGCTGCCGCCGCTGCCCGTGGAGGAGGTGGAGCCGGTCGAGGCGATCCTGGCGCGTTTCTGCACTGGAGCAATGTCTTACGGTTCGATCTCCGCCCAGGCGCACGAGACACTGGCGGTAGCCATGAACCGGCTGGGAGGTAAGTCCAACTCCGGCGAGGGCGGGGAGGATCCGGCGCGTTACATGCCCGACGCCAACGGGGATCGGCGCGGTTCGGCGATCCACCAGGTGGCCTCGGGCCGATTCGGCGTGACCAGCCACTACTTGGTCAACGCCACCGAGTTGCAGATCAAGATGGCTCAGGGCGCCAAGCCAGGGGAGGGCGGCCAGCTACCCGGGCCGAAGGTGTACCCGCACATTGCCCGCACTCGTCACGCCACCCCAGGGGTGGGGTTGATCTCCCCGCCGCCGCACCACGACATTTACTCGATCGAGGACCTCAAACAGCTCATCTTCGACCTGAAAAACGCCAATCCTCACGCCCAGGTGTCGGTGAAGTTGGCCTCCGAGGCAGGGGTGGGCACGGTCGCCGCGGGGGTGTGCAAGGCCAAGGCTGACTCGGTGCTCATTGCTGGCCATGATGGAGGCACGGGGGCCGCCCCGCTCAGCTCGCTCAAACACACCGGAACCCCTTGGGAGATGGGGCTGGCAGAGACCCAACAAACCTTGCTGGCTAACGGTTTGCGCGACCGCATCCGGGTCGGAGTCGATGGTCAGATGCGCACTGGACGCGATGTGGTCATTGCCGCGCTGCTGGGCGCGGAGGAATACGGCTTTGCCACCGCCCCGCTGGTGGTTTCGGGGTGCATCATGATGCGCGTGTGCCACCTGGACACCTGCCCAGTGGGGATCGCCACGCAAAACCCGGCGTTGCGCGCCCGTTTCAGCGGCCAACCGGAGTTTGTGCAAACCTATTTCCGCTTCATCGCCGAGCAGGTGCGCCAGTTGCTCGCCGCGCTGGGTCTGCGCAGCCTGGATGAGGCCGTAGGTCGCACCGACCTGCTCGCGGTCGATGCGCCGGGTGATGCGCCAGGTGATGCTGCCCCGGCGCTGCTGGATCTGGCTCCCCTGTTGGAGGTTCCCGTCAGCGCTGCCCAGGCCTCGCGCCGATGCGTGAGCAAGCAGGACCACGAGCTGGAGCAGGTGTTAGATCAGCAGTTGGTGCTCCAGTGCGCTTCGCTGTGGGAGTCCACCGCTGCCGTGCAGCCGCTGCACCTGCAGCACCCGGTGCGCAACGTCAACCGCAGCGTGGGGACCTTGCTGGGCTCGCACCTCACCTCCCACTTCGGGGCCGATGGTTTGCCCGCCGACACGGTGAACGTGCGCCTGACCGGCTCGGCGGGCCAATCGCTGGGTGCGTTTATCCCCTCTGGTCTGACCCTCACCTTGCACGGTGATGCCAACGACTATGTGGGCAAGGGGTTGTCCGGGGGGCGGTTGGTGGTTCGGCCTGATGACGCTGCCCTGGCCGCAGGTTTTGTGGCCTGCGACAATGTGATCATCGGCAATACGGCGTTGTATGGAGCAACCAGTGGCCAGCTGTTGGCCAATGGCCGCGCCGGGGAGCGCTTCGCGGTGCGTAACTCCGGTGCGACTGCCGTGGTGGAGGGGGTGGGAGCTCACGGATGCGAGTACATGACCGGGGGCGTGGTGGTGGTGCTCGGCTCGGTCGGGCGTAACTTCGGCGCGGGGATGTCTGGGGGGGTGGCCTACCTCCTGGATGCCCAGGCGGGTCAGATCGGGGGGACGGGTCTGCTGGTGACGGGCTTGGAGCAGGCCGATCAGCAGCATCACCACGACCTGCATGAGCTGCTGCAGCACTACGTGGCCCAGACCGGCTCGCCTCGGGCGCAATCCTTGCTGCAGGATTGGCCAGCTGCCCTTGCCCGCTTCACAGTGGTGATTCCCCAGGAATATCAACGGGTTCTCGATGTGGTTGCCGCTGCTACCGCCCGGGCAGAAGACCCCGACGAGGCGGTGCTGCGCGAGATCATGGGAGTACGTCCCACCCCAGAGCTGCCCTCCCAGCCCCCACATGACGCCTCACCCGAGACTGCGCCAGATCCGCAGGTGGCAGGGGTGTGAGCAACTGGAGGGCATCAGCCGTGCTCGGTGGTGAAAGCGCGCCGCTGCTTTCGGCCTCGCTCATAGCCTGATCGGTATGCCCACACCCTCGTTGGATGCCGTTTTGTCAGCTGCGGTGGCAGGCGTTGGGGGTAGCCCCCGGCAGGGGCAGCAACAGATGGCAGCGCAGGTCGAGCAGGCGCTGACCCAGCAGCAGCACCTCTTGGTGCAGGCCGGTACGGGGACGGGCAAGTCGCTGGCGTACCTGGTTCCGGCGCTGCTACATGCCGACCGCACGGGCAAGCCGGTGGTGGTGGCGACCGCCACCCTGGCGTTGCAGGCGCAGATTGTCACTCACGACCTGCCGCAGTTGTCTCAGGCGGTTACGCCGCTGTTGGGACGCGAACCCACCTGGGCCCTGGTTAAGGGTCGGCGTAACTACCTGTGTCAGCACAAGCTGGCAGGGGGTTACGCCGAGGAGGGACCAGGGGATACTCCAGCTTTGTTCGGTGCTGAGGCGTGGCAATCTGAACCTGGCGTTAGTACTGGCCCAGCCGGCCCTGAGCCTCCCGCGCCTGCCGCTCCCAGCGCCCTGGCTGCGCAGGTGCTGCGGCTGCGGCAGTGGGCGCGCGCCACCTCCAGCGGCGACCGGGATGAACTGGTGCCGGGGGTCAGCGAGACGGCATGGGAGCAGGTGTCAGTCTCCGCGCGGGAGTGTCTGGGCGGCAAGTGCCCAGCCTTGGCTGACTGCTTCGTCGAGCGGGCCCGCGCCGCTGCCGCAGGGGTAGATGTGGTGGTCACCAACCACGCCCTGATGGCCGTCGATGCGATGGGGGAGACCGCGATTCTGCCCGAGCACCAAGCATTGATTGTTGATGAGGCCCACGAGTGTGTGGATCGCGTCACCTCAGCAGTGACCGCCGAGTTGACTCCGGCAGGGGTGGGAGCCCTGGCTAAGCGGATCACGCGGCTTAGCCCCAGCTCCAGCGAGGTGGACAAGGCCACCCAGGCGTTTACCCAAGCCTTGGAGGCCACCGAGTCGGGGAGGCTGCCGCATCTGCCTGAGCCGTTGGCGTTGGCACTGACCCAGCTGCGCGATGCCATGCGCCGCGCTATGACCCAGTTGAAAAGTGCCGGCAAGGCAGGCTCTGTGGAGGCTGCGCTGCAACAGGCCAGGGTAGGCGCGCAGGAGGTCTTCGAGACGGCGGCGCGTCTGCTGGCTCAAGCTCCCGCAGATGTGGCGTGGGTGGCCCGCGACGATCGCTGGGGATCGACACTGTGCGTAGCTCCGATGAGCGTGGCTGGGTTGATTCGCTCCGGCATTCTGCAGAGCCGCACGGTGGTGTTCACCTCGGCGACGATGAGTATGGGTGGGCAGTTCGAGCCGGCAGCGCAAGCTCTGGGTCTGACCGGTACTGAGGGGCAGTCGCCGGCTTGGCGGGGCATTGATGTGGGCTCCCCATTCGACTACCCCCGTCAAGGCATTCTCTACCTGCCTGCGCATTTGCCCCCTCCGACCAGGCAGGGCAGCCCGGTGCAGGCGTTGGAGGAGTTGCAGGCGTTGATTCTGGCTGCTGGAGGCCGCACCCTGGGGTTGTTTTCTTCGATGCGCGCCGCCCGCAGCGCCGCCGAGCAGCTGCGCCACCGTCTGGCCGATGCAGGCCACAGTCAGATCCGCATTCTGTGTCAGGGCGAGGAGCGCCTGTCCACGTTGGTGCGTCAGTTTCGGGAGCAGCCCACCTCCTGCTTGTTCGGCACTCTGAGCCTGTGGCAGGGGGTGGACGTGCCGGGTAGCTCCTGCCAACTGGTGGTGATCGACCGCATCCCCTTCCCCCGGCCAGACGACCCGTTGACCGCCGCACGCACCGAGGCTGCCGCTGCAGCCGGAGGCAACGGCTTTGCGGCAGTCAGCCTGCCTCACGCGGCGTTGCGTCTGGCGCAGGGAGCCGGGCGGCTGGTGCGCCGAAGTGATGATCGGGGAGTGGTGGCCATCCTCGACTCCCGTCTGAGCACCGCTGGGTATGGAGCTTTCCTGCAGCGCTGCCTGCCTCCCCTATGGCCGACCACCAACCGTCAGACGGTGTTAGACGCGCTGCAACGCCTGGACCGCGCTGCCTGCGCTGGGCAGTGAGGCAAGCCCCTTCTACCCAGGGCTGATCATTTCGATGCGCATGGACTGCTGGTAGGTGGGGATCGGGGCGTTGTTCTGGGTGCCTCGATACAGGCCGTTGCGGCTAGCGATCTCCGGCTGGTTGGGATAAAACGTGCCGGGGCGATTGCCTTGGGGGGAAATGGGGTGCCAATGGGTGAGCACCTTCCTGCCGTTGACCCAGGCATCGATCCATCCTTGGTCGGGGTTCGTGGACAAAAAGATGGTCACGGCCACGTCATACGTGCGCCCATCGGCATAGGCAGCCAGGTCGCGGCTCCACTCATAGTTGCGCGACAGCGGGTCATAGGAGTGGTTAGGGTGCCCAGCTCCGCCTCCCAGACGAAGCTGCCCGTGGCGCACATTGATGCCCAGCAGGGGAGATCTCCACACCCCATCGGTGCTGATGCCGTGCAGTTGCCACATCACGTGCCAGTTGTTGTCATCCTGAGCAGCTGCGCCTAATTGCCCAGTGAACGTGGCCCGAAAGTGCACCGTATCGCCTTCGTGGAATACAACTGGCTTACCGTTCATGGCCCATACCGTTTCCACCCGACGGGGGGTGACCGGATTGGGTGCGGCGGGGATCACGTAGTGCCAGCCCGTGGAGGTGCACTGGGCCGGCAGTGATCCTCCTTGCGCCACTTTCTCGTTCACGCTGAGCGCAGAGCGGCATCCCAGCACTCTCGCCGCAGGGGCGGAGCTAGAGGTGCTCAGATGGCCCGTCGGAGGGGTCGGGCTACTCGTGCTCGTTGGTGTGGAGGAATCCGTGGTCTGGTGAGGGGAGCTGGGGGGACCCGACGTCTCCACCCAACTCGGTAGGGTCGGGGTCACGCTGACTGGCAGGGTGCTGGCCTGCGTCGGTATCGGAGCGACCGCAAGAGGGGTGGTGGGGTCGCGCAAGCGCCACCCCCACCACAGCACTGCCCCCAGAAGCAACAGTGCGACCACCCCCACAACCAGCAGGGTTGGCACTTGGCGCTGACCCTCTCTACGCTCACGTTGGGTCATGGCACCGTCCGTTCTGACACATTCTCACGATGGTTGGCCCCAAGATAGCGCCTGGCTAAAGATCACTGGTTGTGTTGTCGAAGGAAACCAGAATCAGACTCAGTATCGATCTTGTGAGGACCGCCATGCGTCAGCAACGAGCTCGGCGAGCTTGCTGGTCGTTGCGGCGGGTGTTGTCTGGTGTGGGTGGGTTTGCCCTTGTGGGGTTGGTGTGTGCATTGACCATGGTGTGGTTGGCTACCTCCGGGGCGTGGCTATCTGCGTTGGCCCCCAATGGCACCAACAGCTACCAGGCGGGCTCGCTGCACGTCAGCGACGACGACTCAGCCACCGCCCTGTTCTCCACCTTTGCCAGCCCAACGACGGCTACCTCACCGTCGGGCAAACCCTCACCCCCCGCTGCCTCAACCTCACCTACACCGGCAACTGGACCGGCAGCACCTTCAGCGATCCATTAACTTTTGGGGATCCGGGGAAGTTCACTGCCATTCATCCTGAGGACATCACCATCGCAGGCGGGGAAGCTACTATTCTTACTGCGAATAGTGCTCAACTCCAGCCCATATACTATAACTTACTCAACCGGAACTTTCAGGCCCGTTTCCTTCAAAGACCAGGTTCAGGTCAATCCAGTTTAGGAATCTGGAAAGATGGCAATAACCATGCATTCATTGTTTAGCGCCCAGACGCAGTACTTTTTTATGCGTCCGATGGGGGGATCTATCGAGAGGGTTCTTTAGCGTACAATGCATCTACCATGAAGTATTTTCGTATTTCTAGCCGTGGGCAAGATCTGCAGGGGCGGTATTCTGCAGATGCCATCACGTGGGTGACAGCTTTTCAACAAGTGGTCAATTTCGATCTCACCTATATCACCCCTACGCTGCAATCTGCTCCCTGGGATAACAATATCGCGCCTTATTCCTCCAAGTTTTCCGAGATAAAGATCGCCCCCATTTCCGGGGTGCGTTTGTATGCCAATCTCTCGGGGGACCTGGCCTCCTACCTCAACCTCACCATCGAACGCGGCACCGGGGCTGCCGGCGGCGCTGGGCACTCCTGCACCGGCTTCACCCCCACCGCCACCGTCTACACCGGCACCCTGGCCGGGCTACCCACCACCTACACCACCGGCCTCGACGAATGGCACCCCTCCAACTCCCCAGAAACCGTCAGCTACCGCATCAGCACCGCCACCAACAACGACCAAACCCAAAAAGGCAAAACCGCCCAATCCACCTTCACCTGGCAAGCCCAAGCCGGAGCCTAGATCATCTCATCCCCACGCTCGTCGTGCGGCCAGACCCGGTGACCCGGCCAGGATCCCCGACGTAAGGGCCGGTTAGGGTGGCTGCGCCAGCAGTGCGCGCCATCCGTCAGGGGGGATCATGGCCGATCCGCAGGGTTTTCTGCACCGTACCCGTCAAGAGCGGGCCCGTCGTGCTGTGCCGCAGCGGGTTCAGGATTGGCGGGAGGTCTACACCGATGCCAACCAGCAGTCCCCGGCGGCCCTTCGAGCCCAGGCCAGCCGGTGCATGGACTGTGGAGTGCCGTTTTGCCATCAGGGATGTCCGCTGGGCAATTTGATCCCCGACTGGAACGATCTGACCTGGCGCAACACCTGGGAGCAGGCCAGTATCAGCTTGCATTCCACGAACAACTTCCCGGAGTTCACCGGTCGGCTGTGCCCCGCTCCCTGCGAGGCAGCCTGCGTGCTGTCGATCAACGCGTTGGCGCCAGGGAACAAGGCCAGCGGTGGAGCGGTGACGATCAAGCACATTGAGCAATCGATCGCCGACCGGGCCTGGGCTGATGGGCAGCTGCCCCCGCAACCTCCCGAGTGGCTGACTGACAAAACGGTGGGCATCGTGGGCTCGGGACCTGCGGGGTTGGCCGCAGCGCAGCAGTTGACCCGGGCAGGGCACACCGTGGTGGTGTATGAGCGCGATGATCGCATCGGTGGGTTGATGCGCTATGGCATCCCCGATTTCAAGCAGGAGCGGTGGGTGTTGGAGCGTCGTCTGGAGCAGATGCGCGCCGAGGGCACCCAGTTCCGCGTTGGAGTTGATGTGGGCACCGACATCACCGGGCAGCAGTTGTTGGACCGCCATGACGCGGTGCTGCTGACGGTCGGGGCGCTGCGCCACCGGGAGCTGGACGTGCCTGGCCGTGAGTTGAGGGGGATCTACCCAGCGATGCACTACCTCACCCAGGCCAACCGCGTGGTGGCTGGTGACCTGCCCGCCTTGGAGCTCGATGCACCTCTCAACGCGCAGGGCAAGCGGGTGCTCATCGTCGGTGGAGGGGATACCGGCGCTGACTGTCTGGGTACCGCCACCCGGCAGGGCGCTGCCCAGATCGTGCAGCTGCAGATCAACCCCCGCCCGCCGGAGGCTGCCGATGCCGCCGATGTGTGGCCTACCTGGCCGCTGATCTTTCGTAGCGCCCCAGCATATGAGGAGGGCGGGCAGCGTTTATTCGCCTTGAGCACCCAGGCTTTCCTCGGCGATGAGTCTGGCCAGGTGCGTGCCGCGCAAGTCGTAGCTGTCGAGAAAGCCGCTGATGGCTCCTACCAGCCGGTCCCCGGCAGTGAGCAGGAGCTCCAGGCCGATTTAGTGTTGCTAGCACTGGGTTTTCGTGGCCCTGAGGACATGGCCATCATCGAGCAGCTGAGCTTGTCACGCGATCGGGCTGGCCGATTGCAACGCGGGCAGGACTACCAAACCTGCACTCCCGGCGTTTACGTGGCAGGTGACGCTGGCCGGGGAGCCTCCCTGGTGGTGTGGGCCATCGCGGAGGGAAGGGCAGCGGCGGCCAGCATTGATGCCAAGCTTCGTCAAGCTCCCAGCGCCCTACCCAGCCCTGTCACTCCCACCTTGGCCCCGATGGCGTTGTAGTTCAGGCGGAACCAACGTCTGACTCCTCCACAGTCCGGATGACGCGGGCGGGGCTCCCAACGGCTAAGACCATCGGGGGCAGGTCACGGGTGACCACTGAGCCTGCGCCGACGACGGTGCCTGCGCCGATGGTGACTCCTGGGCACACGATCACTCCCGAGCCCAGCCACACGTTGTTCTGCACGCAGATGGGCGCAGACAACCCTCCAGGCTGCAGCCGTCTCAGCGGCTCGAGGTGATGATAAGGGGTCACCAATTGCACGTGGGTCGCGATTTTTACGTCATCGCCAATACTGATGCGGTCATAATCCAAAGCGGTGAGGCCCAGGTTGATATAGCACCGCGCACCAATGCTGATGTTGCTGCCGAAATCGACGTAGAGCGGAGGCCGAATGTAGGTGTCGGGTCCAACATGAGCAAACAATTCAGTGCACCATGCGGGGCTTAATGGTGTGTAAGCACCAGGTGAGATGTTAATGGTGTCGCAGATTGCTTGTGCCGCGTACCACCGACGGTCGCGTGCAGGTCCAGGAAGCATGGTTTCCAGTGTGTCATTGGCAAGAGCGAAGAAAGGGGAGGGGTTGAAGAAAGCCCCATGTCAGGGCCCAGCTGGTCGCCGCGAGTGTTGTGGCTTCCTGGTCGGAGTCTCACGACTGGCAGGCTGGGGGGCCGAGCGTGAGCTGAACTGTCGGTGGCGGCACCTAAGCTGAGAGAGGTTGGCACGGAACGAGGCAGGGGGCGGCGATGGGGGAGAACGACAGTTTCGTGCACCTGCACAACCACACCGAATACTCCATGCTTGATGGTGCGGCGCGCATCGGGGAGTTGGCTCAAGCCGCCGCTGCCCAAGGCATGCCAGCGCTGGCGATGACCGATCACGGCAATGTGTTCGGTGCTTACGACTTCTACAAAACCGTCACCAAAGTCGGCATCAAGCCCATCATTGGCATTGAGGCCTACCTGGCTCCGGGCAGTAGGCATGGGCGTGAGCGGGTGAAATGGGCCACCGGCGGGGAAGATGACGTCTCTGGTGGTGGGGCCTACACCCACATGACGATCCTGGCGCGTAACAACGAGGGCCTGCACAACCTGTTCCGCTTGGCCTCCCTGGCCAGCTTGGAGGGCTACTACTACAAGCCGCGTATGGACAAGGAGCTACTGGCTCAGTACAGCCAGGGGTTGATCGCGTTCACCGGGTGCGCCTCCGGGGAGATCCAAACCTTGATCCGGCAAGGCAATGAGAAAGCCGCTGCGGAATCGGCGGGCCAGTTTCTCGACATTTTTGGTAAGGGCAACTTTTATTGCGAGCTGATGGACCACGGGCTGGACATTGAAAACCGGGCACTACCAGGGCTTTTGCGCCTGGCCACCAAGCTAGACCTGCCCTTGGTCGCCACCAATGACCTGCATTACACCCATGCAGAGGATGCCACCGCTCATGAGGTGTTGCTGTGTGTGCAGTCAGGCAAAACTCTGGCAGACCCCGGCCGGTTCAAGTTCGATGCCAGTGAGTTCTATCTCAAACCTGCCGCCGCTATGCGCCGCCTGTGGGCGCAGTACCCACAGGCTTGCGACAACACCTTGGCTATTGCCCAACGGTGCACGGTGAGCTTCGACGAGGGTGCTGACCTGATGCCTCGCTTCGACGTGCCGCAGGGTCATACGCAGGAGTCGTGGTTTGCGCAGGAGGTCCAGCGAGGCATCGCGCGACGCTACCCCCAGGGGGCCAGCCAGCACGTGCTGGATCAGATCGCCTATGAAAGTAAAATCCTGACTGATAAAGGATTTGCTTCTTACTTCTTGGTGACGGCAGATTTCATCAATTGGGCCAAGGCGCAGGGGATTCGGGTAGGTCCTGGACGTGGCTCGGCAGCCGGTTCGATGGTGGCTTACGTCATGGGCATTACCGAGTTGGATCCGTTGCAACACAAGCTGTTATTTGAGCGTTTCCTCAACCCCGAGCGCATGTCGATGCCCGATATCGACATTGATTTTGACGAGCGTCGGCGTGGCGATGTGATTCGGTATGTCACCGAAAAATATGGCGATGACCGGGTGGCCCAAATCGTCACCTACGGCACCATCAAAGCCAAACAAGCCATTCGCGACTCAGCGCGGGTGTTGGGCTACTCCTTCGCCATTGGTGACAAGATCACCAAGGCGATGCCTCCAGCGGTGATGGGCAAGGAGATTCCACTCTCGGCGCCCTTCGATCCAACTCATCCCCGTCACAGTGAGACGGGGGAGTTTCGCCAGCTTTACCAAACCGACCCTGACGTGGCCAAAGTGGTGGATACGGCAAGGGGTTTAGAAAACCTCAAGCGCCAGTGGGGGGTGCATGCCGCTGGGGTGATCATGAGCAGGGAGCCGCTCATCGACCACATCCCCATCATGCGCCGAGAGCAAGATGGGGCGATCATTACCCAGTTCGATTACCCCACGTGCGAAACCATTGGCCTGCTCAAGATGGATTTTCTGGGCCTGCGCAACCTCACCGTGATGGATGATGCCCTGGCCAACATCAAGGCCAACCGTGGCATCGAGGTGGTGTTGGAAGATTTGCCCCTGGATGACAAGCCGACTTACCAACTGCTGGCCCGAGGCGACACCCTGGGGGTGTTTCAGCTCGACGGCGGCCCCATGCGCTCTTTGCTTCGTTCGATGCGCCCAGACAACTTTGAGGACATCTCGGCGGTGCTGGCCCTCTACCGGCCTGGTCCCATGGGGGCTAATGCTCACAATGAGTACGCCGACCGCAAGAACGGGCGCAAACCTGTGGTGCCTTTGCACCCGGAGCTTGCCGACGCCCTGGCCGACATCCTCGGAGATACCCACGGGCTGATCGTTTATCAAGAGCAGGTGATGGCGATTGCGCAGCAATTGGCCGGCTACACCCTGGGCTCTGCCGATTTGCTGCGCCGCGCCATGGGGAAGAAGAAAAAAGAGGTGCTTGACGCCGAGTTTATTCCCTTCTCCACCGGCATGAAAGAACATGGGTACTCCGATGGGGCGATTAAAACCCTGTGGGACGTGTTGGTTCCTTTCTCTGACTACGCCTTCAACAAAGCGCATACGGCATGTTATGGAATGGTGTCCTATTGGACGGCCTATCTGAAAGCGAATTATCCGGCTGAATACATGGCAGCTTTGTTGACCAGTGTGCGTGACGATAAAGACAAATCAGCGCTGTATTTAGCCGAATGCCGGCGCATGGGTATTAAAGTTCTCCCCCCCGACGTCAATGCCTCTGCAGCCGATTTCACCCCAGTGGGAGCTGATATTCGCTTTGGCCTGACGGCGGTGCGTAACGTCGGAGCCAATGTGGTGGCCTCCATCGTGGCTACCCGCACCAGCAAAGGCAGCTACGCCGACTTCTACGACTTCCTCGACAAGGTAGAGATGACCGTGTGCAATAAGCGGGTCATCGAGTCGTTGATTAAAGCTGGGGCGTTCGACTCCTTTGCCCATACACGACGGGGTTTGATGGAGGTTTACGCCGACGCGCTGGAGTCGGTGGTGCTGCTCAAACGCAACGAAGCGGTGGGTCAGTTCGACCTGTTCGCAGGCCTGTTCGACGCCGATGACACCGCAGCCACCGGAGGCTTGGCGCGGGTGGCCATCGCTACGCATGAGTGGGATAAGAAGTACCTGCTCACGCAAGAGCGGGACATGCTGGGTCTCTACGTCTCTGATCATCCCCTCTTTGGGGTGGAACACATCCTGACCGCCAAAGCTGACTGCTCTGTGGCCGCTCTCACCTCCGAAGAGGGCGGCCATCCTGACGGCAGCATGGTCACCATCGGGGGCCTGATCACCGGTTTGCAACGCAAGGTCACTAAATCAGGTAGTCCCTGGGCCATCGGCACGGTGGAGGACTTAGAGGGGGCCATTGAGACCCTGTTCTTCCCCAACACTTACGCCCAGGTGGGCCCGGTGCTGGCTGAAGACACCATCGTGTTGGTCCGGGGGCGTCTTGATCGCCGCGAGGACACCCCACGCCTGATCGCTATGGACCTGAGCATCCCCGACCTGACCGAGCCGGGTTCTGGGCCTCTGGTGTTGACCCTGCCTACGCGTTTATGCGTTCCGCAGACGGTGGCCGGGCTCAAGCAGGTTCTAGCTGAGCACCCCGGCTCTACTCCGGTGCACCTGCGCTTGGTCTCCGGGCAGGGCGCACAAGCCAAGGTGACAGTGCTGAAGCTTCCCGACACTTTGCGCGTCGCAGCATCTCCAGCTTTGCTAGGGGAGGTGAAGGAGCTGCTAGGCCCCGCCTGTTTGCAGTGAGCGAGCGAAGTCACTGCGTTATCACTGAGTCCGAAGACTAGATCACTTCCTGCTGAGCGGAGGGGATCCAGCCTGGAAACGGCGCTCAAGCATCCTTGGTGGAATCAGAGTGGTTGAAGGGCACGGGAACTTCATGTGCCGAAACTGGGGCTGTGTTGGCGCACACAACAGGTACCGGTGCGGTGGCTACGAGCCCGGCTTATGCCCAGCAGTTGCTCTCTGGGGGCCGCCTGGCTGACATCGATAGCTTCCGTCGGGCTCTGCCTGGAGCTGATGGAGCTGTTTTAGTGATGTTCATAGACATTGATGGAATGGCAACTGCCTATCCTGGGCTGCTCGATCACGATAGGACTGCTGACATGGCCCGCGATTTAGGCAGTCTCGGGCTCTCCGCTCGGGCTGAAGGAGACCGGGGCTTCTCCGCCACCCTGCGCCTCACCGCGAAGTAGGTCAGGCGCAGGCTCACCGATTCAACCTGGCTTGGTCTGGCCTAGGGTGGAGCCATGCCCGCCCACCCGCATTGCTCGTTCACTGTGCTGCCTGCAGTGGACGTCGCAGCCGGCAGGCTAGCCCGGGGGGTTGCCGACTTGGACGTGGTCGCCTACGCCGCGTCGCTGCAGGCTCAGGGAGCGAGTTGGCTGCACGTTGCTGATCTGGACGCAGCACGCGGCGTGGGTGACAACTCCAGCGTGGTGGGTCAGGTGGTGCAGCGAGTGCAGATACCGGTGCAGTGGTCGGGCGGAGTGCGCACCGCGCAGCAGGTGCAGCAGGCCTTGTTAGCCGGCGCTGCTCGGGTGAACCTGGCCGCAGACACTCTGGCAGATCGCGTGATGCTGCAACAGATTTTGACTCGATGGGGCGAGCGGGTCTGCGTGGCCTTGGATGTGTTGCACGATCAGGTGTGTCCTCGCGGCACCGGAGGTGACCCCATCGCCGATCTGGATGAGGCGGTGAGCTGGCTGGCTTGGGCGGGGTGTCGTTGTCTGGTGGTCACCGATGTGCACACCGATGGGA
>JBDIAW010000002.1:0-95332 GCA_039812585.1 Actinomycetota bacterium | reverse complement strand
TTCATCTCGCACTACTGCCGAACTCAATGGCCTATGCCTCAGTTTTTCAATCTCAGTTTCTAGAATCTTCAGCATCCGCATTGCTGTCATTGAATCATGAAAGCGGATGGAGATGTACTTGCCGATACCTAAGAGGTCAGATTCAGCAGCGCGAGAAACTTCAACCTCATAGAGGCCCATGCTCCACCTCGCGCCTGACATCGGCAAACACATGACTTACTGATCCTTTCCTCCCTTCCCGGACATCTTCTTCTCCTTTTTCGAGAAAGTGATACAGCTCCAATCTGCCAATCAGATCTTCATAGGAATCAATACTCATCACGGCAAGATCTCCACGACCATTTTTGGTGATGAACACAGGTTCTCTTGTCTCATGACACAACGTGGATATAGCGTTGTAGCCGTTTCTCAGATCTGTACTTGACTTAATCTGTGGCATAACTAACTCCTTTCAAACTAAAGAAACTATGCCATAATTTCTTTAGTTTAGCAGGAGGGATCTGGGGGGCCACCACACAGCTGGAGAACCAGCCGCTCGAGCAGTGTCGCCTTGAGGGCTGGCAATAAATCCGGCTGGCCCTGGCAACCGGGAACCTCTACGATGAGTCGATGGATCATGAACAGACTTACCAAGAGTGGTTGTGCGGCAAGCAGAACATGCAGGACGTGAGCCTTGCCAGTCTTGCCCCCATTATCGAGCGGGTGTGTGGCGGCGCCGCAGGGATTGACAAGGCGCACCGCATCGTGGAGGGCCACAGCAGCGTGGTATTCGAGGTGCCCACCCCACAGCAGCAAGTGATCGTGCGCGCCAAGGTGGCACCAGAGCCCTCTTATGCAACAGAAGTGTGGGCTATCGAGCAGTGCCGCCGGGTGGGAGTCCCAGCCCCCGAGGTCTTAGGAGTACACCGGCAAATGCGCGAGGATGGGCACTGGTTGTCGGTGTGCATTGAGGCCAAATGCCCCGGTCAGCCGTTGCTGGAAGTTTTTACCAGCAGTGGGCCTGACTCACCGCGCAGCTTGGATCTGGCTCGACAGGTGGGAGCAATTCTGGCCTCCATGCACTCCATTCGCCCGGATGGGTTCGGGCCTTTGGATGACTGTGGACAGGGCACTTACGGATCTTACGCCGAGCATGTGCGCGAGGTGACCCATGCCGTTATCAACCGTCTCCAAGAAAATTCGGCCATCGATATACCCCTGGTGATGCGCGCGGGTGCTTGGCTGCTCGATCATGCCGATGAGTTGCAGCCGTCCCAGCCCAGTCTGCTGCACGGCGACCCAGGGCCAGATCACTGGTTCGTCGATGGTGACCGTATTTGCGGTCTCATCGACCTGGAGGCAGTTCAGGGCGGCGACCCGGCGCTTGATCTCGCGTGGTGGGATTATTGGCGCGACTGGAGGCTGCCCTATGCTCCCACCTCGGCCATTCTGCAGGGATATAGCGATGACGCGCTGCTGCAACCCTCTACATTGCCTGGGCGCCTTGCGCTCGCACGGCTGTTCACCAGCCTGACCTCCCTGGACTACTGGGTCTGCAATGGGCGCCAGCAGCAAACTCAGCAATCCCTCGATTTGCTGCGCTTATCTGTGCGCAAGACCGGGCTGGCGGACGTGTAAGAGCGCAGCGTCCTAGCCCAACCCCGCGCCCAAGCGTTGCCGACTGGCTTCGTACATCACCACCGTAGCGGCAGCGGCTGCGTTGAGGGAGGACGCTGACCCCTGCATGGGGATACGAACAGTGGTCTGGCACAAGCTGCGGGCTGCGGCGCTCATACCGCTTGTTTCATTGCCCACCACTACCATGGTGGGCCCGGTCAGGTCCGTGTGGCCGAGCATCTGCATGCCGGTCTCATCGGTGCCTATCACCTGCAGTGCCATTGCCTCAGCGCGAAGCTGCTCTACCCATTGGGCAACCTCAGCGATCCCGTCCACCCGCACTGTGGGTAGGGCAAACAACGATCCACGGCTGGAGCGAATGCTTTTCGGATCGTAGATATCTGCGGCGTGGCCGGTCACAACCACCCCGTGTGCTCCCAATGCATCAGCGGAGCGAATGATCATCCCGATATTGCCGGGATTACTGGGGCGATCCAAGACCATAACGAGCAGATTGGGCATAGGCGGGATGCGCTGGCACCCTTGGGACGCCATCCGTATCACAGCTAGTAATTCCGGCGGTCCATCTGTTTTCTCCCCCAGCTCGGCAAGCAGATTGTCCGCTACCTCGTATTGAGCCGCGTCGACTGTTTCCAGCACTTGCCGGGCCCAATCTGACAGCCGACCAGAACGGTGGAGAAATTCACGCACCTCCCACCCGTATTTAAGAGCCGAATCGATGGGACGCACTCCCTGCACAATGAACGATTGTTGGCGATGACGTTTGGTGCGGTTGGTCAGCAGAGTCTGCCACTGTTGGTAGTGGGCATTTCGGGTCGTGACTTGCATCAGCCCATGTTAGGTCCCGGGCAAACAGGAGGTGTGGGTTGACGTTTGTGCGGTTTTAGGCCGCGTCAGCGGCTGCTAAAACCGCACAAACGTCAACCCACACCCAACGGGCCCTCCTGCGGAGATCCACACTCAACCTCTTGGTCAGGGGTGCCGATAGGTAGCTGTCGGCATCGCCCACTCCCCCGGGCATGACCAGCCACACCAATCGAGACGATCAAAGGTGGTCTTGTGGGATCAACGTTTTCAGGACTGTCCACCGCCCTGTCCGCCCTCTATGCCCAGCGTCAGGGGTTGGATCTGGCCGGGCAAAACGTGGCCAACGCCAACACCGAGGGTTACACCCGGCAGAGGCTCAACCTGGCCTCCCGTGGAGCTCCTACAACTCCGGCGTTCTACTCCACCTATGACGGGCCTGGTAACGGGGTGGATGTGACCGACATTGGACGCCTGCGTAACCAGTTCCTTGAGCAGCGTGGCCACACCGAGCATGGCACGAACAACCTGCTGACCGTGCGTAAAACCACGCTGAGTCAGATTGAAGACATCTTCAATGAGCCCAGCGATTCCGGAGTGCAATCGCAGTTGAGCGATTTCTGGAACGCCTGGCACGATGTGGCCAACCGACCTGGGGATAAGGCCGCTCGCTCCCAGTTGATGCAGCGGGCCAGCACCCTGTCCGACAGCATCAACCAGGCCAGTTCCAGCCTGGAAACCCAATGGCAGAGTAACCGCACCCAGCTCACCACCCTTGTGGCGGAAGTTAACACCACAGCCAAGGCAATCGGGGAGCTGAACACCGCCATCCGGCGCAACACTCAGGCCGGGCTGCCCGCTAACGAGATGGCCGACCAACGCGACCTGCTGATCATGAAGCTGGCCGACAAGGTGGGGGCCAGCGTGAAAACCGGCCAAGACGGAGCACTCGACGTGTACGTGGGAGGCTCCGCGCTGGTGCGAGGCCAAACTGTGCAGCAGCTCCAAGTCAGCGGGGCCACGGAGTTCAGCCAAGCCATGCTCGACGCGAGCCCGCGCCAAACCGTTCAAGTCACCTGGGAAGGTGATGGGTACCCCGCAGCCCTGACCTCCGGAGAGGGGGCCGGCTACTTGGAGGCCCTGAACACTCTGGTCCCAAAGGCCTACGACGATGGCCGGCAGTTTGTGGACACCTTGCTCATCTCCGTCAATACCCTGCACGCAGCCGGATACGGCTCCGATGGAGTCACCGGCAGGGATCTGTTTGTCAGGGCGGCGGATGGCACTGTCAGCGTGGCCATCACCTCTGTCGACCAGGTGGCCGCCGCCGACACTGCCGGGTCGACGCTGGATGGCGGGATGGCCACCAAGCTGGCGGCCTTGGGTCGTGACCCCGCCGGCCCTGATGCCGCTCTGCGCCAATTGGTCACCCAGCTGGGTGTGGATGCTCAGACAGCCAACCGCCGCAGCGCCATTCAGGCCTCGATCACCACCCAGGTGGATGCCTCCCGGGAATCCGAATCCGGGGTGGACCTGGACGAGGAGATGACCAACATGTTGGCCTTTCAGCACGCCTATGAAGGGGCTGCGCGGGTGTTGACCGCCATCGACCAATCCTTGGACACCCTGATCAACCGTACCGGCCTGGTGGGCCGCTAACCATCGCTGACTTCGGAGCCGAAAGGACTGGCCGTCATGAGCAACTTGAGGGTGACCCACAAATCCATCGGGATCAAGGCCTTGCAAAACCTGCAGACCAACCTGACCTCGCTGGGCAACATTCAGCAACGCCTGTCTAGTGGACGAGAGATCAGCCGCCCCTCAGACAACCCCGGTGGCGGCGCCATGACGATGCAACTGAGCAGTCAGATCCGCACTGTGGAGCAATACGCCCGCAATGCCTCCGACGGGGAGGGTTGGCTGGGCACGATCGACAAGGCCCTGACCAGTGGCTTGGATGTGCTCAACCGCGCCCAGGAGTTGACTCTGGAGGGCATGTCCAACGGCTCGGCCAGCGCCGACGGAGCCAGGGAGGCCATCGCCTCCGAGATCACCACCCTGCGTGATCACATGCTGCAGGTAGCCAACACCAAGTACCTGGACCGCCCGGTGTTTGGAGGCACCACTACGAGCCCCCGCGCTTTCGACCCCACCAGTGGTGCCTATCTGGGCGATAACAACCCGGTGATGCGCACGGTGGGTGATGATGTCAACGTGCGGGTGGATGCCAACGGACCCACAGTGTTCGGCACGGGAGCCAGCGACGTGTTCTCCATCCTGGCCGATATCGCCACTGACGTGGTGAGCAACCCCACCGCCTTGAACGGCCACCTCCAACGTCTACAAGACGCCACCGCCACGATCACCACCCAGGTGGCAGACGTGGGAGCTCGCCACAACCGCATCGAGCGCATGCACCAAAACTCCAGCGATCGGGTGCTGAGCCTGTCCTCCAGCCTGTCTGAAGTCCGCGATGTGGATCTGCCTGCGACCATCGTGCAGATGCAAATGCAGGAGTCGGCCTACCAGGCCGCCCTAGGCGCGACCCAAAAGATTATTCAACCTTCTCTTGTCTCTTTCCTTCGCTAAGCCAAGCCCCTGCCGATGGGTGGGCTAGCGCTGCTTATCGCTGCCGAAAAGTCGACATGCGGGCCAGCGTGCACCATCAGCGTAGAGGGAAGTAGGGATCACTGTGGCGAAGCAGAAAACGGTGCCAAGCAAGCAAAAGAACGCCGCGCCTGCGGAATCGACCATGCCCGAGAACACCCCTCCACAGAAAGGAAAGAAGCACCAGGCGAAAAAGCAGCAGCACATTCCCACGCCCCGTCAGGGGCAAAACCAACAAACCCCCCAAGCACAGAACAATCACGACGAAATGGAGACCCCCATGACTGCTACTGCAACCGAAACGTCGATGCCGACGATTCAGCTGCTCGATGGTATGCCCGGTTTTGCCGACCTACGCAACTTTGCTTTGGTCTCGATGGACAACGACGGGCTGCTCTACAACTTCCAATCCCTGGAATCGCCTGACGTGCGTTTCCTGGTCGTGCCCTCGGCCCCCTTCTTCCCCGAGTACACCCCAGAGATCGACAACCAGTCTGCGGACCGTTTGGGCCTGAACAACGAGGCCGACGCCCTGCTGTTGCTGGTGGTCAACGTGGGCGACAAGGCCGAGGATGCCACCGCCAACCTGATGGCCCCGATCGTGGTCAACAAGGCCACGCAAGCTGCGGCCCAGGTGGTCCTCACTGGCAGCGAGCACCCCATCCGCGCCAACCTGGCCAACGACAAGTAGTCTGGCCTCACCTTCACGTGCGCCCCGCCCTCACTGGAGGCGGGGCGCACGTGCACCTGCGAAAGGTAACCCCGTGCTCGTGTTGAGCCGCCGCCCCGGCGAGAGTGTGATGATCGGTCACGACATTGTCCTGACCGTCCTTGAGGTCCGCGGAGACGTGGTCCGGCTGGGCATCAAAGCCCCCCGCGACGTGCAGGTTCACCGCGAGGAGGTCTACCTCGAGCTTCAACGCAGCAACACTGACGCCTCACACGTCACCGACGCCGCCGCCGACGCCCTGGCTGGCCTGCTGGCCTCCCGTCGGCCTCCCCGGTAGGGATGTCTGAGGTGCGCACCGCTGAGCCTTAGACCCAGCTCAACCGCCCAGCCTTTCTTGATCACCCGGGAGAAGTCACTGGGTTGACCAGCGCACCGACGCCCTCAGGCGGCTTGCTCTCCTACGGGGCCGGGCAGCGGCCCGAAGACCTCCTGACAGGGAGCAGTGAGTCGGTGCAGGATCTGCTCGCCGATCAGGTCGGCCACTGTCAGGGCGTGAATCGCTCCGCTGATGGTGTTCCAGTCTCCCCCGGCCAATGCGGGCACCGACCAACCGAGCTGGCCGCAGATCTGCACCAGGCGCATCTGCGCCAAGGCAGCCTCGCGGGTGCGCCCTGACAACGACACCGCCCAGCTGGCATCGTGCACCGCAGTAGACCAAGAGGGATCACGGAACCGCCACCGACCGCTGGCCTGGCTTACCGCTTCAACGTGAGCAGGATCGGCTCCAGCCAGGTGATCCAAGAGAGTCTGGACCTGCGCGTGCAACTGCAGCCCGGCACTGTGGGTGCCCTGCACCGGGAAGGCCAGGCTGGCCGCGTCCTCCTGCTGACTGGCGTGAGCGCGGTAACGGGCATCGAGCTGATCGTGGGCCTGCTCCCAGGGCTGCCACAGTGCAGCGAACGCATCGGCGGGGAGCACCTCCTGGGTGTAGGCCGCCGCAGCCGCGTCGCACAACAGCCGAACCCCCGATTCGAGCAGCCCCACCTCCAGATTGCTTCGCTCCGGCAACAGCGGGGGCACCCAGTCCAGAACCTCCTCGCGCAGGCACCGTAGCAGGGCATCGAGGCTGCCCAGAGGGGCCTGCTCCAACACAGCGGCAATGGCGGCACTGTCTGCCGCTCGACGGGCCAGGGTTTGGGCCAGTTTGTCAGCTGCACAGGGGTCGTCGACCTCATCCTCCCCGGCAGCAGCTTGAGCGTGGCCCAGTTGGCTGAGCAGCGATTGGCTCAAGCCGGCCAGACTCCCCTTGCCAGCGGCTACCTCCTGCGTCGAGGCGCTGACGTCCATCCAAGCGTTGGTGCGGGCCAGCTCCGCCTGCTCCGGCGCGTGCCCTTCATCGGCGTCGGCACGACTAGTCAAGGTAGCCAACGTGAGCAGCCCCTGCTCATCCAACCGCAGTGCGCAGGAGATCACCTGCGCGACCCGGGCGCCCCCACTCATTCGGACCAGGTCAAAGCCCAGCACCGGTGCGCTGATCAAGCTGTACATGCCACCCCCTGTTGCTCTGCTCCAGCATCAGGGCAGGCGATCATCGTCAGGGCCTAAACGAGCAGACAGCGCCCAAACGGGCTAGGGCAGACGGGTAGGCTGGGCTTGGGTGCGCTGATAAGGCCCAACGCCACGAGACGGAGGCGGAAAATCTCCGTTCTATCAGGGATTTTTCAACCCCAACCCCCTGTGTAGCGCCGGGTCGGCCCCCAGGCACAATCAATAAGGCAGCACAGCTGTCACGACAGACAAGCTCCACCCAACAAAGAGGAGAACGATCACGATGACATCCCTCATGACCGAGGCGCCCACCGACCATAAGCAGTTGTTGGACTGGGTCCACGAGGTCGCCGAACTGACCACCCCCGATGCAATCGTGTGGTGTGACGGCTCTCAGGAGGAATACGACCGCCTGATGCGCCAGTTGGAGCAAGGCGGCACCGTCATGCGCCTCAACGACGCCAAGCTGCCCAACTCCCATCTGGCCCGCACCAACCCCGACGACGTGGCCCGGGTGGAGGACCGCACCTACATCTGCTCAGTCAACGAGATCGACGCTGGCCCCACCAACAACTGGATGGACCCCCAGCAGATGAAAGACACCATGACCCCGCTCTACCGGGGGAGCATGAAGGGTCGCACCATGTATGTGATCCCCTTCTGCATGGGCCCGCTGGATGCACAGGACCCCAAGTTCGGCGTGGAGCTGTCCGACAGCGCCTATGTGGTGTGCTCGATGCGCATCATGACCCGCATGGGCTCCCACGTGCTGCAGGCGATGGGCAGCGACGCCAAGTTCGTCAAGTGCCTACACTCCGTGGGCGCCCCCTTGGAGCCTGGACAGCAGGATGTGGCCTGGCCGTGTAGCTCCACCAAGTACATCAGCCACTTCCCCGAGGAGCGCACCATCTGGTCCTACGGCTCGGGCTATGGAGGCAACTCTCTGCTGGGTAAGAAGTGCTACGCACTGCGTATCGCCTCGGTGATGGCCCGCGACGAGGGGTGGCTGGCTGAGCACATGCTCATCCTCAAGCTGACCTCTCCCGCGAACAAGGCCTACTACATTGCCGCCTCGTTCCCCTCCGCGTGTGGCAAGACCAACCTGGCCATGCTGGAGCCCACCGTGCCCGGTTGGAAGGCTGAGGTCGTCGGCGATGACATCGCCTGGATTCGCTTCGGCGCCGATGGCCGCATGTACGCGGTCAACCCGGAGGCCGGCTTCTTCGGGGTGGCCCCGGGAACCAGCCACGCCACCAACTCCAACGCGATGAAGACCATCGAGGCGGGCAACACCATCTTCACCAACGTGGCCCTGACCGACGATGGTGGCGTGTGGTGGGAAGGCATGACCGAGCAGGCTCCCGCGCACCTGATCGACTGGAAGGGCAAGGATTGGACGCCGGAGTCAGGCACCCCGTCTTCACACCCCAACAGCCGTTTTTGCACCCCAGCCGCTCAGTGCCCGATCATGGCCACTGAGGAGTGGAACGACCCCCAGGGTGTGCCGCTGAGCGCCATTCTGTTCGGTGGACGTCGTCGCAACACCATCCCGCTGGTCAGCCAGGCGCGCGACTGGACCCAGGGCGTGTTCCTGGCCTCCACCTTGAGCTCGGAGACCACCGCTGCTGCTACTGGCGCTGTGGGAGTGGTGCGCCGCGACCCCTTCGCGATGCTGCCGTTCATGGGTTACAACGCCGGTGACTACTTCAACCACTGGATCCAGCTGGGCAAGAAAGCCGATGCCTCCAAGCTTCCGGCCATCTTCTACGTCAACTGGTTCCGCAAGGGCGAGGACGGCACGTTCCTGTGGCCAGGCTATGGGGAGAACTCCCGCGTCCTGAAGTGGATCGTGGAGCGGATCGAGGGCCAGGCGCAGGCCACCCAGACTCCGATCGGCATGATCCCCACCCCGGAGAGCCTGGACACCAACGGCCTGGACATTAGTCCTGAGCAACTGGACCAGGTATTGGCCGTCAAGCCTGAGGAATGGCAGGCGGAGCTGCCGATGATCGAGGAGTGGTTCGCCAAGTTCGGCGACCGCCTCCCCGATGCCCTGCGCACCGAGCTGGAAACCCTGCGTCAGCAGTTGGGTGCTTAGTCGTTCAGCACCTCCTCTTATGGCAGTGCCCCGACCCTCAAAGGGTCGGGGCACTGCCATAAGAGGCCAATCTCAGCCTGGGTTGAAGTTGGCGGCCTTCTTAATATGGCCCGCGATCTGCTTGTAGCTCTTGGCACGGGGGTAGAGATGGTGGGCCTCAACCGCAAAGTAGGCCGCCACCGCCAGCACCACCAGCGCCCACACATTGCGGGAAAACAAAGCAATCAACGTGGCAAAACCCATGATCGCATAGCGACGCAGGTTGTTGAAATCGAACTCATAGGCGAACACGATCACCACCTTAAATCAGGGGTCTGACAAAAGTCCCGTCCTTCAGGAAAATCTCCCGATGTAAAGGGCAAACGTCACAGAGAGGGTGAGCATCCCAGTGAGTTGAGAGATCGCTAGGGATTCTCAGTGGAGGATAGATCGCTGAATCACCGGATAATGATCTTATAAATCTCATGAATGAACCGATGAGAAACGCAGATATGCCTACAGAGCACTGACTGATCATCGAGAACGGAAGCCACTTCATGGATCGCCCACCCCAGCCGGATACTCCTGCTTCGGTGACACCCCGGGGGGTGTCATGGGCACACGTCATGAGCCGAATTGAGTGGCATTTATCCTATGCAGCCTTAAGTTTAGCCAGTCTCTACGCTCTGGCCACTTTGGTGATAGGCCAGGTGGTCAATGTTCCTGAAACCCTGCTGGATGTGCTGTATTGCAGCGTTTCCGTGCTTGCCGGGGTCCTCTGCCTTTGGAGGGCACGACGAGCAGGTTTAGATCGCAACGCCTGGAGGGTTATTGGTATTGGGTTATCGCTGCATGCTTTAGGCAATGCCGGCTACCAAATCTTCGTTCCCCTTGGGCAGCCCGCGCCGGCGTGGGTCAATCTCCTTCATTTAGCCATGTTTCCCCTAGCCTATACCGGTATTTATCTGCTCGTGCGTCGTCAGGTGATGGGATTGTCAGTGGGAAACTGGCTTGACGGCTTTATTGGCGGGTTAGGTATTTCTGCTATCGCCTGTGCGTTAGCATTTGGCTCCATTCTGAATCATTTAGAAAATAATCCACTCACTATGCTGACCTTATTGGCATTTGTCAGTGGGGATTTGTTGATCCTCATGTTCGTGACAGCTGCCGCTTCTATGTTTGATTGGAGACTCAATAGATCGTGGAAATTGCTCATTATGGGCTTTCTGCTGTTTACCTTGGCCGACACCATCGACCTGATCAACGGGGCAGGCCACAGCTATCGTCCCGGGTCAGGACTTGAAAACGCCTGGATGGCAGCCATGCTGCTGGTGGCCTTTGCCGCCAGCCCCACCGACCGTCTGATGCGGGCGCGCCGGGTCTCCGGAGCGACCATGATCATGCCGCAAGTCTTTGGGGTCTCCAGCTTGGCCATTCTCACCTTTGGGGGGATCACCGACCGGGGAAGCACTATTGCGATCAACCTTGCTGGACTGACGCTTTTGCTGGCCCTGGGTCGTCTCACCGTCGCCCTGCATGAACTGCGCCTGTCAGCCCACGATCGGGCACTGGCTCGAACCGATGAGTTGACGGGGCTGCCCAATCGCCGGGCTTTCAGTGAATTGCTGACTCGCGACCTTACCCGCGCCCAAGAGGGTCGCGTCAGCCCAGCTCGAGCGCATCAAGCTCTGCTGTTGATCGACCTGGACCGCTTCAAGGAAGTCAATGACACCCTGGGACACACCACCGGGGACTTGCTGCTACGCCAGGCTGGGCAGCGGATGCACAGCCAGCTGCAACGGACCGACACCCTTGCTCGGTGGGGAGGAGATGAGTTTGCTGTACTGCTCTCCAATGCAGGCAAGGATGAGGCCGTAAAGGCCGCTCAAGGCATCGTAGCGGCGCTGCGCACCCCCTATCTCCTCGATGGCTTGACGTTGCACATGGGCGGCAGCGTAGGCATTGCCCTCTACCCCGACCATGCCAACGACAGCGAGGAACTGCTGCGTCGCGCTGATGTCGCCATGTATGAGGCTAAATCGCACAAAGACTCCTGGACGATCTACAATCCAGACACCGATCAGCACACCTTGGAACGACTGGAAATGCTGGAGCATTTGCGCCATGCGTTCGTCGCCCAAGACCAGATGGTGCTGCATTACCAGCCCAAGGCGAATCTGCGTACCGGCGAAGTGGTGGGGGTTGAAGCCCTAGTACGTTGGAACCATCCCACACAGGGGCTGCTCTACCCCGATGCGTTCCTTCCCCTGGTGGAGTCGTTCAACCTCATGCTTGAGCTGACAGTATGCGTCCTGCGTCAGGCCATCATCCAGTGCAAAGAGTGGATGGACCAGGGTTGGATGCTGCCGGTTGCGGTCAACCTCTCCCCCTCGCAAGTGGTCGATGATGAACTCCCCGACGTGTTGGCAAACTTTCTGGCTGAGGCGGGGCTGCCCGCACGCATGCTGGAGGTAGAGATCACCGAGGACTTCTTGCTCAACGATCGCGCCCGCGCCCGGTCAGTACTCACCCGCATCCGTGATTTGGGAATCACGGTCAGCGTGGACGACTACGGCACGGGTTACTCATCGCTGGCCTACCTACGCGATCTGCCCGTCGATCAGCTCAAGCTCGACCGCAGCTTCGTGACTCCGATGAGTGCAGATCCCGGCGCTGCGGCCATTGTCAAATCCACGGTTGCCCTCGCCCACTCTCTTGGATTGACCATGGTCGCCGAGGGTGTCGAAGACCACCAAGCGTGGGACGCGCTGGAGCAGTATGGCTGCGACCACGCCCAGGGATACTGGCTCTGTCGACCAGTGCCCACCACAGCGTTGATTGAATGGCTGCGTAGCAGGGAAGCCGCAGGAGCTTACGTGGGGCTTCGGGCGGAGGAACTCGACGCCAGTGTGCCTGCAGTGCCTCAGCCCCGCACCCAAGCTGAACCTGCTCACCCCAGCCCCGCCACCAGTTAATCCACCGAGCAGCCCGTAGGCTGCACGTATGCCTCGACCTCGCGTGCGGGTGCAACCCGCTGTGATTGCAGCCGTTGACCCGCTGGCTCAGATTTTTAGCCACATCCGTTCCGACAACCAAATTCCTAGCACGTTCAGCACTCCAGCATTGGAGCAGGCGCGCAACGCCAAGGTCGCCGAGGATCCCACCCGACGCGATGCTACCGATGTGGAGTTCGTCACGCTTGATCCCCCTGGCTCCAAAGACTTGGACCAGGCCTTGCACATCCAGCCCTCTGACCAGGGCTACCGGGTTCGCTATGCCATTGCCGATGTGCCTGCGTTCATCCCCGCCGGGTCAGCCTTAGACGTTGAAACACGCCAACGGGGTGTCACCTTGTACTGCCCCGACGTACGCATAGGCCTGCACCCACCACAGCTATCCGAAGATGCAGCCAGTTTGTTGCCCGGGCAACGCCGACCAGCCCTGGTGTGGGATTTCCACTTGGACCACTGCGCCGCAGTACGCAGCGTGGAGTTATCGCGCTGCTGGGTGCAAAGCCGCGCTCAACTGGACTACGCCAGCGTGCAGCAAGCGCTGAACGCTGGCGGCGCTGCTGCTCAAGCCTTACCAGAAACCATGCGCCTCTTGGCACAGGTGGGGCCGTTGCGCCAAGTTGCTGAGCAGGCCCGGGGAGGGGTCAGCCTGCCAGTGCCCGAGCAAGAGGTGCTGCGCCATCCCTCCAGCAGTCAGCGCTGCGGCAACCCCTACTCGCTGCAGTGGCGTCCGGTGCTGCCCATCGAGCAGGCCAACGCCCAAATCTCTCTGATGACTGGGATGGCCGCCGCGAACATGATGCTTTCGGCAGGGGTGGGCATCGTCCGCACCATGCCCACCCCCCCTGACCAGGCCATGCTCGCCCTGAGGCATAGTGCGAAAGCCCTGGGGGCGGATTGGCCAACAGACGTGACCTACGGGCATTTTTTGCAGAGCCTCGATCACACCAATCCACAGCACTTGGCCGTTATCTACGCTGCGGTCAAGCTGTTTCGCGGCGCTGGTTATGCCGTGGTGGATTCCGGAGCTTCTGCACAAGATCCCGGCTATCTCCACAGCGCGGTGGCTGCCCCTTACGCCCATGTCACCGCTCCGCTGCGTCGGCTCGTGGACCGGTTTAGCTTGGCGTGCTGCCTGGCGATCGCCTCCGGTTCCCCGGCGCCGGAGTGGGTGGAACAGGGTTTAGTCAACCTGCCCGAGTTGATGGCCAACGCCGATCGCCGTGCCAATGCCGTGGATCGAGCCTGCACCAATGCCGTAGAAGCTGCGGTGCTGTGTGGCCATCAAGGCGAGCACTTCGACGCTGTTGCGGTCAGCGGCCGGACCGACGCCTGGACCATCCAGGTCAGCCAACCGCCGGTTTTGGCGCGCTGCACGGGCGCTGCGACGTTGGGTGAAAGGCTCCAAGCCCGTTTAGTGACTGCTGATATCTCCACCCACTCTGTGGAGTTCACAGCGGGGTAAGAACTTATCCCACCTGCATACTCGACGTTGGGTAGGCAAAGACCTCGAATTGTGCATAGTGACGCACAAAGATGTGGCGGAAGGTAGAGGTATTGCCCAGAGAAGTTTGCAGGGAGAGCCCACCCGAGCCACTGAGAGGAGTCAGATAGCGCAGTATTTCCTGCCCGTTGCGCAGAACCACAACCCCATCTTTGACAACATAAGTACGCAGCTGTTGTTGACCATACGCCAAGGGGCTAGTCGCCCACCGCGAAAATTGTGTCCCGTTTTCTGCATACATGCTGACACTCGAGGGAGAAACACCCTGATCGAGGTAGGCCGCGTGAATCCCGGCCAGATCTTTGTTATACAACCCTCCATTGGTCTGCACCGCCAGGCTATTCCAAGATGAACTGGGGGTTTGGTTGGTATTCACTTCCACGATGTAAGGCGGCGACGGCCTATAGGTTGACGTTAATTGGCTAAACCAGGCTGATCCACCTTGAGCTCCCTTGAGGGGCACCATCCGGTGCAGGCCGCTAGGGCCAGCCTCATAATTACCCGAAAGCTGAACCCATCCTTGTGATCGGTCGGCTCCTGGTTGGTAAGCAGTAGCAAAGGGCAATCCATACGGTGCTGTCAAATCTTGTCGGCCACCAAAGGTATAGATATAAGGTCCATACACGCCCCCAGCCACTCCATCCGCCGCATGGGGCCCATAAGACAGCGCCGTCCACGTATTGGTAGGAATATTGTATTTATAGGAGGCCGAGGAAAACTCACCACTTACACGCTGGCCTTGGATAAGGTAAATATCGTCACCGATCACCGGATTTTCTCTGACCGACCCATACGTGCCGAAAGGACTAGGAGCACCTTGCTTCCAGGTGTTAGTGGCCTTGTCATAGATCTGGGTATAAGACTGGCCGACGCCATCGTTAAATCCGTTGAGGATATATACCTTGTTAGCGTGAGTGGCGCAGGTTGCCCAACTTCTCACAGCAAGAGGGAGATCGGCTAGACGTTTATAGGTATCAGTGGCGGGATTATAGGAATAAAAAAATCTACTATAGTGCAAATAGACCAAGCTACCATCCGAACAGCCCGTCAAGCCTTGATATCCTAATTCGGCAGGAACCGGGCTTTTGATGGTCCAGCGATCAGTGACCGGATCATACATTTCGTTGACCCGCGTACCCCCAGTGGTGGTCTGACCGGCGAAAACGTAAATCTTACCGTTGACCGCTGCAGCAATTTCACCCCATCTCGGGGTGGGCATGGGGGATTTCTGCTCATAACGGTTGGTATAGGGATCGTAAGAGTAGTTCAATGCATGAATGTTGGTGGCAGCCAACGTGTTAAGGTAACCTCCGAAAAGGTAGAACTTTTTTCCTACCATCGATGCCGTCAAATCTGCTGACTCCATAGGCATACGTGCAACATCCTGCCACGCTCCTGTGGTGAAATCGGTGAAGAACGGGAAAGTTGCTGCACCATTACTGACCGACCAAGCATCAGGATTCTGGGTATAGACATAAACCGTACGTGTCGACTGTGCAGCTAAATATGGAATCTTGACCCAGACCGTCCCCGTTTTATTTGCTTGATTGAAGTTCTGAAGCCAAAAGGTCAGCGCAGTGACCCCGTCATAGTCGGTGACCCGAATATCCTCGCCATAAGGCTTGGTAGCCGCAAAGTCGAACCCTAAGGGCAGGGTGATTGATACCTGATGCCCAGTCAACGCCACCGAATTGTTGTTGACCACACTAACCGGCAATCGCTGGGACCATCCAGGCATCCACCCAGCCGCCGCCCTAACCCCGCTAGCCGCCTGGGCGGGAACTACCTGAGCCACTAGTGCCGCAACGAGCAGCGCCACCACGGCACCCCATGCAACGATCCCCCTGCTTGTACGACTGGTAATCATCCCCGACTCCATCACTAGTAGAGGTCTTGCTGACCCACGGTTGGCATCCATGATCAGGCGCTGCCCCGAGTGTAGAGGAGGGATTGGCCGAACGTACCCTTTTGGCCGGGTTTGGGGACAATGGCGGAGGTGGAGAGATTTGAACTCTCGACGGGGGTTAACCCGAACCGCATTAGCAGTGCGGCGCCATAGACCGGACTAGGCGACACCTCCAAAGGCGATCTTCTGCCACCAGAGCTAGCCCAGGCGGCGAAGGCCTGCCCCTACAGTACCCAATGACGGGCTGGAATCCGACAGGTATTCTTGGTCGGGAGCACATCGTGCCCTCAATCCCAGCCAGCAAGACCCACCGCACAAGGAGATCATCGTGGCCAGCAACACCTCAAAGACCGCTCGCGCGTCAGTCCGGGCTGGTGCTGCCGGCCCGGGCAGCCTGACCGTATTGGGCGAATACAAATACCTCATCCCTCTCAACAAGGGCAAAAACGCCTACGTCCGCAACATTCTCACGGGACGCTCCCCCAACCTCAAGACTGACTCTGAAGCCTTCGTGGCGGAAATCCGCGCCCTAGTCGATGGTGGTCATGCAGCGAAGGTACGCGCCGAGTTGGACAGCTTCGCTGCGGAGTACCCCGAGCATGGATGGGATACAACCATCAGTCGCCTGGAGGAAGCCGGAGTCTTTGGCTCCAAGAGTGAAGAGCCTGCCAACGCCTAGGTGGAGCCAACCAAAAACCTTGGGTGGCTTACTCCTAGCGGTGGCCTGCTGTGGGCTACTCGGGTGCGGCAGCACACAGCCTGACACCACCGGTTTTCAGAGCCGCAGTTCAGCCGTTGTGAGCGACAGCACGGTGCCTGCAGCAATGGCATCACCCTCGCTGAGACCTCCTCTAAAGACAGCCTCAGCGATAGGGAAGCCAGCTAGCCAAGCGACCTCTCCCACAGGTAGGGCTACCCTCCAAACTGCAGGCTGGTCGGAGTGGGCCGAGGGGTCAATCCATGGACCGTGGAGGGTCGCTTTTACCGGGTACGGCAGTGTGCAGGCCAGCCCGGACGGCAACCACGTGCTTCTACAACCTGCCCAAGCAACCTCGGCACAGTCCACCCATGCCAGTTTGATGATCAGCACAACCTCTTACACCACCGTGCGGTTCAGGTCCAGCACCACCACCATGAGGCAATTGCGGCAGGGCAGCACCCCGAATCCATGGGAGTGCGCTTGGATGGTTTGGCACTACACCGACAACACCCACTTTTACTATCTCGCTCTCAAACCCAACGGGTGGGAACTGGGCAAGGAAGACCCGGCCTACCCAGGCGCACAACGGTTTCTGGCCACTGGGGTGGAACCTACTTTTCCCATCGGGCGCGAATCCACTGTCACGATCACCCAGGTTGGTCCCACCATGACCGCTGCCGTCGCTGGGCAGGTCTTGGTGACCTTTACCGACCGGCAGCGGCCCTACACCAGTGGCTCTGTGGGCATTTATGCCGAGGATGCCACGGTCTTGGTCCGTCACATGACAGTAGCTCGGCTGTGACCCGCAGGCGTGGGCACCTGAAGACGGTGGCCCTGGTGACGTTGGTAGCTCTGGTGGCCACTGCCGCCGGGTGGGTGGTTCTACGACGTCAAACCTCCCTAGCCCCAGTGGTGATGCCCCACGTGACCACCAGTTCCAGGTTCACGCCAACACCGCCCACCCCCACGACCCTCGAACCTTCAACGACTCCCCTCGGGCCTTCAGTGACGACCAGCGTTGCTTCCCCAACGACCAGCGCTCGACCTCCCTCATCTCCAACGACCAGCGCTCGACCATCCTCATCGCCAACGACCAGCCCATCCACCCCCTCCAACCAGGCTCTTCGCACCATCGCTGTCAGCTCACAGGAGCAACTAAGGCAGGCGTTAGCCGATGCCCAACCAGGAGACCTGATCACCCTGGCAGCCGGCACCTACACCGAACCCAATGCGTGGCGGGCCGCTGCAGCGGGCAGCGCCGCACACCCCATCACCCTGCGCGGCCCTCGCGCAGCGGTACTGACCTCGGGAGGCACCAGCGAGGATTACGGGCTGTATGTCACCGGAGACTATTGGCGCATCGAGGGGCTGACCGTGGCCAACTCCTCCAAAGGGATCATTGTAGAGAGGGCTAAAGGGACCGTGATCGATAGCGTTCACGTCCACACCATCGGCGAGGAGGCAATCGCCTTTCGGGCCTGCTCCACGGACAGTGTGTTGCGCAACAGCTTGGTGGAGGACACCGGCCTGGTCACCCCGGCCTATGGCGAAGGGGTTTACGTAGGCACTGCCCAGTCGAACTGGGATAAACCCGGGCGGACCTGCATCGACGGCAAAGACCACAGCAACGGCACCCTCATCGAGGGCAACACCTTTCGCACGATCGCCGCAGAAGGGGCCGACCTCAAAGAGGGCACCGACAACGGGACGCTGCGCAACAACATCTTCGACAACACCGCCTTCTCTGGAGCCAACTACGCCGATAGCGCCGTGGACGCCCAAGGCAACAACTGGCGCATCACCAACAACGTGGTACGCAACCCCAGCGGTGCTTTTCTCGATGGGATGCAATCCCACGAACTCATCCCTGGCTATGGAACGGGCAATGTCTTTAGCGGCAACCGCATTGAGGGCAGTATTCGCGGTTTTGGTATCGGGCTTTCCCCTCAGTTGAATAATCGGGTGAGTTGCGACAATAGCGCGCCCGGGGCAGCCAAAGGCCTGGTAGGTAGTTGGGGCGATCCCGTTGCGTGCAGCTAAACAACCTCAGTCCTGGCAGGAGACAGCTGTACCCCAGTTGCCCACCACCCCCATGTAAGCCTGAGGGGCGAGGTTGTCGCAAGTGACGTGATTGTCATGTTGCGGCAAGAGGGTAATACCAAAGCCTGGGATAGGCCCCTCGATGCGGTTGCCGCTCAAGACATTGCCCCTTCCATAGCCTGGAGTCACATCCGCCACCTGGATACCGTCGCGAAAACTGGGCTGATTGTTACGCACCAAGTTGGCGCTCACTGTCCAGTGACTACCCATGAGTGCGACAGCACTGTCGGCGGAGTCCTGGTTGGAGAAAGCCACATTATCGAAGGTGTTGTTGCGCAGCGTCCCGCTATCGGTGCCCTCTTTGAGGTCAGCCCCCTCGGCAGGCAGGTTCCGGAAGGTGTTGCCCTCGATGAGGGTGCCGTTGGTGTGGTCCTTGCCATCGGTGCAGGTCCGCCCCGGCTCCCCCCACCGCGCCTGGGAGGATCCCACGTAGACTCCCTCCCCGTTGCCGGGGGTGGCCTGGCCGGTGTCCTCCACCAAGCTGTTGCGCAACACACTGTTCAGGGAGCACGCCCGGAACACCACTCCTTCTGCACCCACGCCGTAAACGTGGAGGTCCTCCAGCACCGTTCCTGTGGAACGGTCAACCACTACCGCCCGCGTCGCGTTGGTGATACTCACTCCTTGTATCTTCCAGTAACTTCCAGTGATGGTCAGGGCAGCGGAGTCGAGAAAACCACCAGTGGTCAGCACGGCAGTACGCGGGCCACGCACCGTGATGGGGCGTGTGCTCGTGCCCGACGCGCCAGCCACCCAGCCAGGGCCGGTGTACGCGCCTGGAGCCAGGGTGACGACATCGCCAGGCTGCGCCGCCGCCAACGCCTGACTCAGCTGCTCGCTGGTGCTCACCGAGATGGGGGAGGGTGAGGTGGGGGCGCTGCGGGAGACCGAGGGACGGGAGGTGTGGGGCTGAGCCGACACCTCACCCTTAGCGCGGCTGGCTCCTGTACGAGCAGCGGTGGAACTGCCACCGCTGGTTGGCGCACGCGGGGCTGAGGATGCCTGCGGCGCAGCAGCCAAGGCAGAAGCAGAGGGAACCGAGGCAGGCACCGCAGAGGCGCTGGACGCATCCGCGTGCACCACCACCATCTGCTCCGAGGCGTGACTGTCGGGTCGGTGACCTCGCAGGAAAATACCCACACCGGCTGCCATCATCCCCACGATGAGGACCAGCAGAAGAATCTGGCCACGATTCTTCCGGTGCGTTCGGCCCCCCCAGCTGCGATGACGAGATCGTGACAAAGAGGGCATCGTGATCTCCAGATGTGGGGTGAGCGGCGGTGAGAACAGCACAGACGGTGGAGGCCGTAGTGGCTCGCCCCCAGTGTGCCCCTGATGATCGTCCGTATTAGGCCGTTTTACTAACTTTTCACTCTGAGTCCTGTCAGAGATTAGTTCTTCGGCTCATTGTTAAGCCCAACATGCTGTAATTGATCTCACGGAATGATTTGCTCACCACCAACACGAAAGATGCCTGGTGAATCACCTCATCACACCCCTGCGGGTGGCCATCGTGGGGGCCGGGCCCTCCGGGATCTACGCCGCTCAAGCCCTGCTCGACGAAGCCCCCCGGCGCGGCCTACCCACCCCCGCCATCGACCTGTACGATCAACTGCCCGCGCCCTTCGGCCTGGTGCGCTACGGAGTGGCCCCCGACCACTCCAGCATCAAAGCGATTGCCTCCACCTTGGCCCGCACCCTGGAGCACCCGGCGGTGCGCTTCGTGGGCAGCCTGCGCCTGGGGTCCTCCCAGCTGCAGCGCCCACAGATGCAACGCGCCTACCACGCCGTGATCTATACCACCGGATGCTCCGGGGAGACCACCCTGGGCATCCCCGGCGAAGCACTGGGCGGGGTGTGGTCCTCCCGGCAGTTCGTGTCCTGGTACAACAGCCACCCCGACTCCCCCAGCATCAGCCTGGGGCAAGCACGCAGCGCAGCGGTGATCGGCCTGGGCAACGTCGCCCTCGACGTGGCCCGGCTGCTACTCTCCGACGCCGAACGCCTGCGCGCCACCGACCTGTCTGAGCCGGTGCTGCACGAACTGACCCACCACCAGATCCGCGACGTGTGGCTGATCGGCCGGCGCGGCCCCCAACACGCGGCCTTCACCACCAAGGAGCTGCGGGAGCTGCTCCACCTGCCGGGCGTGCAGGTGGATGTGCAGCCCAGCGAAGTGTTAGAGCTGGCCGGCGACCCCACCTGGGATCGGCGGGTCAGCGGCAATGTGGCCGCCCTCTCTGGCGTGGGAGCCAGCCCTAGGTCCACGAACCCGCCCCCTCAGCCTCGGGCCCGGCTGCACTGCGTGTTCTTCCACCGACCGGTGCATCTGCAAGGCTCCCACAGCGGTGTGGTGGGGCTGCAGGTGGAGCGCACCCAGCTCGATCCCTCCGGGACGTTGGTAGGGACCGGACAACTGCTGCACGTGCCCGCCCAGCTGGTGGTCAGCGCGGTGGGCTACCGCGGCCTGCCCCTGGTCGACCTACCTTTTGACGAGCGCACCGGCACGCTGCGTCACGAACAGGGGCGCGTCGGCCCCGGCGAGTACGTGGCCGGATGGGCCAAACGCGGAGCTCATGGAGTAGTGGGCACCAACAAATCCGACGCCTGCGCCACGGTTTCCACCCTCCTGGACGACCTGGCCTCCACGGACTTGCCCACCCCCGAGCCGGGCTTAGCCGACCAGCTAGCCCAGCAAGGCACCACCTACGCCGACTGGCAACGCCTCGACGCCGCCGAGCGCGCCCTGGGTGCCTCCCGAGGCTGCCAACGGGTCACGTTGCCCGGGCCGGAGCAACGACGCGAAGCCCGGTCGGCAGCGTGAACAAACTTTCGAGAAATGGCGGTCCAGCGACCATTTCTCGAAAGTTTGTTCACACAGGCCGGGTGAGCATAGCGGCCACTTCGGCGCTGCGGGCCAGAAGGTCGAGATGACCTGCGGATTCCCAGAGATGCAAGCGGGCGTCGGGAAGCTGCTGCCTTAACCAGCGGCCGTGGGTGGGAGGCATCAGCGTGTCCCGGGCGCCGTAGAACAACTCCACCGGAGCGGTGACATCGGCCAGGTTGAACGCCCAGTCAGGGCACCAAGCCAGGTTGTCGTACGCACAGCCCTGAACCCCCGTACGAACCCCCTCGCGCAGACTGGCGAAGAACGTCAGCTGCAGCGTCTCGTCGCTAAGGACGTGCGTATCTGCCGGTAAGGCCTGTAGCAGATACGCCAGCAACAGGTCATTGGGCTGCTCAATGGAGGCGCGCAGGTCGTGGAAACCACTGGCGAACAGCTGAACCGCCCGGTCGGGGTCGGTGGAAGCCACGCGCACAGCCTCCAGGTCGCTGCCCACCAGCGTCTCCCACGCCTCCGGGACCTGGGAGTACACCCCCGGCCCCTGGGAAACTCCGATGCGAGCCACCCGTTCGGGATGATGCGCCCCCATCGCCAAGGCGAACGGCCCCCCGCCGGAATGGCCCAGCAGGGACGCGCGCTCAATGCCCAGGTGGTCCAAAACGCGCACCGTATCGTCAGCAATGGTGGCGAAACTGAACGGGCTCGGCGCCGAACCCCCGTAGCCGGGGCGGTCCATCGCCACCCACTGCACCCCCTCGACAGCGAACCCGTCGATGCTCAGGCGAGACTCCGGAGTGCCTGGGAAGTAGACCACCACCGGCTCACTCGCCTCGCCGACGTGCCGGACGCACCGCGCACCCGTGCCGCCCCCCACCATGACATCGTGACCCTGGGGCACCTCCGCTCCCCCCTCAAACGTCGCAGTTAACAAGCTGCACAGCGTTCCACACTACGCTGGCGGGCGTGATGGGGTTCCTTGCTGCACTGGTGGGTGGCGCGGCGCTGCTGGCGTTCAGCGCCGATCGGTTCGTGGAGGGCGCCGCCACGACAGCGCGCTACCTGCGGGTGCCACCACTGGTGATCGGAATGGTGATCGTCGGGTTCGGCACCTCCGCGCCGGAGTTGGTCGTTTCCACCCTGGCGGCGCTAGAGGGCAACTCCAGCATCGCGTTGGGTAATGCGGTGGGTTCCAACATTGCCAACCTGGGGTTGATCCTGGGCGTGACCGCGTTGGTCCGTCCGGTGCCGCTGCCCTCGCGGATTCTGCGCGCCGAGCTGCCAATTCTGCTGGCTGGCCACCGCGCTGCTCGCGGGGCTGATGACCGGCGGCAGGCTGGGCCGAATGGAGGCAGCGGCACTGTTGTTGGCCAGTTTCGCCGGCTACACCGCTCTGCTGCTAGCGACCGCAACCTAAAAATATGCGAGAAAGTGTCGTCTAGCGGCACTTTCTCGCATATTTTGTGGCCCTATCCTTGGCCGATGTGGCGCAGGAGATCCTGGTACCACTGCTGGGAGGGGTCGAAGGCTTTGTGACCGGCAATACGGGGGAACTCAATGACCCGCAGCTGGTCGCCGCGCTCCTCATCGTGTCCGATGACTCCCGGAGTTCCCGCCTGGGCGGCCTCGACAGCGTGATCGCACATGCGCTTGATCAGAGCTAGGTCGGTCTCGTTGGCCCGGGCTGAGCGGGCGAAGTAGCCCGACTTTTGCACCATCGTCTTTTGAGCACCAAGCTTGGCGGCGAACTCCTTGGCGAAGTAAGCCCCCGGGTTGATCAGGTCTAGCTTGACGTGGCCGAAGGGGTCGCGTGGCACCTCCTGGCCCTGCGCCTGCAGGGCAGCCACAATGTCGTCGACCCCGGCGCCCTCAGACAGGAAAATGTTGACGCAGCCAATCTCGTCCATCACCTGGGTCAGGCGGGCGGCCTCAGCGTCAATGTTGAGCGCCAACTCCGGCACGTACACCCCGTGGATGGCCCACCGCTGCGCCGAGAGCCCCGCCTGAGGTAGCCACTGCTGCTGGCTGTGCCAGGCCACGTACTCCCGAGCAGTAGCGGCGGTCAGCCAGCCACAGTTACGACCCATCACCTCGTGGACGATCAGCATCCGGGGGTTGGAGCCGTGCTCAGCCAGCACGTTGCGGGCAAAGATCGCGCCCTGCTCGGCAGCCGTTTGCGCCCCCAAGGATTGCCGAATCGGCACGATGTCGTTATCCACCGTCTTGGGCAGGCCCACCACGGTCAGCTGGTAGCCCTGCTGCGCCAGGTAGGCGGCCAGGTCGGCGGCGGTGGTGTTGGTGTCGTCGCCCCCGATGGTGTGCAGCACGTCCACTCCGTCAGCGGCTAGGCGGTTGGCGGCCACCTCTAGAGGGTTGTCACCCTCCTTGACCAGGCCGCGTTTGACCAGGTCGGCAGCGTTGGTCAGCTTCACGCGGGAGTTGCCCAACGGTGAGCCACCGAAGTTGCGCAGGATGCCAGCATTCTTGCGGGTGTCGTCGTCAAACACGGTGTAGGTGCCGGTGAGCACCCCGTGGTAGCCGTGGCGGTAACCGATCAGCTCCACCTCAGGCATCACTTGCGTGTAGCGCTCGATCAGGTCCCCCACCGCCGCCGACAGGCAGGGAGCGTAACCTCCAGCGGTCAGCATCGCCACGCGGCGAATCTGGCGGGGTTGGGAGGGGGTGAGGTTGGACATGGGAGGATCTCCTTGGGTTGCAGGAAAGGCGTCACCGTGCAGCCTATTCGCCAGGCAGAGCCAGCCTCCGTCTGACTGCGACTGGTTGACGCTGCTTGCGGTTTTGGGGCGATTTCGCCCTCAAAACCGCAAGCAGCGTCAACCAGTGCTACGGTCCGGGCCCCCGACTAACCTGAACCGGTGTGAACCCCACCCCGGCCCCAAAACCGCCCTCCCGCACCTCCTGGGGGTGGCGGGACTGGCCCGCGCTGGTGTGGTTGGCCGGTGTTGTCCTCGTGGTGCTCGCACATCGGCAGCTGCCCGCCTCGGAGTGGCTCATGGTGCATCTGCTCATGCTCGGGGTGGTCAGCCACTCCATCATCGTGTGGGGGCAACACTTCGCCGACGCACTGCTGCGCAGCCGTTGCCCCTCCAGCAGGGCGTGGCAAACCCGGCGACTGATGCTGCTGCATGCCGGAATCCTCCTGCTGGTCGTGGCTATCCCGGCGCGGTGGTGGTGGCCAACCCTGGCCGGGGCGGTAGCGGTGGGGGCGGCGGTCGCTTGGCACGGCGTGGACCTGGCTCGGCAGGTGCGACGAGCATTACCGACGCGGTTTCGGTTCAGCGTGCTGTACTACCTGGCCGCCTGCGCATGCTTGCCGGTGGGAGCAGGCCTGGGTGCAGCGCTGGGCTACGAGGAAACCGGGCACTTCCAGAGCCAGACCACCCACGCGCGTCTGGTGGTCGCGCACACCAGCCTCAACCTGCTCGGCTGGGTGGGGCTGACGGTGCTGGGGACTCTGGCGCTGCTGTGGCCCACCATGCTGCGCACCCAGTTGATCGACGGAGTGGAGCGCTGGACACGTCGAGCCCTGCCCGTCCTGGCAGCCGGCGTGAGCACAACCGCCTTAGCCCCGGCGCTGAACCTGCGCGCGTTGGCGGTGGCCGGGTTGGCCGTCTACCTGCTGGCCGCTCTGGCGGTCATAGGGCAGCTGGGCAGACTGGCATGGCGCAAACCTCCGGGGCACTTTTCCACCCTTTCTGTCGGGGCGGGGATGCTGTGGCTACTCACCGGGCTGGCCTGGGCGTTGCTACGCAGCGTCACCTCCCCTGGGTGGGAGGAAATGGCTGAGCACTACGCCGGCCTAACCGTGAGCCTGGTGGTTGGCTTCGCCGTGCAGGTGTTGTTCGGGGCGTTGAGCTATCTGCTTCCCTCGGTGCTCGGCGGTGGACCCACCCTGGTGAGGGCGGGCTTGGCACGTACTGGTCGGTGGGGACTGGGCCGAGTGCTCGTGGTCAACCTTGGGCTAGTGGTGTGCCTAGCGCCGGTACCCTCCTGGGTGCGCGTCACCTGCTCGCTGCTAGTTTTCGTTGCCCTGGCTGCTTTTCTTCCCCTAGCACTGCGCGCGATTGTGGCGGGGATCCGTGCCAAACGCGCCGCAGCGGCGCTGGAGGACCCCCGAGACACCCCACCCTCCCCCATCCCGGAGCGCCCCAGTTGGGGGCAGGCGCTGGCGGCGGTGCTGGCGCTGGCGCTCGCCGCTGGGCTGGGCGTAGCCCTGGACCCTGCGGCGGCGGGGCTGGGCACCCGCCCCTCCAGCAACGCCACCCCCACCGGGCACACCACTACGGTGGCCATCACCATGCGTAACATGCGCTTCGAGCCGGCGGAGGTGCTGGTGCCGCTGGGTGACCGCCTCGTGCTGGAGGTGGTCAACGCCGACCCGGGACAGGTGCACGACCTCGTGCTGCAGGGCGGCACCACCAGCGGGCGACTCGGGCCGGGGCAGCGGGCACGCGTGGACGCCGGAGTGGTCAGCGCCGACCTCGACGGGTGGTGCTCCGTGGCAGGGCATCGGCAGATGGGGATGGTGCTGCGGGTGCGCACGGTGGGCCCGGGCCAGGCTGCGGCCCCCAGCGCAACACCCCACGCTATGCCCATGCCGCACTCCATGCCCGGCGACCCGGCAACGACGGATCCGACAGCTGCCCTCGGACCAGCGCGCGAGGCGAGCCTGCCGCCGCCACCGGAGAGCCGCCTGCATCAGATCACCTTGCCGGTCACCGAGCAGACCATGGAGGTTGCCCCCGGGGTGCGCCAACAGCGGTGGACCTTCGGTGGGACCGCGCCTGGGCCGCTGCTGCACGGGAGGGTCGGTGACCGCTTCGAGATCACCCTGATCAACAACGGTACGATGGGGCATTCGGTGGACTTTCACGCCGGGGCGTTGGCCCCCGACGAGCCGATGCGCACCATCGCTCCCGGCGAGACGCTGACCTACCGCTTCACCGCGACCCGCGCGGGGATCTGGATGTACCACTGCTCCACGATGCCGATGGCGCTGCACATCGCCAACGGCATGTTCAGTGCGGTGATCATCGACCCCCCGGAGTTGGACCCGGTGGCGCGCGAGTATGTGCTGGTGCAATCCGAGGTCTACCCCGGCACCGAGCAGACGGGAAGCGACTACGCCGCAGTGACCGGGGAACACCCCCGCTTCGTGGTGTTCAACGGCACCGCCGACCAGTACGCCGCCCACCCCCTGCCGGTGCCGGTCGGGCAGCGGGTGCGCGTGTGGGTGCTGAACGCCGGCCCCAACCGAGGCAGTGCCTTCCACGTGGTCGGTGGCCAGTTCGACACCGTCTATAAGGAAGGCGCCTACCTGCTGCGTCGGGGCGGGCCTTCGGGGGTGGGCGGCTCGCAGGTGCTCGACCTGGCCCCCGCGCAGGGCGGGTTCGTGGAGCTCACCTTCCCCGAGGCGGGCCACTACCCCTTCGTCAGCCACCTCATGGTCGACGCCGAGCGCGGTGCCCACGGCATTCTGGAGGCTCGGTGAAAAAAGTTTCGAGAAATCGCGATCAGACGACATTTTCTCGAAACTTTTTTCGGCCTGCCTAGCCGTAGAGCTTGCGGTGCTCGATGTAGTCCTCCAGCAGCTCCTCAGCGAAACGGGCGGTGGAGGCGGCGCGGGGGGTCGGCAGCTCACTGGCGAGGGCAACCTCAGCCGTGCCGCCCTCGGAACCGCCAGTGCCCGCCTCGGCCTCACCCGAGGTACCCGACTGCTCCTGCTGCTCCTCGAGCCAGGCGTTGAACTCGCGATAGTCGCGGCCCCTGGGCTCCTTTTTCGCCTCACGCTGCTTGCGTTTCTTCTTCTGCGCCCGGGTCAACTCCTCGGCGCCGGGTACCGCCCCCATCGCCGCAGCCAACGCCATCTGACGCACCATGAGATCCAGCTTGTTGATCTCTGGGCTGGCGGGGCCTGCGGCTTGTTCGGCCCCGGCGTAGAGGGCGGCCATCAACTGCTTGTCGTGCTGGGAGAAAATCTGCAGCAACCCCGCCACCAGGCGCGTGGAGGCCTGCTCCTGCGCGGGGAGCATCCCCCCCGCTGCCGCCCCGGCGCTCAAGGAGGCGGCAACTGCCGCGCCTGCCTCCGGCGAGGTGGCCTCATTGGCCGCAGCGAAAGCCGCCGCTACAGCACGCAACGGCAGGCTGGCCAGCACTTTCTCCACCCGCGCTTGGTAGCGCTGGGCCTGCACGATGGTGGTCACCTCCCCCTCGGGCGCGTCGGTAGCGGCTGCAGGCAGTTGCCCCACCCCCGCAGCACGCAACGCCGCTAGGCGCTGCTCGGGCCGTGCCCCCAGCACCGCCTGCGGGTCGGCCTGGCCCGCCCGACCCGGCGCAGAGGAGGAGAAGGCGTACACCACGTGCTCCAGGAAGGCCAGGGGAGTGCGTGGCGCGCGGATTGCCATGCCCGGGTCCAGTTGGTAGCGCAGCCAGTCGTGAGGGATCACTGTGTCGCGCATGGCCGCACTGGTCAGGATGCGCACTGCGGTGGCCTCATCCTCCTGACCGAACCCGAACGCCACCGCCCGACCGTCGGCGGAGAAAAACAGCCCCACGTGGTCGCGGACCAGGCTGGCCCCAGCGCTAGCGCTGCGAAACACCCCGAGATCGTAGGCTAAGGCGTCGACCAGTGCAGGATTGAATCCTTTGGCCTGGGCGTATTCGTAGAGCTGGCTCAGCAGGGCCCGATCCGCCGCTGTGAGGAACTGATACACCAGCAAGGCGAGCAAGTTCTTCGGCGAAAGCCCCGCCAACTGCGCGGCACCCAGCTTGCCTAACAGCTGCATGGCTACCACCGCTTGCATCGCTGGGTGAGCGGTCTGGGTAGCGCCGTACTTTCCCGCCACATCCAACCCATGCTGGGGGGCGGGAGCCAAAAAACCTTTACCTGGCAAGGAGACTCCCACCTTGCCAGTGGCCAGGCGCATGTCGTCCTCGGTTGCTGCGTCGGGAGTTAACGCCAGCTCCGGGTTGTCGCCGAACAAGCGGGTCACCATCTGGGAGCGCCCACTGACGGTGATCGTGTCATCCAGCGCAGCGGGGGCGGCGGCCTCGGCAGCCACGGCGAGAGCTGTCTCCGCCGTGCGCGTCGCGATGGCCTGCAGGGCTTGGGCGCTGGCGGCGGTGGAGGTATGGCCACCCTCGGTGGTCAGCCCAGCCAGGGACACCCCTGCGGCGCCGGAGCCCACCGGGCGCACGCCCGCCTCCGGCCCGTCGAACTCCCAGCTGGTCATTGTCACCTCCCTTGGCGTGGCTTGGCGCACGTGAGGGTGTCCTATCGGCGCAGGTTTGCCGCATCTGAGATAGGCGTTTAAGGAATATTCCTCCATAAGGAATATTTCCGGCTTATCCTGGCGCTTATGGCTCTGAACGAACCCAGCTTTTACATCCTGGCCGCCTTGGCGCAGCAGCCTCTGCATGGTTACGGCATCCTCACCCAAGCCAGTCAACTGCGCCCGACAGATCAGTACGGCCAGCGGCCAATGAAGATCTCCACGGTGTACGCCGCGCTAGAGCGCCTAGCTGCCGAGGGGCTCATCGAGATCGACAGTGAGCAGATCCACCAGGGGCGCCTGCGCCGCTACTACCGCCTCACCCGCGCGGGCAACCTGGCTCTACAGGAGCAGACTCGCCGCTACGCGGCGCTGACTCAGGCCGGTCAACGCCGGCTCGCGTTGTGACCGCCCTCGCCCCGTCCGCCTCCTGAGGACCTCCAGACCCATGACCGCTCTGCCCAGCGCCACCTCCGTGGCTGACCCCCTGGTGGACGCCAGCGACCTGCACCGCGCGGAGCTGGCCTACCGCCGCATCCTGCGCCTGCTGCCCGCCCCCTACCGACGCGACTGGGAGGCTGACTTGTTGGGCGCCTACCTCGATGGGGTCGCTGCCCGCCTGGCCGCCGTCGGCGCTGGCCCGGTGCCCCTCGCCGTCAGCCTGTCCGACCGGCTCGACATCGCCCGACTAGCCGCGCGGCTGCATCTGTCGGGCGATCCTAGTACGGGCAAGGCTTTCATCTGGGGGGAGGCTTTGCGCCGGATGGTTCTGGTGGCGCTGCTCGCCCAGGTCGGGTTCGCAGCTTTGGCGCTGTGCCAGCTGGCAGCCCGCATCGCTGGGGAGGGTCCGGGCACGGGTTGGGGTGAAAGCAGAGGGGAGATCCTGCTCACCGTGGGCAGCCTGACCATCACCGTGCTCACCAGCCTGCTGTGGGTGAGTATCACCTGGCTGCTGATCACCCACCGACGCGCTCCGATGCGAGTGGCGTGCCTGGCACAGGTGGCGTGGGTGTTTGCCACCAGCGGGTTCAACGCCTCCGCCGCCGGGCTGGACCGGCAGGCTTTGGTGGTGCAGGCCTTGGAGCCAACCGTCAGCGCAGTGGCCGCCGCGTTGTTGCTGGCAGCCCTGGTGCTGGCCTTCCATCCCGACGCCCCGCCAGTGAATCGCCGGGCTTGGCTGACCCGGTTCGCCGCCAGCGCTGTGGCGGGAGTCGTGGTGTTTGCCGCCGCACCTAGCGCTGGAGCCGACCCGAACTCCACGGCCATCGGCTGGCAGGCCTTCGCTACCACCCGCTGCGCGGCCTTGGCCTGCTTGGCCGGGGTGTGCACGTTGGGGTGGCTGGCCACCTCGAAGCGCCGACGCCGGGGCCACCTGCAACGGAGGGTCATGCTAGCCCTGCTGCTGGCCTTGGTCTGGTCGGCGGCCGGGGTCTTCGCGGCAGCGCTGAGCCTGGCCCAGCTCGCGATCGGGGAGCATGGTGGCCCTGCGACCACCCTGGCTCCGGAGGCCTTCTCCACCGCCATCGCCATCGTGATGGCCACCGCCTTCGCCTTGCACGCCCGTCACCTGCTCCACCGCTACCCCGACCAGGCCAGCATGACCCCGCATCCAGCCGAGGAGACGCCATGAACACCGACGCCGCGGCAACTCCCGCCGTCGAGGCGCAGCCGTCCCCGGCACAACGCTGAAGGCCTCCCTCATGGAGTCTGAAGGGTCCGTCGAGCTTTCTGGTTGATGGTCATGGGAGGTACGTCCTGCACCAACCCGAGGTAAAACCCTGGGCAGACTTGGGTTGATCGAGCTTGTGGGCTCCCCCGAGTGGCGCATCCAGGCAGTCGCCCCAAACCCCAATGGCGGCGGGAGGAATCGGGTGATGCCGCCCGAGGCTGGGCCGGGCGGGTGAGGCCAGCCTCAACGCGCAGGCAGGGCGGGCCCGAGACAAGCCAGCGGTGCTTGGTGACGGATCACCAAGCTGCAGACCACCACGCCCCATACCAAGGGGGTTGTCGCATTTTTCCGGGTGAATGTGCCCATTGCACCCGGAAAAATGCGACAACCCTAGGACCCACGGAAGGTTCCACCCCGATGCGTAACCGCTTGCTGTCGACCGCCTTGACTTTGTTCGCTCTGATTGCGGGCGCTTTAACAGGCCTGACCCTGACTGCGCCGGCGGCCCAAGCTGCCGTCGGGGACGGGGCGCCCGCCTCGGCGGGTGAACTGAACCCCATACCGGGCAGCATCCTGTTCGGGATGCACATGAACCCCGATGCCACCAACGCCCACCTGGGTCTTGCCGCCGGAACCCTGACCAACCAGCAGGTTATTGAGAACTTCGAAACCACGCAGGGGCGCAAGATGGACCTGCATCGCATCTTCCTCAAGTGGGATGACGAGGTGCCCCAGACCGCTAAGGACAGCGTGGCCCGCCAGCGCACTCCGATCCTGTCGTTTGCCGCCTACCGCAAGGACTCCAGCGTGATCCGGTTCGCCGACATCACAGCGGGAGCCTACGACGCCGACATCATCCGCCAGGCCCAACAGGTGCAGGCGTTGGGAGCAGCGGTGTACCTGACGTTTAACCACGAACCCGACGTGTACCGCCAAAGCGGCAGCGCGGCGGAGTATGTGGCTGCCTGGCAGCACTACGTCAACGTGTACCGCAGCCTGGGTGTGAGCAACGTGGTGTGGAACTGGATTATGACCCCCTCCAGCTTCGGTACCCAATACGTGGGAGCCGGCGCTGCTGCCTACTACCCGGGCAACGACTACGTCGACATCCTGGCCTTGGATGGCTATAACTGGTACGGCTGCTCGGCGGGCAAGCCCACCGCGTGGCGCTCCATGGCCACCATCGCCGGGCCGTTTCGCACCTTCGGCCTGGGCAGAGGCAAACCGCTGATGCTGGCCGAGTGGGGCTCGGTGGAGGACCCCGCCGACCCCAACCGCAAGGCCAACTGGATCCGGGAGACTGCGACCACCCTGGCCTCCTGGCCGGAGTTTAAAGCCGCCGCCTACTTCAACACCGAGGGTAACTGCTCGTGGTGGTTGGACTCCTCACCGCAAGCCACCGCAGCGTTCGCGGAGGTTGCTGCCGGGGCGTTCACCCACGGGCGGGCCAACGCCAGCCTGGACGTGTCCACCGAGCATGGCTCCGCGCCCCTGCCGGTCACCTTCCGCGCCGGGGCCAGCGCGGGGGCGGGCAGCGCCAACGGCTCCGGCGTGGCCACGTGGAGCCTGGACTTTGGCGATGGCACCCCTGCAGCCACTGGGGAGGGGGCGATCCCGGCGGAGCTGGCGCACACCTACCCCGCAGGGGTCTACACGGCGCGGCTGACGCTGAGTGACACCCTGGGGCACAGCGCCGCCGACACGCGAGTCATCACCTCCGTCGGGGCACCCACGCTGACCGGCAGCGAGTCGGGGCTCAGCGACACCGGCGCCACCCTCAACGTGTGGAGCGACCCGGAGGGCCTTCCCGCCACGCTGAGCATCGATTGGGGAACCTCCCCGACGTATGGCGCCACCTCCACCTTCCCGGTGGAGCCGGTGATGTACGCCACCCAAACCAGCCTGCCCCTGGCTGGGCTGCTGCCCGGCGCCAAGTACTACTGGCGTGCCAGCGTGACCAGTGAGGGAGGCACCACGGCGATGGAGCGCTCCTTCACCACGGCGGCAGCTCCGGTGGTGGAGAACCGACCGGTGAGCGCCATCACCGACACGGGAGCGAAACTGACCACCACCATCACCCCGTTTGGTCTGGCCAGCACCCTGACCCACCAGTGGCGCCTGCCCGCAGCCGCCGAGCTGACCGGCAGCAACACCATCAGCTTCGCCGCCACCACCGGCACCAAATACGCGGTCAGCTACGTAGAGGGCCTCGCCCCGGCCACCACGTACGAGTACCGCAGCATCGGCGTGAGCGACTACGGCAGCGCCACCACCGACTGGGTGAGCTTCACCACCTCTGCGGCCCCGATTGTGGCCAACCAACCGGTGAGCTCGGTCACCAACAGTGCGGCCAAACTGACCACCACCATCCAGCCTTTGGGCTCGGCGAGCACCCTGACCCACCAGTGGCGCCTGCCCGCAGCCGCCGAGCTGACCGGCAGCAACACCATCAGCTTCGCCGCCACCACCGGCACCAAGTGGGCAGTGAGCTACGTGGAGGGTCTGGCCCCGGCCACCACATACGAGTACCGCAGCATCGGCGTGAGCGACTACGGCAGCGCCACCACCGACTGGGTGAGCTTCACCACCGCAGCCGCTCCTGTCGTGGAGGTCAAGTCGGTGAGCTCGGTCACCAACAGTACGGCCAAGCTGACCTCCACCATCAGCCCGCTGGGAGCAGCCAGCAGCCTGACCCACCAGTGGCGAACCGCCGGCTCCACCAGCCTGGCGGGCAGTGTCACCACCGCCTATGCAGCGACCACGGGCACCAAGTGGACCATCGACACCATCTCCGGGTTGCAAGGCTGCACCGTGTATGAGTTTCGCGCGCTCGGAGTTTCTGACTACGGCACCACGGCGACCGGCTGGGTGGGGTTCACCACCGCTTGCCCGCCCGTGGTGGAGAACAAAACGGTGAGTTCCTTACGCTCCACCAGCCTCACCCTCACCTCGACGATCAGCCCGCAAGGCCCGGCCTCCACGCTGCGCCAGGAGTGGCGGGTCGCCGACTCCTCCACACTGACCGGGAGCACCACCTACAGCTATGCCGCCACCACCGGCACCAAGTGGGCCGTGACCGCAGTGAGCGGTTTGACTCCGAACACCACCTATGAGTTCCGTGCAATCGGCACCACGGTGTACGGCACCACCACCACCGCCTGGGTCCGTTTCACCACCCTGCCCTAGGGGGCTGCCCCAGTTGGGGGTAAGCGCTGCTCAGGTCCGCCTCACGTCGCGCAACAGGGTGCACCGGGGCCAGCGGTCCAGGCCCAGGGTGGCCTCGTGTGCACGGATGGCCCTCAAACCAGGGGGCAGGCTGGCCTCATCAAGGTAGCGCCAACCCAGGCGTTGGTAGTAGGCAGCGTTCCATGGCACCTGGCTAAAAGTGGTCAGGGTCATCTGGGTCAGCCCCTGCCCAGCGGCCCAACACTGCAAGGTGTCAAGCAGGCGAGCTCCCACACCCTGGCGAGCGGCACCGGGGACCACGCTGACCTGTAACACGTGAGCGGTGCCGTCCACCACCTCACCGGCCAGATACCCAATCAGTTGCCCCTGGAGGTCGCCGCAACCCACAGCAGGCCGGCATCGAGCCTGGCGTGGTACCACGCCTGGTCGGGAGGTGGGTCGGCGGCGATCTCAGGCATACCGACGCTGGCAAAAACCTGCCCAGCGGCCCTTTCGATCTGCGGCAGCTGCGGGAGATCCTGCTCCCTGGCCAGACGAATGTCGATCAGCATCCTGACAGTATCCCAGCGATCATGTTCACCCGCCAGGAGGAACCAGGTGGGCCGGGCAAGAGGCGATAACGGAGAGGTCGCCTGCAGGAGGCAGGGGCTGAGCTACCAACAGGAAGGATCTGCCCCATGCAGAAAGTTTCACGAATTGCCGTCGCGGTGATGGCAGCGCTGGCCATCGGTGGTTTGGGTACCGCCACGGCTGCAGCCGCTCCCCATCCCACCAAGACCCACAAGAGCACCACCAAAGCTAAAGCCAAGGGCAAGCACAAAGCTCCAGGCCAGGCCCGCAGCTCGGCAGTGCGTGACAGCGACAAGGACGGCATCCCCGACGCGTGGGAGCGCGCCCACGGCCTGAACCCGCGCAGCGCCCGCGATGCCAAGAATGACACCGACCGCGATGGGTTGACCAATGTGCAGGAGTTGCGCTTCAGCACCGACCCCAGCAAACCCGACACCGACGGGGATGGCCTCAAGGACGGCTTGGAGGTGTTCCAGCTGCGCACCAATCCGCGTGATGCCGACACCGACGACGACGGCTTGAGCGACCGCGAGGAGTACCTGCACCACACCAGCCCGCGCAACGCCGACTCTGACGAGGATGGAGTCAACGACGGCAACGAGGTGAGCCAGGGAACAGACCCGCGCGATGCCGACACTGACAACGACGGGGTCAAAGACGGCGATGAGGCAGATGAACCCGACCAGCCCGGCGACGAGCCCACCGCCCCGGAAGGCTCCCAGCCCACGGACCTGGTGACCGATCAGCCCACACTTGACCCCACCGACCCCGCGCCGAGCACGGACGTGCCTCAGCCCTAACCCTGCAGCGCTGTCGCTAGCCTCCCACCGATCGTCAGGCGGGAGGCTACGCGGCGTTTAGGCAACCACCTCACCGGGGATGGTGGTGGGGGTGGGGCCAGGCCGAGAGGCCTCCCAGGCCAGGTAGTCATCGGCGGCGCGCAGCAGGGACCCGGCCAGCCAGGCTCCCACCAGCACGTCATCAGCCAGGCCAAAGACCAACAGCACACCTTCGGGCATCAGGTCCACGGGGGAGGCGATGTAGAACGCCGCCGCAGCCAGACCAGCCAGTTTGCCGCGCCCCATGCCCAGGTAGTGCCCGCGCCAGGAGGCGTGCAGCATGCGCGGGATCGCCGCTAAGCGCTGCCCCAACGGCGCTTGGGCCCTGCGTTGCCCTTCATCACGCAGTACTTGGGCCACGCCGGAAACTGCTGCCACTCGCCGATTCGTGCCCATGCTGGCCTCCTTGATCATCAAGTGTCTCACGCGCCCCTTCTGCAACACCTGCCCGGGTGGTCGGCATTCCCAGCGGTGACAGGAATAAACTTGATCAGCATCTACCTGCCCATTGACGGAGCCAGTCGTGTCGTTCATCTCCTGGGCCGATCCGGCCAGCGTGGCCACCGTGGTGGTGTGCGCCCTGGCCCTACCTGTCCTGACCGGCATCGGGCTGCGTGTGCTGCAGGAGCCCCCCGCCAGCCGTCTCCTCTTGGCCGCCCTGGTCGTGGTGGGGGCAGGGCTTGGAGTTGGTGTGCTGCCGATCGCCCACACCACCGGCACCCGCGCCGCCCTGCCAGCTTTGGCGTGTTGGGGGCTCACGCTGAGCGCCGCCGCCCTCTGCGACGCCCGCACCCGCCGAATGCCCACCGTGCTGCTGCGCGCCGCCACCGTGACCACTGCGGTCCTGCTCATCCCCGCGACCGCACTGGACACCGACTACTCCCCTGCCCGACCGTTGCATGCGGTGATCGTCTGCGTGCTGTGCTGGGCGCTGCTGTGGTTGGGGTGGAAATGGGGCAGCCTGGGCCGGGCCGATGCCCGCCTGGCTGCGCTGGGAGGGCTGGGCCTGGGTTGGCTGGGCCTGGGAGCGCTGCCGGCCGGGGTGGTCGCATTCTGCCTGGTCAGCGGCCTGCAGGTCGGGGTGATCCTGGCACGCGGAGAGGGACGACGATCCCAACTGCCCTATGGCCCGGCCTTAACCGCAGGGTTTCTCGCCGCAGCCCTCGCGTTAGCCTGACAGCTTGGTGTCAGGCTGCATGGCTACAGTAGAGGCCTGCCAGAGCGGAAGGAGACCTCCATGCGGGAGCGTTGGATCACCCTGCGTCCCTGGGTGGCGTTGGCGATCCGTCTGGCTCTAGGGGCAATGTTCCTGCTCGCCGGCTGGTTAAAGCTGTTCGAACCCCAGGCCAGCGTTAACGCCGTGCGTGCCTACCGCCTGCTGCCCGAGGCGATCGTCCCAGTGATCGGCTACGGTTTGCCGCCGATAGAAATCCTGCTGGGCGTGGTGCTGCTGGTGGGGCTGGTTACCCGCATCGGGGCCATCGTCAGCGCAGTGCTCATGCTGGTCTTCATCATCGGGATCTCCTCAGCTGCTGCCCGCGGGCTGAGCATCGACTGCGGATGTTTTGGCTCCGGTGGGCAGGTGGGGGCTGGGGAAACCTCCTACACCGTGGACCTGATCCGCGATGGCGCAGCCTTGGCGGGCTCGGTATTTCTGGCGATCTGGCCGAGGAGTCGACTGGCACTGGATAGTGTGGTGAACAGATTTCTCCACCCTTCCCCCACCCGAAAGGCTAACGATGAGTGAGCCCACAAAGCACCCCACCAAAGCCGAGCGTCGTGCCAGCACTCGCGAACGGGTAGAGCAGATGCGCCGCGAAGAAGAACGCAAACGCAAAATCATGGTGGCCGTGATCGCCAGCGTGGTGACCGTGGCGGTCATTGCGGCCATCGTCGGGATTGCCTATGCCATCAACACCTCCAAACACGACAAGGCCAAAGAAGGCGCTGCTCCTACCAACGTGACTGACAATGGGGGAGTGGTGTTTGCGGCCCAGGCTCCCGCCTCCAGCTCCCCTGCTCAACCCACCCCTGCCCAGCCCGTGCTGGTCACGGAATACTTCGACTTCATCTGCCCCGCCTGCCACCAATTTGGACAAACTGTCGGCCCAGAGCTAGAAAAACGTCGACAGGAAGGCAAGATCAGCCTGGAGTATGTCCCTCTTGGTCTGCTCGACCAGTACTCCAAGGGCAGCCGATACTCCACCCGCTCAGCCGCCGCCGGATATTGCGTGGCTGAGCACAATCGCGACCTGTTCCCTGCGTTCATGCAGACCATGTTCACCAACCAGCCCGCAGAAAGTACCACCGGGTTAACCAATGAGCAGATCCGTGACTACGCCAAGCAGGCCGGGGCTAACGAGCAAGCCCAGCAGTGCATTATCGACCAGACCTACGCCGGATATGTACGTCGCGTTGAGGAGCAGACCACCAAGAAAGGCATCAACGGAACACCCACGCTGGCCATTAACGGGGTCATTCACCAGCAGCCCCGGGACAAGCCCTGGAGCTACTTCCTGGAGCAGATCGACAAGGCCGTTGCCGAGCGTGCGGGAGCTCAACCTGCGCCCGTGGCCACCAGCAGCACGCCGGCCACTAGCCCAGCGACAACGCCAACACCCAGCGCCACGCAGTAAGCCAGTGATCAGGCTTAACGACCAGCAAGCAAGCGGCTGAACTTGGCACGCAGGCCGTTGGCTTGGGCCTCTGGGCGGTCGTGGTGCGCGCTGCCGGATAAGTCAACCCTGGACGATCTGCTCTCAGGGCAGTCACACAGGTCCCCGGTGGGGATGCCAGCCAAGGCTTCCTCGATGTGATCACCGCATCCAGCCCAGGTGGTCTTACCGCAGCGCTGACAGAGGACAGCCGTGCACATGGGAACTCCTCACAGCAAGGGCCGGTAGGGCAACATCCCTTACCCTAGTGGCCTTTACTCTTCACCCTTGACAGACAGGCCGCGAAGTCGTTGCCCGGCGATGAATAAGCTCAGCACCACCACTACTGCGCAGGCGATCAGGGCATAGCTCACACTGAGCGTGCTCGTGGGAGACAAGGGTTTGTCGATCAGAGCCAAGATGGCGTAGCCCCAGGCACGGACGCTGAAGAATCTGATGCGCTCAAGCAGAGTACTCATGGTGGCCTCCCACACGAACACGTACAGCAGACCGAGTACCACCGCGTGACGAGTGAGGGTCGACAAGGCGAGAAACAGCCCACAATAGGCGGCAGCCACCGCGATCCCCGCCACCAAAAAAGCCAGAGCTTTCACCGGATGTGAGAAGTCAACAATCAACGCAGCCAGCGCTACAGGCAACACGCCAAACAGCCCTGTGGCCGCCCACGCCGTGAGAAACTTGCTGATCGCGACGACCTCACGCTTGATCGGTTTAGAAAGCAAGTAAACCACCGAACCGTCGTCAATTTCAGGTCCCAACACGCTGGTGGTAACCAGCAGCGCTACCAGCGGCAACGCGGTGATGAACCCCAGCGTATGCACCACCGACATCCCCGTGTCGGAGTCGCCGGTCATTGCTGTGACCAGTGCGGCCAGCCCGACGACTACCACCGGGATGATCAGCATCGCCCAGAAGCGCCGACGACCACAGACCGCCTGCCACGCCAAACGCGCAATGGTGAGATTCATGCTGCCACCAAATAAGAGAAGACGCTTTCCAGCGATTCGTCGGTTGGGGTTACTTCTAGCAGGCTGATCTGCGCCTGGCGGGCCACCTGCGGCAAGCGCACAGTGAAGGTGCCAAAGTCGCCGACCTCCACTTCCACGCCCTTGCGATGCCGGGTGCGCAGTGCCACCGCCTGCACACACGGCTCGGCGATCAGCAGCGAGGCCAGGGTGCGGTCGTCACTGGAAGCCAGCACGTAACGGTTAGGTCGATCCGTCATCAGGCGGCGGATCGCGGTGAAATCTCCACTAGCCGCGTGACGACCAGCCACGATCACCTCGATGTGGCGGGCGATTTGCTCCACCTCTTCCAGGATGTGGGAGCTGAACAGCACCGTTCGTCCTTCGCTGGCCATGCGACGAAGCTGGTCCATCAGGTGAAGGCGCTGTCGGGGGTCAACGCCGTTGAAGGGCTCATCCAGCAGCAAGACGGAAGGACCATGCACCAAGGCTTGGGCTAACTTGATCCGTTGACGCATCCCTTTGGAGTACCCGCCGATTTTGCGATCGGCCGCCTCGGTCATCTCTACAGCGGCTAGAGCCTGTTGCGTAGCCTGGCCCGGGGAGGCCAACCCGTGCAACTGAGCGCTGGCCAGCACGAATTGACGCCCGGTCAGGTAGCTGAAGGCAAGCTCACGCTCAGGCACTAAACCAATGTGGCGATAAGCCTGCGTATGGCGCCACATGGACTGCCCATTGAGGGTCAGGCTGCCCGAGGAGGGAGCCAGAAAGCCGGCCATCATGGCGATGAGCGTGGACTTACCCGATCCATTGGGTCCCAGCAGGCCGGTCAGGCCAGGGCGGACGGTCATGCTCACATCGTTGACTGCCACCACGTTGCCATACCAGCGAGAGACGTGCTCAATGCGCAGCACCGAGCCGGTGGAGTCCGTTGCAACAGGCTGGTTGTCACTCATCGGGAGGCCACCTTCCGGTAGTGCAGACGCAACAGCAGCAGGCACACTCCCACGATGGAGCCGGCCACCAGCAGGTAAACCAGGCCCATACCGGTGCCGCCCAGGTTGGCCGAGGGGTCGGTCAAACCCTCGATTGGGTCGGGAGCAGGGGCTAAGGTCTGCACCAAAGCTTGGTACAAGGTGGCTGGGGAAAGCATCATGGCCACGCGCAACAATGCGCGCATGTCTTCCTGGCTGGCCACCGCATAGAACGCCCCTGCGATACCCGCGCTGACCATCAGCGTCATCATGCTGATGACGACCGCAAAACCCTTTTTTGTACTCCAGGAGCTCACCAGGCCGGTGAGGGCAGCCAGCAAAGCGGCCAGTACCACTCCCAGGGCCACGCCTTGCGCCACCCCCTTGAGCTGATCAGACTTATCCAGCCCGGCCAGCACCGAACCTATCCCCATGACGATCAGAGGCAGGCTAATCACAGTGAGCAGCGCCAAAACCAGCCCCAACCACCGCATGAGTACGTAGATAAAGGAGCGCAGGGGGCGGGAGAGATACAACGCAATGCTGCCGCATCGTTGATCACGGGAGAACAACGCCGGAGCCTGCGCTGCGGCAAACACGGCGACCGTAAAAAAGCCAACTCCCGTGGCATAGTCGGGGTAGCGGATCCACAACATTTCTTCTTGGGTCAGTTGCTTGCTGATCACAGCAACCGCTACTTGAATAATGGCAGGAAGGGTATAGATCGCCAGCACGATACTCGGCAGCATCTTGGACTGCATCGAGCGGCCCCACCCAAAGGCGTTCTTGTAGCTGGAGGTCAGCAGCGAGCGAGCAATGTGGGCTTCTGCCTTGCGTGGCCCGGTGTAAGGGCGATATCCAATGTCGTGGATCACTCCATCGGGAGAGGCTCCCCCAGGGGTGACGATGCCCGATGCGGTGCTCATTGCCCTCCTCCTACCTGCTGTTGAGGTGAGCTCTGCTCCGGCGGCACCCCTGGGCGGAACACGTCCTCCAAGCGGCGATGGTCAGCCGCGATGCGAACCACGCCCACACCCAGCTCAACTGCGGTGTCGCGCACCACATCGTGCACGCTGGGGCAGGCTTGACTCTCCGGCGGCGGATCGATGGCGATGAGGCGTCCCCGTGGCTGGCAGCGCAACCCGGCCGCAGCCAGTGCCTCCCCCATGCGATGCTGGGCATCCCCTTCGCCCATGACCTCCACCAACACGGTGCCGGTGGAGTCGAGGAACCCACTGATCGCACTGGCCCGCAGCAGCCTGCCGGAGTCGATGACGATGACGTTGTCGCTGATGCGCTCCAACTCCCCCAGCAGATGGGAGGTGACGACAACAGCGATGCCAAAGTCGTGGCCAATACGGCGGATCAAGTGCAGCATGTCGTCGCGGCTGGTCGGATCCAGACCGTTGGTGGGTTCGTCGAGGAACACCAGCTTCGGGTCATGCACCAACGCCTGCCCCAGCTTGGCGCGCTGCTTCATGCCGGTGGAGTAGGTGCCCATCGGTCGGTAGCGCTCCTCAAGCAGCCCCACGTGGCGCAGCACGTCGGCGGCCCGCTCGCGGGCAGCATGGTGGGGGAGGCCGGACATATGGGCCATGTGGACGAGGAACTCACTGGCACTCACATCGGGGGGCAAGCAGTCGTGTTCTGGCATGTAACCCACGTTGGCGCGGATATCCAGGCTCTTGGAGCCAATGTCGTGACCCAACACCCACGCCTGCCCGGAGGTGGGGGCCAACAACCCAAGCAGAATCTTAATCAACGTGGATTTACCGGCTCCGTTGGCTCCCACCAGCCCGGTGATCCCCTCACCGATGGTGACTGACAGATCGGTCAAGGCCTGCACATTGCCGAAGTGTTTGGTGATCTGCTGGATACTGACCACCGGCGTGAGACCCGCCAAACCGGCGGTCGCTGGAGAGGGCGGCGCAGCATCGGGATGAGTCATGATCACACCGGCACCTTTCTGCACCCCCTGCGGGCTCATTTACGGGCGAGCCTACCGGGTAGCCCGGAAACTGTCTCAGGCTTGTCCTAGATTCATCAGCAACCCATCAATAAGGTGAACCTTACCGTCCAAGCAGGATCAGGGAGTTGACTCATGACCGATGTGATCAAAGCCACGGGGCTGGTGAAGCGCTTTGGCAAAGTTCAAGCACTCGACGGCCTGGACTTGCGCGTCCCGCAGGGGTGCGTCCTTGGGCTGCTGGGGCCCAACGGAGCAGGCAAAACCACAGCTGTGCGCATCATCACCACGTTGCTGCGCCCCAGCGCAGGCCAGGTGAGCATTAACGATATTGACGTGTTGCGTCACCCCAACCGGGTGCGTCATCTCATTGGCCTGTCTGGGCAGTACGCAGCGGTGGACGAGCACCTCACCGGAGCTGAAAACCTGCAGATGGTGGGGCGCCTCTACGGCATGCCCAACAAAAAAGCCAAGGCCCGGGCTCATGAGTTGCTGGAACGCTTCAACCTGGAGCAGGCCAGTAACCGCCCGTGCAAGACCTACTCCGGAGGGATGCGACGCCGCCTGGACCTGGCAGCAGCATTGGTGGCCTCTCCCCCGGTGCTGGTCCTCGACGAGCCCACCACTGGGTTGGACCCCCGCAGCCGTATGCAGATGTGGGATGTCATCCGCGACCTGGTTGCCAGCGGGAGCACCCTGCTGCTGACCACGCAGTACTTGGAGGAGGCTGACCGCCTCGCCGACCAGATCATGGTGATCGACAAAGGGCGCTGCATCGCCCAGGGCAGCGCTGATCAGCTCAAAGAACAGATCGGCGGCCAACGCATCGAGGTCATCCTGGCGCATCAACACGACAGTGAACGGGCCCGTCAGATCATCGGGCAGATCACCGGCGAAAACACCTGGCTCGACGAGACCCAACGCCAAATCAGCAGCCCCGCCCCCCAGGGCGCCCCCACGCTGTTGGCGGTGCTGCGCAGGCTGGACGAGGCCGGAATCACCCTGACCGACATTGGGCTTCGCCGCCCCACATTGGATGAGGTGTTCATCACCTTGACCGGGCACGACGCCGAGGAAGGCCTAGGTGCCCTTGATGAGACCGCCGATACGGCTTCCCCCGCTGAGAAGGAGCAGTAAGCCATGAGCACCCTGACCCGCATCATCACCGATAGTCACGTCATCGCCAAACGCAATGTCATCAAAATCAAGCGAGTACCCGACATTTTGGTGTTTGTGCTGATCTCCCCGATCATGTTCGTCTTGCTGTTCGCCTTCGTGTTTGGCGGAGCGATCAACCCCGGTGACCCTCAGCTCTATCGGGAGTTCCTCATCGGCGGGATTTTCGCTCAAACCGTGGTCTTCGGCTCCACTTTCACCGGCGCGGGCCTGGCCGATGACATGAAGAAGGGCATCATCGACCGTTTCCGCTCCCTGCCCATGTCACGCACGGCGGTGCTGGTGGGGCGCACCAGCTCGGACATGGTGTACAACCTGCTCTCGTTGATCATCATGGCTCTCACCGGGCTGTTGGTGGGCTGGCGTATCCGCGGCTCCTGGTGGGACGCTGTGGCCGGGTTTGGGCTGCTGTTGCTGTTTTCCTTCGCCTTCAGCTGGGTCATGGCCTACGTGGGGCTGATTGTCCCCAGCGTTGAGGTGATCAATAACGCCTCCTTTATCGTCATCATGCCGCTGACGTTTGTCTCCAACGCGTTCGTGCCCATGGAGTCGTTTAGCGGCGTGCTGCGCACCTTTGTGGAGTGGAACCCGGTGTCGGCTCTCACCCAGGCTGCGCGGCAACTGTTCGGCAACTCCAACCCCATGACCGGCAGCGTGAGAGTGCCCGAGCAGATCTCTGATGCCTGGTCGATGCAGCACCCCGTTGCCTATACCTTGCTGTGGATTGCGTTGATCGTGGCGGTGTTTGTGCCGCTTTCAGTCTGGCGCTACACCCGCGCTACCACGAAGTAGGCGGTTCATTGCCTGAGCAAACACCACGTCAAGGATCGTGCTGCCCTTGGTGGCGATCCGCTAAGAGTGGGTCTAGATCCCCCGGCCACTCTTGAGTCGTCGCCAGGGCCCCGCCGACACTTGAGCAGCGATCGGTGCTGTGCTGGTCGCCGCTCAGCACGAAAGGCCCCTTTAATGCGCTCATTTGCCTGCCTCGTGGTCCTCCGCTCTACCCTGCTGTGCCTGGTCGTGGCTCTGAGCCTGGCCAACGTGCTGTTCCTGGGCTCCCCCACACAGGCTGCCACGGCCTCCCCGGCTGCCACCACGGTCACTGCGGTTGCCTCCGGCCCCTGGTCGCGCTCCTCCACCTGGGGGGGCACCCTACCCAGCGCCGGAGCCAACGTGATCATTCCCTCTGGGGTCACGGTCAGCCTGGACACCTCCACCGCCAGCTTGGGCATTCTGCAGGTGGATGGGGGCCTGAGCTTCGCACCAGTCAACCTCACCCTCACCGCACGGGCCATCATGGTTCACGGTTGGTTACGTGCCGGCACGGCTGGCTCACCCTATGTGCAGCGCGGGCGCATTGTGCTCACCGGCAGCGACACCGGCGAGGACATCATGGGCATGGGCAGCAAGGTGCTGGGGGTCATGGGCGGGGCGGTCGATCTCCACGGGCGCGCTGGTGTGACCTCTTGGACGCGCCTGGGAGCCAACGCCCGCGCGGGGGATAGCTCCCTCACCGTCGTCTCGGCTCTGGGTTGGCAACCCGGAGCACGCATCGTGGTGGCCTCCACCGACTTTGAGGCCAACCAGGCCGAGGAGTTCACCATCACCGCCGTAACCCTCACCCCAGCAGGAGCCAGCGTGCTGGCTCTAGACCGCCCCCTGGCCTACAGCCATTGGGGCTCCGGGCAGACCTTTGGCACCCGGCGCGTGGACGAGCGCGCCGAGGTGGGGCTCCTTAGCCACAACCTCAGCGTGGAGGGGGCGGTGGCCGACAGCGCCGGTGGCTATGGCGGGCAGATCATGGTCATGAACGGGGGTGCCTTTCGCATGGCTGGGGTCAGCCTGACCCGCATGGGACAGAAAGCCAAACTTCGCCGCTACCCCATCCACTTCCACATGTTGGGCTCGACTCCCACGGCTCGTGGGGTCTCTTATGTGAAGGATTCAGCGATTGTCAACACGTTTAACCGCTGTATCACCATCCACGGCACCAATAAACTCACTGTGTCCGGCAACGTGTGTTATCGACACATTGGACATGGGTTTTTCTTTGAAGACGGCGCAGAAACCGGCACCAACCTGCTGAACAATCTGGGCCTGCTCACCCTGAAACCTGAGGCTGGACAAGCAATTTTGCCTAGTGACAGCGAAACCCCCGCCACATTTTGGATCACCAATCCCCACAACGTGATGAAAGGCAATGTAGCTGCCGGATCTGCAGGTATGGGGTTTTGGATGGCCTTGCCTGAACACCCCACCGGTCTGTCCACCAACACCACCACGTGGAATCGCCGCACTGCACTGACGGCGTTTTCTGATAACCGCGCTCACAGCAATACTCATGGCTTCTTCGTTGACTCCGGCCCTCGCCCGGACGGGACCACCGAAACGACGTATTACGACCCCCGCAGCAATCCTGCGGACCCGCAGTCGGCTCCGGTGAATGCGGTGTTCTCTCAGTTGGTGGCCTACAAAAACCGGTATCACGGCATCTGGCTGCGCGGCACGCATCACATTGTGGACAACTCCGTACTGGCCGATAACGGGATGGGAGCCACCTTTGCCTCGGAGTACAGCCGGCTGAGCAACAGCCTGGTCGTGGGAGAGACCGCCAACCTCGGCACGCCTGAAACCTGGACCGCCCCGGGTCTGGGTGGGCGTAGCCTGCCCCAACCATGGGAGGCAGCCTTCCCCATCCGAGGGTTCCAGTTTTACGACGGGCTCGTGGCAGCGCGCGGGGTGAGCTTCTTCAACTTCGTGCCCAATAGTCAGCGCAACGCCAGCGGACTTGGCTTCTTGCTCGACAACCAGTTCTCCCTGCATCCAGGCAACCAGTCAGCGGGGTTAACCTTCGTGAACGCCAACCGAGTGTGGCTGCCGCCGCTTCAACCCGGCTTTGACGGAGATAGCTCCGCCCTGTTCACCGACACCGACGGCACGGTGACCGGCACCGCCGGAGCACGCGTGATGGCCAACAACCCGTTCCTGATGGCTGGGGCGTGCACCTACCGCTCCAGCTGGAACGCCCAAGTGTGCCCTCCAGGCGCGGCAACCTACCTGCGCATCGCGACCGAGAGTATCTCTGGCACGACGCAGCAGTTGCATCCGGTGCGGTTCACTCGGCCCGACGGCGCAGCGCAAACCCTCGACGGGTACGACCCCAGCGCCACCTCGGTGACCACCACTGCCGTGGGTCACACCTCCTACCGAGTGAGTTTCGCGGGAGGGATCGCCCCGACACAGACCGCCTATCGGGTCATCAACGGCGTCGGGCAGTGGGTCCAGTTCGCCATCCCTTACGCCAGCGCCCCCTCCCGCATCACCCGCTGGGGGTGTGACATTGCCGATGCCTCCTCGTGGTGCTACGGCGGCGCCCCCACCAGCCTGGCTCAGTTACAGCAAAGCCAGGTCGACAGCGCTTTCTACGACGCTGCCGCCGGGCTGCTCTACGTGCGCCTCAAGCCAAGCGACGAGTACGACCAGCTGGAGGTCGTGCGGTAGCCCCGGAGCTACAGGAGCGTGGCGTGCAAGGTGATGGTGGTCCCTGCCAATGCCTGACTGACCGGGCAGTTGTTCTTGGCCTGCTCGGCGATCTGCTCGAACTGGTCCGCGTCGATGCCCGGCACGCTGGCGGTGACGCTCAGCGTGATGCCGGTAATCCCCGTACCGGCCTGAAACCCCACTTCGGCTTGGGTGTGTAGGTGCTGCGGCGGGGTGCCAGCCTGGCCGAGCGCGTGCGCCAACGCCATCGAATAACAGGTGCTGTGCGCGGCGGCAATGAGCTCCTCGGGGGAGGTTTGGCCCGAGTGGCTTTCGCTGCGGGAGGGCCAACTCACTGCGAAGCTGCCGATGCCGGAGGACTGCATTTGGACCGTCCCTTTGCCCTCGGTCAGGCTGCCTTCCCACTGGGTGCTGGCGTGGCTAGTAACGACGGTGGGCATAGAGGTCTCCTTTGCGGGGTGAGGATGGTGGCTCCACCTTGCCACAGGTGGGGTTACTGCGGGAAGAGCTCCTCCACTGCTGCGCGACTCCGGTCAGAGACAGGCTCGTCGGGAAAGACCTGCTCAAGCACCTGCAACACCTCAGCGGAGGTGACCAGATTGAGGTGCTCTGCCAAGGTCAGGATGTCTTGCCTGTCTCGGGTACGCGCAGAAAGCACCTTCATCGCCAGCAGGTGGCGCGGTGAAGCCACCATGACCCGCAGCCCCGGATGGTCAAACACGCAGGTGGACTGGTCATCTCCCCCCGCCACATAGACGCTGGCTTGTTCATTGAGCCACCAGGGGGGCAGACCAAGGTCGCGGGCAACGCGGGCGGCTTCTTGGATCACCACGTTGTGAGGGTGGAACAGTGCGCCCACAGCGCGAGTGACCCGACGGGTGTCATAGGCCAACGCCAGAGCAGCGCCGCCGAAAACATAGAGTTCTGCCAAAACTCCCCGGCGCGCCAAACCGTCTCCGAGCAGACGAAACGCCCGGTGCAGGAAAGCCCGGTCGAGCAGCGGCGCGGGTGTGTTGTCGGTCATGCCACCTCCAAGTCCCAGTAGGGCAGGAAGATCCCCCGACGGCGCAACGCTGCCTGAGTCATGTTCACCTCAGTAGGGTGACCCTATGATCACCCGACCTACCCGGCTGCCGCAGTGGTTGAGGGTGTACGTGGAGTTGCTGAGTATTCAGCGAGCGTGGAGATTCTCCGCCGCCGGGTTCGTGGGGCGAGCCACAGTCTCCATGCTGTCATTGAGCTTAGTGATCACGATCGTGCAGCGCACTGGCTCCTACGCCTTCGCCGGAGTGGTCGCTGGCGCTCTCACTCTGGCCTGGGGGTTGAACTCCCCCAACCTGTCTCGCCTGGTTGATCGCTATGGGCAACGCCGGGTCGGGCTGCCTGCAGTAGCCGGCATGGTCACCCTGCTTGCTGCCCTGCTGATTGCGGTGGAGACTGACAGCCCACGCCCGGTGATCGTGGGTCTTGCCGTTGGCGCGGGGGCCTTGTGGTTACCCGTGGGCAGCTTGGTGCGTTCCCGCTGGGCTTACGTGCTGCGCGATCAGCCCGAACGCGTCACCACTGCGTACAGCTTCGAATCAATCATGGCCGACCTGTTCTACATTGGCGGCCCGGTGCTCGCGGTCAGCCTGGCCTATCTGATCGCACCTGTGGTCAGTGTCATCGTGGCGGCCGGGTGCCTGGTGGTGGGCAACCTGTGGCTGTTGGCCCAGCGCGACACCGAACCTCCCCTGGTCGCCCCCAGCCCCCATCACCCCCCCTCCCGCTGGGGGGCCTTGGGGGAGGCGGGGTTACCTGTGGTGGTCTTGGTCGCCCTAGGGATGGGAGTGATCTTCTCTCTCGGCGAAGTCGGCACGGTTGCCCTGACCCGCCATAACGGAGTTCCCGGCGCAGCAGGGTGGATCCTGGCGGGATGGTCGCTCAGCTCCATGATCGCCGGACTGATCTTTGGGGCCATGCGGCTGAAAAGCCTTGTTCAGCAGAGGTTTCTCGTGCTTACTCTGGGGTTTTCCTTACTGAGCTGCACCCTGCTACTGGCTCGTCAAAGCGCTGTTCTCGCCGTAGTGCTGGTGCTTTTTGGTCTGTCCACCAGCCCCCTCATGGCCACCATCTTTACCTTGGTCCACGATCTGGTCAGTCACGCACGGCGCACCGAGGGTTTGGCGTGGCTTAACTCTGCCCTGGCTTTAGGCAACGCCGCCGGGGCTGCTCTAGCGGGAGCCAGCATCGATCGTTTCGGCCCCCTCGCCGCCTTCCCCGTGGCCGCAGGCGTGGGCGCTGCAATGGCAATACTGGCCGTGGGGTGGAGATTCTGGCAACAGCGCACCATCAATAGCGGGGCGAAGTAAGCGTAAGAGCAGGATTACGGTTGCCCCGAGGATAAGTGGCGCCTACGCAAGGATGAGACACGCCCGATCAAGCGACCACTTCAGGCCGATCAAATGGTGGCGAGTTTTCCACCTCAACCGTCGGGTGGCCCAACCGAGCTGGGGACTAACTTAGGAAAACCTTTGCTGGGTAACGGTTTTTCCGGCGCGCCTGGCAGGACTCGAACCTGCAACCTCTTGATCCGTAGTCAAGTGCTCTATCCATTAAGCTACAGGCGCAGAAGGCTCCCGCTAGTGTAGCCGACTCCAGCAGACTGTCCCAAGCCAGTTTCAGCGGGTCTTGTCGGTGGCCCGGCGACCCTTGCTAGCACCAGTTGCACCGGTTGCCGCCTCGTGGCCAGCGTCGCGAGCGGCTGGCACATCCACCACCGTGGCGCTCACGACCGCAGCAGGAGCTTGACCCCCGGCAGTAGCCGGTTGGGAGCTGGCCGCATCGGACAAGCGCCGACGAGGGATCGCGGAGGCGAACTGCAGGTACATATTGCGCAAAACGTTCACCCCGACCGTACAAGCCACAGCCACCACAACGTAACGGATCAGGGCATTTTCCACCGTTCGTTCTTCGGTGACAAACGCTTGATAAAAGGCGGGCGAGCACAGCAATAAGGCAAGAAAAAGTGCCTCAACGCGCACCATGGCTTACCGCCTTACTGCGCGCACCCTCTGGCGGCGCTGCCGGGAGAACACGAAAGCCCGAATAAGATCAGCGATCTGATCATCCAGCTCGTAGACCACCGTTACTTCATCGGTTCCATCATGACGCGACTGGACCCTCAACACCTGACCAACAACGACGATCATGCGTTGCCCCAGGTCAAGGTGCAGTTCGGCCTCCCGTTGCTCCTGTACCGTGTCGGAGGGGAAGACGCAGCGTGCCCCGCCTTCGCTAATGTCGATCAACTCCCCGTTGCGCACCGAGGTGATGCCGGTTTGGATGGGCACCAGGGCCACTGGCAGCTGCTCGTCAACGCTGGCACGGGCAAACTCGCGCCGTTGCACCAGGCTGACCTCCCCGCCACAGTGGACTCTCCACAGAGGGATCGGCCCTTGTTGCACGCCCAGGAAGGTGACCGTGGTGTCGTAGGCGCCCCGGGGGGTGCTCCAATGCAGGCCGAGAACGGCACCGACCTCTGGGGGGCGCACCTGGGTGGGAGCAGCCAGCAAAATGTCGTGTTGATCACTATCCTCCACGCGGGTGGGAATGACCATCCCGCCCAGGGCCAGCCGGACCAGGGTGTTGATCTCCGGCTGGTCGCTGATCACTCCATCTCCCCAAACAAACTGGCGCCCAACAGCGCAGTCCACACCGCTCGAGTGGCGCGATGGCCGTCAAGGGTGGCCACCGGAATACCCAGCTGCAAGATCGACCCCAGATCGGCCGTGGAGGAAGCGTTGACCACCATGAGCGCGTCGACCCCTCCACACGCGGCCAGGTGGGCGTGCAGATCGGGCAATTTGCGGGTGGCATCGGCCACCGCCCACACCGTGGCCGGTTCGCACGCGGCCAGCATCCGCTGCGCCCAACGCGCCCCGGCAGCAGTGAAGGGCACCTCCAGGGCAATGATCGCGGGCTGATCAGCTCCACTCGCCTGCTGGGCCTGTTGCACTTGCTGGATCAGCCAGTCAGGCTCGGGAGTCGGGTGCTGGGCGCTGCCGCTGACGATCACGTTGTCAGGGGGGAGGCCCAGCGAGGAGGCCACCTGGGTGGCCGCCTTGGTGGCCTGCTGAGGCTGCCCAACGACAATGAGCACCTGCTCAGCTGTCTGCGGCGGTAGCGGCGCGGGAGGGAAGGCAGCGATCAACCGGGCCAACTCCAACAGGTCCTCTCCGCTGACCGCAGGGATGCTGGCGGCTGCCTCGTGCTGCTGCTGCGGCAGGCCAAGACGCTGCCCCGGCGTGGTGGAGGGCAGAGCAACAGCCTGAAAATGGGCTAAAACCTTGTGCACCTGGGAGGTCAAAGTCAACCACCATGCCAGGCTGGAAGGCACCACCGTGGGCGTGAGCTGGGGGGGCAAGTTTTTCGGCTGGTTGGGCACGGGAAATGCCAACGCTGCACGGATCTGCTGCAACCCCTGATCCACCGGGGCAAACGGTTTGGGAGGCAAGGCGTTGAAAGACTCAGCAGCGGCGGGCAGTGGCGCGGGGGCCTGTCGCGGGGCCGGGAGCTGCTCGAGCTGCTCCACAGGTTCCGGTACTGCCTGTGCGGGTGGCTGCTGGTGCGTTTGACCCACCCGCGACGCAGGCGCAGCCGGCGCTGGGGCAGTGGGCTGGACTGGCTGGGACCACTCGGGCGGGATCGCCGGGACGAGAGCAGCGGGGGGCTCCACCGACACCGGAGCCGGGGCGAGAGCAGCTATAGCCGCTGGCGCAGTCTCTCCGCTGACCCGAGGTGAAGGCACGGCCAGGGCTGGAGTGAACTCACGTTGCTGGGGCTGGCCGACACCGGAGGCGGTCATCCGGGCCAGCACCTCAGCAAAACCGGCGGCTGGCTGCTCAGCAGCGCTCACGTGAGGCAGGGCAGCGGGAGCTGGCGAGGCTGTTCCGGCTTGAGCATCCTGCTCCGTGGTCATGTTGGTGGCCATGCTGTCGCTATCGGCAACCGTGACGCTCCTGCCAGGATTTAGCACCGGCGAGTCTGCGACCGGCCCACCTAGAGCGGCGTAGGCACGGGTGGCCGCCAGATGGGTGCGGGCTTTGGCTGGAGTGGGCGGCCCCAGGTGATCGTTGGTCTCAAGACCGCTATCGGGGGTCACGGGCACATGACGGAGCTTTTGATCCAGACGGGTCAGTATCTTTTCCATGGCTTTTTCGCGCTGATGGGGAGCCAGATCCACGAGGGGCACATCGGTGGGATGGTCAGCGAACAGCTGTTGGTCGTTCAGCTGCGCACTGGTCTGGATCGTAACGGGCGCAGGCTCGGGCTCGGCCAGCTCTACGGTCAACCGGTAGGACTCTCGGGCGAAAAAACCAGCCACACCACCACTTCTCACCTTGTCAGCGGAGATGATCGAGGCTTGGGGGCCGTGCTGGGTGCGGACCTGATCGAGCAATACCTGCAGATCGGCGCCCTCCACCTGCACACGCTCGGGCACGCCCACCTCCCCACGATCAGCTGCCTTATCTGCTCCTCCCCTCGACGGCAATGCCCGAATCATGAAGGTTTTTCATCTCTAGCCACGTCACAGTTGGGGGACGTGTCGGGTTGAGGCTCCAGCTCAGGCCACACCCCTCGCCTTCCTCACGCCGTGGTAAGGGTTAGGCCTGCAGGGCCAGAACGGCCAACAGGGCCGCGTCGGTGGAGGAGCCCAGGTCGAGGGAGGTGATCTCAACAGCTTGCCATCCTGGGCTTGAGCTGTCGCCAGAGCCCACCAGAATGTGCTGGGTGCTGCCTGTGGGCCAGGGCAGGAGCGCACTGGCCCCTCCTAACCATTTCGGCAGATTCAGCTGTGGGCGGTGGGTGCGCACCCAGCCCTGCCCAGCTTGATCCTCAGCATTGGCGAGGCCCTGATCCTGCAGACGGCGCAGGCTGACTGCAGAAGAGGCGGCAGCCCACTGCCCTAACGCCACCACCGGCCCCGAGACTCGGCCAAGCTGCTCGCGCATTGCCTGCTGTTGCTCGCCGCTGGGTTGATCAAGATTCGTGGCTACCAAGGCCAAGGAGCCCCCGGCGGGGCGATTGGGCAGCGCAAGGTTGGTGCGCAACACCACCGCCTCCGGGATGGCCCACTGATCACTGCCTGTCAGCGGAGTACGGCTCCACAGGCCGGTCCCGGAAGGAGCAGTGCCCACCACGGCATGCACATAACCAAAGACCGTGTCCAAACCGGCCTGAGCCAACAAATCGCGGTTGGCCAAGCTCAGTCCTTGCACGCTGAGCAGGTCCAGGCGGTGACTGCGAGCCATGGCCACCACCGCAGCTGCTCCTTCTGCCGTGGTGGATGGACCCAGGGTCACCGTGGCCACCCGCAACTGCAACGCTGCCGGGGAGGAGGAAGCCGCTGCCGCAGCCGCATCGATGCGCCACAGCGGCACCTGGCTGGCCACGAGCAGCCCTGTCGCCACCAGCAACACCAACAGGCAGCTCAGCCGCCGGGTGGCCACTGCGCCGAGGATGCCCACCAGCCCCAAGACCACCAGGAACGGGCCCAACGCCACCACGCTCACCAGCGGGGGGAACTCCCAGCGCAGCCACCAGGCCAAAGCACCTGCTGCACACACGGTGGCTGCGGCAACCACCCCCACGTGGGCCAGCACCCGCAGCGTCACCGCTAACCACCGCTGCCACCAGATCAACGCGAGCTGGTCATCGGGCTCATCAGGCGGTTGCGGTTGAGCGGTTGGGTGAACCGAGGCGCGATGGAAGCGGGGGCCAGGCTCGACCAGCTCGCGGGAGGCGGCGGAGATGCGCCGGATGGCGTCCACCTCATGGGTGAGGTCGCTGGAGATCTCATTGCGCCGGGGGGCCGGAGGCAGAGGCAGTGGGTGGGTGCGCAGCAGCGGGTTGTCCTGCCGCTGGGGCTGCCAGTACTCCGAAGCTGGCTCGAACAGGCCGGTATCGGTCAACCTGGAGCTCGACCAGCGGTTCTCCTGAACCTGCGGCGTTCGGTTGTACCCGTGCTTGCCCATTCCTCACCTCTCGGCTCGTGTCCTCTAGCTCCACGATCAGGCTGCGTTAGCACAGGGGTGGTCGAGATCACCAGAATCATGCCGACCCGAGGGGGAGTCTTTCCCCAGAGGACACTCCTTTGGACTAAGAATGGAGGGGTGCATATCACGGCCCGTGGGGAGTATGCAGTGCGCGCCATGCTGACGCTGGCTGCCACGTATCCGCACCTGGTCACCGTGGATCAGGTGGTGGCCCAGCAGCAGTTACCCCGTAAGTTCCTCGGTGCGATCCTGACTGACCTGCGCCGGGCTGACCTCATCCTCACCCAACGTGGCCCCGACGGGGGCTCCCGGCTGAACCGTGAACCGTCGCAGATCAGCATCGCTGACGTCATCCGGGCGGTGGAGGGGCCGCTGGCCCAAGTGCGGGGACAACGGCCTGACCACGTCACCTACACCGGGGTGGCCACCCACCTGCAGACCGTGTGGCTGGCCACCCGCGCCCACCTGCGTGCGGTGTTGGATCACGTCAGTCTGGAACAGGTGCTGCACGGCAACTTCGACCCTGCCCTGCTGGAAGCCGCGCAGCGCAGCGGCCTCTGACTCACCCGGCCGCAGGGACCTGCAGCCGCACCAACAGACCACGGTGGTCACTGCCAGACAGCCCAAAGCGTTGCAAGGCAACAGGCTGGACCCCTCCACGGATCAGGGCGTGATCGAGGCTGAACAGGCGTGGCCCTCGGGTCAGAGGCGCCCAGCTCCACCCCCAACCTTCCCCCAGATAGGAACCCACATCGAGGTAGCCATCGCGCTGCAACCCACGAAGCGGTGGCATGTCCAGGGTGGCGTTGAAATCGCCCACGGCCACCACCGGCCCCGCTAAGCCAGCCAGATGGGTACGCAACGCTTGGACCTGGCGGGGCCATTCCCGTGGATACAACGGGATCGTGGGGTGCACCCCGACCACGCTCACCGGCCCGGCACCAGGCACACCCACCTGGGCTACCAGGTTGGCTGAACTCATCTGATGCACTCGCCCAACCTGCTGCAGCGGCCAGCGACTCCACATCCCCAAGCCCAGCGATGCTTGCGCGGGGCGCAGGTGGTGATAGGGCAGCAGGCGGTCGATCCCCACCTGCGCGGCGCGTTGCCGAGCGGAGTCGGTCAACTCCACCACGACCAGCACGTCGACCTGCTGCTGTTGCACCATCTGGGCCACTTGAGACAGATCCGCCTGCCCTAGTTTGATGTTGACGCTGAGGACGTTCAGTGGGACGCCGGGAGGTACCCGGGCCAGCGCAGGCGCAGGAGGCGGCCCCACAAATAAAGGCACCTGTGTAGCGATCAACACGGCACTGAGCAGGAACAATGCACTGGCCCAGCGCAGGTGCCGACGCAGCGCTGCCATCACGGCACCCACCAGAGCACCCAGCGCCCAGTAGGGCAGCAACGCCACCACCAGAGCCACTGGCACCACAGCCAGTGCCAACTGGCGACCCACCAACGCCACCATCCCGAGGGTTAACGTCCCCCCAGCCACCAATCGCCAGCGTTGGTTCCACACCCGTCCGATGACTTGCCCCTTGTGCATCACATCAGTCTTGCTCATGCAGAGGTCGATCTAGGCCTGGCGGGAGACCACCTGGTCACACAGCGTGCTCAGCGCCTCAGTGGGGGGGCCGGGGGGTAACTCCTGGAGTACCTGGCGGGCTTGAAGGGCCAATTGCTGCATCCGCTGACGGGTCTGCTCCACGGCAGGGCTTTGCCGCAGCAGCGCCAAAGCCTCGGTGTGGACAGCCTCGTCGGCAAGGTCGGCCTCCAACAGGTGCGCCAACCGGTCCTGCTGCTGCCGGCTCCACCCTGGCATGGGCTCCCCAAGCGGTTGGCGCGCCAGCACCAAGGGCAGACTTGCCACCCCTTCCCGCAGATCGGTGCCGGGGGTTTTCCCCCACGCGGGAGCCTGGCTGACGATGTCGAGCAGGTCATCAGCCAGCTGAAACGCTAAGCCGATGAGTTCCCCGAACTGCTCCAGATGCGCCTGCACCGGTTCGGAAGCACCAGCCACGAGGGCCCCCATACGAGCACTGGCCGCTACCAGGGAGGCAGTTTTATCCGCCGCTACGCTCACGTAGTGCTGCACCGGGTCGGCGCCGGGAGGCACTCCCTGCGTCTCGTGAATCTGCCCGCTGACCAGGCGCTCCATCGTGGCAGCCTGAACCCGCACCACGTCGTTGCCCAAGGTGGACAACAACCGCGAGGCCCGGGCGAACAAGAAGTCCCCGGTCAAAATCGCCATGGAATTACCGAATCGAGCATTGGCACTGGGGCTGCCCCGACGCAGCGCCGCCTCATCCATCACATCGTCGTGGTAGAGAGTGGCCAGATGCGTCAGCTCCACCACCGTGGCCACCTCAATCACCCCGGGGGCATCGGGGTCGCCGTAGTGGGCGGCTAGCAGGCTCAGCTGGGGGCGAAACCGTTTACCCCCAGCCTGCACCAAATGACTGGCCGCAGCGTCGATAAAAGCATCGGGAGTGGAAACATTGGCGCGCAACATCTGCTCCACGGCGGCCAAACCACGGGTCAAACTGCGGTGTAACGCCTCATCCGCAGCAGGAACCACCGTGGCCATTGGTCTACTCCCCAGGTTAAGCACTGTTTCCTCCACTGTAGGCGGAAACCACCATCGACCCGACCCAGGGCAATGATCCCTTGGCGGCGTTCTAGTGTGAGAAGACGTGACAACCACCACTTCTGCTTCCACCGATCTGCATCCACGTCTGGCGCCGTTATTCGACGCCTTGCTGGCCCGTAACCCGGGCGAACCCGAGTTCCACCAGGCCGTTTACGAGGTCCTCAGCAGCCTGGCCCCCCTCGTCGATCAACACCCGGAGTACGCCCAGTGGGCCATCCTGGAACGCCTGGTCGAGCCGGAGCGTCAACTGATGTTTCGGGTGCCCTGGGCTGACGACCAGGGAAAGATCCACGTCAACCGTGGCTACCGCGTGGAGTTCAACTCCGCGCTAGGCCCCTACAAGGGTGGGTTGCGTTTCCACCCCAGCGTCAACCTCTCCATCATTAAGTTCCTGGGGTTTGAGCAGACCTTCAAAAACGCCTTGACCACCCTGCCCATCGGCGGGGGTAAAGGGGGCAGCGATTTCGACCCCAAAGGCCGCAGCGACGCGGAGATCATGCGGTTTTGTCAGTCATTTATGACCGAACTTCACCGCCACATCGGGGAGAACACCGATGTGCCCGCCGGGGACATCGGTGTGGGTGGGCGTGAGATTGGCTACCTGTTTGGGCAGTACAAGCGCATCACCAACCGTTACGACGCGGGTACCTTGACCGGCAAAGGGCTGTCCTGGGGCGGCTCACTCGTACGCACTGAGGCCACCGGCTATGGCACGGTGTTTTTTGCCACCGAGATGCTGGCCACCCGGGGGCAGTCCTTCGACGGGCAGACCGTCGTAGTTTCCGGGTCGGGCAATGTGGCGATTTATGCCATTGAGAAAGTTCACCAGCTCGGCGGGCGCGTGATTGCCTGCTCCGACTCCGGCGGCTACCTCGTCGACGAAGCCGGGATTGACGTGGAGCTGCTCAAGCAGGTCAAAGAGGTGGAACGTGCCCGCCTGACCACCTACGCCGAACGCCGGTCCGGTTCCGCCCGCCACAGCAACCAGGGCAGCATTTGGGAGGTCCCTTGCCAGATCGCGCTGCCTTGCGCCACGCAAAACGAACTGCCCGAGGCTGGAGCTCGCGCCTTGATCGCCGGAGGCGTGCAGTTGGTGGCAGAGGGAGCCAACATGCCCACCACTCCCGAGGCCATCGCCCTGCTGCAAGAAGCGGGAGTCCTCTACGCGCCCGGCAAGGCCTCCAACGCGGGCGGGGTGGCCACCAGCGCCCTGGAGATGCAGCAGAACGCGGGACGCACCTCGTGGGACTTCCCCACCACTGAGGCACGTCTGAAGGACATCATGGTGACCATCCACCGTCAATGCGTTCAGACTGCCGAGCAGTACGGCACCCCCGGGGACTACGTCAACGGCGCCAACCTAGCCGGCTTCTTGAAGGTAGCCGATGCCATGCTGGCCATGGGCCTGGTGTAGAGCAAAACCCAGCAGACTAACCCGTGCTGGGGATGATCGGTGGCAACCGGTTTCCCCAGCACGGATTTTTATGAGGCTTATGACTTTCCCCACAAGCTGCGATAGACCTCGGCAGCCTGGGGATTCTGATCGGCATACAAGCTATTGGCGATGTAAGAATCCGGTTCGTCGAAGTAACACTCGAAAGCTACGACGTCTTTGTTGTCTTGAAAGAATTGGAACATCCGTTTGATGTAAAAAGCGTCGTCGCCACCCCCATTGCCGTTGGACTCGACAGCCGTGCCCCATTCACCAAACGATGCACCTTTTCCGTGTTTGCGAGCGAAATCCACCACATCCCCAATGCCTACACCCGCACTGGGATGCATAGCCTGTTGAAAGGATTGCTCATCACTGCCCTTGATGCTCCACCAGTTGTAGGAGTCACACCCAATCAGATCGACCACATCATCACCGGGGTACACCTGATTCAAAGGAGCCAGGCGATCACTTGCTCCTTCCAGATCTGAGCCGCAGTTGACCCCAAATTCAAACGTCAAGTCAGGTGCCACAGCCCGCATAATCTTGACCACGTGTCGATAGGCCGCTTTATACTCGTCGGCCTGGTCAGCGCTGATCACCCAAGGCCATCCTGGGGCGTCAATATCGAATTCCCATCCCAAGCGAACCGCCGCATCACCGTGGCCATTGTCTTTAAGAGTTTTCGCAATATGAGTCCAGACATTGTCGCGCGAACCGCTGGTGACCTCATCAAAATTGCCCCGACTTTCATCTGCTAACAACGCCAGACCGTAATTCAGTTTTCCGGGGAAATCCTTATAAGTAGTAATGAGCCAATCACCGCCCTCATCGACCATGTCAGCCCACGTACCCTCACCTTCGTTATAGCCCTGCGAGTAGGTGGTGACGAAGTCCAGCGGCGAGCCTCTCCACGACCCGTACTTGTTCGCCGCGTCGATCCCCATCGAGCCGGCGCCGGCGGTCCACGCTCCAGAGTGCCAAGGCAGCCCTGAGCGGCTAGGGCCGAACAACCGTTGCGCGGCGCTGCCCGTTGACGCAGACCCTGCGGAGGCGGGGCCTGGTGTGGTGGTTCCCGGACGCGTGGAGCTCGACCTAGGTGCCGGAGCAGAGGAAGCAGTGAGGACCGGAGCAGAGGGCAGGGTTTCATCCACCGTGGGAGTAGGCGTTGGCATAGTCGGATCTGCGGGTGGTTGGGTCACTACGGTGGCCACTGGAGGAGTTGAAGCCTCAGGTCGGGCCCACCAACCCGTCAACATGGCCACTAACCCGACCATGCTCAATCCCAGAACCATCGTGCGGCGTGGAGGATGGACTGTCATCGTCTCTCCCAAGGGTGAAAGGGGTGTTACTGTCCATTCCAACCCCTCTCGCCATCATTGACCTGATCCTTGTCAAACGTTGACGAAATAGCCTGCGCGCTGGCCACCCGTTTTCGCGCTCACCACAACTGGCGATAGTGCTGCGCTGACCAAGGCATTTGCCAGAGCTGCACACTGTTGAGCATGGGCGCATTCGATTCATCAAAGTAGCTTTCCATCGCCACCACATCTGCGTTCGTCCGGAAAAATCCATGCATACGCCGCATGAAGTAAGGGTTGTCTCCGCCTCCGGTACCGTTTCCGGCGTTGCGGCTGGCCAGCCCCCACTCCCCAAAACTGGCACCCTTGCCGTGGGCGCGGGCAAAGTCCACGATGTCTTGCAGCCCCGGGCCGTAGCGGTTACGCAGCACGTTGGTTCGCCACGTGGCGTCGTCATAAGCATGGGTGCTCCACCAATCGTAAAGGTCGCAGCCCACCAGGTTCACCACGTCATCACCGGGATAGCCCAGCCTCAATGCGGCCAACCGGTCGCTGGAGCCATCCAGATCAGAGCCACAGTTGACCCCGAACTCAAACTTCAAACCAGGAGCCACCGCACGCATGGTGCGCACCACCCTGCGGTAAGCAGCCTTGAACTGGCCGACAGTGACGGCGTTGGCATACCAGGGCCAGTCGGGGATGTTGTACTCCCACCCCACGCGCACCAGGCTGTCGGCCCTACCTGCCCGTTTCAGGTTGTTCGCCACCGCACGCCACACCCAGTCCTGCTGCCCGTTGGCAATGCTGGCCAACGACCCCTCCCGGCTGGTGGGCACGATCGCCAGGCCGTAGTTGAGTTTGCCACGGAAACCCTGCCAGGTGGTGATCGACCACGCCTCGTTGGCTAGGCGGGCGTAGGTGTCTTTCTCTGAGTAGGTCGTCACGAAATCCATCGGCCTGCCTCGGTAATACCCAAAGGCGTCGATCCCGGAGGCATCAAAGCGCCCTCCCACCCAGGCCCCTGAGTGCCACGGCAAGCCCGAGCGTGGAGTTCCAAATAACCGCGAAGCCGCATTGGCTGGGGCCGGCGAGGGGGCCACCGAGGTGGAGCTGGGCGTCTGGGCCAGGGCCCCCGACTCAGAGACGTTGAGTAGCCCAGCAGCAACCACCCCGATGGTCACCAAAGCCAGCACCACAAGACGCACGCAACGAGTATGACCCACACCTCGACGGCTAGGCACCATCATGTCAACCTCACTTTCCACTAGCCGACTTCTTCGGCCAGCAGCAGACAACACCTCATCATGAGTCACACACAGTGATGAGAGTATCTGCTCAAGGCCAACGTTTTCCCAAGTTCACCGCTTCATCTCAGCAGCGCTGTGGCGTTGGTAGCCAAGGTGAGAACCGCTTGGGGAGCAATGCCCAGAGCAATCGTCACCACCGCACTGCACGCGATAGCAGCCACGGTCAGACCGCTGGGGACTATCACCGTGGCCGCATCAGCCCCCGAGGGAGCGAAAAACATCATGACCACCACGCGCAGGTAGAAAAACGCTGTGAGCAGACTGGCGGCCACAGCAGCTACCACGAGCCAGGTGGCGTTGGCCTGGGCGGCGGCTTGGAAAACGGCGAACTTGCTGGTGAAACCGCTGGTGAGGGGGATACCGGCCATCGCCAGCAAAAACAGGCCAAACAGCCCCGCAGCCAAGGGTGAGCGGCGACCTAAACCCGCCCATTGCGCGAGGTGGGTGGCCTCCCCCGCGCTGGAGCGCACCGTGGTGAGCAAGGCAAAGGCTCCCACGCTGACAAACCCGTAGGCCACCAGGTAGAACAGCACCGCCGCCGTGCCCGCAGCAGAGGTGGCAGCCAGGCCGACCAGCAGGAACCCTGCGTGGGCGATGGAGGAGTAGGCCAGCATCCGCTTCACGTCGGTCTGAGTCAGAGCCAACACCGAACCGGCCAGCATCGTCAGGATCGCCACCCCCCACAACAGCGGGGCGTAATCCCAGCGCAGGCCCCCGAGCACCACGTAGAGCATCCGCAGCAGCGCAGCCACCGCAGCCACCTTGGTGCCAGCTGCCATCAAGGCAGTAATGGGTGTAGGCGCTCCCTCGTACACATCAGGAGTCCACAGGTGAAAGGGCACTGCCCCCACCTTGAACAACAGCCCGACCAAGATCAACACAGCACCGGCGTAGAGCAACTGTTGATTCTGCATCTGGGTGGAGATCACCTCCGCCAGACCCGGGCGCACCCGAGAGCCATCCCCGCTCAGATGGGGGCCGAAGTTGAGGGTGCCCGCGTAGCCATAGAGCAAGGCGATGCCGAACAGCAGAATCGCCGAGGAGACCGCCCCCAACAAGAAGTACTTCATGGCTGCCTCTTGGGAGAGCAGGCGCCGGCGCCGAGCCATCCCACACAGCAGATACAGCGGCAAGGAGAGCACCTCCAGCGCCACAAAGAGGGTAAGCAGGTCATTGGCCGCTGGGAACAGCATCATCCCGCCCACGGCGAACAGGAAGAGGGGGAAAACCTCGGTGTGGCTGTGCAACGCGCCGATGCGCCGCTCCGCCACAGATCCAGGAGTCGTGGAGGCCTCAGGGGTGAACGCACCCCCCGGCTCAGCCTCCCGCTCGGCGATCAGCAGCAGGCACAGCAACGCCAGCAGGGCAATCGTGCCCTGGATGAACTGGGTCACCCCGTCCACCGCGACCGCTCCGGCCGCAGCCACCGTGTGCTGCCCGGCGTTGACGATCAGGAACACCAACGCCGTGCCCAGTGCAGCTACCCCCAGCACCAGCTGGGCCAGACGGCGCAGCTGCCGGGGCAGGAATGCCTCCAGAAACACCGAGATCACGGCGGCACCAAAGACCACGAGCAGAGGCAGCAGGGCGGCATAGCCCATCACGGGCAGTTGAATCGCGACTTCAGCAGGAGGGTTCACGGCTGGCCTTTCTCCACGGGCAGGGCCTGGGGGGGAACCGGATGAACGGGGGTGGGGTCACTGACCTGAACCTGGCGCAGAACCTCCTGCACTGGAGTTTTGACCACCTCCAGCATCGGCTGGGGGAACACACCCAAGGCCACCAGCAGCGCCGCCAGGGGAGCCAACAGCCAGCGCTCCCGCGCCGAGAGATCAGGATGCTCCTGCAGCGCGGGGGCAGTGGGGCCGGTCATCACCCGCTGATAAAGCAGCAGCATGTACACCGCAGCCAGGACTACTCCCACGGTGGCGGCCACAGCAGCAACGGGATAGCGGGGGTAACTACCCAGCAGCACCAGGAACTCGCTGACAAACGTTGACAATCCCGGTAGGGCAATCGTGGCCAGACTCGCCAACAGGAACAGGCCTGCGAGCACCGGATTGACCCGGCCCATCCCCCGATAGTCCACAATGCGTGCCGAGCCACGGCGGGCCACCATCATCCCCGCCAGCAGGAACAGCATCCCCGTCGCCAAACCGTGGTTGATCATGTAGAAGACCGAGCCGGTTTGGGACTGGCTGGTCAGCGCGAAAATCCCCAGAGTGATGAACCCGAAGTGCGACACGGAGGTGTAGGCAATGAAGCGATAGAGGTCTACCTGGCCCAGCGCCAACAGCGCACCATAGAGGACCCCCACCACCGCCAATGCCACAATGACCGGGGTGGCCCAGCGGGAGGCTTGAGGAAACAACTCCAAGCAGTAGCGCAACATTCCGAAGGTGCCGACCTTGTCCATGACCCCCACCAGCAGCACCGAGGCTGGGGCAGGCGCTTGGCTGGCCGCTGACGGCAGCCACGTGTGTACTGGCCACAGAGGGGCCTTAATAGCAAAGGCAATAAAGAACGCGACAAACATCCAGCGGGCTGTGTTTTGCTCCAGGCTGGCTTGGCGCAGGGTCTCAAACAGGTAGGCGTTCTGCCCGCCGGGGCCCTTCACCCCTAAGGCCACCACTGCGACCAACATGACCAGCCCGCCTGCCAGGCTGTAGAGCAGGAACTTCATCGCTGCATAACTGCGCTGCGGGCCACCGAAGCTGCCAATGAGCACATACATCGGGATCAGCATCGCCTCAAAGAGCACGTAGAACAGGAAGACGTCGGTGGCAGCAAATACCCCGATGAGCAGGGCTTCCAGGATCAGCATCCAGCACAGGCAGCGTTGCAGCGCCCGCACCGTGGGGATGCCACCTTGATTGGTGTCCTGCTCAGGGCGCTCGTCCTGGTGCTCCACTGCTCGATCACCGGGCCGGTTGCGGCAGGTCGCCACGAGGCACACCGTGCTGAGCAGGACGGTCAAGGCAATCAGGGCTAAGGCCACCCCGTCCACACCGAAAGCCACATGAATCCCGAAGCTGGAGATCCACGGGTACTGCTCACCGAATTGAAACCGAGGGCCGGAGGAGTCGAAGGCCACCAGCAAACCCACCACGACGGCCAATGGCACTGCAGAGATCCCCACCGCCACTGCCCGCACCGCAGTGACGCTGCGGGCAGGAAGTGCCCACAGCACACCTGCTCCCACCAGCGGCGCGGCAATGGCCACGCTCAGCCACGGAAAGTCGCTCATCACCAGACTCCTGTCGTCCATACCAGGGCAAAGGCCAAGCCGAGAAACACCAACGCACCGGCGGCCACGGTGAAGGCGTGCCACCGGACCTGCCCGGTGTGCAGGCGGCGCAAGCGCGCGGAGGTGCCCCCCATGAACGCGGCGCTGCCGTTGACACTGCCATCCACCCCTCGGTTATCCACCAGCACCAAAGCCCGCGTCAGGTATTGCCCTGGGCGCATGAGCAGCGCCTCGTTAACGGCGTCCTGATAGAGGTCGCGCCGAGCCGCTTTGGTCAAGGCCGAGACCGCTGTTGGGGCGGCCAAGGGGATCTCCCGGTTGCCGTATTGCCACCAGGCCAGCCCAGCTCCAGCGGTCACCAACAGCAGGGTGATCAACGTCACGACCCAAACGGGCAGCGTTGGGTCGCTGTGGTGCGCAATCGGAACCACCGGGTCAAGCCAGCGCTGGAAACGATCGCCCCACACCAGCAAGCCCCCCAACCCCACCGATCCCACCGCGAGGATCACCATCGGGATGGTCATCCACAAGGGGGACTCATGGGGATGCTCACCCTCATTCCAGCGCTTACTCCCAGCGAAGGTGAGGATCATCACCCGAGTCATGTAGAAGGCGGTGATCATCGCTCCTAGCAGGGTCGACCCACCGAACACCCACCCGCGCCAGCCCGGCTGGTTGAGGGCGGCCTCAATGATGAGGTCCTTGGAGAAATACCCAGACAGGAACGGGAATCCGATAATGGCCAGCCATCCGGCGCCAAAGGTCAACGTGGTGAGGGGGATCTCGCGCGCCAGGGCTCCATAGCGACGCATGTCAACGGTATCGCCCATCGCGTGCATGACCGAGCCCGCACCCAAAAACAGCCCAGCCTTGAAAAAACCGTGGGTGAGCAAATGAAAGATCGCAAAAACATATCCGGCGGGCCCTAGCCCAGCCGCCAGCATCATGTAGCCGATTTGGCTCATGGTGGAGGCGGCCAGTGCCTTCTTGATGTCGTCTTTCGCGCACCCGACGATGGCCCCAAACAGCAACGTCACCGCTCCCACCACGGCCACCGCCAACTGGGCCGTGGGGGAAGCCTCAAAGATGGGTCCGGAGCGCACCACCAGGTACACCCCCGCAGTCACCATCGTGGCGGCGTGAATTAACGCCGAGACCGGAGTGGGTCCGGCCATCGCATCACCCAGCCACGACTGCAACGGCACCTGCGCCGACTTGCCACACGCCCCCAGCAGCAACAGCAGGCCCAACGCCAGCGTCACCCCGGAAGGCAAGTGTGGGACGGCGGCAAAAACCTGCGAGTAGTTCAGCGAACCCACGTGGTGCCACAGCAAGAACAGCGCCACCAGCAGACCAACATCTCCAATACGGTTGGCAATAAAGGCTTTCTTCGCCGCTGCTGCATAGACCGGGTTGTGGCTCCAAAAACCGATCAGCAGGTAACTAGCCAGGCCCACACCCTCCCACCCCAGGAACAGCACCAGGTAGTTATCGGCCAACACCAGGGTGAGCATGGCCGCCACAAACAGGTTGAGGTAGGCAAAAAACCGCCGCCGGTTCACGTCATGGGCCATGTATCCGATCGAATACACATGGATGAGGGAGCCCACGAAGCTCACCAGCAACACAAACGCTAACGAGAGGGGATCCAAGCGCAGGCTGGCATCGACCTGAAAACCACCGACCTGCATCCACGTGAAGAGGTGTTGGGTCAAGGCCCGCTCGTGGGCAGGCCGACCCAACAGCTGCACCAAGAGCAGGGCCCCCACCACAAAGGCCGCCCCCGAGCAAGCCGTGGCCAGCCAATGACCCCAGCGGTTAGTGCGCCGGCCCCCCAGCAACAGGAAACCGGCCCCCGCCAAAGGCAGGGCGATGAGTAACCAGGTCAGGCTCAGCAACCCCGTAGCGACCTGCGTAGGGAGGGTGGCAGCACTCACCCCTGCAGCGGAAGTGGGCAGCAGCAGAGTTGTCATGGCGTAGGAATCCTCCGGCCTTAGTAGCGCAGCACGCTGGCGTCATCGACCGACACGCTGTGCCGGGAACGGAAAATGCTGATGATGATGGCCAGACCCACCACGACCTCGGCGGCAGCCACAACCATCACGAAAAACGCCAGCACCTGGCCATCGATGTTGTTGTGCAGGCGGGAAAACGTCACCAGGGCCAAGTTGCTGGCGTTGAGCATCAACTCCACGCACATGAACAGCACCAGCGCATTGCGGCGCACCATCACGCCGATCAAACCCAAGCTGAACACGATGACCGAGACCACGATGTAGGACAACGGGCTCACGACGACACCTCCTCGGTGGGTTCACTCGGGCCGGCGGGCAGGGCCACCCCCTCGTAGCGACCCACCCCCTCATGGCGGATCTGTAAGGTGCGTGACACCGACGTGGGTGCCACACTGCCATCGGGAAGCAGGGCAGGGACATCGACCCCATTGGCGGTGGCGAATACTCCGGGAGGAGGCAACATGCCCGGGTGGGAGCCCTGCTGCGCGTAGTCACGCAGCCGTTGCTCGCTGCGCTGACGTTGCGACCTGCGCGCCGGGCGATGCTGGCGGTGGGTGAGCACCATAGCTCCCAAACCCGCAGTGATCAACAGCGCTGACGTCACCTCGAAGGCGAACAGGTAGTGGGCGAACAGCTCCCGCGCTAAGGCCCGCACATGACCTTGACTGGTCAACCCAGGGTCGGGACTGGTCACCGACAGGTCGGGCAAGGTCAAGCTGGCCCGACTCACCAAGCCCAGCAGCAAACCGGCAAACCCCAAGCCGGTCGCCACCCCGGCCACGGTCTGGGCTCGGTTGCGGCCTTGGGCGGGTTCGCGGCGATCCACCCCCACCAGCATGACCACAAACAGGAACAGCATCATGACGGCCCCGGTATAGACCACCACCTGCACCACCGCTAAAAACGGGGCGTGTTGGGCAAAGTACATCCCCGCCAGACACAGCATGACCACCGCCAGCATCAACGCGCTATGCACCGCCTTGCGCAGGCAAATCACCCCGAGGGCGGCCAGGATGGCCACAGGTGCTAAGACCCAAAAGGCGACGGTTTCGCCGGTTCCGATCACTGCGAGCCTCCCTGGGCTGCGGGGTCTTGCGAACCCTCCTGCTGCTGACGCACCCAGTCATGTTGGGCTTGAGTGGCCTGGGTGACGTTGCCGTGGTAGTAATCGGACTCATCCATACCCTCCACCATCGGGTGAGGAGCAGGCAGCATGCCTTCCATCAAGGGACCCAGCAGGTCGTCCTTGTCAAAGATGAGTTCAGTGCGGTTGGGCTCGGCGATGTCATAAGTGTTGGTCATCGTCAACGCCCGAGTGGGGCAAGCCTCAATGCACAGACCGCAGCCGATGCAACGCAGGTAGTTAATTTGATACACCCTGCCGTAGCGCTCCCCAGGGGAGAAGCGATGCTGCTGCGTGTTGGGTGCACCCTCGACGTAGATGGCGTCAGCTGGGCAGGCCCAGGCGCACAACTCGCAACCCACGCACTTTTCCAGTCCATCGGGGTGACGGTTGAGTTGGTGACGTCCGTGATAGCGCGGGGCGGTGGGGACTTTTTGCTCCGGGTACTGCTCAGTGACCGGGGAGCGTCCCATCGTGGTCAGGGTGACTCCAAAACCCGCCAACGAGGCCAGCATCCCTGCTGATTCGTTCTCGACATCCTCAGTCGAGTCATCTCGGCGGGCTGGGGGGGCGGCCGTGGAGGCCTTCGGAGTGGGCAGATCAGACACGGGTGGACTCCTCATCGTCAGGCGAGGGCGCGGGAGAAGCAGCGGCAGTGGCCAGGTGCTGACCGGGCAGGGCAGGCACCGGGAAGCCATCAGCCATCGGGTCGAACGCTGTGGTGGTTCCCCCAACCGGATGGGGCTGCTCATGCTCGTCAGCGGAGTCAGCGCCGGTGAGGCGATCCCAAATGGTGAGCACCAGCACCACCAGCACCAGACCTGCCCCGATCCACACGAACAGCATGCTGCGCTGTCCACCAGAGCGGTTGAGCACCGCACGGATCACTCCCACCGCCACAATCCAGCCCAGGCTGGCAGGGATCAAGACCTTCCACCCCAGGGCCATGAATTGGTCGTAGCGCAGCCGAGGCAGGGTTCCCCGCAGCCAAATGAACACGAAGATCAACGCCAGCACTTTGCCCAGGAACCACAGCACCGGCCACCACCCGGTGTTGGCGCCCTCCCAGATCGACAACGGCCACGGGGCACGCCACCCACCGAGGAACAAGGTGGTAGCCACTGCTGAAACGGTCACCATGTTGATGTACTCGGCCAGGTAAAACATGGCGAACTTCATCGAGGAGTACTCCGTCTGGAAGCCACCGACCAACTCCCCCTCGGACTCGGGTAGGTCGAAGGGAGCACGGTTGGTCTCCCCCACCATCGCTACCAGGTAGATGACCAGCGAAGGAGCCAGCGCCAACCCGAACCACAAGCTGCTCTGAGCCTGCACAATCTGCGCTGTCGACATACTGCCCGCGTAGATGAACACCGCCACAAAGGAGAGCGCCATCGCCGCCTCATAGGAGATCATCTGTGCGGAGCTGCGCAACCCTCCCAAGAGCGGATACGTCGAACCGGAGCTCCACCCGGCCAAGACGATGCCGTAGATACCCACGGAGGCCAACGCCACCACCATGAGCACCCCGACCGGATAGTCGGCCAGTTGCAAAACCGTGCGCTGGCCGAAGATGCTGACCTCCGGCCCGAAGGGGATCACCGCAATCGCCGTGAGCGCCGGGATCGCCGCAATCACCGGAGCGGCCAGATACACCGCGCGATCCACCCCCTGCGGGATGAGATCCTCTTTCAGCATCAGCTTGATTCCGTCAGCCAGCGATTGCAAAAGCCCGAAAGGGCCATTGCGGTTAGGGCCAATGCGATGCTGCATCCGGGCCACCACCCTGCGTTCAAACCAGATGTTGAACAGGGTGAGCACGATCAAAATCCCCAGCAACACCACCGCTTTGCCGGTGTAGAGCCACCAGGGGTCGTCGGCCAACAGTTGCGCAGCTCGGGAGGCAGAAGAACCTGCCACCGGTGCTTGGCCGGCAGGGTAATCAGGGGCCGACACCGAAGCCGCCAGCATCATCAACGTCATTGGGGCTGCCCTCCTTGCTCGGGCTGCGTGGGAGCACTGGCACGAGCCAGGCGCACCACACTGCCATGAGTAGCTGCCAGCTGCGGGCCGACCTGACAACCAGGGCTATTGGTGGGTAGCCACACCACCCGGGCTGGCATAGCCACCAGCTGCACCGGGGCGAGGATGGCACCCCGATCGCTGCTCACACGCACCCAATCGCCAGACTCCAGGCCAATTTCGGTGGCGGTCACCGGTGACAGACGGGCAACCACCGGGCGGGCGCTGGCAGCCAGGTAGGGCTCGTGGTCCTGCAAGCTGCCGGCGTCGAGCAACTGAGCCCAGGTGGACAACACAGCCTCACCCAGTGCCAACCCCGTCGCGGTGGCCTGACCGCCCTGCACCTCGACTAAGCGGTCGGGGTCGGCCCCCAGGTCCTCCTGCGGATCGCTGAACTGCACCGGCGGAGCCGCTGGTGCAGTGGGCAGCTGGTCAGGCTCAGCGGGCTGGCCAGCCTCGGCAGGTAACCGGGGCTGAGTGGGGCCAAAGCCTGCACTGCCCAACTGCTGCATGTGCTCGGACACCGGGGCACCGGAAGGCCAGGGGAGACCCATCTGTTGAGCCAAAGCCTCGAGCACGCGGGCATCGCTCCAGGTGGCCGCCTCGGGCAAGGCGGCGGCGAACGGGCGGCGGCGGAACTCCCACGTCAGGAAGCTGCCGCTCTTTTCGGTGACTGCAGCCACGGGGAACACCACATCGGCACGGTCGCTGACCTGGCTGCGGCGTAACTCCAAGCTGACCACGAAACCTGCCTGCTCCAACGCATTCAGGGCCAACTGCGGATCGGCGCAGTCGTTGGGGTCGAACCCAGCGACCACCAGCCCCCCCAACTGAGCGTGCGCGGCAGCCACCAGCATGGCCTGCACATCCCGACCTGGGTGGGAGGGCAAGCTGTCGACACCCCACACGGTGGCAACGTCAGCCCGGGCCGCTTCGTCGCTGACCAACCGCCCACCAGGCAGCAGGCTAGGCAGCAGGCCAGCCTGAGCAGCGCCCGGCTCCCCGGCGCGGCGAGGAATCCACGCCAGCCGCGCGTGAGCGCGCTGGGCCAAGCGCGCCACGGCACCCAGAGCTGCAGGGACCGCCGCTAACCGTTGCCCCACCAGGACAATCACCGGCCCGGCAAGGTCTGACCCGGCGAAAGCGTCCAAGGCGCTGGCCTCCTGGCCGGGGACAGTAGCCACCACGCGGGCGTTCAGCTTGGCCGATCCTGGGCTAGCCCAGGAGGCAAACGTGACCACCCGCACCGGGTTCTTGCGACGACGGGAGGCCTTACGCAGGCGCAGGAACACGATGGGAGACTCATCCTCCGGCTCGAACCCAGCCAAGATGACCGTCCCGGCGCTCTCTAGGTCGGCGTAGGTCAGCGGTGACTGCTGCTGACGCAGCAGGTCGCGCAAGAACGACTCCTCCTCATCGCCAAAGCCGATGGGGCGCGCCCGGAAGTCCACATCGTTGGTGCCCAGCGTTTGCCGAGCAAACCGGCTGTAGGCGTGAGCGTCCTCGCAGGTCAACCGGCCCCCCGCGAGCACTCCCACTCCACCGTGGCTTTGCGCCCGCAGCAACCCCTCTGCCGCAGTTGCCAAGGCATCCGGCCAGGAGGTCGCCACCAACTCCCCAGCGTCATCGCGCACCAACGGGGCACTCAACCGGTCAGCACCAGAGGTGTACTGCGTGGCCCAGCGGCCCTTGTCGCAGTTCCATTCCTCGTTGACCGCTGGATCCACCCCCGCTTGCCGGCGCAGCACCACGCCCCGGCGCACATCGGTGCGCAGCGCGCACCCGCTGGCGCAATGCTCACAGGTGGTGGGCACTGCGCGCAGGTCGAAGGGGCGGGCACGGAAGCGGTAGCTGGTGCTGGTCAACGCCCCCACCGGGCAGATCTGCACGGTGTTACCGGAGAAGTACGACCGCAACGGCTGACTGCTGGAGATCCCCACCTGCTGCAAAGCACCGCGCTCCAGCAGCTCGATGAAGGCATCCCCGGCAATCTGCTCGGAAAACCGGGTGCAGCGGGCGCACAGCACGCACCGCTCCCGATCCAGCAGCACCGTGGAGCTCAGCGGGATCGGCTTGGGGTACACGCGCTTGGGCCCGTCGTAGCGAGTCTCGGGGCGACCGTTGCTCATGGCCTGGTTCTGCAGGGGGCACTCCCCGCCCTTGTCGCACACCGGGCAGTCCAAGGGGTGGTTGAGCAGCAGCATCTCCATGATGCCGCGCTGGGCTTTGTCGGCCACCGCCGAGGTGGCCTGGGTGCGCACCACCATGCCAGGCATGACCGTGGTGGTGCAGGAGGCAGCCGGTTTAGGCATGGGTTTTCCGTTGCCCATGTCGGGAATGTCCACCAGGCATTGACGGCAGGCACCCACCGGTTCCAGCAACGGGTGGTCGCAGAACCGGGGAATGCAGACCCCGATCTGCTCCGCCGCGCGGATGATGAGAGTGTTTTCCGGCACGCTGACCTCAATGCCGTCGATGGTGCAGGTGACCATCGTGGGCCCGTCAGGCTGGTGCTGCGTTGGGGCGCTCATGCATATGCTCCCTGGGATGAGCCGAAAACCGTGCTGGCGGCTGGGTCGAAGGGGCAGCCTCCCTCAGGAGTAGCCCCGCCGGGCAGGTGGGCCAGATACTCCCCCCGGAAGTGCTTGAGGGAGGCGATGATGGGGCTGACTGCACCATCGGCTAAGGCGCAAAACGAGCGGCCAGCGATGTTGTCGCACAGGTCCAGCACCGTGTCCAACTCAGCCTCAAGCTGGGCGCGCCGCCCGCGCCCCGTTTCTAACCGCTGCAAGATCTGGACTAACCAGTAGGTGCCCTCCCGGCAGGGGGTACATTTCCCGCACGATTCGTGGGCGTAAAACTGAGTCCAGCGCAGAGCTGCCCGCACCACACAGGTGGTTTCATCGAAAATCTGCAGCGCCTTGGTGCCCAGCATCGACCCCACCCCGGCCATGCCCTCATAGTCCAGCGGCACATCCAGATGCTCGGGGGTCAGCAGAGGGGTGGAGGAGCCCCCCGGGGTCCAAAACTTCAACTCATGCCCAGCGCGGATGCCCCCGGCCATCGCCAGCAGCTGACGCAACGTCGTGCCCAACGGGGCCTCGTACTGGCCGGGGCGAGCCACGTGGCCAGACAGGGAGTAGATCGTAAAACCTGGGGACTTCTCCGAGCCCATCCCGGTAAACCACTGAGTCCCACCCCGGATGATGGAGGGGACGCTGGCAATGGACTCCACGTTGTTGATCACCGTGGGGCAGCCGTAGAGGCCCTCAATGGCGGGGAAGGGAGGCCGCAGCCTCGGTTGGCCGCGCCGGCCTTCCAACGAGTCCAGCAGAGCGGTTTCCTCCCCACAGATGTAGGCACCCGCCCCGGCGTGGACCACCACATCAAGGTCAAACCCGCTGCCCGCAATATTCTGGCCCAGATACCCTGCCTCGTAGGCTTCGCGCACGGCGTTCTGCACCCGACGCAGCACGTGCACCACCTCACCGCGCACGTAAATAAACGCCGTGTGAGCGCGGAAGGCATAACAGGCAATGACAATGCCCTCCACCAGCTCGTGGGGGTTGGCCATCAGCAGCGGTATGTCCTTGCACGTACCCGGTTCACTCTCGTCAGCATTGACCACCAGGTAATGCGGCTTGCCATCGTTTTGGGGGATGAACTGCCACTTCATACCCGTAGGAAAACCGGCCCCGCCCCGCCCACGCAGCCCGGAGTCCTTGATCAACCCGATCACCTCGTCGGGAGTTTTCGCCAACGCCTGCGGCAGCGCCGTGTAACCGTCGAAACGACGGTAGCTCTCCAACGTCCACGAGTTCGGCGCGTCCCAGTTGCGGGTGAGCACTGCGGTTGGCGTCACCGTCATATCAACTCCTCGTCATCAGCGGCGCCTTCGTCGGGAGTCAACGGTGACTGCGCGGCAGTGGCCATGGGCTCGGAAAGGTCTTTCGCCTGCTCATGAGGCAACAGCCCCTCCTGGCCGGCTTGCTGCGCCTTCTGCGCCCGCAGGTGTAGGCGATGGGAGCCTGTCTCTTCCACCTGCTCAGCTACCTGCTCAGCCACCTGCTCGGGTTCGTGCGGCTGGGGTGGTAGCGGTTGGCCCACGGTGGCTGGGTCGACCGGATGCAACTCCCCCCGAGCAACCCGAAGCCCTGCCAGGCTGGCACCTCCAGCACCCACCCCTTCATCGGCGCGCCCGTCAGAAAACCCTGCCAGCACCCTGCTGGTCTGCGCAGCGCTACGCAAGCTGGCCCCCCGCGTGGGCAGCGGCGGCTGACCGGCCAGCAAGGCCTCCACCAACGCCACGGCGGAGTCAGGGGTTTGGTTGTCGAAAAACTCCCAGTTGACCATGACTACGGGGGCGTAGTCACAGGCTGCATTGCATTCCAAGTGCTCCAGGCTGATGGTGCCATCGGCGGAAAGCTCCGGCTCGGGATGATGCAGGTGGGTCCCCCGGGACGCGGGTTGCGTTGCGCAGGTGTGAGCCGCCAGGCCCAGGTGTTCACGCAGCCGGGCGTAGATGGCATCTCCGCCCATGACCGCACACAGCGTGTTGGTGCACACGCCCACGGTGTAGGTGCCGCACGGTTTGCGGCGATACATCGTGTAGAAACTAGCCACACCCGCCACTTGTGCGGTGGTGAGGTTGAGAACCTCAGCACAGAAGGCCAGGCCATCGGCACTGACGTAGCCCTGCACCGACTGCACCAGGTAGAGCAAGGGCAGCAGTGCCGAGCGGGGCTGAGGATAACGGGCGATGACCGTCGCAGCGTCCGCCCGCAGACCCTCCAGCTGCTCAGCAGTGAAAGGCTGATCCAGCCATTGCACGGCGGCTGCGGCCTGGGGCACCTCAGGGTTACCTGGGCCGGGGGAGCTCCCCGTGGGGCTGGCCAGCAACGGCAAAGGGATGGGTGTCGTCATACTCATCGGTCCACCCCACCCATCACCGGGTCGATCGAGGCCACTGCAACAATCACGTCAGCGACCATACCGCCTTCGGTCATCGCGGCGACTGCTTGCAGGTTGGTGAACGACGGGTCGCGGAAATGCACCCGGTAGGGCTTGGTCCCCCCATCACTGACCGCAGTGACTCCCAACTCTCCGCGAGCAGCCTCCACCGCCACATACACCTGCCCCGCAGGCACGGCGAAGCCTTCAGTGACCAGCTTGAAGTGGTGAATGAGAGCCTCCATCGACTCGCCCATGATGTGACGAATGTGATCCAAGCTGTTGCCCTGCCCGTCGTGGCCGATGGACAGCTGCGCCGGCCAAGCAATCTTCTTATCCGCGACCATCACCGGCTGACCTACGGTGTCGGCCAACCGCTGCACGCACTGCTCGACGATGCGCAACGACTGCTCGATCTCGTCCAGACGAATGCGGAAACGACCATAGGAATCACACGTATCGCGGGTGATCACTTCAAAGTCGTAGGTCTCATACCCGCAGTAAGGCTGAGTTTTGCGCAGATCCCACGCCAACCCCGTGGAGCGCAGCACCGGGCCGGTGACTCCCAACGCCATGCACCCCGCCAGGTTGAGATAGCCGATGCCCTGGGTGCGGCGTTTGAAGATGGGGTTCTCGTTGCACAGCGCAGCGTATTCAGGCAGCCGTTGGCGCAGCAGCTTCACCGTTTTGGTGATGGTATCCAACCCGCCGTCAGGCACATCCCCACTGACCCCGCCCGGACGGATGTAGGCGTTATTCATGCGCAGCCCCGAGAGCATCTCCAACACGTCAAGCACCAACTCACGGTCGCGGAAACCGATGGTCATGACCGTGAGCGCGCCCAGCTCCATACCGCCGGTGGCAATGCACACCAGGTGGCTGGCGACCCGGGACAGCTCCATCGTCAGCACCCGCAAAATGCTGGCGCGCGCCGGGATCTGTTCAGTGATGCCCAGCAGTTTCTCCACCGCCAGGCAGTAGGCAGTTTCGTTGAAGATATTGGAGACATAATCCATGCGGGTGACAAAGGTGACGCCCTGAGTCCACGTGCGGTACTCGAGGTTCTTCTCAATGCCGGTATGCAGATAGCCAATGCCAGTGCGGGTTTGCAGCACCGACTCCCCAGAAAGCTCCAGGATCAGACGCAGCACCCCATGGGTGGAGGGATGCTGAGGACCCATGTTGACCACGATGCGCTCGTTGGCCTGCTCGGCGTCAAGCTCGTGGTCGGCATCAGCGGGCTCGAAGTCGCCGGAGATGCCCTCCACCACCTCGTCCCAATCGTTGCCGGACAGGTGGAACTCCCGGTGGATGCCGGTGGTGTCGGTGGTGCTCACACGCCACTCCTTCGCGTGTCTGGCGCAGGGATGCTGGCGCCTTTGAACTCCACGGCGATCCCTCCCAGGGGGTAATCCTTACGTTGAGGATGGCCGGCCCAGTCATCGGGCATGAGGATGCGTGTCAGCCCCGGATGGCCGTCGAAGATCACCCCGAACATGTCCCACACCTCCCGCTCATGCCAGTCGTTGGTCGGGTAGACCCCCGTGGCGGAGGGGATGTGGCGGTCATCGTCGGGGCAGGTGGTCTGCACCCGCACTCGGCGGTTATGGGTGATCGACAGCAGCGGGTAGGTGACGTGCAGCTGCCGGCCCTCATCCTGCGGGAAGTGCACCCCCGTGGCGCCCAGGCACAGCTCAAAGCGCAGCGGCGTGGCGTCTCGGGCTGTGCGTAGGAACGTAGGGAGGTGCTCCCGACGGATCTGGTAGGCCATCTCCCCCCGGTCGATGATCACCGCCTCCACCATCGCCTCGTATCCAGGAGCGGGCAAGTGCTGGCGCAACGCTGCATCCACCTCGTCGTACCACCCGCCGAAGGGAGGCTGCGCCGGCGCGGGCAGGCGGACCTCGCGCACCAACCCTGCATAGCCGGAGGTATCGGGGCCGCCGGACTTACCGAACTGGCCGTGCTTGACCCCGACCAACTCCCCCGGCGCGATCGGCGGCGGGGCGGGGGCCTGCGGGTTCTGTACCTCGGTGGAGGTCTGGTCACTCATCGCAGCAACCCCTTCATCGCGCTGGTAGGAGCCGCAGCCAGGGCTTGAGCCTCCTGCTCGCGTTGCTCACGACGACGGTGAGCTCCCAGCGTGCCGGCCTGGATCTTGTCGTGCAGCTCGAGGATGGCGTGCTGCAGCATCTCCGGGCGGGGAGGGCAACCGGGCAGGTACATGTCAACCGGCACGATGTGGTCCACCCCCTGCACAATGGCGTAGTTGTTAAACATGCCGCCGCTGGAGGCGCACACCCCCATGGCCAGCACCCACTTCGGCTCGGGCATCTGGTCATAGATTTGCCGCAGCACCGGGGCCATCTTTTGGCTCACCCGCCCAGCCACGATCATCAGATCAGCTTGGCGGGGGGAGGCGCGAAACACCTCCATGCCATAGCGGGCCAAGTCGTAACGTGGGCCTCCAGTGGTCATCATCTCGATGGCGCAGCACGCTAATCCGAACGTGGCCGGCCACAGCGAAGCTTTGCGGAAGTACCCCGCCACCTTCTCCACGCTGGTCAGCAGAATGCCGCTGGGCAGCGCCTCTTCTAGTCCCATTCCAACCCTCCCCGCCGCCACACGTAGGCATAGACCGCTAGTAGCGTCACGATGAACAGCACCATCTCCACCAGCCCAGCCAGACCCACCATCGCGTCAAAGGCGACCGCCCAGGGGTAGAGGAACACGATCTCGATGTCGAACAGGATGAACAGCATCGCCGTGATGTAGTACTTGATCGGGAAGCGCCCCCCACCCTCCGGTTGCGGCGTGGGGTCAATGCCGCACTCGTAGGCCTCCATCTTGGCCCGGTTATAGCGGCGCGGCCCCACCAACGAGCCCATCACCAGGGAGCCCACCGCGAACGCCGTGGCCAACCCTCCCAGCACGATGATCGGCAGATAGGACGTCATCGCCGGCCCTCCTCATCCACCCGCGCCAGATTGAGCCCACCACAGACCGCAGGCGCCGGCCAGTCTACGGACCCCTATCGACAACCTCGGCATGTCGCCCCCGCCACGCCGACTACCGCCCCCCGCCACAGACCACCGCCGCCGCGCCCGCCCCGCCTCGCCGCCGCTGCGCCCGTGCCCGTCCCTGCGCCCGTGCCCGTCCCTGCGCCCGTGCCCGTCCCACTGGTTGACGCCACTGGCCGTTTTACCCCCAGTGGTTGACGCCACTGCGCGAGCAGCGTCAACCACTCCCCGGGCCCGGACCCTCAACGGCGGGGCAGCGGGCGGCGGGCGGGGCAGCGGGCGGCGGGGCGAGGGCGGGGGGTTGGGGGGTTTCCTAGGCTGGAGTTGTGGGAACCTGCCTCGTTCTGGTCGCGGCGGGGCTGGCGTGGTGGCGGGAGTGGACCTGGGGGCCGTTCTTTTACCTGGCCGTCGCCCTGCCCTACCTGAGCCTGGGCGCAGCAGCGGCCCTGGGGCTGCTGTTGCTGGCCCGTCGATGGCGCCGAGCCGCAGCGGTGGCGCTGTGCCTGATCGCACCGGTGGGTAGCCAGCTCCCGCTCTGGGTCGGGCAGGCTCCTCCCCCGGGCCGACAGCGGCCTCTCACGGTGATGAGCATCAACCTGCAGTACGGAGGCGGCGACACCGCCCAGGTCGTGGCGGCAGTGCGGGAGCTCCACGTGGACCTGCTAGCGGTGCAGGAAATCACTCCAGAGGCGTTGACCAGGCTGCACGAACAGGGCATCAGCCAAACCCTGCCGCACGAGTTCTCCCTACCCGGCCCCCGAGCCCAGGGCAGCGCGGTGTTCAGCCGCTACCCCCTCAGCGACAGCTCCGCCTGGCCGGGGTACTTCATGACCAACCTCCACACCCAGGTGCACCTGCCGCAAGCAGAAACGCTGACCTTCGTGGTGGCCCACCCGGCCTACCCGGTGACTCGCGACCTGTGGCACGCCGAAGCCCACCAGCTGCGTCGCGACCTGGCCGGGCTGGGGCCTGGCCCGGCCATCGTCGCCGGAGACTTCAATGCCACCGTGGAGCAACCCACCCTGCGTCACCTGCATCACGACGGCTGGCAGAACGTGGTCGAGCAAGCCGGCACCGGCTGGAAGCCCACCTGGGGCCTGGCCACCGATGGAGTCAGCCTGTTCGCCATTGACCACGTGCTGACCCGTGGCGGCCCCTGGGGAGTTGGGCTGCACACCCTGCGCATTACCGGCAGCGACCACCGCGCGATCGTGGCCCGGCTCACGATCTGATTGTGCGGTTAGGACGTGGACAGATCCAGGGCAGCATAGTGATGAGCTGCCTGCTCGGCGGTCAGTTCTTTGCGGTAGAAAGCCACCTCATCAAGATTAAATTGTGAGAAATGCGAAGGCACCGCATCATCTCCCCAGAGAAAACGCAACGGTTGAGTAGAAGGGGTATAAGTTCCGAAAGGGGCTGCGAGCGTACAAGAACCTAAAGATTCCCCATTACGAAATCCCCGCACAGTGACATTGCCATCGTATGTGATGACATAATGACTGCGATCACCAACGCCTGGGGCGGGAGCCCCGCACTCTTGTTGACCCGCAGAGCCTCCGCGTTTAAAAAATATATTTCCATCAGCAAAGGACCGGTAGACGTGCCACCCCTTATCAGGCTCATCTGCCGTCGAGCCAGCGTTGATAACCCCCGGTACAATTTGAGAATTGTAGCTCACCGTATCCAGAATGAACTCAATGCTGAAGGGTTGTCCTGGACCGGGTAAGAAAATCTCATTGTGGGGCACCACCACTTCATTATCCACCCCATCTCCGACCAACTTTTTATTTCCGTCGTTGACAAAACTGGCTGCATTGTTCCACCCGGATAAGGTCCACCCATTCGTGGTTAAATCCGGGCTACCTTGATAGGCGCCCGGATATTGATTCGTGGCCTCTTTCGCGATGGAGGCTCCCGCCCCGTCATTAAAGCGCCAATAGGCCGCCGGCTGATCATTCAAAACTCGCTCGGCATATCCCGTACCTCCAGTGGGATGCTGAGCTTCCCAGGTCAGTGAGCCGGTGGTGATGAGGTTCGCTGCTGCGGCAATGATATCGACGGTCAACGTCACTCGATAGGTTTTGGTTAACGCACCTGACACAGGGATCCACGACCCGAATCCAGAGGAGAAACCGCTGAAATTGCTCGTTAAATCCGTCAGTTTGCCCCTCCATACCACTGAGCCTTCGGAGACGAATCCGGCGCACGAGGTGGTGGTTCCCCCTGACCCCCGCTCCATCGTCAACGTTGTGTACTGCGCCAAGCCCCCGCTCCAGGACCCATAGGTGCGGATCACCGCCCCGGTGTTCAGGCCTGTCCACGAGCCCGCGTAGGTCACGTTGACACACTTGGTGAGGGAATCCCCCGGCTCAATCGCCGCATCTGAACCACTGAAGATCACCGACCCGGAGGGGGCGTCGTTGGTCAATGTCAGTGTCCCCGACTGCCAGGCCGACCCCGGATTGGCAGTCGCCGCGCTAAACCCGGCCCCAGAGGTGCGCGCCGCAGTCATCAACACCGCACACAGGCAGCCCAAAACCATGGCCACCCACCATTTGGTCCGCACCCCGACTCACCTCCCCAAACCCGCTCCTGCCCCACCATCGGCAGACCAACGGCTGGACTGAAGCCCTATACCGCCACGGTGATCGAACCCAGAGGATAGGCCCCGGAGGGAGTGCGCCCGGTGGTGGCCAGGGCAAGAGGAGCTACCACCCCGGTGGGATCACTGATCACCAGCCGTACTGTGTACCGGCCCGGAGCTAACGCGCCCAGACGACCCGTGGAGGTGAGGGTGCGCGCGCCGGGGAGCACCTGGCGCAGGTCCATACCCAGCGGCACCCGGGCAGCGATCGCTGCCGAAGGAGCCAGTAGTTGCAGCCCCACCTGCCACCGCTGGTAGGTCGGTGCCACGCCTGCATTAAGCCATGTGGCCGACACGGAGAACGACGTGTTCGCCCGTAGCGTCCCAGGCAGGCTCAGCGCGGTGAGCGCATAGCGGTAGCCCGCAGTTTTGTTGGCTTGGATAAAGGCAGCCTGATCGGCGGAGCTCATCTGGGCATAGCGTGTGGGGTAATTCCCACTGGACAAGGTCGAAAAGTGGTGCTTGCGAACGTGCTGCAGCCCTCGCTCTATCGAAACCTCCGCAGAACACCACTCGCTAAGGACCGGTGCGGTCTTCCACCGGTCGTTGATCAGGGCCCCACCCTGGTTAAACACCCACATCATGGTGTCGGGCCCACCGACGCAATCTTGGCGTAAACCCACCCGAGGGCTGATCTGCAACGCCAGGGTGGCATATCCCGGATCGGAAGCATTCATGATCACATGAGTGGTGGGAAAGGCCGCTAAAACGGCCAAGATCATCCGCCGCGCATTGGCCATGGTGATCTTCTCGCCCTCCAGGCCGTCGTCGTGCCACTCCGCCCAGGGGCCATAACCGCCGACGTCGACGAATCCCACGCGGGGATTGGTGGCGTAGCGACGTCCCAGGGCGGCCATCAGATTCGCCCAGGCGGTTTGAAACCCCTCGCTGTTGTAGGCAGGCAAGCCATTGGGCTGGCGGGGCACATAGGCGGGCGTCCAGTTGCCTCCACACCCCCGACAGTCGGCGATGATACGGAAACCAAACCTGCCTCCTAGCTGCTTGGCGTGCGCAATCCCTTGATCAAGAAGGGAGAAGTCGTAAACACCACGGGTTTTCTCCAGGTTGTAGCCCCACTTGATCTGATCGCGGTAGTACACATCGCGCACCGGCCAGCCGACAGGGTCAGCGGGAGCTTGATTCCACTCGTATTGCCCCCGCATGCTGTTGGGGATCTCCGGGGCACCCAGAGGAATCACGCTAGGCCGGAAGGTCACCGCGCCTGCCTGGCCCTGCGCCGGCACCGAGGAGACAGGGCTAGCCGCAGGTTGCCCAGTGCCCACGTTGATCGCAGAGGGAGCAACGCTTGTTGCAGAAGAGGTCGTCACCGGGTGCACCGTGGCGTCATGGTTTCGATGGGCCACCATCCAACCCCCGAACACCCCTAACACGCCGATGATCATGCTGATCACTAACGCAGGGGTGAGGAGTTTTCTCCGCGCGAGCATAGACGTCCCTCCTGGAGCAGTCGGACGTGGCAGGATGCACCCTACCGAACCAGCGATCGCGGAGGTGTGATGAGTAGACCAGCGCGGGGCATCTTCCTGGTCATCATGCTGACAGTGCTTGCCGCAGGGGTGGGCTTGATCGCCTTTCACGTCGTGGACCAAAAGACCGCCGCATTGATCCAATCCACCACTGCGCCACCTGTTTCAGTGACAACCCCCGTGACAACCCCCGTGACGACAACCCAGGCGAGCGCTGCCTTGCCTTCGGCCATCCCTACCACCACCGCACTTGGCACGTCCCAGACCCCCGTGGATAGCTTCGCCACACCCCAATCCCCACCCAGCACACCGGCTGTTCCCAGCCCCGCAGCCCAAGCAGACTTCAACCGGTTGAGTTTTCACGATGACTTCACCAGCTTGGCCAGCATCGACGTCACTGCTACCGGCAAGACGGGGTACCGCTGGTACACCGACACTCCGTTTGGTTGGAAAGATCCCTTGCCCCACCTGAGCCTGACCGGCCAGGGGTTACTCATCCGGCCACAAGCGGGCCGATACAACAACGGAACGTGGTCGATCTCCACGGTCTCACCGACCACTGGCGTGGGCACCGGCTTTAGATTCGGCTACTTTGAAGCCCGCATGCGCTTTGACCCCAAACTGGCCTTGGGGAAAAAGGGATGGCCTTCCTTTTGGGCTATGTCACGACCTCGAGTCGTAGACGACTCCACCATTCGCTACGCCGAAATTGATTTCTTTGAATCAACGGACAACGGAACCCGCTTCAATGCCAGTTTGCACGATTGGCAGCCCAGCGGCATCCGGCAATTCCACGACACTATGAACACCGCCACCCACGAGTTGGCGCAACGATTCGACGCTCACCAGTGGCACGTCTTTGGCTGCCTCTGGAAACCCGGCTCCGTGAGCTGGTACCTCGACAACCACCACCTCCTCACTCAGCGTTACTCCTCTACCGGAGTTCCTCTCCCCAACGCCGAAAATCATCCATCTGGCACCTACTCCATCACCGATGCCCACGAGCAGATGGTCATCCTCGGCTCTGCCCAGGGCTGGCCTATTGAGGTGGACTGGGTCCGGATCTGGCAGCCATGAGGCTGACTCAACACTAGATTGAGGCTATGTCTGATCAACGTATCCAGCCCGTAAGTTCCTTCTCCGGGCGCATTATGCAGCGGGAGCCACCCGTGCGAGGGTGTTGATCAGCAAGTCGCTCAGGTCTGCTTCGCGGGGGTCGGTGAGGTTAGCCAGCAGCTTGAGGACCAGCCTCATCAGGTGCGGATGCCCTAAGCCGTGCTCAGTGCACAAGCGCATGATGCGGGGTTGGCTGATGAGCGTGACGAACACCCCACCGAGGCGGTAGTAACCGCCCCACTCCTGCCGCAAACGGGCGGGGTAAGCCTGCATCGCCCGCTCTGCCTCCGCCCGAGAGGGTCGGGCCAAGGCCTGGATCAGGGCCTCAGCGGCGAACTGCCCCGACTCCATCGCGTAGGAGATTCCCTCCCCGTTGAAGGGGTTGACCATCCCCCCCGCATCGCCCACCAGCAGCAGCCCGCGCTGGTAGTGCGGCTTGCGGTTGAAGCCCATAGGAAGCGCCGCCCCGCGCACCGGGCCGGTGACCTGCGCAGGGTCGATACCAGCCTGCGGGCCGATCGCCTGCAGCCAACGGTCGAGCACATCACGGGTGTTGACCCGCCCGAAATCCTTGGAGGCATTAAGCAGGCCCACCCCCACATTGGCCGTGCCATCGCCCATGCCAAAAATCCAGCCGTAACCAGGTAAAAGGCGCTGCGCACCCTCGCTACCGGCAGGGCCGGCGGGCAGCTGCAGCCACGACTCCAACCACTGGTCGTTGGTGCGCTGCGGGGCGCGGTAGTAGGCGCGCACCGCCACTCCCAAGGGACGACGCGCGATCCGGTGCGAACCCAGCGCCAAGGCCAGTCGGGAGGAAACTCCATCGGCGGCCACCACAAACCGGCTGCGGTAGGTCACAGGCGAGCCGTCGGGAGCTTGCGCCTGCACTCCCACCACCTGACCATCCTGGGCCAGCAGCGGGGCGCTCACGGAGGTGTTCTGCTGCAGCACGGCCCCAGCAGCCCCGGCGTGCTGCGCGAGCATGAGGTCGAACTCCCCGCGTGGGCGCACCAAGCCGTAGTTGGGGAAACTGGCCAGATCCGGCCAGGGCAACAGCAACTGCTTGCCACCACCGAAGACACGCAACCCCTGGTTGTGCAGCCAGCCTGCCTGTTGACTGCAGTCGATGCCCATGCGGATCAGTTGCCGGGTGGCTCGGGGGGTCAAACCATCCCCGCAGACCTTCTCGCGGGGGAACTGGGCCTTCTCCAGCAGCAGTACGTGATGGCCAGCCTGGGCTAACCAGAAGGCGGTGGCGCTGCCCGCCGGGCCAGCGCCCACCACAATCACATCAGCATCTAGGTCAGCGGCAGCAGTGGTCACCCCAAGCAGTCTATCGGGCGTGGCGGCGCCTTCCCGGGCGAGGACGGGTCACCGCGATCACCGTGACCGCCAGGGTTGCCAGGCCTGCAGCAACCCCCACCATCGTGACCACGGGTAGGCGAGTCTGCCCACTCGGTGCAGTCACCGAGGCCGCAGTATCACTGTGTTCAGCGGGAGGGGCAACCTCTCCAGACGAAGTGGTGCTGGGGCTTGCCGAGGCAGCCCCGCCCGCAGCAGGCAGGGCTCCCGCGACGACCGTGACCATCCCCAGGGGATAGGCGCCGGCAGGAGTACGTCCCTGGGTCGCTAAGCGCAAAGGCGCGAAGTATCCCTGCGGGTCTACCACCTGCAGCGCCACCTGGTACTGACCAGCAGCAAGCTGAGGCACACTCACCCGGTCACTGTGAGTGGTGGAGCCGGTGAACAGCAGCCTGAGATCGACTCCCAGCACCGCTCGCAGCGCCACGCTGTGATCTGGGCGCAGTAAGAGAAGCTGGGGTTGCCAGGTGTCGTAGGTGGGAGCCACGCCGGTATTGGTCCACCGGCTGCTGACCGTTATGGTCTGCCCGGGCTGCAGGTGCTGGGGCAAGGTCAGCGCGCTGATGCTGTAGCGGTACCCAGCCAGCTTGTTCGCAGTGGTGAAAGCCACCCGCTGGGCGGGGGTCATCTGCGCCCAGGAGGTGGGGAAATTACCGCTGGATAGCATCGACACATGGTGGGCGCGGGTCTGGGCCAAGCCATTGGCTTGCTGGTCACCACCACCATCCCTGCCGCACCATTCGACAATGCTGGGCGCCACCTTCCACCGATCGAAACTGCTGGGGGCAGCAAACGTGGCACTAAAAAGGTCGTCAGGTAAACCGAAACAATCGTGGCGGGAGCCTACTTTGCGACTCAAGGAGTAGGCATAGGCCACCCGTTCCTCCAGGTTATTGACGTTCATGATGGTGAAGGTGTCAGGAAAAGCGTTCACCACCGCCCGGATGATTCGTTTGGCGTTTGGCAGCGTGATATCCGGGCCATTCTCCGGGGGGTTGTACCACTCCCCGCAGGAACCGAAACCGGCTATGTCGACAAAACCCAGCCGGGGGTCTTGATTGAAACGTTTCCCTAAGGCCGCATTGAGTTTTTCCCACGCTTGCAGATACCCTTCGCTGTTCCAGTCGGGTACCCCGTTAGCTAGACGCGGTACCCAACTGGGCGTGAGGTTATCTCCGGCCCCAGGGCAGTAGGACATGACGCGAAACCCCAACCTCCCGCCACGTTTTTTGGCCTCAGCCAACCCCTGTTCGATGGCGGAAAAGTCATACACCCCGGGCTGGCGCTCCCCCTGCTTGGCCCATTGGAATTGATCGCGGTAGTAAACATCCATCGTTGGCCATCCAGAGGGGACACTGGGAATACCCAGCCACTCGTACTGGCCCCGCATCGGGTTGGGTATTTCTGCTGCTGACAGGGGGATGTCCTCCCCTGTCAACGTCACGGTGGGCGTCGGTGGGGGCGCAGGAGCAGGGGTGAGCGCCAGCCATGCGCCCATCACCATCGAAGCCAGCCACCCCATCGCAGCCTCCTCACCGTGGTGCTTAAAACCCTCCGATGACTCCGCAGGCTAGGCGGGTAGAGGAAGTGGTGCGCGCAGAGGTGCCCGACTGCCCGTAGAGGATCAACGCCTTACCCTCCACATCCTCACGCGAGAAGGAACTGACCGTCCACACCGGGCTGGCAGTGCGCTGGTCATCCACCTGAAGCGCCGGAAGCGAGCCCCTGCTCCACACTCCATCCGCAGAGGTGAACCAGCTGGCGGGAGCATCGTTGGCTTGCGCCTGGCACCCATCACCGGTCGTCGGGTCATCGTTAGAGTGCACCTTCACGCTCAGTGCGGAGCCAGCCCGGGCGTAGGCCGAGGGTAGCGAGGCCCTCACCAGCACATACGTGGTGTCGGTGCCGGGGCGATCCCACAGCACCACATCAGCCACCGTGGAGCCACCGGCCAGCTTGAGCACCGCACGCGAGAGGTCTGCCTCCTTGACCTGACCAACCCGGCTGATGCCAATCTGGGGCGCCAGGCGAGCACGAACCTCTGGAGCCGACCAATTGCGGATCCCCGCAGAGCCTGTCGAACCTCGCGTGCCGGTGGTGTACTGATCGAGATTCCAGCGCTGATTGGCCTGCGATGCCAGGGAGCGATTGGTCTCGGTGAAGTTGCTGGCCTCGCTCCGTAGCGTGTTGCCGAAGTCGCGTCCGGCCTGCTCCACTTGGGGGTTGCCGTTGCTGCACCCTGCTACCCCCAGCACAGCCCCCAGCATCCCTACCACTGCCACTGCGCGAGCCCACTGCCTCATCGCCGTTCCTTTCCCCGACCTATGACTACGTTCCTTTAAATGCTTGCCGACACAAGCTTAACGGCCGTGGGGCCTACCTTTTGTCATAATCAACGGGCAGAGCTTGGACGTGATCCCAACCAAAGCCATCCAGAACGTCGTCATACTGCTGACCCTGACAAAGCGCCGGGTAGGGATTGGGGATACCGGCGGCGCGTAAGCCCCCAACGTTTTCAGCGTGACAACCAATAGCGTCGCCAAAATCCCAGACGACCAAGCCGTACTTTTGTCCAGCATCAGCGATAATTGCCTGTCTCATCTCTGCGGTATTACTGGCCAATGGGGCTTGGCTCACATCGCCAGACCAAAACGAGGTCGCTGCAAAACGGGGGAACACTCGCCTCACGCTGGCCGCCACCGCACACAGCAGCACTTGGCTAGCCATCGGAAAGGTTGAGTCATCTCTAGCCCTCACTGCTCGACGAGGCTCTCACCTTAAACGCGCAGTGCGGGGTGGCTGGTCACTACTCCACCCCGCACCGTTGTGGAGCGGTTAGTTCTTGAAGGCGTCCTTGACGTTTTCGCCAGCCTGCTTGAGGTTGCCCTCGGCCTGCTGCACTTCGCCTTCAGCCTGCATGTCCTCGTTGCCGGTTGCACCGCCGAGGTGCTCCTTGACCTCTCCGACAACCTTGTCCTTGATGTTCTCGATCTTGTCGCCCAGACCCATAGCAGTTCTCCTCTGTGGGGGAACGACCAGCAGAATTGCCAGCCGTTAAGGAGATCCTAACCTGCAGCAGCAGAATCGACGGCCTTCATCCCTCCATGAAGGGCCACCATGCCCCCGGTCAGGTTGCACCAACGCACCCGCGTCCAGCCTGAGGCACCGATCAAACGCGCTAATTCGTGTTGGTCGGGCCAGTCGGCAATTGAGGCTGCCAAGTACTCGTAAGCGGCCGGGTTGCTGCTGACCCAGCGCGCCACCCGGGGCAACACACTGGATAGTCCCCGGCGATACACCAGGCCGGCGCCGGGCAGGCGAGGAGTGCTGAACTCACACACCACCAGGCGCCCGCCTGGTCGAGTCACCCGCAGCATTTCCCGCAGAGCCACGGAGGGGTCGGCAACGTTACGCAGGCCAAAACTGATGGTACACGCATCGAAACTGTTGTCCTCAAACGGTAAGGCCATCGCATCGGCCTGGACGAACTCCAGCTGCGGGTGGCGGCGTCGGCCTTGCTCCAGCATTCCGGGGGAGAAATCAACGCACACCACTTTCGCTCCGGCTTTCACCAGTGGCACGGCGGAGGTCCCCGTGCCCGCAGCCAGGTCGAGGATGCGGTCCCCGGGGTAAATCTGCAACTCGTTGCGGGTGCTACGTCTCCACGAGCGGGCCAAACCAGCGGTGAGCACATCGTTGGTCAGGTCGTAACGGGCAGCCACCGCGTCGAACATGGCCGCCACCTGTGCCGGTGGCCGCGACATATCAGCCTTCATCACCCCGCCAGCCTATGCTCTGGCCCTCCTCACCAGCAGGGCCAGTGCCAAACCTCCAGCAGCCACGCTGGCCAAGGCCAGCAGCCAACGCGGGCCCAGCACATCTCCTATCTGCCCCAACACCAGCGAACCGGTGAACAACGCGGCGTTGGTGCAGGCCAGGTACAAGGCCATGACCCGGCCTCGGCTTTGCCCGGTGGCGTTCAGACGCATCAGGGAGTTCGCCACCAACACCGCCACGACGGCGCCCAAGCCCATCCCCGCTACCGCCACTGCATACAGCCACGCGGTGGGAGCTAGCGCCCCCACCATCCCCAGTGCGCTGAAACCGCTCAGGCCTGCCAGGCTGACCTCCAGACGCGGCCATGCTTGACGAGCCGTCAGCACCCCTGCTCCTAACGTGCCCACAGCAATGGCCGAGCCCAGCAACCCATAGAGGCGTGGCGAGGAGTCGAACTCCCGCGCCACCATCAACGCATTGATCAGTGGCAGGTTCAACCCCAGCCCGGCTAGGACGCTGGCCACCAGTAACGCTTGGGATAGGGCCGGGTTGGCGCGCACCATCCGGCCTGCCGCGCGCATACCGCGCAGACCACCTACCGTGCGAGCTTTGGTGGCGTGCTCCACCCGCATGGCAGCTACGACGCCCACCAGAACGGCGAAGGTGAGCGCGTTGACGACCATCGCCCACTGAACTCCGCGCCAGGCAATGAGCATTCCCGCGCTAGCCGGGCCCAGCAAACGCCCCACATTGAACGACATGCTGCTCAGGCCCACCGCGTTGGTCAGCAGGGCCGGGGGCACGATGTCGGTGACCAGGGCTTGGCGTGCCGGCCCTTCACACGCGCTGGCTACCCCCTGCACCAAGCCAATCAGCAGCACCACCGGCAGCCGAGCAGCGCCAGTCACCACGAGGGCAGCCAACAGCACGGAGCTGGCCAGCAGCACCGTAGAGGTGAGCATGAGCACGCGGCGCTCCGGCCAGCGATCGGCGATGCCTCCCACCCAAGGGGCGAGCAGCACGATCGGAGCGATCTGACTGGTGGTCGCTAGACCCATCGCTAAGGCACTGTGCTGGGTCAGTTGAAAGAACACCAGCCAGTCTTGGGCGACCCACCCCATCCACGTGCCGATATTGCTGACCAGGTAGCCCAGCCAGAACAGACGGAATTGTTTGAGGCGCAAGCAGGCGAAGGTTGCGGGACGAGTAGCGGTGGGCGGGGCTGGGGAAAGGGCGATGGTCACAGTTCACCTAATGCTGTGGTGCGATGAGGCTTGAAGGCAGGCGGTTATGTCGGAAGGGTGGGTTAGGATCAACACTCTCACTGTACGACCGCCCCCGGTAACGAGGAGATCACCATGAGCACAGATCCCGCCCCTCTGGCCCCTGCTTCCACCCCGGAGTCTGTCCCCGTTGTCGACGAGCAGACCCACACCACCGTTGCCACCTACACCTCATATCTCGAGGCTCAAGCTGCTGTGGATCTGTTGTCCGACAAGGGTTTTCCGGTGGAGAACGTGCAGATTGTCGGGCATGGGCTGCGCCTGGTCGAGAAAGTGACCGGCAGGATGACCTCCGCAAAAGCGGCCCTCTATGGAGCCTTGAGCGGAGCGTGGTTCGGTCTGTTTGTGGGGGCACTGTTCGCCTTGTTCAAAGACTCTGACAACACCGACCTGCTGTGGTTCTTGGGCGTGCCCGTGGTCATCGGTGCGGTGTGGGGTGCGCTGTTTGGCTTCATTGGCCATCTAGGCACCCGCGGGCAGCGCGACTTCACCTCCCTGCAGCAATTCGTGGCCTCCCGCTACGAAGTCAGCGTGGCTCATTCCCTGTCGATGCGGGCTCGCCAGATCCTCGGCGAAGGGCGCTAGCCACCTGCTCTCGCAGGCTGTGGTGGAGCTGGCGCACCTCTGCGCGGTCCACGACAGCCTCCACCACACGCAGGCCGTGCGGAGGGTGGGCCAGCTGGTCGGCAAGCTCAGCGGAGGTTTCCACCCGGACGTGAGCCGTTCCTGAGGCCGCGCACAGGGCAGCCAGGTCAGCCTGCACCGGGGTGGCGAACAAAGGCTCGAACGCCTCGGCCAGGTGCGGCTGGCCAGGCTCCAACCGCGCGAAGATGCTGCCGCCACGGTCGTTGACCACCACCATGTCCAGCTGCGGACGTTTCTGCTCTGAGCCCAGCATCAGGGCAGTGGTGTCGTGCACAAAGGTGAGATCCCCCACCAGCGCAACGGCCCGAGCCGCTTCGGGATAGCGGCGTTGATGAGCTAGTGCCGCCCCCATTGCCGTGGAGAGCATCCCATCGATCCCCGCCGCGCCCCGGTTGGCCACCACGCTCAACGCGGTGAGGTTGTCACACTGGCCACGCACCACCTGCAAGTCACGCACCACAGAGCTGGAGCCCACCACCAGCAGGCTGGGTTGCCCGTTTCCGGCGCGAGCGGCCAGGTGGCGCTCCACCTGCAAAGCCACCGACAGGCCGGTCAGGGTGGCGGAACGCGCGGTGTTCTCCACCACGGCTGCAGCCTGGGCGCTGGCTTGGAGCCAGGCGGTGAGATACGAGGGGGGGCCGTGGTGCTCCACGGGTGGGAAACTGGGATGGACCACACGGACGTAATCCCCAAAAAAACCTTGCGGGTCAACAGCTTCTACCCACACCTCGGGGTGGGCCAGCAGGTCTTGCGTGGCTCGGTCCAGCGTGGGGCGTCCCACCAGCAGCACCCGTTGAGGGCGGTGCTGCCCCAGCCACGCCGCATCGCCCAGCAGCAGTACCCCGGCCGAAAGCGCCCCCCACGCGGCGCCGGTGACTGGCTCGGCCACCACGGGCCATCGCGCTAGGGCGGCTATCTCCACGGCCTGTCGCGCCACCGGCTCCGGCGCATCCCCCAGCACCACCAAGGTCGACTCCCCCGGCTGCGGGGGTGTGGCGCCCCAACCGGAGGGCAGGCGCAGGTGCGCGGGATCCATGTCGGGGGGCACCAGAGGCAGGTCGAAGGGGAGGTTGAGGTGCACCGGGCCGGGGCGTCTGGGCAGGCAGGCCGGGCCGTGACCGGTGGCCGCCGCCACGACTCGGGCAGTCAGCGCACGCCAGCTCTGGCCCAGCCGACGCTGCGTCGCCTCCTCCGGCGGTAGCCAACCAGGCAGGCACGGGGCGGCTTGGGCGCTGAACCGCACCGCGCCGCCGAAGATGCCTTGGTGGTGAATGGTCTGGTTGGCGCCGGTGTCGCGGGCCTGCGGCGGGCGATCAGCAGTGAGCAGCAGCAGGGGCACACCCGCCAGGTCAGCCTCCACCACCGCCGGATGGAGGTTAGCCACCGCAGTGCCGGAGGTCGTGACGACCGCCACCGGCGCCTGGGAGGCTTTGGCCAACCCCAGGGCGAGAAACCCTGCGGTGCGCTCGTCTAGGCGCACCGACACCCGTAGGTCGTTGCTGGCGCAGGTGGCAGCGTGCAGGGCGTAGGCGAGGGGGGCGCTGCGCGAGCCGGGGCAGAGCACCACCTCATGGACTCCGAGCAGACGCAGCTGGTCGATCACCACCAGCGCTAGCGCCATGCTCAGCGGTAGCGGCGGGGGCTGCGCGGATGTACCACCTAGGGCAGCGTCGGGCGAGGAGGCAGGCTGAGCGGTCACAGGACTTGACGGTAGTGGAAACTCCGACAAAGACCACTCTAGGTAAGTGATCAACTACACTTAGTTGCTGGTGGGTGTTACCTTCACAGAATGCCCCCCCCCTCATTACTCATCGGACCGGCCCGCGCACTGATCGCCGACCTTGACGGCACATTGATCAACACCTACGACCTCATGGTCCAGGGCCACTACGCCACCGCCTGCCACTTCTTAAGTAACCTGGGCATTGATCAGGCTCGCCTGCCTGACCGCATCACCTACACCCACCATCTGCGCCGCGCCCTCGGCCAACCCGCCATCGCCATGCTGCGTCAGGTCATGGGCGAGCTCTACCCCCCGCAGACCGACGAGCACGCTGCCGTGGCCGGGCTGGACGATCAGCAGATGCTCAGCCACCTGCTGCACTACCAAGACAGCCTGGCCGGCGAGCTCACCCAACCAGTGCCAGGCCTTGAAACTTTGCTGGAGGAACTCGCTCAACAACGCATGGCCCTTGCCGTTGTCACCAACTGTCAGCCCCACGGGGCGCTGAGGGCGCTGGGGTTGGGGTTAGAGCACTGCGGCCTGCCTGCGTCAGCGGCGCGCCTCTACAGCACCAGCGAGTTGCCCGACCAACAACGCATCGACCAGCTTTGCCAGGCCATTGCCACCCAGTGGAACCTGCCAGCCGTTACATTGATCACCGCTGGCCACGTGAGAGCGCCCAAACCCGATCCGGCTGGTATTGCGCTGGCATTGTCTGGGTGGGGTCTTCGCGGTCAGGAGGTGGCCTACCTGGGCGATCATCCCATCGACATGCAGGCCGCCCAAGCCGCCGGAGTGAACCTTCGGCTGGGAATCACTACTGGGGTGAGCACTGCCGAACAGCTCCAACAAGCCGGGGCACGGTTGGTCGTGAACCACCTAGAGCAGTTGCACTTCTCCCCCGCCGCGCAGCGCATCACGCTGCCCCACCCGCGTCGCAGCCCCGAGAACCTCACCTCCCCGCTGTAGGGGCACCCAGCCCGTTAGCAAGCCGCCTGCCAGCGGTGCAGCAAGTCAAGAGATGCCGGCTGGAGTGTGGCCAGATCGGGCTGCAGACAGCGAAAATCGGCCACCTCCAGGTGCCCCTGCACAACGCGGGGAGGCTGGGGCACTGTGTCGCGGGCCAGCAGGCCGGCCGTAGCCAAACCGCAGGCGAGCTCCAGATGCGGCAAAGCAGCAGCCAGGGCCACTCCCGCCGCCAAGCCCACACTGGACTCCAACGCCGAGGAGACCACCACCTCCAGGCCGAGTTGGCCGGCTTGCTCGGCCAGGGCCAGGCAGGAGCGCACCCCACCCAGGGCAGCCACCTTGAGGACCAACACATCGGCGGCCCCCGCGCGCGCCACCTCCAGCAGGGCCGCCTGGGGGTCAGCGGCGGTGCGGATCACCTCGTCGGCGGCCAGGGGCACCCGCACTCGGCGGCGTAGCGCGGCCAACTGCGCCACCGTGGCGCACGGCTGCTCCACGTACTCCAAGCCCCCAGCGGCCCGCTCGAGCACTGGCACCATCTGCTCCGCCTGCTCAACGCTCCAGGCAGCATTCGCGTCGATGCGGATGCTGCCTTGCGCTCCCAGGGCTTCGCGCACTGCGGCCAGGCGAGCACAGTCCTGCCGGAGTTGGTCGGGCACTGCGACCCCCGGATCGGCCACCTTCACCTTCGCCGTGGAGCATCCGGCGCTGGCCTCCACCCACTGGGCCGCTGTCGAAGGATCAAGCGCCGGGATGGTGACGTTGACCGGCACTCGCCCGCGCCGCGCCGCCGGCCAGCCCACCTGCGCGGCCTCCTCGGTGGCTTGCGCCCAGCGGCTTTCCTGTGCGGGGGTGTAGTCGGCGAACGGGGCGAACTCCCCCCATCCTGCCGGGCCATGAACCAGCAGCCCTTGACGTCGGGTTAAGCCCCGAAACCGCGCTCGTAGCGGCAGGTCATAGCCCAGCACAGTGACGCTCACAGCCCTAGTGTGCCCCAGAAAAACCCCTTCCTGCAGTTACTACCCGTGATCAATAGGGAGGGGGTAAGGCCACGTTCACGAGGCCGTTGGGACGATCGTCCCCAGCGACGACTACGCTGCGTGGTGAGGAGTAACCGCAATGCACAGCAGTGACCTGAGGAGTTGCCCGTATGGGTACTGGTATCACACCTGAAACCACTAGCACACCAGCAGCGACCGCAGCTCAACTCCACCGGCGCACTGCCCCCGAGATCCACCACCTCCACCCGGCTGATGACACCCCGGCTGGGGCACGCGCGGTTCCCCACCGCCTGCGCAAGTTCCGCCCCGATATCGAGGGTCTGCGCGCCATTGCCGTGCTCTCGGTGGTCATCTACCACATCCTGGAGGCAGCCCACCCCGACGGCAATCACCTGGTCAGTGGGGGTTATGTCGGGGTAGACATTTTCTTTGTCATCTCTGGGTTTCTCATCACCCGGCAGCTGGTGCTCGAGCTGGAACGAACGGGGCGGATCAGCATCACTGGCTTCTATGCCCGCCGAGTGCGTCGTCTCCTACCAGCCAGTACCGTCGTAGTGATCTCCACGATTCTGGCCGGGTGGTGGCTGCTCAACCCGCTGCGCGCCCGCGATTTGGTCCACGACGCCCTGTGGACCCTGGCCTACGCCTTCAACTGGATCTTGGCTCGCAATGGGACGGACTATCTCACCGCCACCGAGGCTCCCTCGGCGCTGCAACACTACTGGTCGTTGGCCGTGGAAGAACAGTTCTACATGGTCTGGCCACTGATCATGATGGTGGTGACGGGAGCGTTGTTCGTCCGCCTGCGCCCAGGCAAAGGCCACCGGCATGTGCGCCCGGTGCTGCTGGCCAGCCTGCTGCTCATTGCCGCCGGCTCGCTGGCTCTGAGCATCTGGCAAACCTCCCTCAACCAGCCCTACGCCTACTTCGGCCTGCACACCCGAGCCTGGGAGCTGGCCGCAGGGGCACTGCTGGCGATCAGCGCAGAGACCCTGGCTCGGCGCCTGCCTACACCCCTAGCGGTCGCAGCGTCCTGGCTGGGCGTGGGAATGATCGCAGCGTCGGTGTTCACCTTCACCACCCGCACCGTCTTCCCCGGCTATGCCGCCCTGCTGCCCGTGGCAGGCACCGCCCTGGTGATCGCCGCAGGGTGCGCGACGCCCCGTTGGAGTGCGGAGATCGTGCTGGCCCGGCCCACCATGCAGTTCATCGGAGCCATGTCCTATGGGTGGTATTTGTGGCATTGGCCGCTGCTCATGCTGGCCCCGGTGTACCTGGGCAAGGATCTGTCGGTGTGGACGGCCCTGCTCATGGCCGGGTTGGGGCTGGGCTTGGCCTGGATGACGTATGTCTACGTGGAGCATCCCATCCGCGTGGCCAAATGGCCCTCCGTGCGACCCTGGCGGGCGTTAGGGCTGGGAGCAGGGCTTTCCGCCGTAACCGCAGCAGCAGCAGTCGTGATCATAGCGGTGTTGCCGGGCACACTGGGCAGCGGCACCGCTTCTGCCGCTCAAGCCCTGTCTGGAGATGCCCGCATGGCCGCCCAGATCACCGAGGCACTGTACTCCGGGCTGGATGTACGCACAGCACCAGCCAACCTCGACCCGGCCTTGACGGCAGTGCGCCAACCCTCCGCCCTGCCCTTGCCCCAGCAGGATGGATGCCACCTCTCCTTCACCGAGACCGCCCCCAAGCCCGGGTGCGTCTACGGAGCCAGCCAAGCCCAACGCACCGTGGTGTTGCTGGGAGATTCCCATGCCCTGCAGTGGTTTCCTGCCCTGGAGCAGTTGGCGCAACAACGCGGGTTTGCCCTGGTGAGCATGACCAAATCCGCGTGTAGCCCCATGAGCCTGACCGTGTGGAATGAGGCCTTCAACCGCCCCTACACCGAATGCGACCAGTGGCGCACGGCGGCGCTGGAACAGATCAGGCGGCTCAAACCGGCCACTGTAGTGATCAGCAACTTCATCAACTCCTCGGCCGATGCGCTCTACCCCACCGCAGCGGCCTACGACCAAGCATGGACCTCCGGGACTGCCCAAACGGTACAGGCGGTGCAGGCCTCCGGGGCGCAAGCGATCGTGGTGGCTGATACTCCCTACCCCCGCGAGTCGGTCCCCAACTGTGTGGCCGACCACCTGGACCAGGTGGGGGCCTGCGTGCTGGAGCAGTCAGCGACCCAAGTGGGGCAGTCGCGCCGCCAAGCCCAGGCCGACACCGCCCAGCTAAACGGCGCGACCACTGTGGACCCCACCACGTGGATGTGCATCGACAACCGCTGCCCCGTCATCGTGAGCAACCTGTTGATCTACCGCGATGAATCCCACATTTCCACTGCTTACAGCCGTTGGCTAGCTCCCGCTCTCGGAGCAGCCTTGCGCCTGTAGGGTCAACGGGAGGGGACTCAAACGTTAAGCAGCCTCAATCTGCTTCAGCCAGATGTTGACGCTGGTCACAGCCTCAGCCAACGTGACTTTCATCCCTGCCGATTCCGCCGCTCTAGCAAAGCTGATTTCCCAGTGAGGATACGCACTCAAGCGGGTGGGCCAACTCCGCGGCAGGAGCCCAGCAGCCAGAGCCTCGTCGGCGCGAGCTGCAAAAATATCCCTGGTAGCGCTAAGGATCTCAACAAGGCTTGGCAAACCAGTGGTAACAACTAGGTCACTGAGCAATAGCAGGTCAACCACATCGCGTGCCCGATCATTGATTTGATCCGGCGGATTGTGGGGATCGGAAACGGCATGAATCTTCTGTGCTATCTGATAACACAACGACAGACTGACAAGTTCGTCTGGGGTGGGCAACCCAAATCCCGCTAGAGACGGAGCTGCAATCCGCTCCGGCAAGGAACCGGCGCTGCCTTCGTCGGGAGATATTTCCACCTGAATGCGCCGCCAAGTCACACCGTTGAGCAAAACCGTCAGAAAAAAACGGCGCGGTTTAATGATGCGGTTGGGCACATTAATGGTTTCCACAGGTCCACGTACCACCGTCAGAGCTCCCCACGGTTGGGACAACG
>JBDIAW010000001.1:0-101212 GCA_039812585.1 Actinomycetota bacterium | reverse complement strand
TTGAGAACATACCCCCAAGCCTTCAAAACAGTAAGAGCTCTATACTTCTACGAAAAGAGTTTAGAATAACCCTCTATATCTACGGCTAAATCTTTCAAAAGTGCTTCAACTGCAGATTGTGGATCTGCGGACATCCCGGAATAAAACAGATCTATATCTTTGCTGTGGCGAGCCTGGATGAGCCTTGCCAATAGGGCGCCAGCCCCTTTTAAAACCCAACAATCGGAGTGCGCCCCGGAAAACAATCGGGCCAAAGCACGGTCGTAGGCAAACTGCCGTTGCAGTTCAGAGAGCGAATGAGTGGCACCCTGTGCGGCCAATACACCCAGCTTTGCTTTCAAGGCGCGCCGAAATGCGCTGGCTGATGAATACTCCAATTCAGTGTCCATCTTTCCTCATTTTTCTGTTGCCTCGCCTATCATGGTGGGCCCTGCATGAGCTGGCTAACCAATGCATGAATGTTGTCAAACTTTTTGGATACAACCAGAGGGCGTATGGCATTTGTTAGCTGTGTTTCGTCAAGCAATCCCTGGATAACCGCATCCTGCGCAATCTGAGCTACTACCGATATGGGCTCACCTTCCTCGAGTAGATCGTGGATGATCACCGGTATGGTCGAGGTGGGCAGGCCATCCTTGAAACTCCACTGCTGATGATCCAGGGATATTCTGACCCGCATTTTCAGGCGCTCGTGAGTAATTTGTTGCCGGCGCCTGACATAAAACTCGTGAACCTGGGGAATGATGTCGCCAAGTTGGCGAATGTGGGCTGCGCTGCGATGGCTGACCACCGCATCAGCGACCTGCTGACGCTCCTGCCATGTCCTGGCCCCCCCCAGGTGCAGCCACGCAGCACGTATCGGGTCCACGTCGGGGTTTTCTGGAACTGCGGTCAAACGGTAAACCCGGCGTGTTTCCACTACTGGCTCGACCACTTCGTCGGCAATCAACCGGGCACAATCCACCCGCGAAACCCCGAACCGACGCGCCTGGGCCGCCGTAAACATCCCCCAGTGATCATGGGCCAGTTCACTGAGTACCTGTAGCGCCCTCCCCCTAGACATACTGCTATCGTATCACTATTGAAACGGTAGCAGCGCTTCTCAGCTGACAGAGTGTGTACAAGAGGAAACCTTCGGCCCGGTGTTGCCGATTGTCACTTTCACCACCGAGCAGGAGGCGCTCCATCTGACCAACGACACCACACCTGGCAGCAGGTGGCAACCCGTCCACAGCAGGGTTCGTCGCATTGACCCGGGTGATGTGCGCTCCACAACCCGGGTCAATGCGACGGACCCTGGATGTAGGCAGACATTGGTTTATGCGCGGGCGAAGTCGTCTTGGAGGCGTTCGATGTCACATTCGTCGAAATCGCCAAAGGAGATCTCCATGACCCGCGCCGGCACTTCACCGTTGTTGAGCAGTCGATGAACCGTGCCCCGAGGAACCCACACCCGCGAACCAACGGGGTAAGCCTGTTCCGTTTCGCCCACGACTGCGCGAACCCCCTCGTCGAGAATGATCCACATCTCGTCACGGTGGGCGTGGCGCTGCAGGCTCAGGCGTGCCCCCGGCACAACAGTCAGGATCTTCACCGTGGTGGATTCGTTGGTGGTGAACACTTCCTGATGGCCCCAGGGGCGGTCAAACTCCACGATTTGGGGCCGGGGATCACGGCGCACCGCACTCAGGCCACCTGCTGGAGCAGACTCCGGGACCACAATGAGGCGGTCACGGGCCCCGTCCACGGTGGGCAGAGGCGTGGAGATGGCCTGTTCGGTCATGAACGCAGGCTCCTTCGAGAGAGTGAAGTCCTAGGGCCAGACCCGGATTTCTGACCAGTATCCAACATGTACCACCCTCCAGCATGTCTGCTGGAACTGCGATTGAGGCGAAGTTTGCCAAAAAGTCACTTCACCTAGCCATCAATCACACCCCTGGAGGTATGGCTTTTTCGAGCACCCTGCGTAGTCTGATCGGAACTGGGGGGAATCGGACTAATCGCCCATGCGGGCGAAGTTGTGCACAGACCGACAGCCGCTCTGTCTAAAACCCCGTCAAGTTCTGTCACCAATTGGTTGCAGGGGTGCGCATTCCCACCCCCCACCCGCCACACTGGTAGAGATACACACCACGCTTGCCTTGACCGTCCGGCGAGCTTGCGCGGCCGTGCCTCTCACAGCCGCGCCACCCCAAACAGACCAGGAGGTGGAGATGAGAGCGACCACGCCCTCCACCTCTGCCACTAATGGCCAACCCGCCCAGGAGAATCCGACCCCAAGCAGCCCCGGTAAGTCCATTCGGACCACTCTCAGCGTCGGGGAGCACATCATCCCCACCCGGGTCAAGCAACGGTTAGCTCATCGTTCTCACACCCCCCAAGTCTTCGACGCGGTCGTGGTGGGGACTGGCCCTGGAGCGGCCACGGCTCGTCATCTGCTGCAACAGGCTGGGCGCAAGGTGGGAGTGGTCAACCCAGGTCAGTGCGACCAACCCTGCACCTGGCAAGACCATGTCGGAGGTCGGATTCTGGCCCAACTCACCCGCTCGGTGCACCACCTACGCCACGTGGAACATCCCGGAGTTCACGCCCGGGTCCGGGTTGATCTAGCGGAGGTCTTCGCCTCTGTGGCTGCCGAAGCCGACGATCATTGGGAGAACGACCACTGGAGTAACCCCTCCACTCACGACGATCACGACGGCCCCCAGGATGCTTTCACGGGGTCCACCACCTTCCTCGATCCGGTGACGATGGCGGTGGGGGAGCACCGGCTTCAGGCCAAGCAGTTTGTGTTGGCCACCGGTGCCACCTGCAGCATCCCCGCCTTGGAGGGGCTGGATCAGGTGCCTTACCTGACCTGCTCCAACCTGTGGCATTACCCGCAGCTACCCCAGCATTTGTTGATCATCGGAAACCATACTGAGGCCTGCGAGATTGCTCAGGTCTACGCCCGCTTGGGCTCCAAGGTCACCATGATTCGCGCCTCCCAGCATCTATTGCCCCGGCGCGACCCGGAGGTGGGCTCTGTACTGGCCAGCGTATTTGCCCGCGAGGGGATCGAGATCGTCAACCTGCCTGAACATCCTCGGGTGGAACCCACCAGCCAGGGCGGGGTGCGCTTGATCGGGCGCGACGCCACCTACATCGGCAGCCACCTCATGGTTGCCGTGGGTAGCCGCCCTGACACGATGGGGCTGCGGCTGGACCGGGCCGGGGTCCAAGTCTCCACCAGCGGACGCGTGCTGGTGGACGACCGAATGCGGTCGGTGAGCGCCAACCATCTCTACGCCGTGGGACACACCATGGGCCGCTGCGCCGCCCCCCACGTGACCCAGGAGCAAGCCAGGGTTGCAGTGCGCAACCTCCTGTTGGACAGTCGCACCCGCCACCTACCACTGCCCTTGCTGGACATACTGCCCACCAAATGGAACGCCGAACAGGCTCCCGAGGTGGCCTTTACCGACCCTCAGGTGGCTACAGCAGGGTTGACCGAAGCCGAGGCCGCCGCCCGCTTCGGGACCAAAGCGCGGGTAGCGATGGTGCCTCTGGCCGCTGTAGACCGGGCACGGGGAAGCACGCGGGCTGACGGATTTGTCAAACTCATTGCTGCGCCGGGGCTTTTCAACGCCAAGTCGATGCTGCGCCTGGTGGGTATCACCGCAGTGGGGCCCGATGCGGGGGAGCTCATCAGTGCTGGAGTGCTCACGATGAGGGCCAACCTACCGCTGTCACGCCTGGCCAAAACTCTGGCGATCTCCGGCACGTGGACTGAAGCAGTGCGCATCGCCGCATCGCTGTTCTTCGCTGCTCACGACGGATTGCATGATCGTCCTGCTGCCCTCGACTAGACAGCCTCAGTGATACCCAAACGGGACAGCCGTCGATCGGCTAGCACCTTGCCTGCTGTTTGACACGTGGGGCAGTACTGCAAACTGCGGGTGGCGAAACTGACCTCCCGTACCGTATCTGCGCACACCGGGCAGGGCTGCCCGGTGCGACCATGCACCCGTAGGCCCAGCTTCTTCTCCCGCTTCAGGTCGCTGGCTGCCAGACCTCGGCTGCGCTGGATAGCCTCGGTGAGCAGAGTGCGCATCTGGGTGTACACCTGGGCGATCTCCTGCTGGCTCAGCTTGGGGGCCAGCTTGAACGGAGAGATACCAGCGGCGTGCAGGATCTCATCGGAGTAGGCGTTGCCCACCCCAGCCAGCAGCTTCTGATCACGCAGCACCTGCTTGATTTGCCCGTTGTTGCCCTGCAGGATCGCAGCCAGGTCAGCTTGGGTGAAAGAATCGTCCAACGGCTCGGGACCCAAGGTGGCAATGCCCGGCACCTGCTGGGGGTCGGTGACCACATAGAGGGCCAGTCGCTTCTGCGTGCCAGCCTCGGTCAGGTCGATGGTGCTGCCGTCGGTGAAGGTGATCCGCGCGGCTAACGGGCCCTTACCCGGTGTGGCTGGCTGTAATGGTTCCGGTTGACCTCCCGGGGGGACAGCCCGCCACCGTAACCACCCTGCGCGCGCCAGATGCACGACCAGCGAGAGGGGCTGCGGGTTGCCACCGGTGTGCAGGAGTAGAAACTTTCCCCGCCGACCCACGCCGCTGACCACGCGCCCCACCAGCGTCTCCGGGGCAGGTTGGTAGGTTTTGAGCACCGGAAAGGCGGTGATCACCACCCGCTCGATCTGGCGTCCGACGGCTTGCTCATTGAGCAGTTCGGCTAGGGCCTGGACCTCGGGTAACTCCGGCATGCTCCCAGTGTGACACGCCGCCGACCCACCTCACGAGGCCACAGCGATCAGACGGAGCGCAGTGCTCTCCAGGTCAGGCGGGCCACCACTCCCGTGGGGCGAATGCGGTGGACGCGCTGAAAGTAGCGCACCGCCTGCACATCCCGGCGGGTGTAACGCCCATCCACGGGGATGTTCAGCGCGGACTCCAACACCTGCACGTAGCGTCCGCTCGCCCCTGGGGAGATGACGCTGCGGCGCGTGTGGGCAATACGGCGGGAGTCGATGGAGATCTCGTGGTTCAGACGCCCCCAGGTCAGACGCGCGACCACGCCAGTGGTGGGCAGGCCCCGGCTGCGTTGGTAGATCAGAACCGTGGCGCGGGTGCGATCTCCAAAGTAGCCGGTGACCGTACGCATCCGCAGGGCTTTCTGCAGCACTACCACTGCTCCTCCGCTGGAACCATGCTGCAGCACGGTGTGGTTCACCTGGCGAATGCTGGCCTTGTTGCGGGCCACCGCTGCTACTCCCAAAGTCAGCGAGGGGGCGCGGCTGCCGCGCACTGACCCAGCTCCACTACCGTTGGTGGCCACTTGGCCTGACCAGAAGGAGGTCCGCCCCATCGCTCCATCCCAGGTCAGAGAGATGTGCAGATGGTCACGGTGACGCAGGGAAGCTGGGCAACCAGCCAGGCTGGAGCAGGCGCTGTGGAGGTAGGGCTGCCACCCGGCAGAGGCGTTGGAGGCCTCCCAGATGCGATCATCCCAAATCATGTACATGATGCCCAGACGACGAGCCATGGCGTTGCGGTTGCCGTGAGCATCGGTAGCCAACGCCCAGCGGCTGAATGAGGCCACATTGGCCGCTTCGCTTCCCACCCAAGCACGATTCCCCCAGTCCAAGGCACGCCCCTCTTTGTGCTCGCTCTTTCCACCGACTCCGCAGGCCCGCACAATGCCCAACGCCCGTGAGGAGGGGTATGCGCCCAGCAGCAAACGCATCAGCGCGGCGGTGCCTGGCTTCACCGTCGGTGAGCAAATGGCTGCACCTACGTACTGGGGCACCCCGTCCACAGCAGTGGGCAAACCCGAGGGGGTAGCGGGCACCGCCGCAGCCGTAGGTGCACCAGAGAGCAGCAATCCTGCCGCCAAACCGGCGAAACCTAAGGCACGCACAGCACGCGCCGACCGATGCAGCACGGTGGTCAGGTAACGATGGGGGGTATCACTGTGAGTCACCATGGGGGTTGGATCTCCTCCGTCTGGCACCGGTCGCGACGGTGGCAGATTTGCGACGTTGTCATCCGCAGACTGGCCGGATAACGCTGGCTTCACTGAGGTCGGGGCCTCGCGTCGATCCACTGAGCCTCAGGTGGCATCCTTTGACGTTTCTTGACCTAAATCAGTACGGGTACAGAGCGGGACATCGTGCTCCAAGCGAGGGATTTTTCGATCCTTTTCTGTGGCATTCAGGGAAAATCACCGTCAAGTCCGCACCAAAACGCCCGGCAAAAAATACGGTGGCGTTACTGGGCTAGATGCTGGTCTGGGGGCTGACATGGGCGTTGCCTTCACGGCAACACGAGCAACATCGAGGTGGTCGATCATGGCTGATGAGCAGAGGGACCTGTTCCCCGAACAGCCCTCCCTCTCGCCGTCGGTGATACCGGCCCATGACGCAACCTACTTGGACTACAACCGCGAGAACGCCAGCAGTAAACGCCTTTACGCCGCCGTGGCAGCCGCCATGCTGGTCTTTGCTCTCGTGGGGGGCTACTTCACCATGAAGTTCTTCACCTCGGGCGACTCGCGCACTTCGGGAGCAACGGTTGCTACCCCCGTACAAAACAGCGACAACACCTTGGTCCCCCCTCAAGCCCCGGAGGGCACCAGCCCCTCACCCTTCACCTTCAATCCCAGTCTGTCCACCACCTCCAGCCTGCCTCTACTGCCCGGGGTGACTACTGCCTCGGTGAGCATGCCCCCCGCCTCCAATGTGCCCGGATTGCCGGGATTGCCCAGTCAACAACCAAGCAATCCCGGTGTTCCTAGCCACCCAGTCCCCCCTACCTCTCATCCATCCACACCCCCAACAGCGCCTCCCACCGTTCCCACCACCACACCGCCACCCACCCCGGTACCCGACCCTCTGGTCATGAGTTTCTCCGAGCGCCGAACCGTATCTGGAGCCGGCTCCGTTCCTACCTTGCATGAGGGCAATCTCGTCACCGGTATACGCAGCACCCCAAAACGCAACTTGCTCTCACGCTCGCAGGCACAGATGATCACCAGTGTGGGTGACCTGCCTTTGGAGGTCTCCGACGGTCGCAGCGCCACAGTGGGGCTGGATCTTTTGGTTGATCTAGGCCATACCCCCCCTGTGCAGATCAGTGTGCTGCAATTGAGCTCCTCCAGCCTGTTCGGTTTCACAGCACTGCCCAGTCTTCGCATCGACAAAGGTCAGTGGGTGGTCTATGGGGGCGACCTCACCACGCTCACGGCTCAACCAATCAGTCCAACAACGCTGCCCTTTCTCACCGGCCAGACGGTTCACATTGATCTAGAGTTTTCCCTCGTCAACGGCCAATTAGCCAGTCTGCTCACCCTCAACGGTCAGGAACTCTCACGCACCATCTCCCCGTGGGTGGGATCTACCGTACGCCTGATGACCGGGCTCTCCACGCGCACCGGCGAAGAGGGGTCTAGCGCTGTGAATGCTGTGTACCACTTCACTACTGCTCGCGTTACCAACATCTAGACCCTGCCTGCCTTGCTGGCCTCAATCATTGCCTGACAGTTTCCACGATCGCTACGCTGGAAGTGGTGAATACAGATCTGGAGCAGGCTTCGACGAGCAGAGAGGGTGCGCATGGTCGCTGACATTCTCCCTGTGCTATTTCGACAATTGGGTCGCAATGTGCCAGATGATCTCAGGCAGATTCGTCGCAGTAACAATCTCACTCTGGCCTCTCAATCCGAGCAGCTGCTCTGGAGGTTGTCGCACGGACGCCCGCTAGCGACAGTGAGGGCCAACGTGGAATTAGCGTGGCAACTCTGCCAGAGCGCGCCCATCATGTGTCCGACCCGGCTGGATGTCGCCCACCAGGGCTCTTGGTGTTTAACGGAGTGGCCACTGGCGGCCAAACTGCCCCCCGAACGCCAGGCTCAAGCGCTGGGACACTGCCTAGCCACCCTGCATCAGGGTGAGCCCCCGGCCCGTCTGCCTATGTTTGGTACGTTCAACAAAATTGCTGCCTGGTTGCAACGAGCCCATGTGGCTGGCTTGCCGTCTCAGATCCACACCTACCTTCATCAACAGTCCGAGCAGATCATCGCTAATATGCGGGCGGTCATCATTACCGAACGCACCCTGCTGCATGGAGATGCCCACATAGGCAACCTTGTGGAGTACCAGGGGCGGCCCGTTTTTATCGACTTGGACGACTTGTGTACCGGACCGGGTTACTTGGATCTTGTTCCCTCGTTTGTCTCTGCTCGACGGTTGCTCACCCCTACTGAGCATTGGAAGCGGGTCTGCGATGCCTACAACCGCCCTCTGCCCGATGGGCCTCATTGGGAGACCGCCTGCCGCTACCGTGAGCTGACTCTGATTGCGTGGCTTGCTTCCCTGTGGGGTCCAGAGAAAGTGAACAACGAATTACGTCACCGAGTAGCGACCTTCGAGCAGCCCCCTGGTGCTCACGCTCCTTGGCACAGTTTCTAACGTCTGCTTCGAGGGCACGCTTCGTCGAGTTTGACCGAATAGAGGAACACCCGCGTATCGACATGCACTCGTTTCCCGGCTTGGGGTCGCGTCCAGCACACTTTCCAATTGGTGTCGAGGACCTGGTAGCGGTTGGCCGAGGTGGCATCGCGTTGGGCAAAAAGGTAGACACCCAGATCTGCCAGATGATCCTGGGAGTCCTGTAACTGCCGCCCGCGCAGATCAGGCATGACGTAGTAGTCGCCACCGCGCCGAGTGGACAGACCCCGCAGCGCACTGTCTGTGGTCCTCACGCTCTCAGCCGTGGTCGAGGTAGCGGTAGAGCGGGAACGCCGCTCTACCCACGTCGAACCAGCCTGGCTGGTGGGGCCCGAGTTGAGGTTGCAACTGACCGCCACGGCGACCACCAGCAGCACCGCCAAGGCAATTTGGGTGGAGCGCTCGATCTTCATCGTGACCTCCCTGTTCGCCCCTTAGTATCGTCATCGCTGGCCGGGCTGACCAGAGCGGGGGCCCAGGTGCCCGATTTGGAGCGGGTGATACCTTCGAGGGACACTGGCTGGGTGACCCCACATCTCTCCCGCTCCAGCGACACTGCAACCCCTCACCCCGACAGTCTGGTCCCGCGCCGCCTGCAAGTCAGCGCCGCCGTCGGCTGGAGGGTGTTGGTGGTGGCTGCCTGCGGGTGGCTGCTCTTGCACATCCTGGCCATCACCAGTCACGTCATCGTCCCCATCGGGGTGGCATTGCTGTTGACCGCCTTGTTGGCACCGTTGACTTCGTTTCTGGTCCTGCGGTTGCACTGCCCTCGCTACCTGGCTGCGGCTCTTACCGTGGTGGGGGCCCTCGGTCTGATCGTGGGGCTCACCGCGCTGGCTGGGAACTCCGTGATCAACGGCTGGTCCGACCTGGGTGCGCAATTTGGTGGAGGGTTGGACCAGATTCAACACTGGCTGGCCGAGGGCCCTTTGGGCATCAGTGGAGATCAACTGAGCACTTATCTGGCGAATGCACGCCAGTGGGCTAAGGACCACGGCGATCAGCTCACCACTGGCGCTTTGCAGGTGGGCAGCGTGGCCACCATGGTGGCCACGGGGGCGTTGCTCGCCTTGGTCTCCACCCTGTTCTTCCTCGCCGATGGCCAGCAGATCTGGCGTTGGTTTGCCTTTCTCATGCCGGTGGAGTACCGCCAGCAGGTGCACGAGTCCCTGCGCCGTGGTTGGCTGGCATTGGGTTCCTACATCCGCACCCAGATCGTGGTGGCCGGAGTAGACGCTCTGGGCATCGCCGTGGGCGCCTGGATCTTGGGCTTACCTTTCTTTCTGCCTACCCTGGTGATCGTGTTCTTCGCCTCCCTCATTCCTATCGTGGGGGCGGTGGCCTCTGGCGGCCTGGTGGTGGTGCTGGCGCTGTTCGTTAAGGGACCCATCGGAGCATTGATCATGCTGGCCATTGTGTTGGCGGTGCAGCAGATCGAAGGTCATGTGTTGCAGCCCCTGCTCATGGGCAAGGCCATGAATCTACACCCATGGGCAGTGATCATTGGGGTGGCTCTGGGGTCTTTTCTCATGGGCATCGTGGGGGCCCTGTTCGCAGTACCGCTGATGGCCATGACCAACACCTGCGTGCGGTATCTGACCGGCCACGACCCCTTCCCGTCGCTGGGAAACTCACCCTTGCAGCCACCCCCCAACGGGCCTGAGCAGCCGGGCCCACCGGCCGTCTCTCAGCCTTGGTGGAAACGACTACTCCGACGCGGCACCTCCACCGCCGAGGTCAACTCCGCTGAACCCACCACGGAAACCATCGCCACTGATCCCCGCTAAGCCTGCTTGGCGTCACCAGAAAGCCCTCGGGATCACGCCCTCCACGAACGGCGTTTGCCACTTTCTTCATCAGAGGTTGGTGCGCGAGGAGGGAGTTGAACCCTCACACCCTTGCGGGCACAGGAACCTGAATCCTGCGCGTCTGCCTATTCCGCCACTCGCGCGTGTGTAGCGATCAAGTCAACGTAGCGTGAAAAACCTCCGCCATCAACACGTTATCGCTGCTTTAACAAGCTAGCAGAATCTCTGAAATCGCTACATCGGGCCCAAACAAAGCCCACGATAGGGGGAAGTGCCACAATACGCCAGGGATCGGCCACTACCATCGGGAATAACCCGGCAGTCACCGGCACGCACGACGAGGGGAGTTGACCATGGGGGCTCTGTCCCGGTTTGAGAAACGGATGCAGGAAACGGTCAGTGGCGTCTTCGCCAAGGCCTTCAAATCCGAGTTGCAACCGATTGAGATCTCCAATGCTTTGCTGCGCGAGTGCGCCGAGAACGCCACCTTGCTCCCCCAGGGACGCACTATGGTGCCTAACGATTTCGTGGTGGATCTCAGCGCTCAGGACTACCAGCGCTTGCAGCCCCACCTAGAGGTTCTGCACACCGAAATGGCCGACAAGGTGCGAAGCCACGCGCGGGAACAGCGCTACACCTTCGTCGGGCCAGTGCAGGTCCAACTCCAACAGGGGGAGGGGCTGGATCTGGGGATGTTTCGGGTGCACAGCAGCGCGGTGAGTGGAGCAGCCGGGATGGACTGGAGTCGTGGGGGCGGGGCGCACTCCACCGGACTGGCCTTGGAGGCCAACGGGCTGCTCTACCCCATCACCGCTCCTGTCATGGTGATCGGCCGTGGAGAAGAGGCCGATATTCAGATCGAAGATCCGGGGATCTCGCGACGTCACGCTCAGGTGCACCGGCATCCACAGGACGAACCGATCGTGCTCATCGTCGATATGGGCTCCACCAATGGCATCAACACCCCTCAAGGACGCCAGGAGCGGGTGGAATTGCACGACGGGGACGCGGTGATCATGGGTAGCACTACCGTGATCTTCCGGGCCAGCTAGAGGGGCGGGGGTCAGTCATGAGCGAGGTCTCCGATTTCACTATTGCCATCTTGAAGTTCAGCTTTCTGGCTTTGCTGTGGCTGTTTGTGTTCTCGGCGGTGGGAGTGATGCGCCGTGACCTCTTTGGCAGCCCCGAGACTGCTCCTGCCCGGACCAGAGGTGGATCGGGCTCCGTGGGGGTGATGCCCGAGGCCTCCTCCCGACCGACAGCAGGGGGCCGACCTCCCAGCCACGTCGTGATCGTGCAGGGGGAAGGGGCCGGAACCTCCATCGCTTTAGGACAGCAACCTTTGACTATTGGCCGGGGCGGGCATAGTGGTTTGGTGATCGCCGACGACTATGCCTCCACCCACCACGCCAGGCTGTACTGCCGAGGGGCCCAGTGGTTTGCCGAGGATCTGAACTCAACCAACGGTACTTTTATTGGACGCATGCGCGTGGATGGTCCCACTCCGGTCGCGGCAGGCACACAGCTACGGATTGGAAACACCGTGCTGGAGCTTCGGAAGTAAACCATGTCGTTGAGCCTGCGTTACGCCGCCCAATCCCACGTGGGATTGCTTCGCGACGGCAATGAGGACTCCGGCTATGCCGGCCCCCATCTGCTGGCCGTGGCCGACGGCATGGGTGGGCATGTGGCCGGAGAGGTGGCCTCCGGCATCGCTGTGTCCACTGCAGCGCTACAGGACACCACTGCTGCCCCCCTGCCTGACGGGCAAGATGATGCTCTCACCCAGGACCTTGAGCCGATCAGCGAACAGGCAGAGGCACCCCCCACGAGCAGTAGCGAAGCCTCCAACGACACCCCCATCCAGCGCGCCACCCGGGCGCGGTTACAGCAGGTCGTCAACCAAGCCAACGAACGCATCCGGGAGCGGGTCAACGCGGAGCACACCTTGCGCGGCATGGGCACCACCCTGACCCTCATGCTGCGTGTCGGGGACGAGCTAGGTTTGGCCCACGTCGGAGACTCTCGCTGTTACCGCCTACGCGAGGGCGAACTGGAGCAACTCACCACCGATCACACCTTTGTGCAGGCCTTGGTTGACGAAGGGCGCATCACCGCCTCCCAGGCTGCGGTCCATCCGCAACGTTCCCTTATCACCCGCGCGCTAGATGGCCGTGAAGATGTCGAGCCCGACATCAGCTTCCACCCCTTAGAGCAAGGAGATCGTTACCTGCTGTGCAGCGATGGGCTGTCAGGAGTGGTGGGGTTCTCCAGCCTGCAAGAAGTGCTCATCAACGAACCCAACCCCCATGATGCGTGCGAAGAGCTGATCGCCCGCGCGCTGGAAGGGGGAGGGCCAGACAACATCACCTGCATCGTGGCCGATGTGAGCTCCTCCCGCGCGCGCAAGAGCCCCGTGCAATGGGCTGGGGCTGCCCAGGCGGGACGCCACCTCAGCTCCGCCTCGGCTGCACCGGCACCCCTGCCCGCAGCCTCCCCAGCAGCAGAACCAGACGAGCAACTGCCTGCGCCCGAGTCGGACCTGCCTACCACAGCCCGTCGTGGTTTTGTGCGGGGGTATCTCAGCCGGGCAAGCCAGAAGCCAGCGACACCACCAGAAGTGGGTTCACCACCCCCCGCACCAGGGCCCACACCGCACACGGCGACCACTCCAGACGGAGCCATCCCTACCGTCAGTTCCCTCTATCCCGGCCTGAGTGCCACCCCCGATCTGGTTGAGGAAAGCTCCCGCTCCTGGCCCTGGTGGGTACTCAGCGGCGCTTTTGTGTTGGCCCTGCTGTTTTTGTTGTCCTCCCTGGCCTATGCCGACTCTCAGCGGCGCTTCTACATTGGCGTGGGCGATGGAGTCGACACCGACGAGCAGGTGGTGGCGATTTATCAAGGAGTTAATCGCCACATGCCTTTGATGACACTGTCGCATTTGAACGAGACCAGCGATCTGTCTCTGCTTGCTTTACCACCAGCGACCAGGGAGCGGGTACGGAGCACCATCCCGGCCCGTAACGCCGAGGAGGCACAAAGCATCATTAAGGACCTGCGTCGGGTGGCTCAGCTGTGCCAGCCGTGGGCGAGCTCTACCTCCACGCCGAGTACCCCCTCCCCCAACACCCTGCCCACCCTCGGGCAGAGCGCCACGCCGACTGGGCAAACCCGTCCACCTGAGTGTGCCGGGATGGGGCAACAGCCATGAGCGCCGCCGGTTACTTCTCTGCTGCCAAACCCCGCCCCTTATCGGGATTGGTTCTGTTGACTTTTGCCATCCTGCTCTCCATCAGCGGATGGGTCTATACCGACATTGTCCAGCGGGGGTCTTTGCCGGCGAACTTACTGGCCTACACCGCAGCTTTTATTGCCATTTTCGCTGCTACCCACATCGCCGTACGTCGTTTTGCTCCTTACGCAGACCCACTGATCCTGCCCGTCGTGGCCCTCCTCAACGGCTTGGGCCTGGTGATGATCCACCGCATCGACACCGGGCGCCAATTGGTGGCTCAGGCCGACGGAGATCAAGCTCCCACTGCCATGGCTATCACCCAGATGGTGTGGGTGGGCTTGAGCCTGGTGCTGGTCATTGGGGTGGTTTTTGCCCTGCGTGATCACCGCCAGCTGCAGAAATTGACCTACACGAGCTTGATCGTTGGCGTACTGCTGATGCAACTGCCCCTAGTGCCTGGCCTGGGGCAAACCATTAATGGGGCGCGCAACTGGGTGAGCCTGGGGCCAATTTCTGCCCAACCTTCGGAGGCCGCCAAGCTGCTGTTGCTCATCTTCTTCGCCGGATATCTCGCCTCGGCGCGGGAGATGCTCACCTTAGGCGGGGGCATGCTCTGGGGGATTCGCCTCCCTCACGCTCGCAGCCTGGGGCCTCTGGTTGTGGCCTTGTTCGTCGGTCTGGGCACCTTCGTGGTGCAGAAGGACCTGGGGATGGCAGTGCTGTTTTTCGGAACGTTCTTTGTGTTGCTCTACGCAGCCACTGGGCAACGGTTGTGGATCTTCATTGGCGCAACACTGATCTTGCTGGGTGGGGCATTGGGGTATCTGGCCTTCAGCCACGTGAGGGTGCGGGTGAAGAACTGGCTAGATCCGTTCTGGGATACCCAGGATCAGAGCTACCAGATTGTGCAGAGTCTCTATGCCTTCGCCAACGGAGGAATGACCGGGGTGGGGTTAGGCCGGGGTAACCCGCGCCTGCTGCCCTACAGCGAAAACGACTTCATCATGTCCCTGTTCGGCGAGGAGTTGGGCCTGGCCGGCCTGATCGCCATGCTGCTGCTCTACGCCATCCTGATCGAGCGTGGGCTTCGCACCGCCCTGATCGCCCGCGATGACTTTGGCAAGCTGCTAGCCATGGGGCTTTCAGTGATGTTTGCCCTGCAACTGTTCGTCACCGTGGGTGGAGTCTCCCGACTGATCCCTTCCACTGGGCTGACCACGCCGTTCCTGTCCCAGGGTGGCTCTTCTTTGGTGGCCAACTATGTCCTAGTCGCCCTGTTGATCAGGATTAGTGACGGGGCGCGCCGACCTGCTCCGCAGCCGGTGGGCTTCCACCGCTTGAGCACCACCACCGCTGGGATGGTGGGACCTGCACCCGTTTCACCTCCACCAGCATCGCCGCCGCCCACTCCCCCCTCCCCACCTGGCCCGGTTAACCCGCCCCCGACTCCCCCCAGGAGCAACCCATGAACCGGCCTCTGCGTCGTATCGCGCTGGGAGTGCTCATCCTGTTGGGGGTATTGCTGGCCAACTTCAGCTACATACAGGCCTTTCAAGCCGACGAGTTGAATAGCCGCAACGACAACGCTCGAAGGCTCACCCAGGCCTACTCCAGCCCTCGGGGATCGATCATTGTCGGGGGCCAGCCGATTGCCTACAGTCAGGACTCCAAGGACAGCCTTAAGTATCAGCGCATCTACACTCAAGGCCCTCTCTACGCACCAGTGACCGGTTACTTTTCCACGGTGTATGGCTCGACCGGGATTGAGAACACACAGAATGACGCTTTAGCGGGCAAAGACATTCGCCAGCAGTTCCGTCGGTTTTTTAGCACGTCCAATCAGGGAAAAAGCGCCGGGGGGAATGTGGAGCTGACCATCGACCCCAAGCTGCAACAGGTTGCGGCCCAAGCCCTGGGCAACAACCGGGGTGCGGTGGTAGCGCTGGATCCCTCCACGGGGGCGATCCTGGCGATGGTCACCTCCCCTTCCTATGACCCCAATGCGCTGGCCTCCCACGACCGCCAGACCCAGGTGAAGGCCTGGGAGACGTTGACCAAGAAGAAAGACAATCCCAACCCCCTGCTCAACCGGGCTCTGCGTGAGGCCTATCCACCCGGCTCGACCTTCAAATTGATCACAGCTGCGGCTGCCATCGACAAGTTGGGGATGAACCCCAACAGCGAAGTCCCCGGGCCGGCCAAACTGCCCTTGCCTCAATCAGATAACGAGCTGCCCAACTGGGACAAGACTCAATGCAGCCCCGGTAGCGACACCACCACTCTGATCCGGGCGTTGGAGCACTCCTGTAACACCACGTTCGCCTCGCTGGGGTTGCAACTCAAAGCGGCCGCCCTGAGCGATGAGGCGCAAAAGTTCGGCTTCAACTCCACCTTCGAGATTCCCATGTCCAGCGTGAAAAGCTCCATTCCGACCACCATGGATCAGGCCTTCACTGCTCAGTCGGCCATCGGCCAGCAGGACGTCAAGGCAACCCCTTTGCAGATGGCTCTGGTCGCGGCTGCTATTGCCAATAACGGCACGATGATGCAGCCCTACCTGGTCAGCCGCACTACCACAGGCGGGGGGGGCGTGCTCTCTCAAGCCAACGCGAAGAGTTGGGGAGAGCCGATCAGCGACCAAACCGCCAGTATGTTACGCCAGATGATGATCCAAGTGGTGGCGCAAGGTACGGGAACCAAAGCCCAGGTGCCCGGTTTCACTGTTGCGGGCAAGACTGGAACCGCTCAGTGGGAAACGGGGATGAACACTCATTCCTGGTTTGTGGGTTTTGCTCCGGCCGGAGAAGACGAGCAGCCCACGATAGCCCTGGCTGTCTTCATCGAGGGGGTGGGCAAGGAGTCCACCGACCCGGTGGTGGCCAACTCCCAACCACGCGCGGCTCCGGTTGCCCAGCAGGTATTGGCGGCCAAGCTGCAATGACCACCATATTTGCCCCAACAACAACGGAGCGGCCACAGTTGCACTACTGCTGCCTTGACCCGGGCTGGGCGCGGGATAGTGTCGGGCCAGGATTTACTGTTGGACCAGCCGGAAAAGTCAGTAGAAGTCTGGGTGAGGCCACCACCGGGTGGACCTCCTTAATGGTGATACGGGGTAGGAACAGTGAGTGAGACAGCATCCCTGCTCGTTGACCGCTACGAGTTGGGCAAAGTCATCGGGCGCGGTGGCATGGCCGAGGTACACCTGGGGCGTGACCTGCGTCTAGGACGCACCGTGGCCATCAAGATTCTGCGCGCAGACTTAGCCCGTGACCCTGCATTTCAAGCGCGTTTCCGCCGTGAAGCCCAGTCAGCGGCCTCGTTGAACCACCCGGCCATTGTGGCGGTCTACGACACCGGCGAGGAGGTCATCAACGGTCTGCCGGTCCCCTTCATCGTCATGGAGTACGTCGAAGGTTCAACACTTCGCGACCTGCTCAGCTCGGGCAAACGCCTGTTACCGGTACGCGCCATGGAGGTCACCGCCAGTGTGCTGACTGCTCTGGAATACAGCCACCGGCAAGGAATCGTGCACCGCGACATTAAACCCGGAAACGTTATGCTCACCACCGATGGTCGCGTGAAGGTGATGGACTTCGGTATTGCACGCGCACTGGCCGACACTGGCGCTATGACTCAGACAGCCGCCGTGATGGGCACTGCGCAATACCTGTCTCCTGAGCAGGCTAAAGGCGAACAGGTAGACACCAGAAGCGATCTGTACTCCACGGGCTGCTTACTCTACGAACTGCTCACTGGCCAGCCTCCCTTCAGTGGAGAATCCCCCGTCTCTGTGGCCTATCAACACGTCCGCGAGGAGGCTCCTGCGCCCTCTCAGATCGATCCCGAAGTGCCCAGAAGCGCCGATGCGGTGACGATGAAGGCCCTGACCAAAGACCGGAATCACCGCTACCAGAACGCAGCGGAGTTTCGTGCCGACTTGGAGCACGTGATCCGTGGCAATGACCCTGTGACCGCCCTGCTGCCTCCCATCAACGCCCCGTTGGGAGGCCCGGCTGCCGCACCCACCACGGCACTGCCTGCCTATGGGATGGCAGCCTCGGGGGTAGGCACGGGCCCCAATCAGCCGTTGGCCGGCGGCTACCCCGGTGGGTCTGTAGGTGACCAACGCAAGAACGGCATGGGTGGGGTGCTGCTGGCGGCCCTAGCAGCCATCGCCATTCTCGCCCTGGTGATTTTCATGATCACGAAGGGCAACAACACCGCCGAACCCACCCCAACGAACACCGGGGCTACCTCCGCTCAGGCCCAGCTCCCCTCGGTGGTGGGTCAAACGGAGGCCCAAGCGCGGTCGCTGCTTAAAGAATGGAAGAAGATCGACAGCAAGACGGAGGACAGCAACCAATACGCTAAAGGCATCGTGATCAAACAAAACCCCGATGCAGGAACTTTGGGTGACAAAAACACCATGTTGATCACCTTGACTGTTTCCTCCGGTCCGCCTCAGGACAATCTCAAAGATCTCACCGGTCAGACCCGCAACGAGGCGGTGGCGTATCTCAACAGCAAGAAACTCACGGCACAGTTCCTTTCCGAGGACTCGCCGAAGAAGAAGGACACGGTGATACGCACCTCCCCCGAGGCTGGGACCTCGATTCAGCCAGGGCAAGAGGTGACGGTCTACGTTTCCAGCGGCAAATACACACTGCCCGATGTGAAAACCCAGGGCCGTGAGGCTGCCATCCAAACTTTGGCTCAGGCAGGCTTCACCTCGATTAGTGTGACTGTCAGCACCCAAACCACCACCGACCCTGCCCAAAATGATGTAGTGGTGGATATGTCCCCCACTGCGGGGCAAGTTCTCGACCTGAGTACCACGATTGCTCTGGTCGTGCAGAAGTATCAGGGTGCTGGTCCTTCTACCACTCCCACCACTTCGCCCGGCACATCGTCGAGTTCGTCGAGCACGCCGCCCAACACGACCTCCTCCACTACCTCACCGATCATGCCTTAGCAACAGGTCCAGCCTGTGCGTTTAACCAGCACTGGCCACTGCGGCTTGGATGATCCCTGTAGAGCCTTCGTAGGCGGGCACGGTGAGGTTGGTTTCCACCGTCACGGTGTATTCCAGCTTGAGACGGTTGGCGTACTCCCGATAGAGCGTGACGCTGGGAGACTGGTCAAGCGCCTGCTGCAAACGCTCGACCGGCCCGATCGCAGTGATGGTGTAGGGCGGTGGGTAAGAGCGATCCTGCAACAGCAAAACACTGCCCACGCAGCGCACGGCGCTAGTGGCAATCACCCGCTGATCCTGCACCATCATGGCCGTGGCGCCCCCAGCCCACAGCGCATTGACCACCCCCTGGACGTCTTGCTGGTGCACCACGAAGTCATCCGGGGTGCCCTGGGAGCCAAGACGCTCATAACTGCCTGACGGAGCATCGTTGAGAGTGACCTTCAGACCGGCACCGGTGACGGGGGTCAACCCGGCTGCTTGGCGTGCTAACTGCTCGCGGCGGATCTGCTCAGGGGTGAGCTTAGGGCCAAATTGCTGCTGCACCCAAGCGGCCTGGGCTTGCACCTGAGCTCGTAGCTGCTTGGTCCGCTCGGTCGTTTGTTGCAGACGCGTCTGTTCGCTTTGATAGAGATCGATCAAACTCCCACGGGAGGACTGTCCTTGCTGATCGTGCACGTACCGAGTGCTGATAGCCAATAGCGCACCGATGAGTAGACATACCACGCCGGTGGCCCAACGGCTGCGTCGAGGCGCCTGTAGGTCAGAACGCAGCATGGCAGTGTCCCCTTTCACCCCGGTTCGTACTACGCTAACCCACGTGCCTCGATCTCCGTTGCGCCGTAAGCGCGCCTACACGCCCCCGCCCGCCAAAGCCCCGGCCCGGCTGGGCAGCCCCCGCTGGCTGGTCCCGTTGATGCTGGTGCTGTTCATCGCCGGTTTGCTGTGGATCGTCACCTGGTATGTGACGGGGCAGGAATGGCCAGTGCAAAGCTGGGGCCCATGGAACATCGCTGCCGGCTTCGGCTTGATTGCTGGTGGGTTCGTTCTGTCCACCCAGTGGCGCTAAAGCTTTCTTACATCGATGTAGTTTTCCCCATAGGTTGTCCACAGTGTGGAAAACAACTCCCTATCAGTCAAGGCAACTGTTGATAGGCCACTGATAGTCCTCGATCGATTCGGTCACGCAGCTGGGCAGTGCGCACCACCATCAGGCTGGCCATCACCCCCACGACTGCCAGTAAAGCCACCCATTGCCACCAGGCAAGAAGTCGCCGCCGAGCTTGTGGTTGGCCGGATGGGCCCTGCTGTGTGGACCTTCTCTGCGCAGGCATGGTGAGGATCACCGCCACCAACACTCCAGCGAGCAAACCCCCCAGGTGCGCCCTCCAGTCGATGTTGGGGACGAAAAAACCGTAGGCAACATTGATGACCAGCACCACCCATAAACCGGTGGTGCTTTCCGATACCCGGCGATAAATGATCAGGCAGGCTCCTAGAAGTCCGAAGATAGCTCCTGAGGCACCCACTGAGCCGGTGTTAGCTGGTGAAAAGAGGTAGCTAGCGGTGGAGCCTCCCAACGCCGCCAGCAGGTAGAGCAGGGCAAACCGGCGATGCCCCAGACTGGTCTCAATAATCGAACCGAACATCCACAGGGCCAACATATTGAAGGCCAAATGGGACATGGAGACATGCAATAACGGCGCAGTCAACACCCGGTACCACTGATCCCATTCAGCCATCATGCGGCCATGTAACTGCCAGGCGTAATAGAGGCTATGCACACTACTGGTGATCCCATGCAAGACCACCATGACCGCGATCAACATATAGGTCAGGATCGGCCGGGTTCCTGGGCGGGCACCAAGGCTGGTGCGCACCTGCGGACGCTGCTTAGCTGCCTGGTCCACACAGGCGTGGCACTGAAAACCGACAGGAGCAGAGACCATGCAATCGGGGCAGATACTGCGCTCGCAGCGTGCACAGCGCAGATACGTTTCCCGCTGCGGATGCTGAGCGCACGTGGGCACCGGCATAGGGGTGCCCTCTGACAGCGGCAGGTGGGTCATGGCCGGAGCTCCTGTCGATCGTTACCCGGTCACCGAGTCGATCGCCACCTCATGGATGACGACATCAGTGTGGGGGCGGTCCATCGATCCGGTAGGGGTTTGAGCGATGGCGTCCACCACGGCGCGGCTGGCATCATCGGCCACCTCACCGAAAATAGTGTGCTTGCCATTCAGGTGCGGCGTTGGCGTCACGGTGATGAAGAACTGACATCCGTTAGTTCCACTACCATCGGGCTTCTTGCCCGCGTTGGCCATCGCCAGCAGGTAGGGCCGGTTGAAGGTGGCCTGCGGGGAGCACTCATCGTTAAATGTGTAACCCGGGCCACCCGTACCGTCACCGCTGGGGTCGCCGCCCTGGATCATGAAGCCGTCAATGACCCGGTGAAAAACCGTGCCGTTGTACAGTGGCGCAAGACTTGGCTGCCCCTGCGGGTCACGCCACTGCTTCTGACCGGTAGCCAACCCGACAAAATTGTCCACCGTTTGAGGGGCCAATTCACCAAACAGGGCAACAGTGATATCTCCCTGGCTAGTGCGTAGGGTGGCGTAATGGGTAGGGTCGGTCATCTCAATGATCCTCTCAGCCTCGTCTGGGTGGCGCCCTGCTCACACTACCGACAGGGTCGAACCTCATTGTCAGCAAGAGGTGTTTGCAGGAAGGTTTGCCTTGTCCATTCGTTCTGGGAAGCATTGGATGTCCTCCAGGCGCCTACCCCTGATCAGCGTGGTGATCGTGATCATCGTGCTCAGCGGGTGGGCTTGGTGGAGTTCTACGCCTCGGCCTCAGCGTGAACAAGTCGGACCTTTCGTGCAGATCACCACCCTGCCTGCCCCTAGCAGTTCTAGCAACCTCAGCTTGGGGCCGACCACTCTGAGCACCAGCGCCACCCAGGCCTCCACTGGCCCTAGCTCCCGGGGGAGCCTGAGCAACTCACGCCTCGCTCCCTCTCATCCCTCTCCTGTCACCACGAGGTCAGCCCCTCGCCAGGCTGCCCAAGCTGGGTTTACCAGGGCGCACCTGAATGACGATTTCACCACTACCGACAGTATCGATTTAGCTGACCGGTGCCCCCAGGGGTTGACGTGGTATAGAGCACGTCCCTTTGGGTGGCCCACGCTAGGAACCTCAGAGTTTCGCGTGAATCAGGGTGTCTTGACCTTCACACAATCTCGTGACTACGCAAATTGGGGTTTATCTACTACCTGTGCACGCAATGGTCATGGTCAGCATTTCACCTTTGGCTATTTTGAAGCCCGTTTACGCTTCAACCCATCCACACCGTCAGCCATCGCTTCCACCGGATGGCCCAGTTTTTGGTCAATGTCAAAACAGCACATTGATGGGACTAAAAATGACCGCTGGGCTGAAATTGATTTCTTCGAGGCGTATCACTCGCCGGGGCAACGTTCCCCTCATGATTTCGTCGGAACTCTGCACGATTGGATCGGCCACTGGCCTGATCCCAACGAGGACTTTGGATCCTATGGGAATCACATTGCATCGCTTGGCGAAGTGGATTTCTCATCGTGGCACACGTACGGATGTCTATGGAAGCCGGGAGAAATAAGCTGGTATTTCGACGACACCCTGGTTTTGCGTCAGCAATATTCCCCCACTGGCTATCCTGTGCCCAACCCTCGCGGGAACCCGGTGGGAACTTTTAGCTCCTTCGACACCCAAGCACAGGGAATGACAGTGGTGCTAGGCAGCGGAGCAGGCTATCCCCTCGACGTCGACTGGGTGCGCGTATGGGGACGCTAAACCTTGAGCAGTACCGACCTCCTCCGGTCAGATGTGCCCTTGCGAGCCTTATCAACGATCTGCATATGCAGAACCTCGGATTGAGCCGTCTAGGAGGACCTCATGGCGATATCCCTCACACACGGCAGGAAAATAATCATTGCCGTTATGGTCACCATACTGGTGGCGCTCGCGAGCTACGGCATGTATGTGCGCCATGAGCAGCGACGTCCACTCACTACTGCTATCACCTCACCAACCACCTTCACGACCCCTGACGTTTTTCCCACGACAAACACCAGCAACACCACGATGACCGTATCCTCACCAACCCAGCCGAAGAACCCACCAATACCAGGCACCACAGAACCCACAACTGCTGTCAGCACTTCGGAGCCTGTTGGTTCTGGCAGTGAGGTACCTCAGGCCCCGACGCCAGCTCGCCAGGCAGGTTATCACCGGTTAATTATCAATGATGATTTTTCCTCTACCGCAAGCATTGACCTAGAAGATTCTTGTTCTCACGCATTCACCTGGTACCGGGCCAGGCCTTTTGGATGGCCAGCTTTATCTCGTCAGGAATTTTTCGTCTCTCACGGAGTTCTCACCTTGAACCAGCAAGAGGCCTATTCCAACTGGGGTTTATCAACGATTTGTGCGCGAAACGGAAATGGTACGCACATCACCTTGGGCTACTTTGAAGCCAGGATGCGCTTTGATCCCACGCAAGCTTCAGCAATTGCCTCACACGGGTGGCCCTCTTTTTGGTCATGGTCAAAACAGCACCTCGACGGCACTTCTACTGATCGAGCCGCTGAAATTGATTTCTTCGAGGCATACCATGCACCAGGACAGCAGTCACCCCAGGAGTACGTGGGGACCCTGCACCACTGGGAAACAGGGAAACCTAATCCCCGTGATTCAGGTGGCTCTTACGCTAACTCCCCCTCCATTTCAGCAATCACCGGAGTAGATTTCCGTACCTGGCATCGGTATGGCTGCTTATGGCAGCCCGGGAAAGTGACCTGGTTTTTTGATGGCAAACCTTTACATAGCGTCAGCTATTCGGCTACGGGGTTTCCCATCCCTAATCACAACAACAATCCGCGAGGAACCTTTAGTTTTTTCGACACTCAGCCACAGGGCCAGGCCCTCATCCTGGGCAGCGGAGAGGGATATCCCCTCGACATCGACTGGGTGCGCGTATGGGGCCCAGTAGCGTAGGGCAGTACGTGGCCTTAACCGGAGTGGAGACGAGGGGAATCGAACCCCTAACCCCTGCCTTGCAAAGGCAGTGCTCTGCCAATTGAGCTACGTCCCCGTGGGTGGGCTCCCTAGTGAGTGTGGGCGGTGGCGGGAGTGCTGCCGTTGATGCCCACACTGGTGGTGGCCTCATGCCAAAGGTTTTTCAGTTTACGACGGTGCTGGACCCGCGTGGCGACCACCGCAGCGAACAGAAAGGCGAGGGTGCTCAGGGCCGCCCAGGAAGTTTGGCGCTTGTTCATTCCCGCTATCCCTTCGTGAACCGTGGGCCTAAGTGGACTTGAACCACTGACCTCCGCCTTATCAGGGCGGCGCTCTAACCAGCTGAGCTATAGGCCCGTGCGCAGGCGGGCTTCGACCCAGCCTACCTGAGAATGCCCAGCGACCCCAACGATTAACTCTGCCGGTTAATCAGACAACGTAACCTGAATACCACCGACCAGGCTAGTGGCGATGTTGTAGAGGAAAGCGGCCAGGGTGGCGATGGCGGTGATGAGGAACACGTTGAGCACTCCGGTCAACGTAGCCAAGCCCAGCCAACGGCTGAAGGCTAGATAAGCCCCCAGATCAATAGTGCTGCCACTGCTGGTCCCGCTGGACAGCAACGAGCCCACATTGTCGTTGAGAGCATCGAAAACGTTCAGTACCTTCAGCACCACCCACACGATCATGGTGGCGACCACGTTGACCAGGGCGGCAGCAATAGAAAGGAGAAACGAGAGTTTCATGACTGACCACGGGTCGATACGGATGAGGATCAAGCGCGCCCGACGACCCTGGGGCGTAGGAGTTCGCGTTGATTCCGTACTTGACCGGCGCGTAGAGCTAGGAGTATCGGCGACCGGAGCTGCTGCTTGGTCATCTGCCGCTGCCGTGCTGACAGCATTTGTGTCTTCCGCCACCGTGCCAACCCCCAACTTCGGTCGAGAACTATCAGAACCTCACCACTAGCCCACCACCCCATCAGAAACCAGGATGATTATCCCCGATATCCGCTGTTCACGCAGCGTATCGGAGATTGCCACCATGAACATCGCAGTTGGTGCGCCAGGAACAGCTTTACGATACGCACCTGGCGAGCCCAGACTGAGATGTCTGGCCTGAATGACTCCAGATGCCCCATCGGCAGCAGATGCGTGGCTCTGACCTAGACGAGCAAATTGGAGGTAACGGCTTGGCCTGCCCCCTATTCCTGATCGTTCACCTGAGGATGCCCGTTAAGGTTTGTGAGGTTTGGTAAGCCTTCTTCCGAGGGGATGGGTTCCCCCTCACCCTCAGTTTCCTGCTCATCACCCTCAGCATTACGGGCGAGTGCTACCACACGATCGCCCTTCCCCAGGTTGATCAGGCGCACGCCCATGGTGTCGCGACCCATCGGGCGAAGCGCCTGCTCAGTGACCGGAGTGCGAATGACCCCTCCCAATGCAGTCATGACGAAGATCTCCTCGCCTTCTCCCACCACAAGGGCGCCAGCCAGAGCTCCGCGAGCTTCATCGAAGCGCATGGCCTTGATCCCCAAGGTTCCACGCCCCTTGGGAGTCCACTCCTGGAGGTTGGTGCGCTTGGCGTAACCGCCGTCGGTGACCGTGAGCAGGTAGCTCTGCGGGCGCACCACCTCCATGGACAGCAACTGGTCGCTTCCCCGGAAGCGCATCCCGGTGACCCCGCTGGTAGCTCGACCCATGGGGCGCAGGCTGGAGGCATCGGCGGTGAAACGCACCGACTGGCCTTTGTGGGAGACTAAAAGCAGGTCGGCATCCTCCTCGACCAGAACAGCGGAGATCAGCTCATCGTCTTCACGCAAGTTGATGGCGATCACCCCACCGCTGCGATTGGAGTCATATTCGCTCAGCTTGGTCTTTTTTACCATGCCCCCACGGGTGGCCAGCACGAGGTAGGGCGCATCATCATAACCGCGCAGAGTCATCACCTGAGCAATGCGCTCGTCGGGTTCGAAAGCCAGCAGGTTAGCCACATGTTGCCCCTTAGCGTCTCGCCCAGAATCAGGTAGCTCATACGCCTTGGCGCGATAGACCCGACCCTTATTGGTGAAAAAGAGGATCCAGTTGTGGGTGCTGGTCACGAAGAAATGATCCACCAGATCTTCACTGCGTAGCGCCGCTCCCCGCACTCCTTTGCCACCACGGCGCTGGGAGCGGTAAAGGTCGGTCTTGGTGCGCTTGGCATAGCCTCCACGGGTGATCGAGACCACCACATCCTCTTGGGCAATCAGGTCAGCCTCGCTGACTTCACCCTCGGCGGCAATGATGCGCGTACGCCGCTCGTCGCCGAAGCGTTGGCCGATTTCACCCAGTTCCTCCCCCACGATCTCGCGCTGCCGAGCCGGTGAGGCCAAGATTGCCTGATACGTGGTGATATCGCGCATGAGCGCGTCGTACTCATCCATGATTGCTCGGCGCTCCAGAGCGGCCAGGCGGCGTAACTGCAGGTTGAGGATTTCCCGGGCCTGCTCGTCATCAACCTCCAGCAACTCCATCAGGCCCACCCGAGCCGCCTCGGCGGACTCGCTGGCACGGATCAAGGCGATGACCGCATCGAGGGCATCCAGCGCCTTAAGGTAGCCCTCCAAAATGTGGGCGCGTTCTTGGGCTTTACGCAACCGGTAGCGGGTGCGGCGTACGATCACCTCGATTTGGTGGGCGACATAGTGGCGCACAAATGCATTCAGCGGCAACGTGCGCGGAACCCCATCAACCAGAGCCAGCATGTTGGCACCAAAGGTTTCTTGCAGTTGGGTGTGCTTGTAGAGGTTGTTGAGCACGACCTTGGCCACTGCATCACGGCGCAACACAATGACCAAACGTTGGCCGGTGCGACCGTTGGATTCATCGCGCACATCGGCGATCCCTTGCAAACGCCCGTCTTTGACCAGATCGGCGATCTTGATGGCCAGGTTGTCGGGGTTGACTTGGTAGGGCAGCTGGGTGACGACCAGACACGTGCGGTTGTGGATCTCCTCGACCTCCACCAGGGCGCGCATGGTGATGGAGCCCCGGCCGGTGCGGTAGGCCTGCTCGATGCCGCGCCGGCCCACGATGAGTCCATGGGTGGGGAAGTCCGGGCCGCTGATCCGCGTCAACAGTGCCTCCAGCAGCTCCTCCTCGCTGGCCTGCGGGTTCTCCAACGCCCACTGCACCCCGGAGATAACCTCCCGCAGGTTGTGGGGGGGGATGTTGGTGGCCATGCCCACCGCAATACCGGCGCTACCGTTGACGAGCAGGTTGGGGAAACGACTGGGCAGCACGTCAGGCTCTTGGCTTCTACCGTCGTAGTTGGGGGAAAAATCCACCGTGTCCTGATCGATGTCACGCATCATCTCCATGGCCAGGGGAGTCAAGCGGCACTCGGTGTACCGCATGGCTGCAGCCGGGTCGTTACCCGGGGAGCCGAAGTTACCGTTGCCATCGACCAGCGGATAACGCAAGGACCACGGTTGGGCCAGACGCACCAAGGTGTCATAGATCGCGGAGTCACCGTGGGGGTGGTAGTTACCCATCACCTCACCGACAATGCGGGCGCACTTGGAGTAGCCGCGATCTGGACGATATCCCCCGTCGAACATGCCATAAAGCACCCGACGATGCACCGGCTTGAGCCCATCCTCCACTACCGGTAAGGCTCGACCCACGATGACGCTCATCGCGTAATCCAGGTAGCTGCGCTGCATCTCCACCTGCAGATCCACCGGCTCTACGCGATCGCCAGGGGTTTGCTCAACGGGGGTTTCAGTCATGGTGTTCCTTCGGTTTCGGTGGGACGGGCTGGGCCTCCACGCTGGACTGCATTGTCGTCGTCACGAAAAGCTCTGCTCTGCTCTCCTGATCCGCCTTGCCAGCGCGGCGCCGAGCCTGCCTGAAAACAAAACGGCACATTTTTAAATGTCCAGGAAACGCACGTCTTTGGCATTGCGTTGGATAAACGAGCGCCGCTGCTCCACATCCTCCCCCATGAGGATGCTAAACAGGTCGTCAGCAGCTGCGGCATCATCGAGGGTCACCTGCAGCAACACCCGGTTGGCGGGGTCCATCGTGGTGTCCCAGAGCTCTTTGGCCGGCATCTCCCCCAGACCCTTAAAGCGTTGGATGCCATCATCTTTGGGGATGCGCCTGCCCTCGGACAGTCCCAACTCGAGCAGACCGTCACGCTCCCGATCACTAAAGGCGTATTGCACCGCGTCTTTGCCGCTCCACTTCAACTTGTACAGCGGAGGTTGGGCCAGGTAACAATGCCCCGCTTCGATGAGGGGCTTCATGAACCGAAACAGGAACGTCAACAGCAGGGTGCGAATATGCTGACCATCCACATCGGCGTCGGCCATGAGAATCACTTTGTGGTAGCGCAGTTTGGCCAGGTCGAAATCCTCGTGGATTCCAGTACCCAAAGCAGAGATCAAGGCCTGAACCTCGGTGTTTTGCAGCACCCGATCAATACGGGCCTTTTCCACATTGAGGATCTTGCCGCGAATGGGCAGAATGGCTTGGAACTTGGAGTCCCGACCGTTCTTGGCGCTACCCCCGGCACTATCGCCCTCGACAATGTAGAGCTCACAACGCTCCGGGTCGGTGGATTGACAATCAGCCAGTTTGCCCGGAAGACCCCCCGACTCCAGTAAGCCTTTACGGCCACGGGCCAAGTCACGCGCCTTACGGGCGGCTACACGGGCACTGGCTGCTGAAACCGCCTTGCGCACGATGTCTTTACCCTCGGCGGGGTTTTGCTCAAACCACGCACCCAGTTGATCGTTGCATGCGGTCTGGACAAAGGACTTGGCTTCAGTGTTGCCCAACTTGGTTTTGGTCTGGCCTTCAAACTGAGGCTCACCCAGTTTGACCGAGACAATCGCCGTCAGACCCTCACGAATATCCTCCCCCGTGAGGCGATCCTCTTTCTTTTTAATCAACCCTTGCTGTTCGGCAAAGCGGTTGACGATGCCGGTCAACGCCGCACGGAAGCCCTCCTCGTGGGTACCGCCTTCTTGGGTGTTGATGGTGTTGGCGAAGGTGTACACCGACTCGGAAAAGCCGCTGTTCCACTGCATGGCCATCTCCAGGGACAGCATCCTGGCAGTGTCTTCGGCCTGCACGCTGATGATGTTGCGGTGGGCCGCGCCCTTGGTGGTGTTGAGGTGGGTGACGAAGTCGACGATCCCTCCGTCGTAACGATAAGTGACCTCCAGCGGCTTATCGGGTGCGCTGTCTCTGTCGGGAGCAGTCTGGCCGGGCTTGACCAAACTCTCCTGGCTAGGAGCTGCAACCTCGAAGTTCTCCCCCGCCTCAACGCTTGCGGCCTGCTTAGCCAGTTCGGCCTGCTGGTCAGCAGGCTGGGGTTGATCCTTCACCCGCTCATCACGCAACGTAATGGTCAGCCCTTTGTTGAGGAAGGCCATCTCCCGAAACCGAGCCGCTAACGTGTCGAAGCTGAACTCTAAAGTGTCGAAAATGTCAGGGTCGGGCCAGAAGGTAACCCGAGTCCCGGTGTCTTGCGTGGCTTCACCCTGAATCAGTTCGCCGGTGGGTGTGCCCAGGTGAAACTCCTGAGACCAGCGGTAGCCATCGCGCTTAACTCCCACCAGCAGCCGGGTCGACAACGCGTTGACCACCGAAACCCCAACTCCGTGTAAACCTCCAGACACGGAGTACCCCCCGCCGCCGAACTTCCCCCCGGCATGCAGAACCGTGAGCACCACGGTCACTGCTGGCTTCTTCTCCTCCGGATGCATGTCCACGGGGATACCCCGACCGTTGTCAGTCACCTGAACTCCCCCGTCGGCGCGCAGTACCACCTCGATGCGGTCGGCATACCCTGCCAGAGCCTCGTCTACCGAGTTGTCCACCACCTCGTACACCAGGTGGTGCAGCCCCCGCTCCCCCGTCGAGCCGATGTACATCCCCGGGCGTTTACGCACCGCATCCAGACCCTCCAGAACCTTGATGGCACTGGCGTCATAGGCCGGGGGTTTGGTCACAGTGGTCTCCTAGGCGTGCTGGGGTGATGCCGGTTCTACACAACCTCATCAGCTTAGTCGCCCTAGGTACACAATCGCGTCAGATTGGGCGCTGAGAGGCCAAATAAAGGGGGTATCGGCTATTAAAAACCCAGCGGACATGTCCCCCTACCAGTCGCGGGGGTGCACCAGCCGATAGCGGCGGCTACTCAGCCATAGGTATCGCGCGGGCCACGCCCCGGTAGACGCAGACGCCCGTGACTCCATGAAGGAGCATCAGGGCCCAGCACCCGCACCGATTGCAGGGCAGCTACCGGTTGCTCACCTGGCACGTCATGCCCTGCCATAGCTAACGCCTGATTGATACGAGCCAGAACAGTGTCGGCTAACAGGCGCATCTGCGTGGCCCACGCCGTGGAGTCAGCCCGCACTGTCAGTGTGTGCTCGTGCACCGCCTCCGGTCGACAGTGCGCCGCTACTTGCGGTCCCACCATCTGCGGCCAGCCTGAGAGCACATCGGAAAGAACCGTGCGCCCATACCACTGACGCTGGCGAGCCAAATCAGGAATGGCCTGACCGATCACCATTGGGTCGCGCTCGTCGGGGCCAGCCCCACTCAACACCGGCCCTGCAGTAGTGCGACTACTGCGCAGGCGGGGTGGTGCAGAAAGCAGCTCCACCTCATCGCCGGTGGGTGCAGCCAAACCCACTGGCTTCCATCCTTTGGCCTGAGCGTGCTCCAAAGCCTGCTCCAAGGCCTGGGGAGGCAGGCCTTGGCTGGAGGAGCTCATGGGAGAGCTCCGGCCACTTGGGGCTGCAGAGTCGATCCGGTGAGATCGAGCACACTGACCTCCCCGGGCACGCGCACCACTCGACCTTCCAGCTGATCAGGCAGATCAGCTGGGTCTGCTGCCGTGATGATCACCTGCTCGAAATCTCCTAGGATCTGAGCCAACTCTTGACGCCGAGCCGGGTCCAACTCAGCCAGCACATCATCGAGGATGACGATAGGGCTCTGGGCCAGATCGTGCTGCCCACCGCGCAACAACCAGGCCGAGGCAACCCGCAGGGCCAACGCCACCGACCAGGTCTCCCCATGGCTGGCGTGGGTGCGCACTGGAAGCGCCGGGTTGATGCCCAACCTCACCACCAGCTCATCGCGGTGCGGCCCCACCAAACACACCCCACGGGCCAACTCCTGGCGGCGGGACTGCTCCACCTGGTGGTGCAACACCTGCTCGACCTGCTCCACGCTGGCCCCAGCCGGGATCTCCCCTGCGGCGGGTTGATAGTGCGCCTGGCAGTGCGTGGGTGCCTGGCTGGTGCCACTCAACTGCCCATAAGCCTTGGCTAGCAATGGATTGAGCTGCTCGACCAACTGAATCCGTGCCTGCGTTAACGCCGCCCCGTGGCGTACCAACGCTTGATCCCATACGTGCAAGGTGTAGTCATCATCCATCGAGATGCCACTGCCCCTGCCCCGTTGGGCCGCCAGCGACTTGAGCAGGGCACTGCGCTGGCGGACCGCCTTGTCGTAATCGGCGCGTACCCCTGCCCAACGGGGGGCTTGGCAGACCAGCAAATCATCGAGGAAACGCCGCCGCGCCGCTGGGTCCCCGCGCACCAGCTCCACATCGGTGGGAGCAAACATCACCACCTGGAGCACCCCTGCCACATCCCGCACCCGTGGCACCGGATTGCGGTTGAGCCGAGCCCGGGTGCGAGACCCCGGGGTGAGGTGCACATCGATACTGACCTGCCGATCGGCGCGCACTGCCACCACTTGGATCAGGGCGTGCGGCTGGCCTTGGCGCACCAGAGCGGCATCGTTGGAGACTCGATGTGACCCCATCATGGCTGGGTAGGCCATGGCCTCCACCAGATTGGTTTTCCCGCTGCCATTTGGCCCCAGCAAGATCGTCACTCCAGGTTGAAGCTGTAGCTGCGCATGGGGATAGCTGCGAAAGTCACGCACCTGCACCCCACTGATAAACATCTGTTCAGCTTGCCACAGGTGGAGCTCCCGCTTGGGGTGTGGACTGCAGCGGCGCCGGCAGGTCGTGGCGCTGAACTGCATGGCCTCCGAACTGCTGCCGTAACGCCGCCACCACCTTCATCGCCGGAGAATCCTGCTGCCGGGAGGCAAAACGGGCAAACAACGCCGCACTGATCACCGGCAAAGGCACGGCGTGGTCGATGCCGGCCTCCACAGTCCAGCGCCCCTCCCCCGAATCGGTGGCATAGCCGGCGAGCTGGCTCAACTGCGGGTCATCCTCCAAAGCCCGCACCAGCAAATCCAGCAGCCACGAGCGAATGACCGTCCCCTGCGTCCATGAGGAGATCACCCCGGGCACATCGCGCACCAGATCGCTAGCCTGCAGCAGTTCAAAACCTTCAGCGTAGGCCTGCATCAAGCCGTACTCGATGCCGTTGTGGACCATTTTGGCGAAGTGCCCCGCCCCCACTTCGCCCGCATGCACGAAACCTCCCTGGGCGGGCTTAAGCGTGTCAAAGATCGGCTGGAGTCGGGCCACGGTCTCTGCGTGGCCTCCCACCATCAGGGCATATCCGTTGGCCAGGCCCCACACTCCCCCAGACACCCCCACATCGAGGTAGTCGATCCCCAAGCCCTGCAGCTGTGCGGCATGGCGTTGGTCGTCACTCCAACGGGAATTACCACCCTCGACGATCACATCCCCAGGCTGGAGCAACCCGGCCAGCTCATCAATGACCGCTCGCGTAGCCTCTCCTGCCGGAACCATCACCCACACCGCGCGCGGAGCGTGCAACGCTTGCACCAACGCGGGCAGGCTCTCCACATCGCGCACACCCGACTCCCGTGAGTACCCAATCACCTCATGACCGCCCTCACGCAGCCGTTGCCGCATGTTCGCGCCCATCTTGCCCAGCCCCACCAGTCCTAGCTGCATGGTGATCCTTCCTCAGTAACCCAGCCTTGATGCACCCAGTGTGGCAGCCCCAGCTCGACCTAACTCAACCGGATTGGCATCAGCAGGTAGCGAAACGATTCTTGCGCCGGCCCCACCTGCTGCGCCTGCACTGGTTGGTCCACCACATGAGCCTGAGCTGCGAAAGACTCGCTTTCCGGTTGGGGGTTGGCAGGCTCCCCCGGTTGACCATCCGCCGCCTGGCACCCCATCAACACAGCGGGCTTACTCGGATCTGCGAAGGTGATTTGGGCAAATGGAGTCCCCAGTGCCACCAAACCATCCACCAGGTAGGTGTGGTTGAACGCCATCTGGATCGGCTCACCCTCCAACAACGCGCTGATTGACTCCACTGCTTGGGCGTCATCGCCGCGCCCAGCCTCCAGCACCACCGAGTCGGCGGTCACCGTCAGACGCAAGGGGCTGGTGCGTTGCGCGACCAACGCCACCCGACGGGTGGCCTCCAGCAGCACCTCTGTGCGGACCACCAACCTGCTGGAGGTTTGCGAGGGGAACAGCGAGCGGTAGGAGGCGGGGAACTGCCCTCCCAACAACCGGGTGGTCATACGCCGTCCCTCCCCCTCGAGCCCGAGCACCGCCTCCTGACCGTCGGTGGATAAAGCCACGCTGACCTGGCTCACTCCGGCGAAAGCTTTAGCCGCATCGGTGGCCATCTTGGCTGGGATCAGCACTTGGGTGCTGGTCTGGGGGCTGGCCGGCTGCCAGTCGACTTGCTTCATCGCCAGCCGGTAGCGGTCTGTGGCAACCGCAGTCAGCTCCTCCCCCTCGAGCTCCAGGCGAATCCCGGTCAGCACCAGCAGGGAGTCATCACGACTAGCTGCCACGCTGACCTGACTGATCGTCTTGGCCAGCACGGCTCCGGAGACCTGCCCACACACCGGAGGCAGGGTGGGAGCTTCAAGGTAGTCCTGCACCGGAAGGGTGAGCATGACAAATCGCGAGCGTTGCGAGGTGATCGTCACCCTGGTGTCCTCGCACGTGATGTCAGCGCTATCCCCGGGAAGGCTGCGAACAATGTCGGCCAAAAGTCGCCCGCTGACCACCACCGTGCCTGGTTCCATGACCTCAGCGTCGATCATCGCACGCGTGGAGGACTCGTAATCCACTGCACTGATGATCAATTGCTCGTCTACTGCCTGTAAATGCAGGCCTGCCAGTACTGGCAGTGAAGGACGCAGTGGGACGCTGCGGACCGCCCATGCAACTGCCTCGTTGAGCGTGGCTTGATTCACTCTGACTTTCATGGTCGGCTCCTCACCGTTTGGGCCGCTGTGGCTTCTATGACCTTAAATCCCATCATGATAAAAATGTCTTCGTCGCAGTAGGGGGTGTGGATTCTGGGGAAAACCTGCATTTTCCCTGGTAAAGACCCGATTCGGGTGTGGACGCTGCTGCGTGGACGGTGTGGAAAAACCGTGTCGACCTGGGGATTTCTTCTGCCTTTCACTGCTGGTGTTGTGTTTTGCTCACAGATGACCCCCAGTTTTCCCCAGTCATCCACAACCTTATCCACAGACTGTGCACAAGCTGGCCTGTAGGGGAGTTGGTGGGGAGGAAGATGCCTAGTCATTATTGGCGCGCCTGGGATTTAATGCGATTGGTTAGCTCAGTGACTTGATTGTAAACCGAGCGTTTTTCACTCATTTCTTGACGTACTTTACGGTCTGCGTGCATGACAGTGGTGTGGTCACGACCTCCAAATTGCTGCCCTATTTTTGGTAGTGAAAGTGAGGTCAATTCTCGACACAGATACATAGCAATTTGTCGGGCTTGAACCAAGGTTCTGGAGCGTGAGGCTCCACATAAATCATCCATGGATAGAGCGTAATAAGCAGCAGTCTGAGCAATGATAGTCGCTACGGTGATCTCGGGGCCATCCTCGTCGGGAATGAGATCCTTGAGGACGATCTCCGCTAGCGATAAATCCACCCCTTGCTGATTGAGGTTAGCGAAAGCCGTCACTCTAATAAGAGCACCCTCTAACTCTCTTATATTTGTACTGATTTTAGAGGCAATATATTCTAGGACTTCAGCAGGGACGTTTAACTGTTCCTGAACGGCCTTTTTGCGCAGGATAGCTATACGTGTCTCCAAATCTGGTGGTTGGACATCAGTGATCAGTCCCCACTCAAATCGACTACGGAGCCGATCCTCCAACGTGACGAGCTGTTTGGGAGCCCGATCACTAGAGATCACTATTTGTTTGTTGGCATTGTACAAAGTATTAAAGGTATGGAAGAATTCTTCCTGGGTTCGTTCTTTATTCTCTAAGAACTGAATATCATCCACTAAAAGAATGTCTAAATCACGATAGCGTCGTTGGAAAACCGAAGCTCGGTCATCACGAATAGAGTTAATAAAGTCATTAGTGAACTCTTCAGAACTAACGTATCTCACCTGTATCCCTGGATAGAGGCTTTGTGCGTAGTATCCGATAGCGTGTAAAAGGTGGGTTTTACCTAAACCAGAATCACCATAAATAAACAATGGATTATAGGCTTTAGCAGGCGCCTCCGAAACAGCAATAGCAGCAGCGTGAGCGAAACGATTACTGGCGCCGATCACAAAGGTGTCGAAGATGTAGCGCGGGTTCAGTTGGGATGAGTCACCAGGGTCAGGGGTGGGAACGCTATCGAGAGTGGTGAAAGGCAAAGTAGGTGGATCATCATCGTCACTAGGTAGGGGAGTCGGTAGGGGCTTGTCTGTTAGTCCATCTGACTGACAAACCTCTAAAACAGGCGAGAATCGCGTAGGGGAGTCATCGACTGTGACAGCCAAGCGCACGGGATGGCCCAGTGTCTTGGCCAATGCAGAAGTAAGGTACTCCCTTAGATCTGTTTCCAGTTTGTTTTTAGTGAAATTGTCTGGCACACGGATCAGTGCAGTGTCGTCAATGAGCCCCATGGGTTGGGCTAGTCGTAAAAAAGCTCGGTATTGCGCAGGGAAGTTATCACCTGCCAACGCTTCGATGGTTGCATCCCACGCTTGAGAAAACGACACTTGAGTGGCTTCAGAACCTTGAGTCATTGGGCCCTTCCCTTCAGATCGGAGGCTCACTCACACGCCGGTTGTCCACAAGGTTATCCACAAGTTGGGGACAATGACCCTGAGGACTTCAGGGCTGGGAAGAATTTCTCGTCACCCTGCGTGCCTAGGTGTCGTACCGCTGGTTTTTCCTACAGATCAACCAAAACTACCCGACAGGAAGGTATCGGTCACCACGTTGCAGACAGGTGTGAACGTAGCTAATCCGCAGCAATCAGGCAAGTGGTTGTCCACAGGGTGGGGAAAGTGGCAGTGGGCACGGGGGAGTGGACCGGCCGGCGATGCCCCTTCTTAGTAGACAGCGTCCGATAAGCTCATGGTGAGCTGTGTCATTTTTGCCTGCTTAATGGTCCAGTTGCCTCGCATCGTGTGATGAGTCGAGACAACCGGGTCGACACCACCCCTGCTTGTCCTAAGGAGACCACCGTGTCCAAGCGGACCTTTCAACCCAACAACCGTCGTCGCGCGAAGACTCACGGCTTCCGCCAACGGATGGCCACCCGAGCAGGCAGGGCGATTTTGGCTCTGCGACGCAGTAAAGGGCGTAAAAAGCTTTCTGCCTAACAACTCCTGCCAGCTTTTATGGAGATCTTTCCGGTAGGAATAGTGGGACTATGTTGCCTCGTGTGCACCGCCTGACTAAGTCCTCAGACTTCAGCCTGGTGTTTCGTGAAAAACGCTGGTCGGCCCACCATCGCTATATCAGTGTGTTTGCTCACCCTTCTGGCGCTTCCTGCTCAACACCCAGCCAGTCGGATGAGTCCTTCGAATCCGTCCACGTGGGGTTTATCGTCAGTAAGTCGGTAGGCAACGCAGTAGTACGCAATCGGGTGAAGAGGCGTCTCCGGTCGTGGGTGAGGCAGTCTAGGCCCCTGTTGCCACCTGTTCACCTACTCGTGATACGCGCCAACCCAGCGGCGGCACAGGCCAGTTACCTTCAACTCAGCACCGCTCTCGAAGCCACCATGCGCAAGCTGGTGACCACCAGTTCTCTTCGGACACGTCATGGAACACCGTAAAGAGAGTGACGTGCCTAGCCATTCCCAGGAGATTTCCCCTCCTAGGAATGGCTGGAAGCTCATGAGGCCTCATTACTGGGTGGTCGGTGTGATTGTTGTTTATCAACGTCTGATTTCACCCCTTTTGGGGCCTCGTTGTAAGTACTACCCCTCCTGCTCTTCCTATGCGCGCCAGTCTTTCGTGGAATACGGGTTGTGGAGTGGGGGAGTCCGTACTGCGTGGAGATTAGTACGGTGTAACCCTTTTTCCGATGGTGGATTCGATCCTGTAAAATCTCGTCCAGGCAAGACAACCACAGCCAACACTGTTAGTTAGGAAAACATGGATAATCTTCATTTTCTCATGGAGCCATTGTATAAATTGGTTTCCTTTATCATGTTATCCTTCCATTGGATTTTTACTTCAATTGGTTTACCTAACAATGGGGGGGTCACGTGGGTCCTGAGCATTATTGGCCTAGTGCTCGTTGTCCGGACCTTTTTGATACCCCTTTATGTTAAACAAATTAAGGCTCAACGAGCTATGCAGCTTATTCAGCCTGAGGTGAAAAAAATCCAACAAAAATATAAACATGATCGGCAGCTACAAAGTCAAAAATTAATGGAACTCTATAAGGAAAGGAAAGCAAACCCCTTCACGAGCTGCCTACCACTTTTAGCTCAGTCTCCGTTCTTCTTTGCTTTATTTATGGTGTTGAAGGGTATATCACAAAACCATCCACGTGGTTTCATGACTCACGAAAAAGTAACTCAGGCTTTAGATGCGCACCTTTTTGGGGCTAAACTTTTTGATACTTTTACTCAAACTCACTCTTTATCAGCCAAGATTGTAGCCGCCACTCTGATCGTTACTATGACGGCTTCTACGTTCTTCCAGCAGCGGCAACTCATCATGAAGAATATGCCTGAAGCTGCTTTAACGGGATCGTTTGCTCAACAGCAAAAAATAATGATGTATGTGATGCCGATTATTTTCGGTCTTTCCGGCTTTGTTTTTCCTATTGGTGTTCTCGTTTACTGGTTGACCACCAACCTGTGGTCATTGGGACAGCAAATGGTGGTGATTCACCGTCTACCCGCACCTGGTTCTAAGGCAGAAAAACTTTATCTTGAACGGCAAGCGACTAAGAGCGCCCAGTCTTCGTCCTCCGGTATCCGTCGTTTTAGCCTTTCGCGGGTAACGTCTCAGCAGCGAGCTCAACGCGATGAGAAGGAGTCTTCCGAAGTAAGCCCTGAGGAAACTTCCACACCGCAGGAGAAGGACTCTCCCTCACGGCAGCAACCAAAAAAGAAGACACGCAGCAAACGTCGTTAACCTCAACTCATACATCTAGCCTCACCCCGACTTCGCAACCAAGGAAAGGGCTTTTCATGGACCAATCACTTCCACCCGCCGATCTTGCCTCATCTAGCCGAGTAGAAAGCGACCCTTCCATGGGGGAGACAAAAGACAACGAGGCAACATTACAAACAGTCACAGGTGATGATCAGAACGGTCCAAACCTAGCCTTGTTGGAGCGTGAGGGAGAAATTGCCGCTGACTACCTCGAAGGCCTACTAGATATTGCTGACCTTGATGGTGATATTGATATGGATGTCGAAGGGGAGCGCTCATCAGTAGCCATTGTGGGGGAGGGATTAGATGATTTGGTAGGCGAGGACGGCAAAGGATTAGAGGCTCTCCAAGAACTCACTCGCTTAGCTGTCCATGTTAAAACAGGCCATCGATCAGGGTTAATGCTTGATATCGCCGACTATCGCAAAGACCGGCGCGAGGAAATCACCCGGGTGACGCACGAAGCGATTGCCTCGGTCCAATCCAGTGCCACTAAGTATCGCCTTGATCCCATGACTCCCTTTGAGCGCAAAGTCGTCCATGATGTAGTGGCTGCTTCGGGGTTGGTGAGTGAATCTGAAGGTACGGAGCCAGATCGCTACGTTGTTATCTTGCCAGCGAACTCCTAGAGCGTTTCACGTGAAACGCGTTATCCCTACTTCGGTAGCTCCGAACCATCGATGAAAGATAGCGACCCCTCTGACCTCATCTGCCCGGGGCCTAGGGCAGAACTACTGAGGCGCTATGCCCAATTGCTCGCCGACGTAGCCCAGCGGCGAGGCTTTATCGGGCCTAGCGAACTGGACAGATTGTGGCCGCGTCACATTGCCAACTGCGCTGCTTTGGCCCCCCTACTACCGACTCATTCAATCATTGCTGACGTAGGCTCAGGCGCGGGACTTCCTGGCTTGGTGATCGCCATTATTCGTCCCGATGTGTCAGTGACGTGTATAGATTCCATTGCGAAGCGTTGTTTATTCCTTCGCGAGGTGATTGATGAGCTCGCTCTTTCACGTGCACAGGTGGTCAACGCCCGGAGCGAAAATGTGCACCATCAACGTTTTGACTATGTAACCGCCAGGGCCGTAGCTCCAATGCCGGTTCTGATTCGTCACACAGCCCACCTCCTCAAGCCCAACGGCCACCTCCTAGCTCTTAAAGGATCAAGTGCCGAGCAAGAAATTGAAGCGGTACTGGTGGATAAAGCTCTATCTGCCAGCGGTGCATGTAGATTACAAGTGGCGAAGGATATTTACGATCAACCGGTTAATGTGGTTGTTTATCAGCGTCATGCCCATTAAGAGACGACCGTGACACAAGGTGCGGACTGTAGGACTATCAGGAAGGTAGCGATGAACCACGTCAGCACAGAAACAAAATCTTCTTTATCCGTCATCTCGTCTGGCCAGTACATGACACCTAGCTTTTGCTCGGTCGGTTGGGCCACACATGATCACGCAGGATCGTCTTGGCCATTGATTCAGCAGGTATCCGGGCTGGGTTGGCCTACTGCGAGCCAAACCAACTTGGTGCTCGATTTACGTGATGACTCCTACTCAGCGACTCCAGCCGATTTGCCCGAGCCAGCATCCCTGATGAGGGAGGGCGAATTACTCAGAGACGAGGCGGAGGCAATCACCGAGCCATCATCGATCCTTGAGCAACCCATCGCTGTAGAACTTTCACCTCAACCCCAAGAATCTGATCCCGTGGAGTATCCAGGAGTGGCTGCTCCGGAAGAATCCACGAGCCCGATCGAACTTTTACCCCACATGCCACCTCTGGCTCGCCACTCTCACGTGCGAAGGGTTTCTGTTGCCAATCAAAAAGGTGGAGTAGGGAAAACCACCAGTACGGTCAATGTTGCAGCGGGCTTAGCCGCTCAGGGAGCCCAGGTGCTCGTTATCGATCTTGACCCGCAAGGAAATGCCTCCACCGCATTGGGGGTTGACCATGCGCCGGGTACAGAGGGCATTTATGAGGTACTCATTGGTGGGAAGCCCCTGAGTGAGGTGGTGCATCCAGTTCCATTCTTCCCCTCGATGCGTGTGGTACCCGCGACTATTGACTTGGCAGGGGCTGAGATCGAATTGGTTCCCGTGGTAGCTCGGGAGCTACGACTTCGCAAGGCTTTGGATGACTATCTCGCCGAGCAGCGAAAGTTGGGGGAAACCTTACCTGACTATGTGTTTATTGACTGCCCACCCAGCCTGGGCCTGCTCACCATCAATGCACTCGTGGCAGCTACTGAAGTATTCATACCTATTCAGTGCGAATATTACGCGCTAGAAGGTTTGGGGCAATTGCTGCAAAATATCGACATGATCCAGAAGCATCTCAATCCACAATTGGAGATTTCCGCCATTTTGTTGACAATGTTTGATAGCCGCACCCGTCTAGCCGCCCAGGTGACCGATGAGGTGCGAGGACACTTCAATGATTCAGTGCTTAAAACAGTTATTCCTCGTTCGGTACGTATCTCCGAAGCACCCAGTCACGGGCAAACAGTCTTGACCTACGACCCCACATCAACAGGCACATGGTGTTACATGCAAGCTGCCAACGAATTTAGCCATGCACTTTCTCCGACAACCCGAGAGGAAAACTAGTGACCGAACGACGCAGAGGGTTAGGCCGAGGCCTGGGCGCCCTCATACCGGTGGTGCCACCCACTCATGAAACCACCAATCGGACTAACGAGTCGAGCCCCGTCGACATGTTGATTCCGGAAAAACCTCCCCGGTTAGAACCTGTCCTGGATGAGCCCGTGGGTGGGCATTTCGCAGAATTGCCCATTAAAAGTGTGCGGCCCAATGCTAGGCAACCTAGGCAGGTTTTCAATGAAGATGACTTAGCAGAGTTGGTGCACTCATTGAAAGAAGTAGGTCTGCTCCAGCCGGTAGTGGTACGCCGGGTCGAGGATGGCCAATATGAGCTGGTGATGGGAGAGAGGCGTTGGCGGGCTGCTCAACAAGCCGGCTTTACCCATTTGCCCGCAATTGTGAGGGATACTGAAGATCACAGCATGCTACGCGACGCATTGCTTGAGAACTTGCATCGCAGTCCCCTGAACCCATTAGAGGAGGCCGCAGCTTACGATCAAATGCTTAATGATTTTTCCTGTTCCCTCGAGGAACTCGCTCAGCGTATTGGCCGATCCCGCCCGCAAATCAGTAATACACTTCGATTACTCAAGCTCCCTCCCTCGGTCCAGCGAAAAGTTGCTGCTGGTGTCCTCACGGCAGGACATGCCCGGGCGTTGTTGGCCTTTGACGGCGAAAAGCGCCAAGAAGAGGTTGCTGATCGCATTGTAGCGGAGGGTTTATCCGTTCGAGCCGTGGAGGAGTTAGCTACCCTTTCTCATGAGGAGGAAGTCGAGCACCCTTCATCGAACAGGACTCATCGTCCAGTATCGCCCCGCTTGGTGGAAATTGCTGAGCGACTCTCCACCCACCTAGAGACCCGTGTGAAAGTTGATTTAGGTCGACACAAAGGAAAAGTAGCCATTGAGTTTGCCACCCTAGATGATCTCGAACGAATCTTAGGTATCTTAGACCCCCAATTAGTGGCTTCGCTGCCTGGACGTCGTATGGAGCGATCCTCGCCCGAGGTTGTCGATCTTCGCCAAGGCACTTCTGAAGAAACAAGATCACCAGCGGTGTTTTAGGACACTTTTTATCAAACAGGAGGGGGCGTTTCACGTGAAACGCCCCCTCCTGTTTGATAAAAAGGCAGCGTCCGTACTAAAAGCACTGCTAAGAGGGTGTCGGCTCGTCGATGAGTAGGCTGGCGACCGTTCGGTGGGATGCGCTGCGAAGCGAAGATGAAGGTGAGCCTCGATGAGTGTTGAGGGGGAGAACCCCAGTAGTGGGATGGTTTCACGTGAAACCATCCCACTACTGGCTGAGCGAACCGCAAGTATGACCGCCTCGGAGATCCGCGCCCTATTTGCCGTCGCTTCACGGCCGGAAATTGTTTCCTTAGCGGGCGGCATGCCCTACGTCTCTGCTCTCCCTCTCGCTGAGATCGGGAACAAGATTGCCGAGCTGATTAAAACCCGAGGTACCTATGCCTTGCAGTACGGATCGGCCCAAGGCGACCCTCAGCTACGTGAAGAAATCGTCTCCGTGATGGCTGTAGAGGGTATAGCAGCACACCCAGATGACGTAGTGGTCACAACTGGGTCCCAGCAGGCCTTGGATCTATTGACGAGGGTGTTCATTAATCCGGGCGATGTCATCCTCGCTGAAGCCCCATCGTATGTGGGTGCCCTTCAAGCATTTAGATCATACGAAGCAGAAGTTGTTCATGTCGACATGGATGAGCAAGGACTGCATCCCGAGGCGCTGTCGTCAGCTATTGCAGGATGTCAAGCCCAAGGAAAAGCTCCCAAGTTTGTTTACACCATTCCCACGTTTCACAATCCAGCCGGAGTGACTCAAACATTGGAGCGTCGCCAGCGGATTGTGAGCCTTTGCGCTCAGTCTAAAGTGCCATTAGTTGAGGACAACCCTTATGGCTTGCTCGGATTTGATCACCAAACTTTGCCAGCTCTGCGCTCCATCAACGAAGACGTCATCTATCTGGGATCATTTTCTAAAACCTTTGCTCCTGGCACTCGGGTCGGATGGGTCGTGGCACCTCGGGTGATTAGGGACAAGCTGATTTTGGCAGCCGAAGCGACTATGTTGTGTCCTTCGGCTTTGGCCCAGACAGTTGTCTGCACCTATTTACAGGAGTTTGATTGGCAGCAACAGATCACCTCGTATCGCAATATTTATCGGGAGCGGCGTGATGCGGTGATTGAAACCCTGACGGCAGCCATGCCTGAAGGAGTGCACTGGACAGTTCCTCAGGGCGGGTTTTATGTGTGGGTTAACCTTCCCATGGGGATCGATTCAGCATTAATGCTGCCTCGCGCATTGAATGCAAGGGTTGCTTATGTTCCGGGCAGCGCTTTCTACTCCGGCGCAGGGCGAGTGTTGGGTGAAAGCAGTTTGCGTCTCTCTTACTGCTTCCCTCCAGTGGATCAATTACGCGAAGGAGTGCGAAGGTTAGCTGGTGTGGTCAATGAGGAATTAGAGCTTCGACATATCCTTGGACCTACCCAAAGCAAACCTCAATGGCGCCAGTCCGACAACCCTAATGTGAGCATGCCATGACCACCTCCAACCTAAAAATTGCAGTACTCGCTGGTGGTTTGTCTCACGAGCGGGAGATTTCCCTACAATCTGGGCTCCAAGTTGCCGAGGCCTTAGGAAGCGCTGGTTACACAGTGAGTGTCTGTGATATCGATACTTCCTTGGTACCCAAACTCCGAGAACTCGAAACCAATCTTGCCTTTTCAATGTTGCATGGGAGCTTGGGGGAAGATGGAGCCATCCAAACCTTATGCGAAGCACTGGGATTGGCCTATGTGGGTAGCACTGCGGGTGCCGCCCATCTAGCTTTTGATAAGTTCGCTGCCAAGAGTATTGCTCAGGCTCAAGGATTGATCACCCCCCCCGCTTTTATTATCACAACAGATACCATCAAATTGTTAGGAGCAGCTCACCTCTTAACGCCCATGGTGGAGTCCTTAGGATTCCCGCTAGTAGTAAAGCCAAACCGGGGGGGTTCTTCGCTGGGGTTGAGTGTGGTTCAGCAGGCCGATGAACTCACTAGTGCTCTGGTCCATGCTTTTGCCTATGACTCTGCAGTGCTCTTGGAGAAGTTCATCGTGGGGACAGAGGTGGCATTAACAGTTATCGACGCAGTTCCTGGTTGGGGTAGCTTACCGGCCGTAGAAATCAAAACTGGCCAGCAAGGCTATGACTACACGGCCAGATACACGGTGGGGGAGAGTCAATTTGTCATCCCAGCCGGTGTTGGCCCTGACGTTCTGTCTGCTTTGACCGAGGCAGCGGAAAGCATTCATCAAGCATTGGGTTTACGTGATTATTCTCGCGCCGACTTCATCGTTGACCCTCAAGGGCAACACTGGTTTCTGGAGGTCAATGTTTCTCCGGGGATGACCATTAACAGCCTGCTTCCGCAAGCAGTTCATGCTACGGGCCGAACCCTAACTGACTTCTGCTCCGCGCTGGTCGAACACGCTTACCAGCGCACTAATGGGGCCCGTTTCACGTGAAACGGCAGGCATTCCTTATCCAACTGGCACAGCGTCGTCGGCGAAGGATGGAGTGGAGGGGTTAAACATCGCCACGATCGCGTTGCTGATTGCTTCAGCGACCGTGTCGCGAAAGGCTGGATTAGCTAAACGCTCAGCATCACCTGAATTGGTGAGATAGCCAACCTCAATGAGGACCGTCGGCATAGTGGTGAGTCGCAACAAGTCCCAGGTCTTGGCATGGCTTCGACAGTTGGACAGGTCGGTCGCTGTCACGATGTGGCGTTGAACCAGCTCTGCAAATCGTTGCCCTAATGGGGAAACGGTGGAGTATCTCTCGTTTCCGTAGTAATACGTAGCCACTCCATTAGCTACGGTGTTGTCATCTTGATCGACGTGGAGTGACACACATAATTGGGCACCAGCAGAGTTGGCAAAGTGGGCACGTTGCTGGTCGGTTAGATGATTCCCGTCCTTACCTCTCGTTAAGAAGACCAGCATCCCTGTGGCTACCAATCGACCCTCAATACGTGCCGCTAAATCAGAAACGATATCGGCCTCTGCCAGCGTCCCCATGAGAATGCCGGCATCATCCGCACCATGCCCAGGGTCTAGGACGACCACTTTCCCTAAAGGGGTTAAGCCAGAGGCATGGAACTGTTCTTCTGCTCGCAGTGCTAAGGGGCTTCCTCCCACAACAGTTCGGGAGAGACGCTGTAACGCCTTGAAAGTGGTGGGACCACAGGTGCCGTCTACGGGCATCCCGACATTTTTTTGGAAGTCTCTTAAAGCGGCCTCAGTGTGGGGCCCAAAGATGCCGTCTACCCGTCCACTGTCGAAGCCCATAGAAGAAAGACGTTGCTGCAACTGCGCCACATCGTCGCCAGCCAAGGGGTTGTGGATTTGGTTGTGCAGGATCCGGTCACCCAAGCGCCAACGTGCTTCTTCAAGTGTGCGGAAGGTGACAGGCCCTACAACCCCATCCACGGTAAGACTGCGTTGCTGTTGAAAAATACGCACTGCAGTGTCAACAGTCTCGTCAAAAGTATCGCCTGATTCGGGGTGAGGCGTTAACAGGCCCAACACCACGAGGCGGTCACGGATTTCTGTCACCGCTTGGCCATGGTCGCCCAGCATGTAGGAGGTGGAATTCACCGAGAGCCTTTCTTCGTGTCCAACAACAAAGTTTTTGCGGCATTAGTCAGAGTCATTCCACAACACCTACCTAAGCACACGGGAATCTGGCATTCAGGAGCATCAGCCAGAAGGAATTGTCTCATTGTGTCTAACGGCAGGAGGAACTTTTGCGGCCTAAGCAGTAGTTAAGGGCTCATCATGCCACCCACACTGACTACAGACGTCTCAATGTGCACTGAGCAGGTGAGTTTGAAGCTGCTGCACGATTGCATGTTTGGGTTGAGCCCCAACGATGGTATGCACAGGGCTACCCTGACGGAAAAGGATCATAGTAGGTATGGAAGTAATCCCGAATTGGGCGGCTGTCTGAGGGTTTTCGTCGATATTGAGTTTGGCCACCACCAGCGAATCGGCCATTTCGGTAGAAATCTCCTCTAATGCCGGAGCAATCTGGCGACAGGGCCCGCACCACTGCGCCCAAAAATCCACCAAGACTGAGGTAGAACTCGTGAGTACTTCTGTGGAAAAAGTGGAGTCAGTAATGGTCAGGGTTGCCATGGAGAAATCCTTTCACAAGCAGCATGAGCAGAGTTGGGCGTACTGCCAATGTACTCGCGATAAGCGGTGATCCATGAGTGCTACAGCTGCTCGAGATACCTCTGGGCGTCGAGGGCAGCACTGCACCCACTGCCGGCCGCGGTGATGGCCTGGCGATAAGTGTGATCGACCACATCACCGCAGGCAAATACCCCTGATACGTTGGTGCGGGTACTGCGACCCTCCACCAGAATGTATCCCTCTGAGTCTCGGTCCACCTGCCCCGCAACGATTGCACTCCTGGGATCATGGCCGATGGCGATGAACAATCCTGTTACCGGTATTTGTGTTACTTCCCCAGAGGTGGTGGTAACCGTAATACCACTGAGGCGATCATCACCCTGTAAGGCGGTGACTTGAGCGTTCCACGTGAAACGTATCTTCGGGTTGGACTGGGCTCGCTGCTGCATAATGTGGCTGGCGCGTAGCTGGTCTCTTCGGACGATGACGGTGACGCTGCGGGCAAACTTGGTGAGGAAGGTAGCTTCCTCCATAGCTGAATCCCCGCCGCCGACTACGGCGATGTCTTGATCGCGGAAGAAAAAGCCATCGCATGTGGCACACCAGGACACACCGCGTCCGGAGAACTCCTTTTCACGCGGCAATCCGAGCTCACGGTAGCTCGACCCCATGGCGAGGATGATGCTGGCGGCTTGGAGAGTTTGGCCGCTTCCCATAGTGAGAGTTTTCGTTGGGCCGGTGAGGTCGGTGCTGACTACATCGTCGCTGAGCAATTGCGCTCCAAACCGTTCAGCCTGGTCCCTCATAGCCTGCATGAGTTCAGGTCCCATGATGGGTTCCCGAAAACCGGGAAAGTTTTCCACTTCGGTGGTGTTCATCAACGCCCCACCTGAGGTAACCGACCCTTCGATCACCACGGGGGAAAGGTTGGCGCGGGCGGTGTAGAGACCTGCGGTGTATCCCGCCGGCCCTGAACCAATGATGGCTACGGGATGGATGGTCATGAGGCTCCTAGAGAAGGACAAGAGGGGAGGGTCTGTCTCGCCGTTCAACCTAGCCGATGAACCGAAGATTCCCTTCCGTTCATGAGTGACAGCTCAGTCAGAAAGGGTGCGACTTGGCAGGCCAAGGCGCATAGCGCGGGAAAACTGGTTCACCTCGGGAACGTGGAGTAGCGAGGCCCCCATGAGGGAAAGAACCAGGGTTAAGCCTCCGCTCACCAATAAAGTGGCAAACGAGGCCGCCACGCTCACTCCCCACCAGTGACGCATCACCTGCGCAACACCCACCGCTACCCCCCCCGCCGTGAGGCTGGCCGCGAACAGGCGGGTGTACGAGTTGAGGATGCGCCGACCCTGGAGATGCTCGAGACGCTGACGTAGCACCAGAAAACTGACTACCACCCCGACACCGTACGCCACACAAAACGCGGCAGCCATGCCCACGCTCACCCACTGCAGCGGCAGGCAGAGGTAGGCAATCATTACGCCGGCGCTGTTAAGTCCGGTGATGACCAGGTTAATAAAAAAAGGAGTACGGGTGTCCTCTTGCGCGTAGAAACCCCGCAGGAGCAGATACTGTGCCGAGAAAGCCACCAGGCCCAGGCTCATCATGGACAGGATGTATCCCACGTAAGTGGAGCCTTCCAAGCCGATGAAATGCCCGTAGAGTGCCCGCCCTATCGTGGGTCCCAGCGTGAGGAAAACAATCGAGGTGGGGATGAGCAATACTGCAGACCAGCGCAGTCCCTGACTGAGGTGCTCGCGCAGATGATTACGGTCGCCCTCGAGGGCAGCGCTGCTCATACGGGGAAGTAGGGCAGTGACCAGAGAAACGGTGACGATGGAGTGCGGCACGATCATCATCATGCTGGCGTTGGTGTAGGCGGAAAATCCGTAACCAAAAGCCCCACCGTTGAGGGTCTGACCCAGTTCCGTTACCCGGGTACCCACTCGAGTGATGACCAAGTAACACAGCTGATTGCTCAGCACGAACAGGATGGTCCACCGCGCCAACTCCAGGATTTTGCCGTCCTCGGTGGTATGCCGATTCCAACGAGGGCGGTAGCGGTAACCGCTGCGGTACAGCGGTGGCAGGAGCACCAAGGTTTGTACTACCGCTGCCAGTAGGGTGCCTGCCCCGAGAATGAGAATGCCGTGTGAGGGTACGCTAGTGGGTTGAGACTTGTCGATGGAACCCACGGTGGCCATGAAGATTGTGCCGGTGGCAATCACCATGAGGTTGCTGGCAATGGGAGCCCACGTCATCGGGCCGAACAGCCTGCGGGCATTGAGAACCTGACTGAGCACTGAGGTGTAGCCGTAGAAAAAAATCTGCGGCAGGCTCCAATAGGCTAAGACGACCGCCACATGAATATCGGACTGGACCTGCCAGTCGGTCCACAAGGGCACCAGCACGGGGGCAGCGAGGGTAACTCCGACGGTGAGCAGGAGCAACACACCTCCGGTGAGACTGAGGAGGTGGTCGAGGTAGGCGCTTCCTCCGTCGGGGTGGGTTTTCAAAGCCCGCACGATTTGAGGGACGAACACGGCGTTGATGACTCCGCCCACCATGAGGATGTAGAACATGGTCGGCAGGGTTTGCGCGATGCGAAAAGCATCGCTGAGTTTGTCATTACCCAGAGCTGCCACGATGATCAGAGTGTCTCGGACAAAGCCGGTTATTCGGGAGATGACGGTGCCAGTGGCCATGATGGTGCTCGAACGGAGGAGCTGGCGCTGCTCATCGGGGTCAGGTGCAAGCTGAGTGGAGGCCTCAACTGGGGGAATCACGGCCCCAGCGTAGCCACCACCCCAGTTCGTCGAGTGCGCCAGCGCCGCCGAATCGTTCGCGTGAAAACTGCTACTACGAACAGCGCGCCAGCTCCCACTGTCAGCAGGACCCCTAGGGGACCCAGGGTGCTCACTCTGACGGTAATGGTGGCCGGTAATCCGACATCTTCTCCCTGCGGAGTTTGCACCTGGGCCTGTAGTTCCACCGGGCCATTGGCGATCGCGTGCAGCCGGACATTGACCTGGGTGCGACGCCCTGCAGCAGCGGTGATCAAGGGGGTTTCGGTCACAATGACCCGCGGCAGGGTCGGTCGCAGGGCTACTCGTACGCGTATCGGCTGATCCAGACCATTGATCACCGTGATGGGGATAGGCCCGGTACGTGCAGCCAAGGTTGCGCCTGAGGGCTTGATGCTCACCTTGCTTTGCCAGGCCTCCAGTGCAGCCACTTGGTCGGCTAAGAGGCGGATGCGGGCTTGGGTGGAGCGGTGGGTGCTGGTGGCAAGGCGCAGACTGATGTGGTCAACCCGGGCACGCACTACTTGCGGCACGCTAAGTAGAGAGACGAAGGTCTCTGCGGAATTGCGGAACTGCTCCACCTGCTTGACATAGGTGGAGGACAGTTGTCCAGCGGCAGCGGTTTTGGGGTAGTGCAGGCTGCTCCAGGTCTGGGTGGAAGGCAGTTGGAACCCCTGTAGGGCAGTCATAGGCCGTAGCCAACTCACCTCTTTGCTCAGGCTGAGTAACTGACTCACTAGCTCAAGATTGGGTTCCCACCGGTGGGGGGGAGCGATGATGATGGCGCGCGACTCAGCAGGACGTTCTGCGGTGATCATCGCAGTTTGGGCGAGGAACTGTTGCCTTAATACAGCCGAGGTCGCAGCTGGGTTCTGTTCGTCGACGCGGGTAGCGACTAAAGCGGACAGCTGGCTGTCGTAGCGCAAGGTGGGGACCAACTGGTTGCCGACCTTAACTTTGCCCGGAGCAGTCAAGGTGGATGTAGCCGGCTCGGCGGAGGGAAGGGCATCATCGGAGAGCACCAACCCTCCGAGAGGGACCGATCCGGCGGGAGCAGTAGCGTTGGAGCGGAGTAAAGCGTTCACTGTTGGCGAGCTGAGGTAGCCACTATCTGTCCATCCCAACCAGCTGTGGCTCTGGGTGGACAGGCCGGGCTCGTTCTGGGAGAGCTGAGGAGCAGATAGGGCCAGGCTGATCAGATCTTGGCGGGCGGCCCCCGCCAAGGCGTTAAGATCGGCATCTGCGTAGGGCAGAAGAAGGCGGGATCCGGCGGGAGACAGGGTGTCCAGCCCATCCAACCAGCGTCGAGCTAGGGCGGACTGTTGAGATGCGCTCAGGTCGGCGGCGGCCTGCGGGGGTACCTCCGTTGGGGCGGTGGCGGTGTCGGGTGGTGAGGAATCGGCGAGTTGGCGCACGTCTTGTAGCAATGCAGGGTCCACCACAGCGCTGACCCCGCCGGGGTTGTTAGCTCGGCGTAAGGCCTCAAGGAGGTGGCCTAGACGCCCGGTAGGAGCCAAGGTGCTGGTCAAGACCTGGCTGCGCTTGGGGTCCTCTTGAGGTTGCAGGGTGCTTCCACCGAGAGTGTCAATTCCGCTGGACAGAGGATCATCAGCGATTGGCCATAACCAACCCAGCCGGGTGGGCTGGGCAGCTAACGTGTCTGGCTGCCAAACCATCACGGTGGCCAGCGTGATGGTTTGTTCTCCCACTGTCGCAGTAACGCTCAGCGGATAGACGCCGAAAGCGGAGTAGGGCAGCTCCTCGGCAGCAATGCTCAGCCTGAAGGTTGTGGTGCCCGCCTGCACCGTGGTAGGGATTTGGCTAGCGTTGGCGTCAAGAGGCAACGCATTCAAACCTTGCGGTGGATGGGTGAGGATCTGCGCGACGCTCTCCCGCGCGACCAGCGGGGAGCTACGGGTCAGCACGCTCAAACGCAGGGGTGCTGCAGACGGGGCAGGGGAGGGCGCCAGGCGTACCCTGCCGGCCAGAACAAGTGGTTGCCCTGGGCGGGCTGGGCTAGGGGTCACCGAGTCCAGCAGGAGGCTCAGGCTGGGCTGGGCAGCTCCATGCTGGGGGAGTAGTCGCGCCTGTAGAGGCAGTGCTCCAGGAGCTCCAACTGCCCCCCATGAGGAACTCCAGGGCAGGGCTATGAGCAGCGAGAACAGCGTCAGCGCGCACAGTAGCGAGGCCTGTACCGGCCTCAGCGCTGCACCGACCCAGCGCCCACGATTGTCTGCCCTGCGCTCAGAGCCAGGAGGAAGGGTCAGGCTGCGGCGGGTGATGGGGCAGTGCCGGCGCAGGGGTAGCGGTTTTGCGCAGCGCATCAGGCCCCTCTCCTTCGGCAGGCAACAAACTCAAGGCTGTGTCCAACACACGACGTTCACCCTCGTAGGCCAGTTGCCCTCGCACTTGATCCAGTGGGACCCAGGCCACGCTGGTCACTTCCACGTCCTCGTCGGAAAGCTCCCCGCCAATAGCTTCCAGCAAAAAGTGGTGCACCGTCTTGTGGACACGGCGACCATCGGCAATGAACCAATAATCCACCGGCCCGATAGGCGCCAGGATGGTGCCCATAATGCCAGTTTCCTCGTGTACCTCGCGCACGGCGGCCTGTTCGGAGGTCTCGCCTTCTTCCAGGTGGCCTTTGGGTAGTGACCAACGCAGGTTGTTGCGGCGGTCCAGCCTGCCGATCAGCGCAGCGCACCGAGGGCGAGCGGCAAAGTCCACCACCAAACCGCCGGCGGAGGTTTCCTCTACAGTCGGCAAATGTTCACGGGTGGTGGTGGGTGGCGCGGGACGTCTGGAAAACCTTTTGCCACCGCCACGTTTACCCCGCTTGCGCCCGGAGGCGCCGGGGTCACTGGGTTTGGGCGGTATGGTCATTGACCCAAGACTAATCGTCACGTCACGGGAGTGTCGGTTACTGGCGGTCTGGCTGAGTCGCACCTGGGTTGCAATGACCCTCAGATGGTTCTATTCCAGCGTGAAACCCAGCGGGGCGGACTCACATTCGCCCGTATGTTGCCCAATATTTTGCTGGGGGATCATCTGGTGGAGTTGGTGCGCAGTGGGCAGGGTACTGGGCAGATGGGGCCGCACCTGGCGCTGAGCTAACCACGCGGTTAACTCAGGTCCCGGGAGCGGTTTGCTGTAGAAGAAGCCCTGAATCATGTCGCAGCCAGCATCCTCCAGGATTTGGCGCTCCACTGCAGTTTCCACCCCCTCGGCCACAATGGCCATTCCTAACCGGTGACCCAACGCGACGGTGGTCTCCACGATGGCCAGATCATGCTGGTTGTCAGGCGCACCAAGGTTTTTCACGAACGCCCGGTCAATTTTGAGCTCGTCGGCATCCAGTTTTTGCAGGTAAGCCAGCGAGGAGTACCCCGTTCCGTAGTCATCGACGCTCACCTGCACCCCCAGGTGGCGGATGGCAGTGATCGTCTGCATAGCTAGGGCGGCGTCTTTGATCAAGCTGGATTCAGTCACCTCGATGATGAGCAGGTCTGCGCTGACCTGGTTGTGTTGCAGCGCCCGGGCCACCAGAGCAGGAGTTTCGCTGTCAATCAGCAAGTCGGCGGCGAAGTTCACCGACACCTTCAGACCCCAATGGTGGTTGGTCCACCGTTTCACCTGCGATAATGCATGATCGAGTACTACCCAGGTCATGGGGTTGACCAGCCCGGTACTTTCCGCCAGTGGGATGAAGTCCATGGGTGGAATCAAGCCGCGTTCGGGGTGCCTCCAGCGCACCAAGGCCTCTGCCCCCATCACGATCTCAGTGCTGGCGTCGACTTTGGGTTGGTAGTGCACCTCCAGCTGCCCGTTGTCGATGGCGTGGCGTAGCTGCCCCAGCACCGACAGGCGTTCGGGAGAGGAAATCTCGTTGGCTGGGTCGTGCAGGCTGGTCTGGCCGCGGGGTGCGTCGAGAATGGCTGCCTCCGCCTTGGGGAGCAGTTCTCTTGCAGTTTGGCCGTGGTCAGGGTAGAGGCTGGCACCGGCGGTCGCCAACACACTGACGCGCACCCCTTGCAAGCGAAAGTCATCCCGCAGGGAGGTCAACAGACGATCGCCAATTGATTTCACATCTGGAGGATTTTCCACCCCTTCTTCTAAAGGGGCTAAAACGACAAATCGGCTGCTCCCTAGGCGCCCGACAATGTCCGTGCCTTGCCGCGTCACCGAATTCAAGCGAGCAGCAATATCGCACATTAATTGATCTCCCGCTTGGTGCCCCATTGCTCGGGTCATATCTCCCAAGTTGTCAATTTGCACGACAATAACAGCTAACCTTTGAGTACCACTTTGAACAGTCTCATGAAACTGTTCTTCGACCGTATGGCGATTAGGAAGTCCAGTGGTTTGGTCATGCATGGAGGAAGTGGTCAATTGTGCTGAAAGTTTATTATACCGCGACGCAAATGCCAAAGGTACAACTACGAAAACCAAAGTAGGAGGCCAGTAATTTACAAGGGCAACAATTATCGGGATCAGCAATATTTCAATAGCCTGACTGTATCCGTAGGCTTGTTTCGCCATAATAAAACTACCCTTTAAGTTCATCTTGGAGTCCAGCACACCTACTACAATTGAAAGCATTGAACTAAACGCTGTGTAGAATGTGCCCACAAGCATAAGCCAGATTAACGCCCAGGAAACATTTCCACCTTGAAGCTGGACAATGTTTTCCTCACCCCACCGGTAACAATTCGAAGCGATGACGGCCGCCAGTATTACATGGGCAACGTTGTACAAGCTAGCTGTTAGTCTGTATTTCTCTTTAACTTGGTTGATCATCTCGGAAATTAATTGTGCGAAAGCGCATAGCCAAATCGGCCCCATAATAATAAGCACGACGATAAACGCATTAGATAGCGTAAGTGCGCTGACCTTTTTGCTTCCACGCTTAAGTTCTACTGGAAATAGCTCCGAGAGTATGAGAACTAACGTTAAACATATGACAACCAGAGGATCGTAATGTTGCTTGAGATCTACAGAAACGAAATGCCAAATGCCAGATATCGTACCGGCGGCAACGATTGTCCAAAAAGCTGTGAGGGTAGAACGACGCACGTGTACCCCCCTTAACAGTTTGGCTGGCCTCCTACTTCATCGGTAGGGGACCAGCCAAACTGTTAAGCCGAACGAGTTAAACGCGTCGGGGTTAGCGGAGCTTGATGCCACGGAGCTTGATGCCACGCATGATGCACTCCTTGGGAGATGTACTGGAAGTCAGGCGGTTGCCTGCCTCCTCCATCTAACCGTTAGCGGGGCCGGTGTGCCTAGGGAAGTTAGACCTTGGTCTGGCGACACGCCCACTACTTGGTGATATTCCGAAACGCCTTGTAGCGAGTGGTAACTGTTTGTGAAGGAGCTATGGAGGATTTGTCACGAATGTGGCTGCTCTTTGTGGAGCCGGCGACTGTTAACTACCCGCTCAAGCCATAGGGCGGTCCCTCGGTGAGTGAGAGGACCGCCCTACGTGAAGATGGTTGTGGATTAGTAACGACGGAAGCCACGCATGACGTCTCCTTACTGCTGAGGAATGGCCAGGCTGGTTGCCTGCTGCCACCATGAAACCCACCACTGGCGGCCACGGAGGCATAACGATGAGCAACTGAGGTGCGATGGCCCTGCCCTGGTGATCACCGGATACGTGGGGTGGGGAATGGTTGCAGAAGTAACCTCGTGGATCATGAGTCGAAGGGTGCTGGGGAGTGCCTCTTGAACCAAAAATCAGCAGGACAATGCCTCATAAGCTCAGGGGATGACCTCCACGCCCTCCACGTCACTATCCCAGCTGCAAAGACAAGCGGTGGCCAACCTGGCGCCGGTGGCTGGGCCAGCGGTGGAGTTAGGGCACATGTTCGCCCAGGCAGGCTACGAACTGGCTCTGGTGGGGGGCACGGTGCGCGATGCGTTGCTGGGGCGGCCCAGCCATGACCTGGACTTCACCACCAACGCCACACCCGAGCAGGTGTTGCCCCTGGTCGGGCCCTGGGCGGATGCGGTGTGGGAGATCGGGCGCGATTTTGGCACGATCGGGGCGCAGAAACATGGCCTGACCGTGGAGATCACCACGTACCGCGCGGAGAGCTACGACGCTGCCAGTCGCAAACCTCAGGTCAGCTATGGTCACACCCTGGCGGGAGATCTGGCCCGGCGCGACTTCACGATCAACGCCTTGGCGTTGCGTCTGCCCAGCTTGGAGTTTGTCGACCCTGGCACCGGTATGGCCGACCTGGCCGGGCACATCCTGCGCACCCCCGGAACGCCACAGCAGTCCTTCGGTGACGACCCGCTGCGGATGCTGCGCGCGGCTCGCTTCGCCTCACAACTGGGTTTCGCCGTCGCCGACGAGGTGCTGCAGGCGATGCGGGACATGAGCCAACGCCTGCAGATCGTCTCGGCGGAACGGATCCGCGATGAGCTGAGCAAACTCCTGCTGGCGCGTGATCCTCGCCCGGGGTTAACGCTGTTGGTGGAGACTGGGCTGGCCGAGTTGGTGCTGCCCGAGTTGCCCGCTCTGCGTCTGGAGATCGACGAGCATCACCGTCATAAAGATGTTTACGAACACTCCCTCACGGTGCTCGAGCAGGCCATCGCCATGGAGCACCGCCTGCCGGGCGCCTTCCCGCAGCTCCCGCCAGACGCTACGCAGGCCCAGCGGGAGGCAGCGCGCGAGCCGGAGCCGGACCTGGTGCTCCGCCTAGCTGCGCTGCTGCACGACATTGGCAAGCCCCGTACACGCCGCTTCGAACCTGGCGGTGGGGTCTCCTTCCACCACCACGATGTGGTGGGGGCCAAGCTGGCGCGCAAGCGTCTGCGGGGGTTGCGCTACCCCAACGAGGTGGTAGAGGAGGTGGCCACGCTGGTGGAGTTGCACCTGCGCTTCCACGGCTACGGCGGGGGGGAGTGGACCGACTCGGCGGTACGCCGCTACGTGCGCGATGCTGGGCCTCTGCTGGAGCGGCTGCACATCTTGACCCGCGCCGACTGCACCACCCGTAACCGGCGTAAAGCGGAGGCTCTGCAACGCACCTACGACAGCCTGGAGCTCCGCATCGCGCAGTTGGAGCAACAAGAGGAGATGGCCGCGGTGCGCCCCGACCTCGACGGCAATCAGATCATGACGATCTTGGGCTTACCACCCGGCCCTGCCGTAGGCCAAGCCTATAAATACCTGTTGGAGCTGCGCCTGGACCACGGCCCCATGACCCCCGAGCAGGCCGAAGCGGCGCTGCGCCAGTGGTGGGAGGGGCAACAGCGTTAGGCCGAGGGTCTGCCCCACAGCCTCGTGCGTTGGTTACCTGAGGGGTTTTCCGTCTTTAGTCCAGCCAGTACGGGTGATGGGGCCAATTCCGGGGGAGGCGTAAAAGGGCATGCGGGTGCCTCCGTGAATGGCAATACCAGTGAAGCTGATATTGCGCACAACACCTCCGCCGGCGATGAGGGCCCCCACCTCGCGGTTGACAGGGTTAGCCGTGTCACGGATGGTGACACCACTGATGTGGACGTCCTCCACCACTGCTGCGGCTTTGTCAGAGTGCACCAGAATTGCTCCTTGCTGCACCGATTGCACCGTATTGGAGCGTATGAGGGTTCCGCCCAGGAATTGAACGCGAGAAACTCCCAAGGTTTGATAGGAACTTTCGGCTGCCACGTAGATTCCAGCCCCGGCAGACCCTTGGGCATACACATCGCGGTAGGTCACATCGTGCCCACCCACCACGGTAAAACCACGGCCCCACACTTGCCCATCAAGGCGAGGGGAGAGCACCTCAATGTGATGCGTGGCCTGTTCGGTGCCGTAAGAGACCACTGCCACACCATCGTCTCCAGGGCGGCGAATGACCGGGCGCAGCACGCGGCCATTGTGGCTGGCTCCCGTCATATGGATCGCATCAGCCCGGGTGTCCTGCACGATCACGTCGGCAATCGTGAAATCCCAACTGCCATAGACCAGAATCCCCGCCGAAGCCGATTTGGTAACCGTCACATTGGTGATCACAATGCCAGGCTGGTTCCACAACGTGATCCCCGTCTGCTCCGGAGCATCCCAGCGCTTGGTGGTCGAGGTGGTGGTCAAGCGCAGCCCATCCACCCGCACACGAGGGGCCTGGATGATCAGCCCCGACTGTGCCTCTGCCCCGCCGAGGAGGGTCCCCTTGCCGCGCAGAACCACATCGCCGTTCAGTACGCGCAGCACATCGTTGTGACGGTAAGTTTTTCCCGCCGCGAACACCAGGTGGTTGCCCGGTTTCAGCGCATTCATAGCGCGCCGAATCGCCGCTGTGTCATCGGTGAGGCCGTCCCCCCGGGCTCCAAACTGCTCGGGGGTCAGTACGGCAGTGGCGGCCGGTATCGCGATGCTGGAGGAGCTCGATGCGGGTTGAGTGGAGGCAGTTGAGTCAGAGACACCCTTTCGCCCCCCTGAGGTGGAGGGCTCCAGGGCAGACGTGGGGTTAGCAGAAGCAGTAGTGGAGTCCCCACTGGTGAGCGTCGGGATGGTGGGCTCAAGGGAGTCAGGGGCTGTAGGGGAGGAAACCTGAGGTGAGGAGGTGGTCAGCTCCACTGTGTGCGGTGCTGATGGAGGGTCATGGCGGGTGACCCACCAACCGCCTCCCAGGCAGACGGCTAGAACCACCCCAGCTCCCACCCACCGGGCCGGGTGTGACCGCAGGCCATCCATCATGCCCGCCACCCTAGCCCAATCACCCACCCCTGGGTGGAGACCGCCTATCGGACGGGGAACACGTGAGTACCAGGCTGGTCGCTGCCCGTAGCGGTGGACACCAGGCTGTTCGGTGCCCCGTCGAGAAACGAGCCAGGCACTCGTGATCCGGTCACCTCATGCCACCCACCGGGGTTACCAGAGCCATCGGTGTAACCGACGGTAGCGGAGGTGCCTCCTAAACCCTGAGTCCCCCCAGAGGCCCCGCCGGTCTCCCACTGCAGCTGTTGGTAGCGGTAAACAATGTCGATCGCCCCCGGGGCGGAGTCGGAACGTTCTACCAGATACAACTGGAAGGTGTTGCGCTTGGGATCATTGCGACCTCCGTAGTAGCCAACCTGGTGGTAGTCCACGCAAAACGCCTGCCGCCCGCCAACCTGACCCGTGCCGTAACGCACCTGACCCATCCCGGAGCCGCTGGTCAGCACATCGGCCCACCACGCGGCCACTATCGGTCGGGGATAGGTGGACAAATCGCGGGGAGTGAAAGTGGACAGCGGCCCGTCGAAGCTCACGTTTCCGTTGGTGTTAACCCACAGTGACTGATAGGTCTGCCCACCAAGGCGTATCGGGAAGGGTAAAGCGCGCACCTGCACCGAGTCGTCGTCATTGGGCCCCACCGCATTCGCCTGGCAGGTAGCTCCCAGGCTTGTGCCGGTGACCTGCACATCGTAGGTGCCGGTAAACCCGCCCACGTCCTGCACACGTAGCTGGTAGCGCCCCGAGGTGCGCAGGTTGCTGACCCCTAGACGCCCGCATCCGCTGCCGTGGCTAGTCGCAACAGGACGTCCGTCGGGAGCCACCAAGGTGAGGGCGAAGGTTCCCGAGGAGGGGCAAGTACCGCTGGGCTGCACACGTACCGAGTCACCGGCTGTCAACTCCACGTTGAACACATCAACCGCTAGGGGAGTATCTAGGCTGCCACGGGCGTGCTGCCCCAAGGTGAGCGCAGTGGTGGATTCCACCGCATTGGCCAAGCTGGTAGCCGGCACGCTGCCCCGCAGGGCAGTGGCCTGGGCGGCGGTTTGATCAGCAAACGCGGAGTCCCCAGTCATTCCCACATCGAGCACGCACTGCTGCCAGCCTTGCCCAGCTTGCACGCCCCGGGAGCGGCATATGGTCTCGGCGGTGTGGCGTTGAGAGGGGGTCAGGTTGGCTATGGTGGCGTTGTTCGTGGGGTTGAGTGGCACACCAATGGCCGCAGGCAGGGGAGTGCGGAATAGAGACTGGCCTTCGGAGACTCGCCAACTGGCCCCAAAAGCACCGTAGAGTTGCTCTGCCTGGCGGGCGTCTTGCACTGTCCTGCCCTCGCGGGAGGTCAAGTCATCGCCGGGTTGGCTGTTGGCGTTGCCGAACAGCCCCCGCACCCGACCATGCCGCGTGGGTGCCAGGGTGAGGGTGTGAGTGGTCACAGCCGCTCGCAGCCCAACACTTAACGTGGTTCCATCAGCCCAGCTCACCTCCCGGTACTTGCCTCGTAGCACCACGCTGGCCCCACCGGGTAGGGGTGTGGGGGTGGGAGTGATGTTGAGGGGCTGCCCATCGAGGGTTGCGTTGAGCGGTGCTCGGAAGTCGGTTGAGGAGTCATCGCCGAAGGCAATCACCGAAGGCCCCACCTTCGCAGCCACCCCCCGGTTATAGGAAACCGTGGGCGCCCCTGCCTCGCGGCGGGCGTAACGGAACTGCACCAGGAAATCCGCGCGATCGTCGGTGGCGACGACATAATCCCCGGCGGCCTGGAAGTCATAACTCAACCCGTCGTAGGTGATCAAATGGGGGTCACCGAAAGAACCCGCCAGTGAGGGGGGTTGTGGTCCAGGGTCGGGTGGGTCGGGTGGGTTGTCCTCATCGTCGCAGGCATCTCCCACATGGTCACCGTCACGATCGGCCTGGTCTGGGTTAGCCGTGGAGGGGCAGTTATCCAGCACGAAATCGCCGTCCAACCAGGGCTGACGTTCGGGAAAACCGTCACGGTCGGCGTCGTTGGTGGGATAGCGCTGGGTCACGTCGTAGGTGGCTTGCTTGGCCTCAGCTCGGGCCTGGAAGGCTATGGGCCGGGCGAATCTGCCATCTTGCGGATCAACAGTGGACTCAAGACGGCTCATGGGCAAAGTGAAGTGGTATTCGGGACCTTGGGTGAGATCTCCGGGGCAAAAATCCATACTGTCATCCACGGTTAACGTCGGTTTGGCGATCGCTTTGACGGCGGTCAGCACACCTTGCTGGGTGGCGTAAGGGATGAACTGCACCGGCCCGTCAATGGTGCGGGTGTCGTGGCGTACACCCAATAAGGGTGAGGCGGGGCTCAACCCCCCGGCTAGGTTGCCGGGGTAGTTGAACGGGTTTCGATAGGTGATGGCCACCTCGTGACCCACCCCGTAATCCCGGATACGCCGTTGGGCGGGGCTACTGGGGTGGCGCAGGGCTGGTACCGGCCCTGCGCCGGTCAGGTGTGCTTTGAGGGTGTGCATGACCTCGAAGATGGCTAGGTCGGCATCGGGGTCGTCCACGAACTCTTTGGCGTTGCTGGAGCTAATGTTCACCGGGGTGGGTGTAGCCACCCCTCCACCGAGATAGTCAAACCACAGTTGAGCTGCCTCATACCCCACCAGTGCATGGACGAGGGGAATCATGACTTGGCGTAAATACAGACGCGCCAGGTAAGCATCGCTGAGCGCAGCGTAAGGCTGACACTCCACCTCGGGCTGAATGGTGGGTTTGAGTAGGAACTTCATCCCCTGCAACGTGCTGACGCGGACCTGCACCTCGCCCTGGACAATGTGAGAGTCCAATACCCGAGCCTGGCTGGTCTCAGGGTTCAACCCCACCGCCTGCACATGCTCGGCGGTAGTCCCCAACACGCTGGGATTCAGGCTCACGGTGACAGGTCGAGAGAAACGCAGGCCGTTGGGGGACAGGTCCACGATCGGTGAGCCGTAGGCGTCAGTTCCTCCTGTGGCGATTCCGGGCGTGACGTGCAGCTGGGTAGGTCGGCTCACAGCCCCAGCGGGGATGCGCACCGTGTAACCCAGCCCCCTCACGGTGGTGCCCGCGCTGGTGAGGGTGAGCGCTGGGGCGAGAGGTTGCAGCAGCACCGACTGAGGGCCGCGATGATCGGCCTGCACCATTCCTAAGCTGCCTAAGTAGCCCGGTTTACTGACCTGCAACGCCAGCGCTCCGCTGGGCAGCCCGGTCAGGGTGTACTTCCCGGCCGGCGAGGTGAAGCTGACCCGGTTTCCGTAGGCCACTCGCGCCCCAGCCACCGGTTGGGCATCAGGGTTAAGTACCTCCCCGGTGACGGTGCGGGTACCGGTGGGAGCCAACTGGCGCACTGACAGCCAAAACGGCTGCGCCTGGTCTCGACGAGGGCCAATAATCTCCAGGCGCAGCCGGTTGCGCACTCCTGGGCGCAAGACCACCGTCATGCTGAACACTGCCTGGCTGTCGATGGTGGCGCTAGCAGGTGCGCCGGCCCCAAACACTTGCACGCTGGCACCTACCGGGCCAATGCCGATGATTCGCACCTCGGTCTTTCGGGTGCTGTGAGCCGCTACACCGTGCAACCGCCCTGGCGCTACAGCGATGCAATCCCACTGCCATTGCGGCCCAGCGGCGCATACATCCCGGCCTGGTCCACCATCGACCATGTCAGGGGCAGTGCTTCCGGCCAGCACATCGTTGCCCTCCTCGCCGAATAGTCGGTCTTTGCCCGTGCCTCCACGCAGCAGGTCATCTCCGGGACCACCACACAGCACGTCCTCACCCTCAAGACCGTCGATGTCGTCATCACCACCCAGCCCCACCATGACGTCCGGGCCGGGGGTGCCCCGCAGCGTGTCGGGTCCATCAGTACCCACGATGGTGGCGAGTTTTCCCATGCAGCGTGGTGATGGTGCTGCCATCGCCTGGGCGGCACTGGAAGGGCTGACGATGGTGAGCAGGGTGGCAACCACGGCCATGACTATCAGGCTTGCCCTGCAACGGTGTGGGGGGTAGGGGGAGATCGACATCCGCGGCACCTCAACTCCTGATGAACCGATGATCACACTGAGTCGTGGTGCTCAGTATGCGGGGAGCGTAGCGGGCGCGAAGCTTGGGCACAACACGTTGACAGGTCGGCCCTTAGGGCAGCAGGACGGTGCCGATACCGCGCCAGCTGGCGCACTGATGGCGCGGCTGGTACTGCTCAAGCAATATTGGCTTGTTGTAGAACTGCTGGTGATCGGGTGGATAGAACAGCACCGAATCCATCCCTGCGGCGTTGGCCGCACCCAGGTCCTTATCGCTGTCTCCGATCATCACCGCCTGGCCAGGGTCGGGGATGCCCAGTCGCTGCAGCGCTAGCAACAGTGGCTCGGGGTGAGGTTTGTGCTGAGTCACCTCATCGCCGCTGACCACGACATCGAACAGAGGCTCCAACGCATGTTTGGTGAAGCTGGGTCCCCATACCGCCCGCCGCCCGGTGGTGACCAGAGCCGTGGAGACCCCCGCATTGCGTACTGCCTGCAAGGTAGCCACGGCGTGCGGGTAGAGATCCACGCTAGGGAGGTGATGTGCTAAGAGGACGTCCATCCGGTCCCAGTACGCCTGGAATGACTCCTGTGCCACCCCGAGGTCCAGCACCCCTTGCCAGCTGCCGAACTGAGCGGCCACCTGCTCGGGAGTGGCCGGGCAGCCCCACTCTTGGCAGGCCTGCAGGTAGCAGCGCATCCACGCCTGCAGGGTCTGCGCCAACGTCCCGTCCCAGTCGATTAACGCAGCCCGGTAAGGCAACTCCAGCGGGTCGGCCTGGGCGGGCGCAGTCAGGGTCATGCCCCCCCATTCTGCCACCTCTGACCCTCCACCGGTTTTGGGTTGATGTTTGTGCGGTTTTAGCGGCGCTTGCGCGCGCTAAAACCGCACAAACATCAACCCAAAACCTGACGCCTTGTCCGTGTCGCCAATCATGAGCGCGTCGCGGTAGGCAGGAAAGGCTTCTTTGGGTAGGCCAAGGTTTATTTCTCCGACAATGTTTCCAAATTGACCAGCTATGTGTTGCTGACTAGCGGATACACCCAATCGAGCCAAGGTTGATTGGATGCCTTCGATCCATACCGGAAGAGTATCGGTGAGTGTGCCATCTCAGGCAATGAGAACAACCGAGTAGGGCAGGTGCAAAGGTTTCATGGTGAGTGTCCTTGGAGTTGTCGTCGCCTAAGCATAACCATTCCCACGAACCCAGCGTTCATCACTACTAAAGATGCGGGATAAAGCCATGTCACAACGGTAAAGTTCCGCAAGGCTATAATGGCCAGAATAAACTTCAACGCACTGAGGGCATAAGTTAAAGCCGTTTCTTCGTCAGGAGAGTAAAAAGATTTCCGAAATGTTGGAGCAAACCCAAGCGCGTCGATAATAGTAATAAGAATGACAGCTAGTAAGGGGCCATGAGTAGCCCACCATGCCACCATTGACCCAGCTGCGCCAAGTAAACACAGCCAATCGGTCACCGTAATGTTCTTTTCGCCACGAAACAATGCAAAGAAAAAAATGCCATAACTCACCAGAGCGGTGAAACCGGTGACCCATGCACCAGGACCACCCCCCTCGGTGATCTGCCCAGCACACGCCACGGTCGTGAGAACAGCCCACACTAACCAGCTGAAAACATGAGGCTTGGTGCGGCCCCAGCGCCATGTTGCGCCAATACGGGAGGTAGCCGATGACAGCCACAGCAGTTGCCAGCGCACCCAACACCACCCGGTAATCCACAGGCAAACTGTACGTCCCGATCAGCAGGAAGGGCGACGAGGCAACCCACTGGGGACTTGTTAGGCCTAATGGTGGTTTTCCTGCAAAGACAACCGAGTTTCACCCTACAGCGTCACACTGGCCCCTGTGGATCACATTTGACGAAAGGGGCAACCTGTGAGTTCAAAAGTTGTTGCTGCTGGGGCGCTATGCGCGATAGCGCTGCTGAGTGGCTGTTCGGTTTCCGTAGATGCCAATAGAGGTCTTTCGGAAAAAACCGTGGAAGAAAAAGCCAAATCCGCGCTAGAAGCACAGGTCGGCAAACCTCTAGACAGGGTCGATTGCCCTGAGGGAATCGATGCCAAAGTCGGAGCCTCGCTACGCTGCGTGATTTATCCCAGGGTGGAGCCAGGGGAATCTGAAGTCAAGCTGGGTATGACAGCGACAGTGAGTTCGGTGACAGACGGAACCACTCACTTGGACTTCAAAGTGGACGACCACGTGATGGAATAGGGCCCGCCCCACGCTGAGTAGTTCAATGAAAAAGTCTGGGGGAATACCGTTCGGCGGTATTCCCCCAGACTTTTTACCAGGGCAGTCGGTGGTTAGCGTTCCTTCTCGCCCCGGATGAAGGCCTCCACGTCCTCACGGGCCTGGTCGTCAGCGCGCTGCTCCGGCGGGGACTTCATGAAGTAGGCGGCCGGGGAGAGCAGCGGACCTCCGATACCCCGGTCCAAAGCGATTTTGGCGCAGCGCACCGCATCGATGATCACTCCAGCGGAGTTGGGGGAGTCCCACACCTCCAGCTTGTACTCCAGGCTCAGCGGCACGTCACCAAACGCCCGACCCTCCAAGCGCACGAAGGCCCACTTGCGGTCATCGAGCCACGCCACGTAGTCCGAGGGGCCGATGTGCACGTCACGCTTGGCCATCTCGTGGGGCACTTGGGAGGTAACAGCTTGGGTTTTGGAGATCTTCTTGGACTCCAGACGCTCCCGCTCGAGCATGTTCATGAAGTCCATGTTGCCGCCCACGTTGAGCTGCATCGTCCGGTCGAGCACCACACCGCGATCCTCGAACAGCTTGGCCAGCACACGGTGGGTAATCGTGGCCCCGACCTGGGACTTGATGTCATCACCGACGATGGGTAGCCCCGCATCGGTGAACTTCTGAGCCCATTCTGGGGTACCGGCGATGAACACCGGTAGGGCGTTGACGAACCCGCATCCGGCGTCGATCGCGCACTGGGCATAAAAGCGTGCCGCGTCCTCCGAGCCAACCGGCAGGTAGCACACCACGACGTCAGCACGGGCCTCACGCAGAGTGGCGACCACATCTACCGGCTCGTCGTCGGACTCGATGATCGTCTCGCGGTAGTACTTGCCTAGCCCGTCCAGAGTGTGACCACGCTGCACGATCACTCCAGTGGGAGGCACGTCGGCGATCTTGATGGTGTTGTTCTCGCTGGCCTGGGTGGCAGCCGAGAGGTCCTGGCCGACCTTTTTGGCGTCCACGTCGAAGGCGGCCACAAACTCCAGGTCGCTCACGTGGTAATCACCCAGCTGTACGTGCATGAGGCCGGGTACCCGGGCTTCAGAGGGGGTATTGCGGTAGTACTCGACGCCCTGGATCAGGGAGGTGGCGCAGTTGCCGACCCCGATGATGGCGATACGAACGGTTCCCACGATGGTGACTCCTTAGGTTGGGGATGGGGGCGCAGATATGTGATTGTGATCTTCAGTTATGAGGGGCATGCCGGGGTTTGTTACCGGAGCGCTCGTCGTGGATCAACTCGCTGATCCAGCGCACCTCTCGCTCCGCCGACTCCAGTCCGTAACGCTGCATTTCCTGGGTGTAACGATCAAGGCGCTCCCGGGTGCGGGCGAGTTGACTGCGCACCCCTTCGCGTCGCTCCTCCAGACGAGAGCGGCGGCCCTCCAGGATGCGCAGGCGCACGTCGGAGTCCAGGTGGCGAAAGAAGGCGAAGTGAACGCCAAACTCAGCGTCCTCCCAGCTGGAGGGGCCGGCGTTACCTAGGAGCTGAGCGAAGTGTTCCTTGCCCTCCGCAGTGATCCGGTAGACGATCTTGGCGCGCTTGCCGGAAAGGGCGGGAGCTCCAGCATCAGCAGGTCCCGCCTCCTCGATCAGACCCTGTGCGAGCAAATCACGCAGGCATGGGTATAACGAGCCGTAACTAAAGGCTCGCAAGGTTCCCAGCAACACGTTGAGGCGTTTGCGCAGCTCGTAGCCATGCATGGGTCCGTCGGTGAGCAGCCCCAAGATGGCCAACATGTAGACCGAGGAACGGGTACCCATACAGGTGGACTCCTTTGACGGGGGTAGGCAGCTAACGTACCGCACCAATATATCGCCTCGATACATCGAAGAGAGAAAAAGAGGGTAAAAGCCAGAGTCACCCCGGTCATGAGGGGCGATACCCAGTGGACTGAGGATGATGGAGTGGTGAACCTGAAGGCAGCGTGGACGAAAGAAGAGAAGGCGGGGCTGCGGTTGGCCCCTTGGCAGGGATCTCCGCAAGGGGACGAAGGTGCCCGTGGTGGCTCAAGGGAGTAAATCTCTGGTGAAGTAGGTTTTCTTCACAGCCTTGGTCGCTACGGTGGCTGTAAACGTGCCTTCGCGTGAGGCATGAGGCCGAGCCAGAGTCGGGCCTACCCGACATGAGCAAGCGAGGTTGTGCGTGGATAACTCGATGGGAACACCAGGCCCTCCCCCCGGTGCGGGAGGTTCGGGGGGTGATGGCGGCGCCAGGCAACCTCAGTGGCCCTCTCTTCCTGGCAGTGGCGCACCGGCACGCCCCGGGGGCATGGGTCGACCCGTCACCCCAACTCCCCCCCCGCGTCCCGGCGTTTCTACCGGGAGTGGCCCGGGGACGGTCTATGGGGCCCGAGTTGCATCAGGTACTTCGGCTCGACGCCCAGGTCGTCCCCACAAGACCTGGAAAGATGTTTTACGTCTTTTCGTTAAATACGGCACGTTGGCTGTTAGCGCTTTGATTATTTTTGGGGTCGTTGCTTTTGCCGTCGCTTACGCGCGCACTCCCTTGCCTAAGCCTGATCAAGATTCTGAAGCACAGGCGACCAAAGTTTTTTGGGGCGATAACTCGGAAATGGGTATTTTGGGAACTAAAACCCGCTTCAGTATTACCCTTGATCAGGTTCCCAAGCATGTACAAAACGCAGTCATTGCTGCAGAAGATACTACGTTCTGGGACAATAGCGGAGTGTCCCCTCGAGGAATAACCCGAGCTGTGATCAATAACCTTCGAGGCGGGGATCAGCAGGGTGGTTCTACCATCACTCAACAATACGTTAAAAACGTCTATGTGGGGTCTGAGCAAACATTGAAAAGAAAGTCTAAAGAGTTTTTGTTAGCATTGAAAGTGAACCGTAAGCTCAAAAAAGAGCAAATTCTCGAGCGATATCTTAATGCTATCTACTGGGGGAGAGGCACATGGGGTATCGAAGCAGCTGCTCAGGCTTATTTCAAATGCCCAGCCAGTAAATTAACTGTGGCTCAAGGAGCTTATCTGGCGGTGCTGATTCGATCCCCAGGTCTTTACACTCAAGATATTAAAGAAGGAGAAACGTCTATCGCTCATAAAGAGCGCATGGTACGCGCCGAGTTCGCATGGAATGATGTTCTGAATAAGATGGTGGAGCATGGATGGCTCACTCCTGCTGATCGCGCGAAGCAAAAACTACCGAAGTTTGAGCCGTATCGCTCTACCATGCAAGACTTTAGTGGACCTAATGGGTACTTATATGCTGCTATACGTAAGGAGCTGGCTGATAGTGGAGTATCTGAACAGCTCATTGATGGTGGGGGTCTGAGGATCTACACCACCTTCGATAAGAAGTTACAAGAAGAAGCCAATCGAGCCATGGAAAATCTCTATGAGCCCATTCAAAAAAAGGACCCCAAGGTTCACGCCTCATTGGTTTCCATACAGCCCGGCAGCGGGGCTGTATTGGCCATGTATGGGGGCTCTGATTACAAGCAGGTGCAATTCAACTCGGCTATGGATGGTCATCTCCAGGCGGGGTCGACTTTCAAACCTTTTACCATGCTGACCGGATTGAAAGATAAGCAATACAACGTCTGGGATAAGAGATGGAATGGCAATGCACCGTTGACCATTAAAACAGGCAATCCTAAAGATCCCGAGCGTACTGTAAACAATGCCACCGATGGGCCAGCAAGTAAATATGGAATCGTGGATATCGTCGAGGCGACTGAACGCTCGATTAACACTGCCTATGTCGATATCGCTCAGCACGTTGGATTCGATCAAATTAGAAAAACGATAGAAGACCTTGGTATTACCCGAAATCTGGCCAGAGGGCTCAACGCCGAAGCTACCATGACTTTAGGGTCGGCAGCCGTGCGGCCTATAGATTTGGCCAATGCTTATGCCTCTATTGCTGCGGGTTGCCAACGCGCCAAGCCCCATCTCATCCGCGAGGCGCAAACCCCCAATGGAACGGTGGTTTACCGTGGACCTGACTCGGCAAAGCCAGTATTTAGCGATCTCAGTAAAGAGAACGCAGGTAATCTTTGCGCCGATGTTCTGTTCGTCATGAACCGGGTAGCCACCCAACCGTACGCCACTGGCAGAGTAGCTGCCTCCTTAAACGATCCAGGCACCTTGCAGATAGCGGCGAAAACCGGCACTGCCCAAGATAATAAGAGTGCTTGGTATGTGGGGGTTACTCCCAAGATAGCAACGGCAGTGAATTTCTATGGAGAGAGCGTTGATGCACAAGGTAATGCAACCTTGCGATCCCTCAATGGAGTGGGAGGTTATGCCAATTTTTACGGTGGGGGATTGCCGGGAAAGATTTGGTATAACTACATGTTGCAAGTATTCAACAAAAACCTCATCCCTAAAGTGGAGTTTGCCCGCTCCACAGATGGATTGACCGTTCCTCCGGTCACTGCCCCCCCAGCACCGCCCAGTGGACAGCCCACCGATCCCAGCGATCCTAACGCCACCAATACCCCCACAGCATCCACGTTGCCAACCGGGGAACCCACCCTTCCCACTTTGCCGACCACCCCCACATCGACGGATCCCACCACCGAGCCGACCACCCCCACCAGCTCTACTTCAAGCTCCTCACTACCCACCCTGCCGACTACCACGACCAGCAGTACTAAGCCCAAACCAGGTCAACAGGCTGGGGGTGGGTAGCAGAAGAGGAATGGTGGGAGTGACCAGCTAGCCTTCCCTCATGACCGTGAGCTCCTCTGTGCGCCCGGTGCGCGATTTGATCGACAGTGATGACCCGGCCACCCTGCGCCTGGCTCGCTTGGCCCCCAATGGGGTGGTGGCCCCCACCTGGGATGACCCTGTGGCACGAAGTGCTAGTCCCCTCATTGGCGGCCCCCTGGGCCAGCGCACTCGGTGGAAGAAACGTTGGTGGACCCCGTTACGTTTGCTGGTGCTGCTCTGGCTGGTAGGAAGTGCGCTAGCGGTGGGGGTGAAAGCTCCCTGCTATCAGCAGGGATGGGGCAACACCTTGGACTCGACGGCCAGCAAAGACGACCTGCGTTACCAGTACGTGCGCCAATGCTATAGCGATGTACCTTGGCTAGGGGCCGCTGCGGTGGCCAGCCCAGGGTGGTTTTTCACGCGCGACGCCCAGGGCCAACAGGTGGTGGCAGATGCCTCGGTGTTGACCAGTCTGCTCAAGGACGCCACTGCCCGGGTCATACCCAAAACGCGCAGTGTGGCCGAGAACAAGCAGCTTTACTTCGCCATTAACGCGGTCCTGCTGTTGGGATGCCTGCTCATCGTGGTGGTGGCTGTAGCACGGATATCTGGGCGCCGTCGCTGGGACGCCAGTCTGGTGGCCCTAGCGCCCAGTGTGATCCTGGCTGGCCTGGTCAGTTTTGACCTGTGGGCGGTCATGGCCACCACCCTGGGCTTATGGGCGTGGTCACGGAAAAAGCCTGTGCTCTCTGGAATCTTGCTCGGGGTGGCGATCTGCTTCACCCCATACCCGGTGGTGCTGCTGGTGCCGTTATTAATCCTGGGTTTGCGGGCCGGTCAGTTGACTGCCTCAGCGATGACGCTGGCATCCACAGCGTTAACTGTGCTGGTGATCTACACCCCCGCACTGCTGCTGTCTCCCGTGAGCTGGTCGCAATACTTCCACCAGTGGCGCGACGGTTCTGCAGGGTTGGGCTCCTTGTGGTACGCCGCGCATCTGCAGCAATGGCCCTGGCTCGACGTTGCTGATGGGCAGCGGTTGACCATCCTGTCGACCGGAATGATGGTGGCCGGGATCGCCCTGGTGGGCCTGCTGGTGTTGCTGGCTCCTCGCCGGCCCCGCCTGGCTCAGGTGGCCTTCCTGGCGGTGGCGGTTCTGGTGCTCACGAGCAAGACCTACTCCGTGCAGCACGTGGTGTGGCTGGTGCCTTTGGCGGTGCTGGCCCGGCCTCGCTGGCGTGACCTGCTGCTTTGGCAACTGGGAGAGGTGCTTTACTTTGCGGCTACGTGGTTGTTCTTACTGGCTACGGTCTCTCCTGATGGCTCTAATCGGGCGCTAGGTGCAGATGCTTACAGCCTGGCCATAGGGCTGCATCTGCTCGGATTGCTGTGGTTGATGGGGGTGGTGATCCGCGATGTGTGGGTGCCGGCTGCCGACCCGGTGCGTCGCGTTGGTCTGGATGATCCCTGCGGAGGGGTATTCGACCAGGCCCCGGATCGGGCGCAGCGGGAGGAGTTGAACATCCCACCCTCGACAGCTTCCCGCGCGGCAGCGCCGGTTTAACGCAGCCTGGGAGTTCACTCCAGCCCGTGGACCTGGTCAAAGCGGGTCAGTGTCATGCGGACCCGTACGGGGATCTGCTGCCCTACCGCAGGAGGGTTAGCCCTGCGGGGCAACACGATGGCACTGACGTGCAGATGGGCCGGTTCGGCGAAACTGGCCTGATGCCCGCCGATGTAGAACGGGGAGGGGGCCAGCAGGCAGCTGCTTAGGGCCTTGAGCAGCGCTACCCCCTGCGGCACAACCCCTGGGTCGGGGCCGGCAGGAGCTAGCCCAATCCCGTGGGTGGTGCCTCCGCTGACGATGAGGATGGTGCGTGCTCGCAGGGTGCTGTGCTGGCGGTAGCCCATGGGTGTGCCGCCGGGCAGGTGGTGCACGTCCAACACACTGGCCAGGGGTTGGTACGCGCCGGGGTGGTTCAGCCAGAGTCCGGTGCCCACACGCACACGCAGGGTCATGGAGGGGAAGCGTTGTTGCAGCCGGTGCATCTGAGGCCCGGAGAGGTGGCTGAGCCACACCTGGGCGGTGGGGTAGCCCTGCTGCGCCAGCTGGTCAAGCAGCCCGGTGGCCTCCTGTTCGTTGCCGTGGGCAGAGTACTGCGGCATGGGTAGGTGAACGGAGAAACCCTCCAGGCTCAAGGCGTGCAGGCTGGAGCGTAACTCCCGCAGATCCGCCAGCTCGATCCCGTGGCGTTGCAGGCGGGTCAGGCCCTCCACGATGACTGGGGTGTGATGACGCAGACTTCTGCGGGCCAAAGCCTGCACGGCATCGACATGGCTGAGAGTGCGCACCACGGGATCGGCCGGCAACTGGGCTGCACTGATGTGCGGGGCCAACCACGGTTGCATGACGATGATTTGCCCGTTCACCCAGGGCCTAATCATGGCGGCGTCAGCGCTGTCGTAGACAGCCACGCTGTTACCCCCCCACAGGCGCACCTGGCGGGCTAGCGCTAGAGGACCGAAACCGTACCCATTGCCCTTGATCACCGGCACCAGGTTGGGTACCTCGGCGAGGACGTTTGACATCCCGGCCTGCCATGTTGGGGCGTCAACGTAGAGGTCCAGGCTCATGGGGTGGACCTTCGTCGAGCCCGCAGTTTCATCAGCGTGATGAACCCCTGGTAGAGCATCCGGTTGAGAGGTAAATCCCACTCCCCGAGGTACTCCACGGCCTGCCCGCCGGTCCCTAGCTTGAACTGCAATAAACCCCGCAGTGGGTCGGTGGCGGCCAGGGTCGCGGTGATACCGCGCAAATCGTAGACATCGGCGCCGGCCTGCCTGGCCTCGCGAATCATCTGCCATTGCAGGGCGTTGCTGGCTCGCCAGATGAAGCCGGCGGAATCTGAGGCGCCGTAGGAGTACCACCAGTGCAAGCCCACCCGCACGCAGATCGCTGCGGCCAGGGGTTGTCCCGCACGGCTGGCCAGGTAAAGCTGCCAGCGGTGCGAATCCTCCCCACCCAGGTGTGTGGCCATACGCTGGAAGTAGCTCAGGGGGCGGGGAGTGAACCGATCTCGCTGGGCGGTGTGCCGGTAGAGATGATGAAAGATTGGGAGCTGGTCGGCTCCCACCCGTGCCACCTCGACCTCGCTGCGCTGCGCCCGGGTGATGTTGCGCCGCCACTGCTGACTGAAACCGGCCAGTAACTCCTGCTCACTGCGCCCAGCGAGGGGCAGTTGGAAGCCGTAGCGGGGCTGGCCGGTATGAAAACCTGCGTGGCTTTCTGCTTGGCAGGGATGCCAGCCCAGGTCGCGCAGGCCTTGCCTGACCTGTTCAGCGCTGGCCGTGGAGGTGTCGGCGGGAATCTGATCCAACAGGGCGAACCTGTCGCTGGCCAGTGCGGTTTTGATGGTCGCAGCACTCCAGGTGCGGGCGATGACGGGAGGTCCTAGCCTCACCGCAAACACCTGCCGCTGCCTGAGGTAGGTCACCAGGGCTTTCACCTGGGCCTGCATCAGCTCAGGCTGCTCCCAAGCGATCAAAGGGCCCTCGGGTAGGTAGGCCAGATGTCTGCCCAGTCGGGGGATGGGCCGATAAAGAACTAACCCTGCTGCATGCATGGTGGTGTCAGGGGGGCTAAACCAGCCTAGGCTTTCGGTCTGCCATTCCGTTTTTACCCTCCCCCAGGAGGGGCACTGCAGAAAACTGGCGCTGGGCAGGGTGTGGATATAGCCCAGGTGCTGGTCTGTGCTGATCGCCCGCACCTGCCACTGCATGTCGCCGCCTCTCCTGCTGCATGGGTGTGGGGTCGGCAGACCTCCCCTGTATATCGGCATAAACGCCTGTCGGATAAGAGTTTTTGGGGGCATTCCTGCCATGGTGGACATCCTGGTGAACAACAATGGCTATGCTCAGGCCCAGTTGGTCAAGTGCGGCGAAAGGTGGTGCTGATGTACTGCTCAGCGTGTGGTGCACAGATTGAGGCTCAGGCGCGTTTTTGTTCCTCCTGTGGAGCGGCGACTGCTGGAGGGGAAGAATCGGCTGAGCAAGCTCCTGCGTCCCCGCCTCCTGGCCCCGCCGAGCAGCCCCCTGCCTTCCCGCCCCCTGCTACCCCTCCGGGGGCAGCGCCCCCACCTTCTCCAGCAGCGCCAGATCCAGCGTGGGGTGCACCGCGCAAGCCCAGCGTATTGGCCGGGGTGCCGGTGGGCCCGGTGCTGTTAGCAGCTCTGCAACCTGTTGCATTGGGTCTGGCTGCTGCCACCCTGATCTCCGGGCTGATCATGGGGATCTGGTGGGTGGCGATGGACGACATGGGCTGGTCGGTCGTCGACTGGTTCCGCGCCATGATCTTAACGGTCAGTGCAGCGCTGGGTGGGGCGTTGAACGTCGATGCCCCAGCGGGTCGCAACGACGACTACGGCTATGTGGCCCACCTCACCCTTTGGCCCACCACGGTCAGCGCGATCCTGCTAGGCGTCACAGCTGGGTGGGCGTGGTGGCGTGCGCGTCTTGCTGCCAAGACCACCGCTGCTGCCCTGCCTGTGTGGGCCCGTTTAGGAGCAGCCGCAATCGCCGGGGTCGGTGCAGCGCTGGTGGTGTGCATTGCCGCAGCCCTATCGAGCTTGCCACTGACCGAGCGATCCTCTGCTGAGGAGTCGTTGACGTTTGGCTTGGGCGTCGATACCACCGTGCGTTTGACCACTACGTCCCATTTCTCTACCTTCGTGTGGACGTTGCTGGTGGGCTCGCTGCTGCTCACCGCTGCGGGCATGGTGGGGCCGGTGTGGTGGTGGCTGCACGAGAAGACCACCAGACAAGGAGCAGAATCATCCACCCAAGCAGAGCCGGGGTGGTTACGCCACTGGCGCAGTTGGCGTGCCCAGCTGGGCACAGTTGTGGTGTGGTTAGCAGTCGGTTTAGTGGCGGGGCTGTTGGTGCTGCTGGTGTGCTGGTTGGTGCTCGACGATGACAAGCTCTCCTCTCTGGCTGTCGCATTGATCGCTATCCCCACAGTGCTGGCCTATGCGTGGGCATTCCTGCTAGGCATGAACCCCTCGGTGCATCATCGTGATCTCGAGACTAACTATGGCTTGCTGCATGGGGATCGCCCGGCGTGGATGCTGGTATTGCTTCTGATCGCTCTGCTGCTGACGGTGGTGGTAGGGGTGCGCGCCGGGCTGCGGCAGGGCACCCGAGGTCGATGGCCTGGCGACTGGTGGAAACTGTTGCTGCTCATGATGCTGACCTGGATCGGGATAGGGATCCTCACTCGGGTTGCCATTGAGTCCAGCCGGGTGTACTCCAGCCCATCCGGCCGGGATTATTACCAATCCCTCAATGGGTGGGCGGTGTTCTCCGATTCGTACTACCTCAGCCCTGGCTCCCTCCTGCTCATGGCTTTGCTGTGGGGGTTATTGCTGTTGGTGGCGCAAACGTGGCTCACGGAGGTCTTCGTCGCCTTGCTCCCCCGGTGGTCTCGAGCCTTGGCGGGCAAAGGGATATCCCCCCAATGGCAGCAGGCTTTGGCTACCTCTGCACGTGTGCCGTCGGACCCCCAGGCTCCGCCGGCACCCGAAGGGGAGGCTCCTGCCTCGGCTGCACCGGCACGGCTGAACAAGCGGGTACTCCTGACCTTGATTGCTGTTGGCGCGGTACTGCTTGCGCTGGTTGCCGCCGTAGTCGGCGTAGCGTTGGTCAACCGCATGGCCTACTCTCCGGAAAAGTCCGTAGAGAAGGTCTTTTCCGCCATCAATGATGGCGATGTGAGCACCCTGTCCTCCCTGATGTCAGATTGGCCGGATGATCCTGGACCCTTGCTCAACGAGCAGGTCTTGAAGGCCACCCACCAAGGAGAGGCGGCGCTGACCGATGTGGAGGTCACCGAACTCAACGGAGAAGACAAGAACCGCAGCGCCACTGTCACCTACCGGGTGGCGGGCCAAACCCAAACGGAGCACCTGACTCTGACTCGTGCGAACGCCAAGCGCTGGGGAGTGTTCCAACAGTGGAAGGTCTCTGGCCTGGTGAGTTCCCTCACTGGTAATGGCTCCACGTCCTACAAGATCACCGGGGTGGATCAGGCCCAGACGGGCACCCTGCACGCTCTACCTGGACGTTATGAAGTGAAGGCTGCCGATCCAGGCGGGCCGGGAGTGCAGACCCCCAGTGAAAGCGTCGTGGTAGGGCAACGCTCAGCCACGGTCAATCCCGTTGTGAGCATCGATGAGCAAACGCGGCAGCGGATTCTGCTGGAGCTGGATGCCTATATCGGTCGCTGCACCGCCAGTGGAGTGGCTAAGCCCCCGGCCTGTCCTTTTATGGGCGAGAATCTGTACAGCGCCGCGCCGACTGATCCCGTCACCTGGTGGGTGTACCGCCAGCCCTCACAGGAGGCCAAGGTCGATCTGGATAGCCAGAACCACATCCAGGTTTCCGGTCAGGTGGTACTGCAGTACTACCGCCCTTCCAATGAGCAGACCATTGTGTTGCCCACCCTTACCCCACGGTCGACAACTACTGCAACCTCGTCACCGACTTCGTCGGCGCCCACGCCCTATCCCCAGGGCACGACCTACGCCACGTACTCGTTTGCTGTTGCCGTCACCGACACGACGGTGCAGTTGATGCCGCGATAGGCCGCGCTTGCAGTGTCGCCCAGTGCTACTCCAGGTCAAGTACGCCCTGGCCAGTCGCGACCCCAGACGGATGGGCGGCGGTTTGAGCGTGGGGCAGAGGGGCACCTGCAGCCAGGCTGTTACGCAGCCAGGCAATATCGGCGGCTTGACCTGCGGCAGCGGTTTCGACGATGAGGATGGGGTTGGCAACCTCCACCGCTCGGTGGACCACCGCGAACAGGGCCGCCGGGTCAATGTGACCGGTTCCCAGGTTGGCGTGTCGGTCGGCCCCGGAGCCGAACGCGTCACGGCTGTCGTTGACATGGACCACGTCCAGACGTCCGGTGATAGCCATCAGTCGGTTCACGAGGTCGGAGAGGTTTTCTCCCGCCGCGTGGGCGTGGCAGGTGTCGAGGCAAAACCCCAGTTGAGCGCCCGATTGATCCGCTGCGTTGCTGGCTGCCTCCCATAGTTGGGCCAGTCGATCGAAGTGGCGTGCCATGGCATAGTCTCCGCCAGCCGTGTTCTCCAACAACAGGGGAATGGGGGTGTCGGTGCGCTGCAGCGCTTTGACCCAGTTGGCGATGCCCTCGCGAGGTTCCTCGCCTTTATTCACATGTCCACCATGGACTACCAACCCTTTGGCTCCCACCTCGGCGGCAGCATTGACATACTGCTGGAGCAGTTTGCGGCTGGGGATGCGGATGCGGTTGTTGGTGGTAGCCACATTGATCACATAGGGCGCGTGCACGATGAGAGCCACGTCGGCTTTTTCAGCTGCTTGACGGAGCGCCGCCGCCCCGGCGGGGTAGTCCAGCCGGGGGCCTTTCCATCCCTGCGGATCACCCACGAAAAACTGTGCTGCGTTGGCGTCCCTGGCTTTTGCTGCGGTAACCGGGTCGTCGGATTCCCCATGGGCCCCGATACGGAGAAGACTCATACATGGACACACTAACCGTTGGTCATTGGCGTTGGCGGTATCCACAGGGCAACGGTTTTCCTGCCCACCCGGAGGTCGAGTGAGGCAGAGCAGAACGAATTATCCGTTGCGGAACAACACTTTCCCCCTTCCTTTCACGGTTATCCCCAGCAGCACGTGGGTGGGGAAAGTTATCCACCATTTCGCTGGAGGCGCTGGTGGCGACTAGATTGGGCTCTAGTGTCGGTATCGGTAACGGTGGCGACACCTTCGTTGTCCCTCCTGTCGCTGGATCAACCTGCGACCATCAGTCCGAAGGAGGACGCATCCTCATGCGTCAGTACGAATTAATGATCATCCTTGATCCCGATGTGGATGACCGTTCGGTGAACCCGTCGTTGGATACCTTCCTCAATGTTGTCCGCAAAGGCGGCGGCACGGTGGACTCGGTGGATGTGTGGGGTCGGCGTCGGCTGGCCTACGACATCAACAAGAAGTCTGAAGGAATCTATGCCGTCGTCAACCTCACTGCTCAACCAGAAGTCGTGCTTGAGCTGGACCGCCAATTAGGTCTGAACGAGGCTGTGATGCGTACCAAGCTTCTGCGTCCCGACCAGCGCTGATGCTGGTCATGCCCGCCCCTCTCACCAAAGGACATCACTATGGCAGCCGGTGACACCTCCCTCACTCTGGTCGGCAATCTGGTCGACGATCCCGAACTGCGTTTCACCTCCACTGGTCAGGCAGTGGCCAAGTTCCGCGTGGCTTCCACCCCGCGCTACCTGGACCGCCAGACCAACGAGTGGAAAGACGGCGACAGCCTGTTTCTCACCTGTAACGTGTGGCGCCAATCCGCCGAAAATGTGGCTGAATCGCTGCAACGTGGTACTCGCGTCATCGTGACCGGTCGACTCAAGCAGCGCTCCTACGAAACGAAGGAAGGCGAGAAACGCACCGTTTTCGAGATGGAAGTCGACGATGTCGGCCCCAGCCTGCGCAACGCCACCGCCAAGGTCAATAAGACTGGCCGCAGCAGTGCCGGCGAGGGGAACCGCGCGATGGACGACCCTTGGGCTAGCGCTACTCCTGCTCCTAGCCCGGCTGGAGCTGGAGTGGGTGCCGCTGCCTCACCCTCCTACGATGAACCCCCCTTTTAATGAGCAACTGATCTGAAACGAGGATTTCCATGGCTAACAAACAACCCCCCAAACCCTTGGTGCGCAGCACCAAGCCGTGTCAGTTCTGCAAGTCCGGCGAACCGATCGACTACAAAAACACTGGGCTGCTGCGCAAATTCATCTCCGATCGGGGCAAGATTCGCGCTCGCCGGGTGACGGGCAACTGCACGCAGCATCAGAAAGACATTGCTCAAGCCGTGAAGAACAGCCGCGAAATGGCGCTGCTGTCCTACACCGGGTCCGCCCACTAACCCGGCCCGCCGACGTAGGTCAAGGAGAGTAACGATGAAACTAATTCTTACCCACGATGTGGAGCGCCTGGGCGACTCGGGCGAAGTGGTGACCGTCAAAGACGGTTACGCTCGTAACTATCTCGTGCCGCGCGGGTTGGCGATGCGCTGGACCCGTGGTGCGGAAAAGCAGGTCGCGGATCTGCACCGTTCCCGTAAGGCTCGCCAGATTCGTAACCGCGAGCAGGCTACTGAGATGGCCAGCCAACTGCAGGGCCGCACGGTGACTATCACCATGCGCGCTGGTGGTGAAGGGCGGCTGTTTGGCTCGGTTACTGGAGCCGATGTGGCTCAGGCCATCAATGACACCTTGGGGGCCGCCATCGACAAACGCCAAGTCATACTGCCAGATCACATTAAAACGCTCGGGCGCCACGAGGTGAGTGTGCGCCTGCACCCCGAGGTGACCACCTCGCTGGTGATCGAGGTGAGTGCGGCAAAAAAGGTCTAACTGCGTAAGTGTTGGATCACTGGCCTGTGGAGCTCCTGCTCTGCAGGCCAGTGGCTTTTAAGGGCTCCTCACCGGGCAGTGTCAGGTGTATTTAAGCCTTAATAGCTGACATTGGCACGCAGGGGTGAAGCCATTTTTTCTCATCAGGCTGTGTATAAATACCTCTTGCTGCTTAAAGAAAATTGGCAAACTTACCGTTGCTGTCCCCAGGGTTTTCCCCAGGCTGTGCACAACACGCCGTAGTTTTTCCACCGGTTATCCACCGTTACCCCCAGCTTGTCCACAGGCTGAATTGTCGGAGAGGCTGCCACCCTTTACGGTGACGCCCTCACCCATGCACCGGGCAGCACCATTGTCAGTGGCAGGTGTTAAAACTCAGCAGTAGGGGCACCATGTCTGCGGTGGTGCTGCCAGTACAACACCTCCTGTGGAAAGGCAGCCCATGTCGGTCACTTCTTTGCCGCAACGGCCGCAACACTCCAACGACAGTGGCACCTCCAGTCAGCAGGGCCCCTCCTATGACCGCACTCCGCCCCAAGATGTGGGCGCGGAGCAGTCCGCGCTGGGTGGCATGCTGATGAGTAAGGACGCCATCGCCGACGTCGTGCAGGTCACGCACTCCAGCGACTTTTACATCCCAGCCCACGAGCTGATCTTCGAGATCATCACTGATCTTTACGCTCGAGGCCAACCGGCGGACCCCATCACCGTCAGTGCCGAGCTGACCAAGCGTGGAGAACTCAACCGCATCGGCGGCGCAGCTTATCTGCACACGTTGATCTCCATGGTGCCCACAGCGGCCAACGCGGAGTACTACGCCCGCATTGTCAGTGAGAGGGCTCTGCTGCGCCGACTGGTGGACGCTGGCACCCGCATCGTGCAGATGGGGTACTCCGCCGATGGGGCGGAGGCTACCGACCTGGTGGATGCCGCCCAGTCGGTGATGTATGCGGTCACTGAGCAACGCAACAGCGAGGACTACCAGCCCCTGTCAGCCATCATGGAAGGTGCGCTCGACGAGCTGGAGGCCATCGGCTCCCGGGGTGGGGCGATGACCGGAGTGCCTACCGGTTTTGCCGACTTAGACAAGCTGACCAACGGTTTGCATCCGGGCCAGATGGTCGTTATAGCCGCCCGCCCATCGATGGGTAAATCCACCCTGGCCTTGGATATTGCCCGATGCGCTGCGGTGAAAAACAACTTGCCTACCTGTGTGTTCAGCTTGGAAATGGGCCGCAATGAGATCACTATGCGTTTGCTGTCGGCTGAGGCCAAAGTGCCGCTGCAACACATGCGTGCGGGCACGATGACCGATGAAGACTGGAACAAGCTGGCCAAGCGCATGGGGGAGGTATCCAACGCGCCGCTGTTCATCGACGACTCCCCCAACATGTCGCTGATGGAGATTCGCGCCAAATGCCGCAGGCTCAAGCAGCGCCACGACCTCAAGCTGGTGATTATCGACTACCTGCAGTTGATGAGCAGCGGAAAGCGGGTGGAATCACGCCAACAAGAGGTTGCCGAGTTCTCCCGTTCGCTCAAGCTGCTGGCTAAGGAGCTTGACGTCCCCGTCGTGGCGCTCTCCCAACTCAACCGCTCCAGCGAACAGCGCGCCGATAAGAAACCTATGCTTTCTGACCTGCGCGAATCGGGCAGTATCGAGCAGGACTCTGACGTGGTCATTCTGCTGCACCGCGAAGATGTTTACGACCGAGAATCACCCCGGGCCGGGGAGGCGGACTTCATCGTTGCCAAGCAACGCAACGGCCCCACCGACACCATCACCGTTGCTTTCCAAGGCCACTACTCCCGCTTCGTCGATATGGCCGCAGGGATGTAAGATGTACGTACTGGGCGCTGGTTTTAATAAGGCATTTCGTAAACACCCTCATGAGCAGTACATCGAAGCATTCGTTTCGGACAATTTTTTCAATTATGTGGTCAAAGAAAACCCAGAATTTGAAGGATCTGGACTCGATCAGTATATTAGCAATAAATGGAACATTAGTTATAGAGATCTACTTAAAGGGAAAACTTTAAACCTAGAAAAATTTTTTACTGGGCTAGATATGCCATCTGATCCCACAAGCTTCGGTTATAATCCAGAAGAATATCAGATCTTTCTCCAAGCAGTCCATCTTTTAGGACAATTGGTTGGGAGAATAAACATCACCGAAGATAGTAATGCGAGTCGTTTAGCCCAGTCTATCATTCGTTCGAATGAACCAGTGATTACTTTCAATTACGATACCGTACTTGAAAGGCTCATAGAGTCCCAGCTGTCTACTCGGATAAAATGCTACGAAGAACCCTATATTGATTTATACAAGCACCATCCTGACAAGTTCAGACTGACACTACCTCCTGCAATTTATCGCTGGAAAAGGCAGTGTTGTTATGGATTTGAGTTCGATGACATTGCTCTGATTGAATGCTCTGGACCCCTTCCGTACTTTAGCCGCAAAGATTATTACTCATATTTTTGCAATGACGAAACTACAGTAGAGGTATTAAAGTTGCATGGCTGTATTACTTGGTTTAATGTTGAATGGGAAGATGGTTCACGTGGCTTGCTTATCGATGACACCGGGTATCGAAGACTAGTTGGCGGGAGTTTAACCACTACCTACAAAAGATGCTCGAGATATCTCCCCTTACTTATCGCACCATCTCAGATTAAAAAATTTAATGACCAGCCATTTGCAACGATTTGGGGGAAGGCAAAAGTTGCACTTGAGCAATCCGATCGCATTGTATTTATAGGGTACTCATTTCCTAGTGGTGACCAGCATTTTAAAGTTTTTATGGATGAAGTAATCGAATTCTCGAAGTTTAGAAAAGAAATGATTATAGTTAATCCAGACCAAAAAGTCACGAGTAGAGTCGAGGCAATGTGGGGACGTAAAGCAAGTGTTTTATGGATGAAATGCTTGGATGACTATATGGAATCTCCCTACTTTTCGCTTTAATTTTAACCATAGGTAAGATGATCGATCCTGCAACTCCCAAAAAGGCAGGGAATGTGGAAACTCAATTCCCACGATCCGCAGATTGGCTGCCCTCTCGCAGGGCCTTGGCCAGCAGAGCAGCGGCAACCACTTGGCTGATGGCGACGGTGATCACCAGCGCGGGCAGCCAGCGTGCGTAGAGCCAGCCGGCGAGGATCCCTCCGGTGAGGGCCGCAGCTGCCTGGATGGCGGCGAAGACTCCGTAGGCGGTGGCGCGCCGCTGTGCCACCACCAGGTCGGCAACTAAGGCTTTGATGGTGGAGTCTTGCAACCCGAACGCCAAACCCCACACCAAGACCCCCAGCAGCACCACCCACAGCGCACCGCCCAAAGCCAGGCCGGGGACCAGGGCCACCAACACGGGCACCACAAAAAGCACGCGCGGGCCTATCCGGTCGTAGAGCCACCCTACGGCCAGGGCGGCCACTGCTTCGGCCAACATCCCGGCGGAGTACACCACGGGCACCACCGCCGGGGAGGCTAATCCGGCCACCACCAGGTGGTAGCCGATCAGCCCGAAGGTCACCAGAGCACCGGTCATCAATCCTGCCGCAGCCGCGAACCAGAAGAACGCCCGGGGCAGGTCAGCCCCAGCCACCTGCGCCCACCAGGAGCGGCCCGGCCCAGCGGCGGCGGGAGGGGCCGGAGCGTGGGCGCGGGTGGCCAACAGCACCACCACGGCGACCATGCCGGGTAGGGCAAGCACGGCCAGCCCGGTCCACAGCGCTCCGGTGAGGGCGACAACGGCAGCAACCAGCAGAGGACCGGCGAAGGCTCCCAGCTGGTCCAACGCTTTGTGCACACCAAAGCCGCGACCCCGGCCCACCTGCTGGGCCACCTGCGCCAACAACGCCGACTTAGCTGGGGAGCGTATTGCCTTGCCCGTGCGCTCGAGCAGGATGAGCCCGGCCGCGACCGTCAACCCCGCCGCACCGAGGAAAGGGGTGAGCGCCAGCAGCGGCACCGACACCACGGTCAGGGTGTAGCCGGCGATGGTCAGCGCCCAGTAACGCCCAGTGCGGTCGGCCCAAGGGCCGAACAGCAGGCGCAGCGCCAAGGCGGCAGCTTCACCTAGGCCGGTCACTGCTCCTACCGCCACAGCGGAGGCTCCCACGCTGGCCAGCAGCGGCCCGTACACCGAACGGGCTCCCTCGTAGACCAGGTCGGCGGCCAGGCTGGTGAGGCCGAACATCGCCACCACACGCCACGGTGACCACCTGGAGGGTGAGGATTTCACGGTTGCGGCAAGCTGGCGAAGGTCGTCGTGTTGCTCTGGTGAGGGCAGGTCATAGTTTCCACGCTGAGGCCTTTCGCCAAGGAAAAGGACAAGCAGGGGTCAAGAGAAGGGGAGTATGACCTCGTGACTGCTGGAGCCTTGCATCACCCGCAGAATAAGACTGTCACACTAAGAGATACCTACAAGCACCCTTAAGGGGGAGTCATGGCAACCAGCACTCCGAAAAAACCCACCGGTACCCGCAAGGAGCTATCCCTGCAGCGGGCAGTGGAGCAGGCAGCAGATGCTGATGTGCTGGCTCACTCTGTGGTCCGTACCATCTCCGCGTTCACCAAAGGTCAAGCCGTGCAATTCGACTTCCTGAGCCTGGAAGCAGTGGGCAGGTTTTGCACTTCGCTGGGGATTCGCCGCAACTGGGGAAAACTGACATTGGACGAGATTGCTCCCGCTGATTCCTTCGGGATTAACGTGGTGCCCACTGGTGAGGCTGACAAGGTGCTGGGGTTGCTAGCCGCGCTGATCCGCGATGGCCATCTCAAGCCGAAGAACCATGGCAAGCCGGCGCCAGAGGTGCTTAATGACTTTCTGCAAACGCCCAAGCAGTTCCAAGGAGAGCCCACTCTGGGACATGTGGACGAATTCGCCTATGCCCTGGCGGTCGAGTTGGAGCATGGGCGCGAGCGGGGGCAAAACATCACCATGAACCACCCGTTAATGACGGGCATGGTGGTCATGGCGCACTTGGCCGAGGACACGTTGTACTACGCGCGCTTGCGCGTGATGGAGGCCGAGGGGGAGCTGTTCGATCAGCAGTGTCACCGTAAGCCTTTCCAGCAGATCCACGAGAGCCTGGCCGCGTTGGCCGATGCCCGCGCCCGGCTAGCGGCCCGTGAGAAGGAGAAGTTGGAGCAGGTCTAACCCTCGCTTCGCTCCTATGCCGGTGGTCATCAGCAAGGCATTAGCGTGGGGGGATGCACCCCACTGCGCAGCAGGCACCCCGCAAGGTCCTGGCGCGCTGCGCGCTGGTGGTGGCAGCCGGTGCGGCGGGGCTTAACGCCAGCCTGCGCCTCGACCACAGCTCGTCGTGGTTTCCCCTGGCCGCGTTGGGAGTGGCGTTGATCTGGGCCGTGGGAGCGTGGTGGTCGGGCTGGCCGGGTCTGGGCTGCAAAGCGGCGGTCACGTGCTGGAGCCGCCAGGTTGCCTGCCCCATGCTTGCCGGTGTGCTGCTGGCGTTGCCCTTTCTCGCTGGGGCACTCCTGGCCCAGCGCATCGATTCCTGGGCCGCTCAGGTGCACGACGTGTTGGGCTTCACCCAATCCGGCTCGTTGCTCCAGCTCAGCGCTACCACCCTGCTTTCGGGTATCGCGGAGGAACTTTTCTTTCGCGGCTCCCTGTATAACGCGTTGCCACAGCGCTACCAGGTGGCAGGCTCAACCGCGCTGTACCTGATGGTCACCCTGCTGACCGGCAACCTCATGTTGACCCTCGCTGCGGCAGCAGTGGGTGCTGTGGCGAGCTGGCAACGTCAGACCCGGGGAACAGTTATGGCCCCGATCCTCACCCACCTCACCTGGAGCATGATCATGCTGCATGTTCTGCCCCACCTCCTGTGAGCCAGTGGTTTTGTCAGCACCCGGGTTTAGGCTGGCCCTGACCTGATCGCCCCCTCGCCCCAAGGAGCTCCCATGACAGATGACCGCAGCCAGCCTGACCCCGCGCAAGGCCCTGAGCATGATGTGGAGATCTTCCACCGGCTCGTTCACGGCGAACGCACCTGCATGATGACCACTAGGGATGATGAGGGCACCCTCTACTCCCGGCCGATGGCGGTGCAGCAGCGGGAGGACTCCACCGTGTGGTTCCTCACCTATGCCGACTCTGCGAAACTGGATCAGCTAGGCCGATACCCCCAGGTCAATCTGGTCTTCGTTGATGGAGATACCTGGGTTTCAGCGAGCGGGACCGGTCAGGTTGTGCACGATGTGGCCAAAAAACAGCAGTTGTGGAACCCTTTTGCTCAGGCCTGGTTCCAGTGCGAGCCTGAAGACCCCGCCGTGGCTTTGTTACGGGTGGACTTGACCGGCGGCCAGTATTGGGATTCCCCCAGTAAACCTGCGCAGCTATTGGGAGTAGCCAAGTCGTTGCTGACCGGCTCGCGCCCCGGTGGGGATAACGCCAAGCTGGACCTGAGCTGATGAGGGTTCTGGTCACCGGAGCCAGTGGCTATGTGGGGGGGCGCCTGATCCCCCGACTGCTCGACGCCGGACACGAGGTGCGGGCCGCCTTCACCGACCCCAGTCGGGCCACGCGGTATGGATGGGCCTCCCGCTGCCAGGTGGTGGGCATGGATGTGCTGGATGCCCCCACCGTTGCTCCTGCCGTGGCCGGCATGGAGGCGGTGTACTACCTGATCCACAGCCTGAGCTCGCAGGATTTCGCTGCCAAAGACCGCCAGGCCGCCTCCATCATGGCCCAAGCTTGCCAGGGTGCTGGGGTGGGGCGCCTGGTGTACCTCTCCGGCCTGATCCCGGCGGTGGGGGAGGCTGATCTCTCCCCTCACCTGAGCTCCCGGTTGGAGGTGGAGCGTCTGTTGAGCTCCAGTGGGGTGCCCACGCTCACCTTGCGTGCAGGAGTGATCCTGGGGGCGGGCTCCACCAGCTTTGAGATCATCCGCCAGATCGCTGAGCGGATGCCGGTGCACACCATTCCCCGGTGGATGAACAGTCAGGTGCAGCCGGTTGCTGTGGTGGACATGGTGGCCGCCTTGGTGGGTGCTCTGCAGGCACCGGCGGTCAGCAGTTACGCCGATGTAGCAGGGCCGGATCGCCTGCCCTACGCCCAGCTGTTGGAGCTCTATGCCACGGTGGCCAATTTGACCCGCCCCCAGGTGGTGGTGCCGGGGCTTTCCACCGATGTGGTGGGGTGGTTGGCCGGGGCGCTGACCGATGTTCCCTCCGCCACCGTGCAGGCGTTGATCGAGAGCCTGCACCACGACATGGTGGCGACCTCCATGGACTTCACCACCGAACTACTGCCTGAGGGGTATCACCTGCTGGGGGTGGAGGAATCGATACGCCGGGCTTTAGCCCCTGCCGACGAGCAGGCGCCGGCGCAGCAACGTGACCCTATGGGCCCCCTCCCGCATGACCCGGACTGGGCCGGGGGTCAGGGCGGCGGTTTGGCCTCGTTCGTTGCGGCAGCTGGTGCGTTGGCCAGCTCTGCCACCGCAGCTGTCACCAACCTCACCTCCCGCTCGGAAGGGTGATTGCTATGACTGAGCCTGTGGTGACCCACGATCCTTACCAGTTGCGCTACGAAGCTCACCAGGGTTCGCAGGTGGTGGGACGGCTGGACTATGAAGTGCTGGAGAGGGTGATCAACTTCACGCACACTGTGGTCCTGCCGGAGTTTGAAGGCCAGGGCGTGGGCTCAACCCTGGTGCGTCACGCTCTGGATGACGTCCGGAAGCATGGTCGCTATCGAGTCAACCCCATCTGCCCCTTCGTTGCGATGTGGATCAAACGACACCCGCCTTACGTCGATCTTCTGGCCGAACCTGATGCGGACTGACCAGGTGTGACAGACGCCAGGGCAAGCCTGTCGTTGCTCACCCAGTGAAGTCGACCACCAGAGGGTAGTGGTCGCTGGCCTGGTCGGTGTCGGGGGTGCGAAGCACGTGGTAATGCGTGGCGCGGGAGGCTAACCCGGCAGTGGCCCACAGGTAGTCCAGGCGGGTGCGGATGAACTCCTTGGTATGCCTGCCCAGACTGGTGGGGACGGTGAAAGCATCAGGGTCAGGCTCCAAGTGCCAGCCCAGGTCCACCAGCCCGGCTTGCTCCAGACGCCGCGTCACCCGCTCGTCCTGTTGGCCCTGGGGGGTGAGGTAGCTGGCCAACTCCCTTGCGGACATGTGGTTGGCCAGGTCGGTGTGGTCCCGGTGGTGATCGAGGCAGTTCAGGTCTCCCATCACCAGGGCCTCAACCTCGCTGGGGAGGCTTTGGAGCCGGGCGAGGATGGCTTCCACCTCCTGCAGGCGGGTCTGCGCATCAAATGGGCTGAGGTGACAACTGAACAGCGCCAACGGTGGGCTTGCCGGTGGCCGGACCCGTACGTGGAGCAGGGCGTGATGCATCTGGCGGGTTTGGGTGCTCACCTGTTCCACCGTCCACGTGGGTTGAACGAACAGGGCCACGTGGTAGCCCGAGCGTGCTTGAGCCAGGTAACCGCGCAGCCCCAGGCTTCGCCCCAGGCGGCGCAGCAGGGCATTGCGGCGGGCGTTGAAGTGGTTGGCCTCCTGCAGCGCCACCACATCGGGGCGTGCCTGCGTTAACACAGCCTCGATCCGCTCCAGGCGCGAGGTGGAGTCTGCATTCACTCCGCCAGTCAAGATGTTCCAGGTCATCACCCGCATGGTGGGGCTAAGGGACACTGGGGGCTTCCCTCTCGGGAAGGGAAGCTGAGGCTGGCCATCTCACCGTCTTTTGCCTCCTTTGGGGGCATGCCGGGGCGTGAGACTGCGCGCCTGCATGCCAGGGGTCGGGGCGTGTCTGGAGGGTGTCAAGCCTGCCAGATGACTCAGCCGCTCGTCAGTGCTGGTTCCTTCGCGGAGTTTCTGTCCAGCTTGCTTGATCATTTGGCGCGTGGGTTTAGTGGTGAAAGTGGCAGTAAGGGCGCTTTTTAAGGCGCTGCAACACTGCTCGGAGAGTCCCGCACGACGCAAGGTGGTCAGGAGAGCACTAGCCGCATGTTGATTCCATTCGCTGCACGTACGGGATAGGGGCACGGTGTAAGTCTGCCCATTGCGTGTCGTATAACTCACCTTGACCCTGCTGTGACCCTGGCTGCCGTTTGGGGACTCTTCCAGTGCTAAGCCCACATAGACCAAGGCGGCATTTCTGGCCCCCGTGTCATCTCTTCTTCCTGCTCCCACGGGTCGTTGATCGTAATGGAAGGCGCCAACGGAGAGAAATATCTGGCCAGCGAGTGCCGTATTGCCTTAACGCAGCGTGGGGAGTAGTTGGTTCATCTGGTCAATTTCCGCTTGTTGACCGGTGATGATGGCCACCGCCAAGGCCTTAGCGTCAGGATTTGCACCTTGGTCGCGTTGCGTGGCTGCCATGCTCAGCGCTCCTTTGTGATGATCGATCATCATCTGCAGCCATAACCGGTCAAAGGTGAGGCCGGTGGACATTCCCAGCGTGCGCATCTGCTCCTGCGACTGCATTCCGTCCATGGAGTGATCGTGGGTGCTGGCAGGGGAGGAGGCTGTGCTGGTGTGATCCATCCCCGATGCAGACGTAGCGATGGTACTTGGAGTGCTCCACGCGGCTAGCCACTGCTTCATCGTGGCAATTTCAGGGCCTTGAGCGGCCTTGATCTTCTCGGCGAGTTGCTTCACCTCAGGGCTGCTGGCCTTCGTGGTGGCTAGCTCCGCCATCGTGATGGCCTGCTCATGGTGGGGGATCATCCCGGTGACAAACGCCAGGTCGGCGGCGTTGTGGGCTGAGGCGGTTGTGGTCACCTGCGTGGTCGAGGTGATGGTGGTGGTGTGAGGCGCTGGGGTGGTGTGCGTCGAAGAGGTGGTGCTAGGCGTTGGGTTGTCCTTGGCTGAGCAGCCGGTCAAGGACAGCAGAGTCAGGGCAAGAACTCCACTACCGATCAGCAGATGACGAGACGAGATCACGAGTGCCCTCCTCGACCAGGGTGAGATGGTGGTTCTACCGAGGCTAACCCGTCTGGGAAACCTCGGCCTGGGCCAATGCTGGTGCGGACGTAGGGTGGGGCAGGCTGGAGACTGCTCGCCACGTCAACACGGGCAGAAACAGCGCGGCCACCGCCATCAACCCGGCTGTGCCCCGGGGCAATGTGGTGAGCAGGGTCAACCCTCCCAAAAGCCCGTAGCTGAGCATGCTGCCCATTTCGGCACAGAGGTTGAAGATCGAAGTGACAGTCGCCCGGGTTTGGCTGGCGATCGTGGTCTGTAGACGGATATCGATGCTGGTCATCAGTGACAGTCCCATTCCGAAACCGATGACCAACAAGGCCACCCCGACTACGTGATGGGTGAGGGCTCCGGTAGCCATGAACACAGCCGCAGCCCCGGCGTAGATGCTGCTGATCAGGGGGGAGAAGCGGCTGGCGTGGGGGGCTACCGCGTTGCCTAAGGCTGCGGCGATCGCTAACCCTCCTAACCCCAAGGGAACCTGGCCCGTGGACAGGACGTTTTCGTTCCAGATCCGGGGCAGAAACTCCTCCACACCAGTGATCACGGAGGCGCCGGTGAAGACGGCCAGCATCCGTAGGAGCACGGTGGTGCGCCGCACCTGGGTCATGCCGGCACGCAGCGTGTCCCAGTAGGAGTCGGGGGCGGGGGCCACCACGTCGGGGGCAAGCGTCGGGTCCAGGCGCGTGGTGACCGCCAGGGGAGTGGAGGGTGCGGTGGTCACCTCCACGGGGCTGGCTGGAGCGCCCACGGGTCTGGCATGGGGGAGGGTGAACACCAGCAGAACGTGAGCGCCCACCACGGCAGCACTGACCCACCCCACCAGCGGGTAGCCGCCCAGGTGATACAGCGGGCTAGCGCTGAGCAGTCCCCCCGCCGCAGCAATGGCCATTGCCGTCTCGCTGTAGGCGCGCACTTTCGGATAGTCAGCTTGTAGGCCACGTGCCTGCAAGCTGTCATACATCAACGCTTGGAAGGTCCCTGACCACAGAGCTCCTGCTACACCCCACAGGAAGAACCCCACCGCAAAGCCCCAGAAACTTCCAAGTAACAGCCAGCAGGCAAACATGCACGCAAAGGCCACGCTGCTCACATGCAGCACCACTCGTCGGTCGAGGCGATCGGCTAAGACCCCGGAGGGAACCTCCCAGGCAAACCCCGTAGCGGAGGCCACGATGAGCAGCAGAGCAAACTGTCCGGCACTGATCCCTTGATCACGGATGTAGAGGGCATAGACCCCAAAAAACGGCACGCCAACCCAGGTCAACCGGTACAAGCAGGCGCGCAGCAGCAAAGTTTTCGCATAGCCAGATATGGCCTCTACGGTAAGCCATCACCCCGCCTGGCTGTCTAGCCCCACCCCTGATGAGCCTGCGGGTTGGGGAAGGGGCATGGTTTGGTCGGCGGGAGGTCGGGTCACGGTGACGGGCTGGTTGAACTGCCCCAACGTTGACGTGGTGGAGATCTGCTGACCTGCGGTCGTGAAGGTGAGGATGCTTTTGACCAGTCTGTGCTGGGAATCCAACCAGAACTGGGCTTGTGGTTGGGTCACTGTGCCTGATGCCGCCACTATCGTGGCCACGCCAGCACTATCGAGTTGGGCTTGGTAACGCTTCGCCGCAATGCCCTCTAGGGGTTGCTCTGCCTCATAGCTCACGTGGCGGATCGCCGTGGATAGCTGGTGGTTGAGCCGTTGCGGGTTAAGCAGGCTGGCTAAGGCGGGGTTGTTGAACATATCGGCTGCTGTTGCAGTGGTGGTGCTGTAGTACTTCCCCGCTGACTGGGGGGTGCGGATATAGAGCTGATCACCGATGGATATCACGGTAAAAGTGCCTAATCCGGCAATGACCACTTCGTTTCTCACACCAACAGCCTGGGGATTGCTCTGATCAATAACCGCAGTGGAGGAGGCTTGCATCTGGGCTACTCGACCTTGTGTGCTGACTTTCATGGTGGAGATGAGGTTGAGACCTTCACGGAGAGCCTGCGCAAACGAGGCAGGATCGACGGCTTCCCCCTGCCTTGCCGCGGCGAGGGCCACACCCGATGCGCTGGGGGTGCTGGGGTTAGTTGGCAGCACTGAGGAGGTAGTGGTCGACGGGGATGATTCTTGGCTAGAGCTGGCGTTGCAGGCTCCCAACAGGACCATCCCCAGTAAAGTTATTGCCACGGTTCTACTCCAGCTGCCGATTTCCATTGCTTCCTTTCTCGTTGCCTACAGCGCACATCTCGTAAGGTACGTACGGTCTATTAAACCCTGAGGCGATAGGGGTGTTGTTTTGTCAAGATTTCCTCATCAGGCAGATCAGGGCTTTAGGATGAACCCAATGGTGAAGGCGGGTTACCACACCCAGGAAAGAAAGTGATCAAGGTCGATGACGGTTCTTCGAGTCAAACGGGTGCGTGATACCCCTACTGACGATGATGGGGTGCGAATCTTGGTAGATCGCCTCTGGCCGCGTGGCGTAAAAAAACGCGATGCAAAGGTCAGTGTGTGGAAGAAGGACGTTGCACCTTCAACCGAGTTGCGCCAATGGTTCAATCATAAAACGGAGCGCTTCGAAGAGTTCTCTCAGCGTTACCGTCAAGAGTTGGAGACCAACCCGGCTGTGGAGGAGATCTTGGTTCTCCTGCGTGAATACAAGGTTGTCACCCTGGTTTATGGGGCTCGTGCAGCGAAAACCAATCAGGCGGTGGTGCTGGCCCGCTATCTCCAAGAGGCAAGCGCTCACCGATAAGTCGGTGAGACGGTCAAAGGTGTCTAGCGGCTGTGCAGTTTGAAGGTTGTGGGTTGCGTTGTCCGCAGTCTAGAAGCCGCTGCTCAGCGGACAACGCAACCCTCACTTATTTAGTGCCGAACTTCCCGCAGGATCATGTCTGCCACAGCCCGCTGCTCGGAGGCAAAGGGGTGGAAGGCGCTGGCCCGCTGAGGGTCATCCAAAGGCCCGTTGATCCACGGATCACTGGAGCAGATGTCATGCCCTCGGGAAGCCTTCGCAACGTCGATAAAGTGCGCTCCACCGCGATGAGCCCCACTTTTCAAAGCTTTGCTGAGACTTTCGTTCACTTGACGCATGTAGGGGTAATCACCCGTAGCCATGGGGAGGTTCTCACAGGTACCGGAGCGAGGGACCAAAACGGGATATCCCACGACCAGAATGCGGGCTTGGGGAGCTTTGGCGCTTACGGCCTGCACAACGGCCCGGACACGCTCGGTGGTACGAGCGGTGATGTTCTTCGGGTTATCCGTCCCCAGGCTGGTGAAATAGTCAGTGCAGGGTTGCCCGGCGGGGTCAAAAAAGGCCAAAGTGGCGCAGGTGGTCAGCAAATTGGTGAAGAGCCCCTCGTCGTTGCCGCCCAACCCAATGGTGACCAGTGTGGTGTCTGCGGTGATCGCATCAATCTGCGCAGCTAAGCCTGACCGCTGGGGGATAAAGGCGTCGTTGGTGGTGGCACCAGAGCAGGACACGTCGGTAAAGCTGGTCGGATTAAGGCTGGAGGCCACCAAGTGGGGGTAGTTGTTGCTGGAGCGGTAACACCCGCCAGCTGGATCGGTTGTTGGCACCAATGGAGCTGCTGTATAGGAGTCACCCAGCGCGACATAGCGCACAGGGGCGGGAGCGTGACGCTGTCCCTGGTTGTCGGCAGGGGTGGAGGTTGTCAGCCCGGCCGGAGTCGGTCCTGCTGAGGCGGCAGCTGGGGTAGTGAACACCCCCGCTGACCAGGCTCCTGCCAGCACTGCAAGTGCTGCTGCTAGGACCATATAGAAACGTTTCACGGCGTTCTCCTCGGTGAAGATCTCGGATGTGCTGGGACTGAAGTGATCCTTACGCTACTGGCGGCGCTGGATGTTGGTGGCTTATTCACAGGGTGTGGCCAATTTTTTTCTTCATCCACAGTCCCCTTGGTGGGTGGAGACTTTCACGATGTCCGGCCATTTTCCGTGGCGTACCCTGCCAGAAGCAGATCATTCGGCGAGCGCCACGTATTGCCAAATGTTTGCCAGGTGTAGCTGCGCTGGCCAGGCGGTACCGGTGATAGTGACATGGTTTGTTCTTAATGCCACTGGCCTATGGTGCCACTGGTCGCCCTTGTTCGTGGAGGAGCCCACATGCTGCATTACCTACTTGCTGTGCATACCATCCCCGGTACACCCCTTCCTGACGAGCAGGACAGGCAGGAAATCTTTGCTGCGGTGGAGGTTTTCAACGCTTTGCTCAAACAAAACGGGGCTTGGGTCTACGCAGGGGGACTGAAAACTATTGACACCGAAGAGGTGGTCGACGCCACTCACGAAGAGGTGACGATTACCAGCCACACTGCCGACGGTGATCGTGAGCACCTCGGGGGTTTCTGGGTGGTGCGGGTTGCTCACCACGATGCTGCGTTGGCGTGGGCCACCAAAGCCTCCGCAGCATGCCGCAACCCGGTCCATGTACGCCCTTTTCAGGACGACGCTGAGTAACTGTGAGCAAGACTCAGGCCGGCCTACCAACCTCTCCTCCCCATTAGCTAGATCTTGATACGGTCAGGTACAGCTGTTGGTGGCCGAATGGGGTCGCCAGAAGTTCCATCCAAGGGGGATCGGTGAACACGTCCGGTGAGATGACCACACATGATGAACCAAACAGGCCCATGTTTACGGTGGTCAGTGCTGTGTATAACGTGGCCCGCTATTTGCCTGATTTTATAGCCTCACTGGACGCACAAACCTTTAACGACCCGCCCATTCAGATCATTATGGTGGATGATGGCAGCACCGACCAGTCGTTAGACCTGCTGCGAGAATGGGAGGCCCGTAATTCCCACGTGACCGTCCTCACTCAAGAAAACGCCGGCCAAGGAGCAGCCCGCAATTATGGGCTGACCGTGGCGAAGGGCAAGTGGGTGAACTTCATTGATCCCGACGATACCGTTCCCTCCAACTATTTCGCCAGGGTGGGGGGATTTATCCACGAACACCCCGAAGTCATGTTAGTGAGTACCAACAGAATCTTCTACCAAGAAAAACTTGGACGTTTACAAGATGGTCACCCTCTTAAGTGGATGTATTCCGATGGCGATGTGCTAGTCAACTTAGATGTTTCTCCTCGTTATCTGAATAGCAGTGCTGCTATTGCTTTCTTCCGCCATGATCTCATTAAGCAATTGCAGTTAAAATTTGATGAAAGAGTACGCCCTCATTTTGAAGACGGTATTTTTTGTGTGCAGTATCTTTTGGGAAGTGACAGTCCTACCATAGGTTTTATGAAGTCTGCTCGGTATATCTATCGAAAACGAGGAGATGTAAGTTCTACTCTGCAGACTAGCGTCGCCGATCCACGCCGATATACTAATGTTTTAGAATATGGATACCTTGAAGCACTTCGCTTGTCCAGTGAAAAGTATGGGCGTGCACCCGATTGGGTACAGAATCTAATTTTATATGAAATTTCTTGGTACTTTCAATCCGAAGAACAGGCTTTTAGCTCTTTGACAGCAGCTGTTGGGGATGTAGCGGTCCAATTTATAGATCACCTTAGATGTATTCGCTCATATCTCGATGATGAGGTTATTGAAGCATTTGATGTACGCCACATACCGTCTCATTGGCGTGATATTTGGTTGCATGGTTTGAAAGAAGAATCTTGGGTATCTCCTAGAGTGGTTTTGGCCCAACGCGACCACGTCAATGACCAAATTAAAATAATATGTCGGTTTATTGGTGAAGTTCCCGACATTACTTATTTTCGGGATAATCAACGCATAGAACCTGTGGAACGGAAAATATGTGCTCTTACCTATTTTGAACATGTATTACTCAACGAAGAAATATCTTGGATTCCGCTAGGACAATCTCTACGCGTCGAGATCAATGGCAAGCGCGCCGAACTGGCACGTGGCTTTTTTGGCCCGCTGCGGCTTATAGCTACCCGACAAGATATAACTAACATGTTCGCCAAGCGTGGACGCTATCTACCTCGATGGTTCAAAACTCAATCACAGCGTATAAGAAATCGAGTGGAAAATAGGCCGAATCAGTATTTGATGCGTCACGCCTACACGTTTGTAAAAAAGAACTACGATAATCGAAAAAAATTACGTCCTTCAAAACATCTCGTGCACTTGCTTGCAGCCCGGGAGGCGTCGAGACTGCAATATGCCAACGCTTGGGTGCTCATTGACAAGGTACATGACGGTAATGATAATGCCGAAGCATTATTTCTCTATCTGAGAGAAAATCGTCCAGATGTTAATGCGTGGTTTGTTGTGCAAAAGGATACGGCAGCATGGAATCGTTTACGTTCAAGAGGTGAAGATCATGTAGTCGACTATGGGTCATTAGAATGGAAGATTCTTATGATGCATGCAGATAATTTGATTTCGTCTCATGCTGACTTACCGTCGTATTCACCAGAAGCTATCAAATGGTTAAGACCGGCAACGTGGAACTTTATTTTTCTTCAGCATGGAGTCTTATGTCGGGACCTTTCTTTATGGCTTAATAGCAAGAAAATTTCTTTGTTTATTACCAGTACTGAAGACGAGTATCAATCTGTAGTTGCCGACGGTACTTCCTATGCTCTGACTCCCAAAGAAGTTAAACTTACTGGCCTCCCGCGTTTTGATCGTCTAACGCGTATGACTGAAAAAACCAGTTACCACGATAAAGATATTATTCTTATCGCGCCTACCTGGAGGCATTGGCTTACTTCAGTGCCGATACCCGGAACGCAAAAAACGTATGTAGGAGAAGATTTCTTACAAACAGAATTTTTCACTTCATGGATGCAACTGATTAGCAATGCTCAATTGAGGGAAAGAGCCATGCATCACAACCTCAAACTAGCATTTCTTTTGCATCCTAATCTGCAGTCAGCCCTCTCATTAGTGAATCTCCCTCCCTATATTGAGATCCTAACATATGACCAAGATGTCCAAAAAATTATTGCGCATTCTCGTCTCCTCATCACCGATTATTCATCGATCTTTTTTGATGCTGGGTACTGCGGGACACCTGCTGTTTTTTACCAATTTGACCAAAATCTAGTTTTCCACGGAGGTCATTCTGGGAGAATGGGGTATTTTGACTACGAGCGTGACGGGTTCGGACCCGTGGTTCAAACTGTAGACCAGGCTATTGATGAGATAAGCCGCATACTTAATAGCCAGCATGAAGGCAGCTTGGCACCTTATCCCTACGGGGAACGCATTGAACGGACTTTCCCTCGAAAAGACGGCCTCTGCTGTGAACGGGTAACGGCAGCTATCGAAGAACTTGGCCGACCAGGGCCTGCAACGAATCATTTTTTAGCTGGAAAAAGTAAGCTCGCCCACAGACGGCGATCGGTGAGAAAGCGTCTGGGGAAACGATGTATCAAGAGCTAGACAATGCGAGTAGTCTTCCCCTGATTACTTCCTGAGGTCATTTCGCTACTTGTTGTGAGGCCATCAAGCTTCTATGTGCTCGGGTATCAACGCAATCGAATGGCTGCCCCCTGGTCGGCTCAATTGTGACCAAACGCGGTGACTTGGCTGCCCGAATCCACCTAGGGTAGATCGTTATACCTGAGCGCTTGGTGACTGTAAGCAACTGTCCCGCCGTTGCTGCGGCCATTCCGCGCCGAGTCTGGTGGGAGGTTCCATGAGTGATGCTCGAGAAAGCTGCGCCTTCACTGATCCCACCACCCGCCCCACCCGCCCGGCTACGGTGGCTCAGCTGCGAGAAGTTTCCCAACCCCCGGCGGTGAGGGGGCGACGCAACGCAGAGCACTGGACTGCCTCGCTCTATTTGCGCCATCTGTCCCCGTATCTCACCATGCAACTGCTGCGCAGCCGACGCATGACCCCCAATGCCGTCACTGCGGTGATGATCCTTACTGGCTGGTGCATTGCCGCCAGCTTGCTGATCCCGGGACCGGCCGGCGCTGTGCTAGCGATGGTATTCAGCCAGCTGCAGATGCTCATCGATTGCTGTGATGGGGAGGTAGCGCGCTGGCGCCACCGGTTCAGCCCCTCCGGGGTGTTTTTGGACAAGGTGGGTCACTACACCACCGAGGCGGCAATCCCTCTCGCATTGGGCATCAGGGCGGCGGGATATCCCTTCGATACTGCGCAGGATTACTGGTGGACGACATTGGCCACGTTGCTGGCGCTGGCCATTGTGCTGAATAAGGCCCTCAACGACATGGTGCATGCGGCCCGGGCCAGTGCGGGATTGCCCAAACTGCTCGATACCCAAGCCGAATCCCAGCCGCAACGCAGCGGATTGGCCCGGATGCGGGGCCTAGCCCGCTACCTCCCCTTCCATCGCCTCTACCACTCGGTGGAGATGTCGCTGCTGGCCCTGGCCGCCAGCGTGGTCGGTCTGTGGGTCGGCCAGGTGGAGGCCACGCGCTGGCTGGTGGTGATACTGCTGCCACTGTCGGTGCTGGCCGTGGTAGGCCACTTCGTCGCCATCATGGCCAGCAGCCGGGTGCGTGCCTGATGCCCCCAACAACGACTAGCTCCGCAACTGCTATCACGGTGGGAGTGGTGCTGCTCACCCAAGGTCAGCGCGAGCAGGAGTTGCAGCGCGCCCTGGAGGGGGTACTGGCGCAGCGGGGGGTCCAGACCACGGTGGTGGTTGTCGGCAATGGGTGGGACCCCGCGATGACCAACCCGGCTCTGCCATCGGGAATACGCACCGAGCATGTGCCCACCAATGTGGGTATCCCAGCGGGGCGCAATCGGGGCGTGGGTCGGGTGCAGGGGGAGTTCCTGTTCTTCCTTGACGATGACGCCAGCGTGGATGACCCCTACTTCCTGGCCCAGGCGTGTGCCATGCTGCGCGCTAGGCCCGATATTGGTCTGCTGCAGCCGCGGGTGGTCGATCCTGCTGATGGGCGTACCAGCCGCCAATGGATCCCCAAGATGCACAAAGAGGCCGATGTGTCCGGCGACATCTTCTCCTGCTGGGAAGGTGCGGTGGTGATGCCTCGCGCCGTTTTCGACGCAGTCGGAGGCTGGGCCGAGCCGTTTTTCTACGCACACGAGGGTATCGAGATGGCCTGGAGGGTCTGGGATGCCGGGTATCGCGCCTGGTATGACGCCGGGTTGGAGGCACACCACCCGGTCATCCAGCAGACACGGCACAGCCAGTACTACCGCCTCAACGCCCGCAACCGGGTCTGGTTGGCCCGCCGTAACCTTCCGGCCATGCTGATGCCGCTCTACGTGGGCTCTTGGACTGTGGTGCAAGTGGCACGGTGGTATCGCAAACCAGCAGCCCTGCGTGCCTGGTTCACCGGCTGGGTCGAGGGATGGCGGCGCAACCCCGGAGGGCGGCACCCCATGTCGTGGCATACGGTGGTGCGCATGGCCCGCGCCGGTCGCCTACCTATCGTCTAGTGCGGCACCGCAGGCAGAAGGGGGAAGCTGTGAGATTGCGGCAGGTGGCACGCCGCCTGATCCACACCATCCCCGGTGCAGCGCAGCTGGCGGAGCCTCTGCGTGCTGCCCTGGCCCAGGTGCAGGCTGGGCGTGGGCATCGCCGGGAGCTCCACCTGGCTCGCCGGGCCCAGCAGGTGTCCCGCTTCGATGTGCACGCCCATCACGCCCAGGTGGAGCAGGCGGTGACCGCTGCTCTGGATGCTGCCGGTCTGGCTTGGGCGCGTGCGGCAGGACCACCCCCCCCGCGGGGATTTCGCCCGCTGGTGGCCAGTGCCGCCGATGCTGGCCGGCTGCTCACGGCCCTGACTGCCGCGCTGGACCCCCACCAAGGGTGGGTAGTGCGCCGGCAAAGCAGTGCGGTGCAGGCCTTTCGCGCCGTATGCGCGCCGACCGGCCAGGTGATGGCCGGGCCGCTGGAGGGCTGTCGCATCCTGCTGTGGCAGCCGGCGGGTCCGCAGGGTCAGCCACGTCAGGACGGAGGCCGCATCGCTGCGGGCAACCTGCTGCCCCCCGGTGGCAGTTCGGCGTGGGCTCCAGACCTGCCGCAGACTCTCCTTCGCAGCGGCACGCTGCGAGTCCAGCAGCATCCGCACGTGTTCGAGATGACCGAACCGATCGACGTGGTGTACACCTGGGTGGATGACACCGATCCACAGTGGGTGGCCCGTCGCGATCAGGCGTTGCGCGAGGCAAACCTCGAGACAGCTACCCATCCCAGCGCCACTCACGCGGCGCGGTTTGCCAACCACGACGAGCTGCGTTACAGCTTGCGCTCGTTAGCCACCTACGCCGGCTGGGTGCGCCACATTTGGCTGGTGACTGACGCTCAGCGTCCCGAGTGGCTCGTGGAGGACTCCCGCCTCACCGTGGTCGATCACCGGGAGATTTTCTCCGACCCCGAGGTGCTGCCGGTGTTCAACTCCCATGCGATTGAGGCCAATCTGCACCATATTGACGGGTTGGCTGAGCATTACCTTTACCTCAATGACGACCTGTTTTGGACTGCTCCGGCCTTTCCGGGTGACTACTTTCACGGCAATGGAGTGGCTAAGTTCTTTCCCGCCCCGCTCAGCATCGACTTGGCGCAGCCCACCCCTGAGGACCTGCCGATTATGGCGGCGGCAAAGAACAACCGCCAGGCGATGCGCCACCTCACCGGCCGGGAGATCACGGCCAAGATGCTGCATACTCCTCACCCGCAGCGACGCAGCGCGGTGCAACGGCTGGAGCAGGAGTTGCCGCAGCTGTTGACCCAGGTCAGTGCCTCCCGGTTTCGCAGCCCTACCGATGTTTCGGTGGCGGCCTGTCTGGCCGCCTACGCCGCCTACTCCTGGGGGATGGCTGCGCCGGCCAACCTGCGCCACTTCTACGTTGATCTGGCCAGCCCCGCCGCGCCCCGCCGCCTGCAACAATTGCTGTCTCGCAGGGGAAGCTGCGATGCGTGGCAGGTGGCCTGCCTCAACGAGGTTGACACCCCGCCGCAGCTGCGCGCCGCCCGCGCGCCACTGTTGGCTGCCACCTTGCAGCGCTACTTCCCCCTGCCCAGCCCGTGGGAACGGGGCTCTGAGGACTCGAAGCCCGGTAGTGCCGCGTTGGCTCGCGCCAAATCCTCGGGGAAGTCGACCTCGACGGCGTAGAGGTCGCTAATGTCCACCGGCTGCCACCGGCACCCGTCCGTGGCAATGGTCAGCTCGATACCACGCTCAAAATAGTCGTGAGGATCGATGCTGGCCAGCTGCTGGATCAAAGCTGGCTTGTCGGCGGCGCTGACATAGTTGATACCGACTGCTTCACCCTGAGCCAGTTCGGTGGCGACCTGTTTGGACAGCTCGGCAATGACCCCCTCGCCGCTGCACGTGTACTTGACCTCCTCCTCGCCCACACTGGAGGTGTTGACGGTGACCAGCGACTGACCGGAGGCTATCAGTGGCGCCAGGCGCTCCAGCACCGCCGGAGAGAACACCACGTCTCCGTTGAGCCAGAGCACCCCTCCGCTGGGGCTGGCCCGCAGTGCTTTGAGCAGTGATTGACTGGTGTTGGTCTGGTCGTACTCCTCGTTATACACGAAGCTGACCTGGGGAAACGCCTCCATGATGGCCTCTTTTTTAAACCCGACCACCACGCTGACCCGGGCGCGATCGCCAAGGCCTGCGGTGATGTTGGCCAGTTGTTGGGCCATGATGCTGTGCCCATCCTCCAGCACAGTCAGGGCTTTGGGTAGCGGAAGGCAGCCCAGGCGGGTTCCCAGCCCAGCGGCGAGGATCACCACGTGCTGGGTGGGGTTGGGGTCACTAGGCATGAGATCTCCTTGGTGCGGTTGGCCTGGGATTGGTCAGTCCTGGCCCTGACTTGCCCCACGGCTGGGTCAAAGCTTGACAAGTGCCCATTATGGCCGGTGCGATCACGGCGGTTGGTGTGTAGGGTCTGCTCAGCCTGCCACTCCCTTACCCTGCGTCACCATCACTGAATGATCGCCAGGAGTCTCTATGCCCAGCACCTCAGTCTTTGGCAGCTTTGGTCAACCACGGAGTTTTCGCCTGTGGCGGATGATCACCCTCCCTCTGGCCGTCGTCATTGCACTCACACTGAGTCATAGTCAAGCCGTCGCCGTCCCCGCTACTCCGGCCGGATTACCCACGCGGATTGAGACCTTGGCACCTTATGTCGGTGCGGCCAGCTGTTCTCAGTCGGTCAAACCGGGGACCAGGGCATTGATGCGGTTACTCATCAGTTCCTACCCACATTCGTTGCCTCTGGGGATGTTGCGCGAGTGTACGACGGGTGGGCGCAGCGAGCACAAGGAGGGTCGCGCCCTGGATTGGGGTAACCGCGCTTGGGTGCCCCAAGAGGCGGCCAACGTGGCTTCGTTCACCCGCTGGGTGCTTGCTGCAGATACTCACGGTAATCGCTATGCGATGGCTCGCCGCTTAGGGATCATGTACATGATCTGGGATGATCGCATTTGGGAGGCGTTCAACGCCTCCGCTGGGTGGCAGCCTTACCTTCATCCCGCCTGCTCCACTGTGGCTGGCTGCAACTCCACCCTGCGTCACCGTGATCACCTGCACATCTCCCTGTCGTGGGACGGGGCGATGGGGCGGACCTCCTTCTGGTCCGGGGTGGTGGGGGGTGGGGGTTACGCCGCCTCGCGCAACGCCTACCGAGCGCCAACCTCCATGACCCTGAGCCTTGCCAGCGCCTCTAGCCTGCAGCAGGGAGCGCACGGCCCGGCGGTGGTGGTGCTACAGAAAGCGCTGCGCATGCCGGTAGCCACGGGGTATTTCGGCCCCATCACCACCCGGGTCGTGCGCACCTACCAGCGGCATCGGGGCCTACCCTCCTACGGGATCGTGGCCCGACTGACGTGGGGGCGCCTACAGCAGGAGTTAGCCGCCGACTCCCGGCGCATCGCTTCGGTGAATCACCGAGTGCTTGAAGTGGGGTCGCGAGGGCGGGCGGTGCGGGTGATGGAGTCTGCGTTGAACCGTCGCGTTGATGGGGTTTTCACCAGCTCTGATCGTGCGGCTGTGCGCCAATTTCAGGCGTTGCACCACATTCCCACCACCGGTGTAGTTGCTCGCTTGACCTGGAAGGCTCTGCAAGGCGTGTAATTGCGACATTTCCCTCTGCCTCGCCGCTAGTCTCCTGCGTGGGCGGTCCAGGTGAGGGTGGCGTTGGCTGACTTGCCAGCGATAGCGGGGGAGTCGGCGATCGACCCACTGATGCGGTAGGTGCGGGTTTCGGTGGCTGCGGAGGGGTTCCACTCCGTTGCAGGCCCAGCGGCGGTGTAGGTCGTGGGCATGGAGGCCAAAGTGCCGCTGTACACAGTGGCCTGGGCAGTAAACCCCGCGCACGAAGCGTTGGAGCCTCCGGTGCCGCGCTCAATGGTGAGGTTGAGGTAAGGGGCAAGATCTCCCGTGGGGTTGGCGGTCAGACGAATCCCCACATGGGGGTTGATGCTGACGGAGGCGAATTTGGCCGCATAGGGCCCTGGTTCTGCACCCCACGGGCTGGTTTGCATGGACAAAAGAACATTGGCGAGATCAAAATTGACCGTTTTTTCAAATAAGGTCGTCCACGAGGGTTATTCTAAACTCTTTTCGTAGAAGTATAGAGCTCTTACTGTTTTGAAGGCTTGAGGGTATGTTCTCAAGG